>NZ_DASPIS010000072.1:0-74268 GCF_035628975.1 Azospirillum sp. | reverse complement strand
CGACGGCAGCATGCCGAGCGAGCCGGTCATCATCGCCGCCTCGTCCGACAGGATGTCGCCGAACAGGTTGTCGGTGACGATCACGTCGAACTGCTTCGGGTTCTTCAGCAGCTGCATGGCGCCGTTGTCGGCGTACATGTGGCTCAGCTCGACATCCTGGAACTCTTCCTGGTGCAGCTTGGTCACTTCCTGGCGCCACAGCAGGCCGGATTCCATGACGTTCGCCTTTTCCATCGAGCAGAGCTTGTTGCCGCGCTTGCGGGCCAGCTCGAACGCGACGCGGGCGACGCGGCGGATCTCCGACGTGGTGTAGACCTGGGTGTTGACGCCGCGGCGCTCGCCGTTGCCGATGTCGGTGATGCCGCGCGGCTCACCGAAATAGACGCCGCCGGTCAGCTCGCGGACGATCAGGATGTCCAGGCCGCGGATGACGTCCGGCTTGAGAGTCGAGGCGTCGACCAGCGCGTCGAACACCACGGCCGGACGCAGGTTGGCGAACAGGCCCAGTTCCTTGCGCAGGGTCAGCAGGCCCGCTTCCGGGCGCTTGGTGTAGTCGCTGGGGTTGTCCCACTTCGGGCCGCCGACGGCGCCCAGCATCACCGCGTCCACCGCCAGCGCCTCGGCCAGCGTGGCGTCGGACAGCGGAACGCCGTGGGCTTCGATGGCCGCGCCGCCGACCAGGCCTTCGGACACGTCGAAGGTGATCTTGCGCTTGCGGTCCATCCAGTCGATGACCCGGCGAACCTGGCGCATCACCTCGGGGCCGATGCCGTCACCGGGGAGGAACAGAAGCTTCTTATTGGCGGCCATGGCGGGCGCACTCCCAAATATCAGACGTCAAGAAGACAGATGGTGAAATCGGGGGAGGACGGGGGCGGTCAGCCCCACATCCACGGCTGGCCGGCGCGCTGCTTGCCTTCGTACCCGTCGATATGGGCCGACTGCTGCAGCGTCAGGCCGATGTCGTCCAGGCCGTTCAGCAGGCAATGCTTGCGGAACGGGTCCAGCTCGAAGGAGATGGTGCCGCCGTCCGGGCCGGTGATGGTCTGCTTCTCAAGGTCGACCGTGATGACGGCGTTCGACCCGCGCGACGCGTCGTCGAGCAGCAGGTCGACCTGCTCCTTCGGCAACTTGATCGGCAGGATGCCGTTCTTGAAACAGTTGTTGTAGAAGATGTCGGCGAAGCTGGGGGCGATGATGCAGCGGATGCCGAAATCGGCCAGCGCCCACGGCGCATGCTCGCGCGAGGAGCCGCAGCCGAAATTGTCGCCCGCCACCATGATGCTGGCCTTGCGGTAGGCCGGCTTGTTCAGGACGAAGTCCGGGATCTCCTGCCCGTCCGGGGTGTAGCGCATCTCGTCGAACAGATGCTTGCCCAGCCCCGTCCGCTTGATGGTCTTCAGGAACTGCTTCGGGATGATCATGTCGGTATCGACGTTGATCATCGGCAGCGGCGCCGCAACGCCGGTGAGAACCGTGAACTTTTCCATCGCCAGAAATCCTGTCGCGCAAGAAGGCGCAAGCGTGCGCATGCAGAGCGTGGTGAATAGCAGACCGAACAAGCCATTGCCAGAGGAAGCTTGCCCTTTTCCCGGCACGCAATGAGCGAACAGGCATGCGCGAATGCACCGGCGCGCATCTTTGTTGCGTCAACGCGCGCGGATCGTCCCGGTCAGGCCCGATTGCCGGGGCCGAAACGCAGCGCCAGAACCAGCGCCGCCGCCAGCGCGCCTGCCGCAAGCAGGAAGGACAGCCACAGCGCCGCGGCGTCGCCGAACCGCTCGATCACCAGCGCGTAGACCAGCGGGGCGAGGGCCGAGACGAAGAATCCGGGCGTGATCAGGCGCCCGACGGTCTGGCCGTAGCGGGCGGGATCGAACAGGACCAGCGGCAGGGCGCCACGCACGATGGTGACCAGTCCGTTTCCGGCCCCGAACAGCAGGGCGAAGGCGATGCCGGCCGCGGGCGCCGCCCCGAAGGCGACCGGGAACAGGAAACAGGGCACGATCAGCCCGGTGGCCAGGATGGCGAGGCCGAAGGCGGACAGCCGCCTGCCGAACCGGATCTCCGCCAGCCGCGCCGCCGATTGTCCGACGCCGCGCAGGGTGGACACCCACACCGCCAGAGCCGGCGCCATCCCCAGCCCCGCCAGCATGCCGATCATGTGGGCCGACAGGCCGGAGTTCAGCATCCCCGACAGCGCAACGATCAATGCATAGAGAACCGCCGCCAAGGCCGACGGCGGCGGGGTGGCCGGCGCTGCGGGTGCCTGGACGGCCGGCGGCACGTCCGGCACCGGCTCCGCGAAGCGGTCGGGCGGGATCAGCAGATGCAGCGGCACGGTGGCGAGTGCCAGCAGCGCATAGACGAGGAGCGCGCCGCGCCAGCCCAGCCCCTCCGCCACCGACTGCCCGACCAGCCACATCACGCTGGAGGCAAGCCCGCCGAGCAGCGTGATCTGCGAGATCGGCCTGCGCGCCCCCCGGCCGCCGATGCGGGCCAGCGCGGCGAAGGCCGCATCGTACAGCGCCATCCGCATCGCAAGTCCGAGCAGAACCCAGGAGGCGTAATAGACGACCAGCCCATGCGCCAGCGCCAGCCCGATGCAGCCCGCCGCCATCAGAAGGGACCCGGCGACCATGACCGCCCGACCGCCCCGCCGGTCGATGGCCCGGCCGACGGCGGACGACACCAGCCCCATCACCACCAGCGCCAGGGTGAAACCGCCATGGATCGCCGGCAATCCCTGCCCCAGATCGGCAGCCATCGCCTCGCCGAACAGGCCGACGAGGTAGTAGGACACACCCCAGCAGACCAGCTGCGACATGCCCAGCGCCCACACCACCCGCGCCGGCACCGCCGGTCCGCTCTTTCCGTCCACGCCCCGCCACCCCGTTCTTGACATTGGTCGGCGCCACGGTAGCGGCCGGCGGGGGTTGGGAAAAACGACTTGTTCTGCGATGACCGTTGAGAAAATATCAACGGATGTCCAGCCGTTCGAACACTTCGCTTCCTCCGCTCAACGCCCTTCGCGCCTTCGTCGCCGCCGCCCGCCATGGCAGCTTCCGTGCCGCTGCGGAGGAGCTGTGCGTCACCACCGGCGCGGTCAGCCGGCAGATTCGTCTGCTGGAGGATTGGCTGGGGCTGGCGCTGTTCGACCGGTCGCGCCGGCAGGTCCGGCTCACCCCGGTCGGCGCCCGTTATTTCGTGCGGGTGGCCGATCTGTTCGACCAGCTGGCGACCGCCACCGGCACATTGCGCGAGGAGAAGGGCGGGCAGGTCGTTCATCTCGACTGCATCCCGACCTTCGCCATGCATTGGCTGCTGCCGCGGCTGCCGGCCTTCAAGGCGGCCTTTCCCGACGTCGAGCTGTCGCTGTTCACGGCACCCGACCGCATCGACCTGTCGCGCCCGCTCGACTACGCCATCCGTCGCGATCCCGGCCATTTCGCCGGCTTGGCTCCCCACCCGCTGATGGCCGAGCGCTCGGCGCCGGTCTGCAGTCCGCAATTGCTGAAGGAGGTGAACGGCGAAGCGATGCCGGACGGGCTGGCCGGGCGCACGGTCATCGCCATCCGGGCGCGGCCGGATTTGTGGCCGAACTGGTGCGCCGCCAACCGCATCGGCGCCGACCGGCTGCGCAACCGGCTGGACGTCGATCACACCTATGTCGCCATCCAGGCGGCGGTAGACGGATTGGGAATAGCCCTGGTGCCGCTGCTGTTCATCGAGCGGCAGCTGGCCGACGGGCGGCTGGTTCCGGTCCCCGGCTGTCCCGCGGCGGAGACCGGACGCTATTTCCTGCTGGAGCACAGCCATCCCGACCACACGGCCCTGCCCGGTCTGGCCGACTGGCTGCGAGGGCAGGAATCCGCGGCGCAGGACTCCTCCATGATGGCGGTCTGATCCGCCGCGCCCCTTGCGGCGGGCGTGGCGACCGCCTACCAAATCCCCTGCTACCCCCCTGCCACCCCCCTGCCAAGCCGTCATGTCCCACCGAATGACCGAGACCAACGAAGGCCGCACGACCCGATGCCGACCATTGACGACGACCGCCGCGCCCGCCTGATCGGCCGTGCCTTCCTGCTGCTGGCCCCGCTCGCCTACGGGCTGCTGACGCTGTCCTTCGGCATGGACGCCAACTGGGACCTGCGGAACTACCATTGGTACAACGCCTATGCGCTGCTGACCGGGCGGATCGGGCGCGACCTGCTGCCGGCGCAGATGCCGACCTTCTACAGCCCCTTCCTGGACGTGCCCTTCTATTGGCTGGCGACCCACCTGCCGGCGCGGGGGGCGGGATTCCTGTGGGGAGCACTGCAGGGAATCAACCTGTCGCTACTGTATCTGCTGGCATCGTCCTGTTTCCGGAACGGTCCGGCTGTGCAACGAAGCCTGATCGCCATGGCCCTTGCAGTGATGGGCGGGCTGGGCGGCGGGGCGTTGGGACTGATCGGCACCACCTTCCAGGACAATGTGGTCAGCCTGGGCGTGCTGGGTGCGCTCGCCGTCATCGCCGGCAGCCTGCCCGGCATCCTGGACGGCCGGCCATTGCCGAGCTTCGCACGGGTGGCGGCGGCCGGGCTGCTGGCCGGGGTTGCGATGGGGCTGAAGAACCCGACGGTGATCTATGCGGTCGGGCTGTGCCTGGGCTTCCTGGCCCTGCCCGCCCGGCCATGGCGGCGGCTGTGGCTGGCCTTCTTCTTCGGCATCGGCGTGCTGGGCGGTCTGGCGCTGGGCGGCGGCGTGTGGATGGCCCATCTGTGGCACGATTACGGGAACCCGGTCTTCCCGCACATGAACCACATCTTCAAGTCGCCCTTCGCCGCGATATCCGACTACGTCAATGTCAGCTTCTTTCCGCCCGGCCTGTGGCAGCGGCTGTTCTTCCCCTTCGTCTTCACCTTTTCCCCCCTGACGGTGGGCGAGGTGCCGTTCTTCGACCTGCGGGTGCTGGCGCTGTTCGTCCTGGTGCCGGTGGGAGCCGTCGGCGCGCTGTTCGGATGGTCGCTGCATCGGCGGAACGATTGGCTGACTGACAAGCCGGCGACACGGTTCCTGCTGACGGCGCTGAGCGTCACCTACGCGCTGTGGGTGGTAATGTTCTGCATCTACCGCTATCTGGTGCCGCTGGAGATGCTGGCGCCGCTGGGGCTGGTGATGGCGGTCGGCCTGCTGCCGCTGTCCCGGCGCCTGCGCATCGGGCTGGCGGTGGCCCTGCTGGCGCTGGTGCAGCTGACGGTGCAGCCGGCCGATTGGGGGCGTGTCGCCTGGGCCGATAAGTGGGTGACGGCGGAGGTGCCGCCCATCGAGGACCCGGACGACACCATGGTGCTGATGGCGGGATATTGGGCCATCTCGCATGTCATCCCGTCCTTCCCGTCCCGCGCCACCTTCGTGCGCATCCAGTCCAACTTCCTGCAGCCTGATTCGGTCGGCAACGGCCATCTCGCCATCCTGAAGGACAAGGTGGCGTCGCATCGCGGCCCCTTCCTGATGCTTAGCACGATCCCCGACACGGCTGGAGCGGCGAAGGCCGCCGCCCTGCTCGGCCTGCGGTTGGATCCGCAGCGCTGCCGGACGATTCCCAACAATCTGGGCGAGACCCTGAACCTCTGCGCGGTGGACAGGACGACCTGAAATCGGGAGACAGTGGAATAATTGCCGGGTTTGTGCTGTTTATCGCCGGTAACCGCCCCGTCCGCCCTTTTCGAGCCATAAAGCCAGCGCCATGACCGTATCGACCATCGACCGCGCCGACTCCATCACCGGCACCGACGCTTCGGGAACGCCGCGGACGAACGCGGACGCCGCCCCGGCTCCGACCATCGCGGTGCTGATCCCGTGCTATAACGAAGAGGCGGCGATCGGCAAGGTGGTGCAGGACTTCCGCGCTGCCCTGCCGGAGGCGACGGTGTACGTCTACGACAACAACTCCAAGGACCGGACGGTCGAGGTCGCGCGTGCGGCGGGGGCGGTGGTCCGGGCCGAGCCGCTGCAGGGCAAGGGCAACGTCATGCGCCGCATGTTCGCCGACATCGAGGCGGACGTTTATGTGCTGGTCGACGGCGACGACACCTATCACGCCGCCAGCGCGCCGCAGCTGGTCAAGCGCCTGTGGGACGAGCAGCTGGACATGGTCAACGGCGCGCGGGTGACCGACATCGTCGCCGCCTACCGCCCCGGCCACCGGTTCGGCAACCTCGTGCTGACCGGCATGGTGGCCAAGATCTTCGGCAGCCGCATCGGCGACATGCTGTCGGGCTACCGGGTGTTCTCCCGCCGCTTCGTGAAGTCCTTCCCGGCGCTCGCCAGCGGTTTCGAAACCGAAACGGAGCTGACCGTCCATGCGCTGGAGCTTCGCATGCCGATCGCCGAGGTGAAGACCCCCTACAAGGACCGGCCGCCCGGGTCGCACAGCAAGCTGAACACCATCCGCGACGGCATCCGCATCCTGCGCGCGATCATCATGCTGGTGAAGGAGGAGCGGCCGCTGCCCTTCTTCTCCGGGCTGTTCGGCGTGCTGGCCCTGCTGTCGGTGATCCTCGGCATTCCGGTGATCTTGACCTATTTCGAGACCGGACTGGTTCCGCGCTTCCCCACCGCGGTGCTGGCGACCGGGCTGATGCTGATGGCCTTCCTCAGCCTGACCTGCGGCCTGATCCTGGACACCGTCACCCATGGCCGCCGCGAGGCCAAGCGCATGCATTACCTGTCGCTGCGCGCGCCGGGGAACCATCCGCCGCTGGTCGGCGAGCGTGGGGACGGTCGCCGGTGAGGGGGTTGGCCGATGGACTGCTGAACAGCCGGCTCGGCCGGCTGGGGGTGCAATTCGCCAAGTTCGGCGTGGTCGGCGTCATCGGGCTGCTGGTGGACACCGCCGTGCTCTATGGCGGTCTGGCGCTGGGACTGGAGTTCTTCGCCGCCCGCATTCCGTCCTTCTTCGCCGCGGCGACCGCGACCTGGGCGCTGAACCGCGCCTTCACCTTCCGCGGCGCCGCGGACGAACCTCTGCACCGCCAATGGGCCAAGTTCATCGCCGCCAACGCCATCGGCGGCGTGGTGAATTACGGCGTGTCGGTCGGTCTGGAATCGAGCGTGCAGACCGTCGCCGACCACCCGTTCCTGGCCGTGGCCGCCGGTTCGATCGCCGGCATGTTCTTCAACTTCGCGGCGTCGAAGCATCTGGTGTTCAAGGGAGCGTGACGGGGGCGTGACGGGGGGCATACTCCCCTGGACACGCCCGCGAATCTGCCTTGCGCGGCGCCTTATGGACTTATCCCCACGGCTCGCCATATAACGGCGGCCATGACCCGCGAATTCCTGAAGATGCACGGCCTCGGCAACGACTTCGTCGTGATCGACGCCCGTTCCGAACCCTACCGCCCCTCTGCGGCGGAGGTCCGCGCCATCGCCGACCGCAAGACCGGCGTGGGCTGCGACCAGTTCATCATCCTGGAACGGACCGAGGCGCCGGGCGCCGACGCCTTCATGCGCATCCACAACGCCGACGGCAGCGAGGCCGCGGCCTGCGGCAATGCGTCGCGCTGCGTCGGCTGGCTGCTGATGGAGGAGAGCGGGCGCGACCGCGCCAGCTTCCAGACCGCCGCGGGTCTGCTGCACGCCTTCCGCGCCGACAACGGCCGCATCACGGTGGACATGGGTCCGCCCCGGCTGGATTGGAGCGCCATCCCGCTGGCCGCCCCCACCGATACGCTGCGGGTCGAATCGGTGGAGCATGGCGGCTTCGCAGGCCCGGTCGCGGTCAACATGGGCAACCCGCACGCCGTCTTCTTCGTCGACGATGCCGAGGCGGTGCCGCTGGCCGAGGTCGGCCCGGTGTTCGAGAACCACCCAACCTTCCCGGAGCGGTCCAACATCGAGTTCGCGCAGGTCCTGTCGCCCACCGCGATCCGCATGCGGGTGTGGGAGCGCGGCGCCGGCATCACCCAGGCCTGCGGCACCGGCGCCTGCGCCACGCTGGTGGCGGCGGCCCGCCGCGGCCTGACCGGGCGCAAGGCCGACATCCTGCTGGACGGCGGCACCCTGACCATCGAATGGACCGAGGACGACCGCGTCCTGATGACCGGCCCGGTGGCGCTCGCCTTCAGCGGCCGGCTGTCGGCTGAACTGGTTTCCGCTGGACAAGGCGATGCCTGAGATCAGCAGGTTCTTCGGCATCATCATCGCGATGTATTACAACGATCACGCGCCGCCGCATTTCCATGTGCGGTATGGCAATCAGAAAGCCGTGATCGACATTTCGACGCTTGGGATCATGGAGGGTGAACTTTCGCCCCGGGCGTTGGGACTTGTGACGGAATGGGCCGCCCTGCATAGGAACGAGTTGAAGAACGATTGGGAACTGGCGCGCAGGCATGCGCCGTTGAATCAGATAGCTCCGCTGGAATGAACCGATGCTGAAGGATATTGTCGCCGCCACGCCGCTCGACGGCTACCGCCTGCACCTCCGGTTCGAGGATGGTGCGGAGGGGGATGTCGACGTGTCCGCCCTGGTTCCTTTCACCGGAGTGTTTGCCGTGCTGCGCGAACCCGAAACCTTCGCAGCGGTTCGCGTCGATCCGGAGCTTGGGACGGTGGTCTGGCCGAATGGAGCCGATCTCGATCCAGCCGTTCTCTATTCCTCGATCACCGGCGCCCCCTTGCCCGGTATGGGAGGGGCTCAGCATGCCCGATGATGTCGCCCTGAAGACCGACGGCCCCGAGATCGTCACCTTCGGCTGCCGCCTGAACACCTACGAGTCCGAGGTGATGCGCAATCATGTGCGCAGCGCCGGGCTGGACGACGTGGTGATCGTCAACACCTGCGCCGTCACTTCGGAAGCCGAGCGGCAGGCGCGGCAGACCATCCGAAAGCTGCGGCGCGAGCGGCCGGACGCCCGCATCGTCGTCACCGGCTGTGCCGCCCAGATCGACCCGCAGCGCTTCGCGGCGATGCCGGAAGTCGATCAGGTGCTGGGCAACCAGGAAAAGCTGCAGCCGGAAAGCTGGGGCCTGCCGCCGGCCGAGAAGGTTCTGGTCAACGACATCATGTCGGTGAAGGAGACCGCCGGTCACCTGATCGGCGGGTTCGAGGACCGTGCCCGTGCCTTCGTCCAGGTCCAGCAGGGCTGCGACCATCGCTGCACCTTCTGCATCATCCCCTATGGCCGAGGGCCCTCGCGCTCCGTCCCCATCGGCGGCATCGTCGAGCAGGTCCAGGCGCTGGTGAAGGCCGGCTACAACGAGGTGGTGCTGTCGGGCGTCGACATCACCAGCTATGGCCCCGACCTGCCCGGTTCGCCGTCGCTGGGGCAGATGGTGCGCCGGCTGCTGGCCCTGGTGCCGGAATTGCCGCGGCTGCGCCTGTCCTCCATCGACTGCATCGAGATGGACGACGACCTCTGGCGCCTGATCGAAAACGAGCCGCGCCTGATGCCGCACCTGCACCTGTCGCTGCAGGCCGGTGACGACATGGTGCTGAAGCGGATGAAGCGCCGCCACGGCCGCGCCGATTCCATCGCGTTTTGCGAGCGGGTGCGCTCGATCCGCCCCGACGTGGTGTTCGGCGCCGACTTCATCGCCGGTTTCCCGACGGAGACCGAGGAGATGTTCCAGAACACCATGCGGCTGGTGGAGGACTGCGGCCTTACCTGGTTGCATGTCTTCCCCTACAGCCCGCGCCCCGGCACGCCGGCCGCCCGCATGCCGCAGGTCGACGGCGCCGTCCGCAAGGAGCGCGCCGCCCGCCTGCGCGCCGTCGGCGAGGCGGCGGAAGCCCGCACCCTGGCGAGCCTCATCGGCCGCACCGCTACGGTGCTGGTGGAGAAGGACGATTTGGGCCGCACGGAACATTTCGCCGCGGTCCGCCTGGGCCGGCCCTTCCCGCCCGGTTCGCTGGTGCCTGCCGCCATCACCGGCATCAAGGACGGCGTGCTGACCGGCACCCCGCTCTGACCCCTCTCATAGTGGACACTCCATGATTTTCCGCTGGTTCGGCCGCAAGAAGCCCGAAGAGACCGCGCCCAAGGACGAGGCGGCGAAAGACGAGTCGGTCACTCTGGAGTCCGCCACCCCCGCGCCGGAACCCGAGCCGGAAAAAGCGCCCGAGCCCCCAGCCGCTCCGCCTGCGCCGAAGCCGGAGGTCGAGCCGGTGCCGGAACTGGCGCCCACCCCGCCGAGCGCCGAACCGCCGCCCGCGCCGCCGGCTCCCGTCGCGCAGACGCCGGTCCCCCCTCCGCCCGCTGCCGCACCCGTCGAGCCGCCCCCCGCCCCTGCCCCGGTGGCCCCTGCCCCGGTGCCGGAGCCTGAAGCGGTTCCGGAACTGCCGCCGGCTCCAGCCCCCGCACCTGTTGCCGCCGCTGCCGAAGAGGCGCCGCCGACCAGGAAGGGCTGGTTCGCCAAGCTGAAGGAAGGACTGTCGAAGTCCTCGTCCAAGCTGACCGACGGCATCACCAGCATCTTCACCAAGCGCAAGCTGGACGACGAGGCGCTGGAGGAGTTGGAAGAGCTGCTGATCACCGCCGACCTCGGCCCTGCGACCGCGGCGAAGGTGACGGCGGAACTGGCGCGCACCCGCTTCGGCAAGGAAGTCTCGCCGGAGGAGGTCAAGTCGACGCTGGCGGCCGAGGTGTCGAAGATCGTCACCCCCGTCGCCAAGCCGCTGGTTCTGGACCCGGCGCTGAAGCCGCATGTCATCCTGGTCGTCGGCGTCAACGGCACCGGCAAGACCACCACCATCGGCAAGCTCGCCCGCCAGTTCAAGGCGGAGGGCAAGAGCGTGATGCTGGCCGCCGGCGACACCTTCCGCGCCGCCGCGGTCAGCCAGCTGAAGATCTGGGGCGAGCGCACCGGCTGCCCGGTCGTCGCCCGCGACACCGGGGCGGATGCCGCCGGCCTTGCCTATGACGCGCTGGAACGCGCACGGGCCGAGAAGGTCGACGTGCTGCTGATCGACACCGCCGGCCGGCTGCAGAACAAGACCGGCCTGATGGAGGAGCTTCGCAAGATCGTCCGCGTCATCAAGAAGCTGGACGAGACGGCGCCGCACACCACCCTGCTGACGCTGGACGCCACCACCGGCCAGAACGCGCACAGCCAGGTGGAGATCTTCCGCGACATGGTCAACGTCAACGGCCTGATCCTGACCAAGCTGGACGGCTCCGCCCGCGGCGGCGTGCTGGTCTCCCTGGCGGAGAAGTTCAAGATCCCGGTCCACGCCATCGGCGTCGGAGAGGGCGTCTACGACCTGCGCCCCTTCGATGCGGATGCCTTCGCCAAGTCGCTGATGGGGCTGAACGCCGACTGACCGGTGGGGGCGTTTCGTCATCTCCGAAGGGATAAGTGCAGGGGATTGGCCGAAATTCGGCCTTCCCAGCCGGCCGTTCGTACCCCATCTTTGACGACATGACTGATAAAGCCCCGCTCCAGCCCGGGTCGGCCGGGCGCTTCACCGATGCCAAAGCCGCGCTGGCCTGCGTGCGCGACATCTACGATCGCAACACCGCTTACCTGCGCGACCGCTTCGCCGCCTACACCCAGGGCGAGGAGGAAGGCGGGCGGAACCGGGCCTATTACCCCTATGTCCGGATGACCGCCGTGTCGGGAGCCGCGGTCGACACCCGGCTGTCCTACGGCTTCGTCGAGGGGGTCGGCGTCCATTCCACCACGGTGACGCGCCCCGACCTGTTCGAACGCTATCTGCTGGAACAATTCACGCTTCTGCTGCGCAACCACGACGTCCCGCTGGAGGTCGGTGTCAGCGAGGAGGCGATCCCGATCCATTTCGCCTTCCCCAACGGCATGTATGTGGAAGGCGATTTGCCGCCGGACCGGCTGACCAAGCTGCCGGACCTGTTCGACCTGCCCGATCTGGCGCGGATGGACGACACCATCGTCAACGGAACCTGCGATGCCGGAATGGACGCGGTGAAGCCGCTGGCGCTGTTCACGGCCCCGCGGGTGGATTTCTCGCTGCACCGGCTGCGCCACTACACCGCGACCGCGCCGGAGCATTTCCAGAACTTCGTCCTGTTCACCAACTACCAGTTCTATGTGGACGAGTTCATCCGGCTGTCGCGCGAGATCATGGAGCCGACCGGCGATGCCGATCTGGCCGCCTACCGCAGCCAGTATGACAGCTTCGTCGAGCCGGGCGACATCGTCACCACCAACCGGAACCTGGGCGGCGCGGCGGATGTTCCAGCGGCCAAGCTGACGCGCATGCCGCAGATGCCGGCCTATCACCTGAAACGGCCGGACGGCAACGGCATCACCCTGGTCAACATCGGCGTCGGGCCGTCGAACGCCAAGACCATCACCGACCACATCGCGGTGCTGCGCCCGCATGCCTGGCTGATGCTGGGCCACTGCGCCGGGCTGCGCCACACCCAGCGGCTGGGCGACTATGTGCTGGCCCACGGCTATGTCCGCGAGGACCATGTGCTGGACGCCGATTTGCCGCTGTGGGTGCCTGTGCCGGCATTGGCCGAGGTTCAGCGCGCGCTGGAGACGGCGGTGGAGCGGGTGACCGGCCTGTCGGGCTTCGACCTGAAGAGCATCATGCGCACCGGCACGGTGGCGACCATCGACAACCGCAACTGGGAACTGCGCGACCACCGCGAACCGCTGATGCGCTTCAGCCAGAGCCGCGCCATCGCGCTGGACATGGAAAGCGCGACGATCGCCGCGAACGGTTTCCGCTTCCGCGTGCCGTACGGGACGTTGCTGTGCGTGTCGGACAAGCCGATGCACGGGCAGCTGAAACTGCCGGGCATGGCCGACCGCTTCTACCGCGAGCGGGTCGACCAGCATCTGAAGATCGGCGTGCTGGCGATGGAACTGCTGCGCGAGCACGGGATGGAGACGCTGCACTCCCGCAAGCTGCGCAGCCTGGCGGAGGTGGCGTTCCAGTAGGGGGGTCGGTGGGGTGCCCCCTCCCCATCCCTCCCCCGCCCTCGGTCGGCCGAAGGCCGATCCGATCGCGGGAGAGGGGGCAGGAGCTTTGTCGGCGTCCAGCGGCAGTCCCCTCTCCCGCCCTTGATCGGCCTTCGGCCGACCGAGGGCGGGGGAGGGTTAGGGAGGGGGCAACCGCAGCCGCCCCCGTCAGCCTCAAGCCGCGACCAGCAACCCCTCGATCTCCTTCGCGGCGCCGGCCAGCGCCTTGTCCTTGGCTTCCGGCCCCATGCCGATGCCCTCGGCGCGGATGAAGGTCACGTCGGTGATGCCGAAGAAACCGAACACCGTGCGCAGATATGCTTCTTGGTGGTCCAGGCCGGCCAGCGCCGGGTTGGTCGAATAGACGCCGCCGCGCCCGGACGCCACGATCACGCGCTTGCCGCCGGCCAGACCCTCGGGACCCTTCTCGGTGTAGCGGAAGGTGCGGCCAGCCTGGGCGAGGCGGTCGATCCAGGCCTTCAGCTGGGTCGGAATGGAGAAGTTGTACATCGGCGCGCCGATCACGACGACGTCGGCGGCCAGGAACTCGTCGAGCAGCGCATTGGTCAGGGCCAACTCTTCGCTTTGGCGCGGGCTCAGGCCCTCGACGACGCCGAGCTTGACGACCTGCAGCAGTTCGCCGTCCAGATGGGCCGGCGGGTTGGCGGCGACATCGCGGGTGACGACGGTGGCCGACGGCTCGGCCTTCACCAGTGCCTCGACGATGGAGGCGGTCAGCTGGCGGGTGACGGACACGGTGCCGAGCGGGCTGGAGTCGACATGCAGGATCGTGGTCATGGCGGAAGGAGCCTCTTGGTTGTTGCGGCCGTATGTCCCGGCCGGGTTCTGACGACCAAGATGCTCCTTTGTTTTCCGGCGGTTAAGCCTGTCTGTGTGCGAAAGATCGTCTCTGGACAAGCAACAATCGGCGCAGGTGGACCGGGTCAGCGCGTCACCAGCGCCCCGCCGCGGAAGACCGCCATCTGCCCCGGCTGCATCACCGTCCAGGCCTCGTCCCTGGTCAGCGGGCGGGTGGCGATCACGGTGACGACGTCGTTGGGCGTCGTCTCCTTGGAGAAGTCGACGCTCATGTCGGCATCAAGCAGGGTGGCGGCACCGAACGGCGCCTTGCGGGTCAGCCAGGCGAGGTTGGTGGCGCAGTGGCACCACAGGTAGCGCCCGTCGCTGAGCAGCATGTTGAAGACACCGAGCGTCCCCAGATCGGCAGCCAGATGGCGGATCAGCTTCATCAGGCCGGCGGTGGTCTTCGGCGGCTCCGGATACTGCATGCGGATCTGGTCGAGCAGCCAGCAGAAGGCATGCTCGCTGTCGGTGCTGCCGACCGGCTCGTAGAAGGTCAACACGCGGTCCTTGATGCCCTTCAACTGACCATTGTGGGCGAAGGTCCAAACCCGGCCCCACAGCTCGCGGGTGAAAGGGTGGGTGTTCTCCAGCGACACCCGGCCGCGGTTGGCCCGGCGGATGTGCGAGATCACCGTGCAGGACTTGATCGAATACTGGCTGACCAGCCGGGCGATTTCCGATTCGCTGCTGGGAGCCGGGTCGTGGAAGGTGCGGCAGCCCTTCCCCTCATAAAAGGCGATGCCCCAGCCGTCGCGGTGCGGCCCGGTCTGTCCGCCGCGACGCATCAGGCCGGCGAAGCTGAAGCAGATGTCCGTGGGCACGTTGGCGCTCATGCCCAGGAGTTCGCACATGATGTCCTCGTCTGCCGCTGGTCGTCGCCCTTGGGGGCGACAAGCTACGACAGGTGGCGGGCGAGGTCACGCGTTGACATGGCTCGCGCCCTTATGCACGTGAGGGTTTCGGTCCTTATGGCTTCGGACAGGGCGGCATGTCCGGCCGCAAGCAGCCTTCCATCTTCCCTTCCGCCGGCATGGCGCCGCCCAGTCCGATCCAGGCATCCACCCGGTCGGTCTCGAATCCGCAGTCGCGGCGGTCGCCGACCTGCATCAGCGGGCGGCGGATCAGCAGCGGCCGTTCGACCATCGCGGCCAGCGCCGCGGCCTCGTCCATCGCCTCCGGCACCACCTCGCCGCTCTTCACCGCCGGGGCGGCGCGGTTGAACCAGTCCGCCACCGGACGGTCGCCGAAGAAGGGGCGGAGCGTTTCGGGCGTCCAGGGCTCGCTCAGCAGGTCACGGGCGAGCACGCGGTGACCGGCCCGCTCCAGCAGGGCCTTCTGGCGGGCATTGCCTCCGCAGCCGGGCTTTTCGAAGAACACCACATCGGCCATCGCTCATCTCCCCTGGAACATCGGTGCGCGGGCAAGCAGCGCGTCGGTTTGCTGACAAATCTCGTCGTAGACCTTGCGGTCCAGCTTGCGCAGCCAGCGCGGCGGAATCGACTCGACGCCATAGGTGGCGCCGGCCAGCATGCCGGCAATGGCGCCGGTGGTGTCGGCGTCGCCGCCCTGGTTCACCGTCTCCACCACGCAGGATTCGACCGAATCGGTCTGGAAGTAATAGTGGAAGACGGTCTGCACCGTATCCACGATGAAGGCGGTGGACAGGCCGCGGTAGGGTTCGAACTTGAACTGGCGGTGCCTGGCGATCAGGGCGTTCGCCTCCTCCCGTGCTGCGAGGACACCGCCGCCGAGCACCAGTCGCCGCACCATTCGGCCCAGCGCGACCACCGCGGAATCGGACAGCTGGTTGCAATGGGTGATGTGCGACTGCTCCACCGACCAGCGCTCGAAGGCCGCGTCGTCGCCCAGCGTCGCCAGCGCCACCGGAAGGTTGCGCATCGCCGCGCCGTTGCCGGCGTGGTACTCCGACTCCGGCTCCTCCAGCGTGCCGTGCATGATGAAGCGGCGGATGCCGCGGCGCGTCGTGTCGCCGACATCGACCGGCACCGATTTCAGCCAGATGGCGAACTCCTCCGCGGCGCGGCGGGCCTCCCACTCCGGCCCGGACAGGATGGCGCGGCCGAGATGCAGCGACATCTCGGTGTCGTCGGTCACCTGCCCGGCCGGCAGCTTCAGCCAGCCGCCGCCCTTGATGTGCTTGTGGACGCCATATTGGTGGGCGATCTCGCCCTTGGTCAGGAACTCGACCGTCGCCCCCAGCGCATCGCCGCAGGCGAGGCCGAGATAGGCGCCGAGCGACCTGGATCGGATTTCAGGGGAACGGAGTTCGGGCGTCGGAATCGTCGGATCGGTCATGCCATGGGGCGAAATGCCCGCCCTTTCCTGGTGCGCCCGGCAAACGGCCCACAGGCCGACGCCCGGCGTGAGGTTGTCAGAGAAGCGACACACCCACCCGGTAATCCCCGCCGATCACCAGATATTCTCCTTCGCCCTGGAACGGGTAGCGCGGCAGGATGTCGCGGAAGAAGACCACCTTGGGCAGCGGCACCCAGGCATCGAGGATGTAGTCGCCGAACTGGCCGGCGATGTCGCGGTTGATGGAAAAGGAACACAGGTTGTTCAGCCGAAGCACCGCCGTGCGCTTGTCCGGCCGGGCGACGATGTGGTGTTCCTCGAAATCGTTGACGCCCCGGTACAGCCGGATGTGCGAGGCCCAGTTGGGCATCGGCGCGTCGGGCCAGCCGCGGCGGATCGTCCATTGGCAGAACTCGTACAGAAGGTCGAGCTGCAGGTGGATGTTGTTGTTGTGGAAGCGGGTCGACTGCCTCTGCTCGCCATAGGCCGCCCACGCGTCGGAGGCGAAGCGGCGGATCGGTTCGCCATGGAAGGTCGGCAGCAGTCCGAACCGGCTTTCCACCCACCCCTTCATCACCGCGCCTTCCGCCCGGTTGCTGTCGAACATCCAGCCCTTCAGCAGGCGCAGGTAGCTGGCACGGAAACGGCGTTTGCCGTCCGGCCCCTCCGCCCCGGAAAAGTCGGGGTTCACCCCGAACACCTCGGCCATATGGCGCTGGAAGACGTCCGATGCGGTCAGCGCGTCGGGGCTTTCGTCCAGCGCCTCGAACAAGGCGGCGTGCTCGCTGCGGGTGGCGCCGATGCGCAGGCGCCGCGGCTCGTCATTGTAGGCTTCGCTGCACAGCGCGGCGGCCGGGATGTTGACGAGGTTGGCGCGGTGGGCGCGAAGGGCCAATGGCGAATCAGGGGGCGAATCGGACGTCGTCGTCCGACCACTCGCATCCTGTGTCGCCACTCCATCCGCCACGCCGGTCCGCTCCATCCAAATGTCATTACTCCTTATATGGATATTGTATAAGCGGGCGCGTGCCAAGCCCGGACCACCGCAACCGGAAGGGTTCCAGTGCCGCATGTCGCAACATTGTCCGTTTGAAGCCGAACGGTCCGTCCCCATACTCAGTACAGCGACGCTTACGATCCGGCGGCACCCGCATGGCCTTCTGGCCGACCAAGTACGACGACAGCCGGCGCCGGCGCACCCCGCCGGTGCCCACGCAGACGCTTGTCCGGACGCCACCACCGTCTCCCCAGCCCGCCCTCGCCGCACCGGCAGCACCCGACGGTCTTCCGCCGCGCGGCATCGACGAGGCGCGAACGGCCCTGCGCCTCGCACAGCTTCTGCGCGGCACCATCACGCCCCTGCGCGGCGACGCGGTGCTGGAGCTGCTGGAGCCGCATCGCCCAAGGCTGGTTCCCAAGCCGGTCAACCCGCTGCCGGGGCTGGCCGGTCAGCCGCCGGGCCGGATGCTGGAGGCGCTGTTGCGGCCGATCGGGCAGATCGTCACCGACGTGCTGCTGCCGGGGGTGCGCGACCATCTGATCGACCGGCTGGTGACCGGCCGCACCGCCCATGAGGAAAGCCTGCCCAGCGCCATCGACCTTGCCGAGGCGATGCGGGCGCTGGTCGGGCGGATGCGCGGCGGCGGCAAGGGCCATCTCCAGGCAGTGATCGGCGCCATCGAGACCGACGCCCGCGCCACCGCCGACGCGCTGACCAGGGACCGCCGCCCCATCGACGTCGGCGGCATCGACCGGCTGGCCCGCGCCCTGCTGCGCTTCGAGGTGCGGCGGATGGTGCTGGAGGCGCTGGGCGGCGGCAGTGCGTTGCAGGACGTCGTCTATCAATCGCGCCGGCTTGCCCGCTATTCCCTGCACCGCGCCACCGAGGCGATCGAGGGATTCGTCGCCGACCGTGGGCTGAAGGCGCTTCATGCCAGCCTCGCCACGCTCGCCCAGGCCGATGGGCTGATCGTCATCGCGCTTCGCAACCTGGACGACCAGGAGGAGACGAAGGAGGAGTCCGGCCCCTTCGTCGAGCCGGCAGACCGCAAGGCGATGAACGACTGGCTTTCGGCGGCATGGCGGCTTTCCGACACATTGTTCGATCTTGTCGGCAAGGCGGCGGTCGGCGGCGAACTGGACGACCTTCTGTTCGCGGCGCTGCTGCGCCAGCTGCGCAGCCTGCACCATTTCTGCGCCGACCTGACCCACGCCGGCCGCCCCGCCGCCGTGGACACGCTGAAGCAGCGGCTGATCGACCGCTGCGACGCGCTGGCCCGCCTGACCGGCGAAAGGCTGGTCGAGGCGCTGCTGGCGAAGCCCGCCGATCCGGCATTGGCCCGTCGCTTGGTGGCGCGCGGCCGGCTGCTGGCACAGCTTCTCTACGACATGGACCGCGACGAGGCGGTGGAGGAGTTGGCGCTGCGCATCGTCGTGGCGAGCGAGGCTTTGGGCGAGGGGCGGTAGGATAGCCTCTGCGATGTATTGCCCCCACCCCGACCCTCCCCCGCTGGGCGGGGGAGGGGGACAGGAGCTTTGCCGCCATGCGGCGACAGTCCCTTCCCCGCCCAGCTCTCGCACAAAGCTATGCTTTGTGCTGACGCGGCAGGCGGACCGTAGGTCCGCTGAGAGCGGGGGAGGTTAGGTGGGGGCATTCGAAAGCCGACACCTCCCCATAGCCCCCACGAAAAGACCCGACAAAATGTCGGGCTTTGTCGTGTGTGTCGGGACCCCGACAAAGAGAAGGCACGCGTCGCCACACCAAATAACATAATAGATTCAGTTACTTATCAGGCATTACCGCTCTGGCACGGGTCGTGCAATCCATGAAATCCGAAGCGGCCACGAACCGGCCGCACCGGATCGAAGCACAGTCCCACGACCCAAGCACAGGAGCGACCCACATGGCCAAAGCGCCTCTGCGTCAGATCGCCTTTTACGGCAAGGGCGGTATCGGCAAGTCCACCACCTCTCAGAACACGCTGGCCGCGCTGGTCGAGCTGGATCAGAAGATCCTGATCGTCGGCTGCGATCCGAAGGCCGACTCGACCCGCCTGATCCTGCACGCAAAGGCCCAGGACACCGTCCTGCATCTGGCCGCCGAGGCCGGTTCGGTCGAGGATCTGGAACTCGAGGACGTCCTCAAGATCGGCTACAAGAACATCAAGTGCGTCGAGTCCGGCGGTCCGGAGCCGGGCGTCGGCTGCGCCGGCCGCGGCGTCATCACCTCGATCAACTTCCTGGAAGAGAACGGCGCCTACGACGACGTGGACTATGTGTCCTACGACGTGCTGGGCGACGTGGTCTGCGGCGGCTTCGCCATGCCGATCCGCGAGAACAAGGCCCAGGAAATCTACATCGTCATGTCCGGCGAGATGATGGCGCTGTACGCCGCCAACAACATCGCCAAGGGCATCCTGAAGTACGCGCACAGCGGCGGCGTCCGTCTCGGCGGCCTGATCTGCAACGAGCGTCAGACGGACAAGGAATGGGATCTGGCCGACGCGCTGGCCAAGCGCCTCGGTTCCAAGCTGATCCACTTCGTGCCGCGCGACAACATCGTGCAGCACGCCGAGCTGCGCCGCATGACGGTCATCGAATACGCCCCGGACAGCAAGCAGGCCGGCGAATACCGCGCGCTCGCCAACAAGATCCACGCGAACTCGGGCCAGGGTTGCATCCCGACCCCGATCACCATGGAAGAGCTGGAAGAGATGCTGATGGACTTCGGCATCATGAAGACCGAGGAGCAGCAGCTCGCCGAGCTGGCTGCCAAGGAAGCGGCGAAGGCCGGCGCCTGATCCCGGGCGTAGCGACGGTTGCCTACCGGCCCCCCTGCCCCCGCGCAGGGGGGACCGCCTGAACACTGGCCCTTTTCCCCAGCCCCGCACGACGTCGACCCAACGACTGCCCACCGGTTCCGGCCGGGCGACGTCGGCGTGGGAGGGAGGGGCTCGGTCACGCGCTGAAGCGGCGCGGAATATTCAAGCAGGAGGCCGGCTATGAGCCTGTCCGAGAACACCACGGTCGACGTCAAGAACCTCGTCAACGAAGTCCTCGAAGCCTATCCCGAAAAGTCCCGCAAGCGCCGCGCCAAGCACCTGAACGTGCTGGAGGCCGAGGCCAAGGACTGCGGCGTCAAGTCGAACGTCAAGTCCATCCCCGGCGTCATGACGATCCGCGGCTGCGCCTATGCCGGTTCCAAGGGCGTGGTGTGGGGTCCGATCAAGGACATGATCCACATCTCCCACGGGCCCGTGGGCTGCGGCTACTACTCCTGGTCCGGCCGCCGCAACTACTACATCGGCGACACCGGCGTGGACAGCTGGGGCACGATGCACTTCACCTCCGACTTCCAGGAGAAGGACATCGTCTTCGGCGGCGACAAGAAGCTGCACAAGGTCATCGAGGAAATCAACGAGCTGTTCCCGCTGGTGAACGGCATCTCGATCCAGTCGGAATGCCCGATCGGCCTGATCGGCGACGACATCGAGGCGGTCGCCCGCGCCAAGTCGGCGGAAATCGGCAAGCCGGTCATCCCCGTGCGCTGCGAAGGCTTCCGCGGCGTGTCCCAGTCGCTGGGCCACCACATCGCCAACGACGCCATCCGCGACTGGGTGTTCGAGAAGACGGAACCCAAGGCCGACTTCGTCTCCACCCCCTATGACGTCACCATCATCGGCGACTACAATATCGGCGGCGACGCCTGGTCTTCCCGCATCCTGCTGGAGGAGATCGGTCTGCGCGTGATCGCCCAGTGGTCGGGCGACGGCACCATGGCCGAGCTGGAGAACACGCCGAAGGCCAAGGTCAACCTGATCCACTGCTACCGCTCGATGAACTACATCGCGCGCCACATGGAAGAGAAGTACAATATTCCTTGGATGGAATACAACTTCTTCGGCCCGAGCCAGATCGCCGAGTCCCTGCGCAAGATCGCCGCTCTCTTCGACGACAAGATCAAGGAGAACGCCGAGAAGGTCATCGCCCGCTACCAGCCGATGGTCGATGCGGTCATCGCCAAGTACAAGCCGCGGCTGGACGGCAAGAAGGTCATGATCTACGTCGGCGGCCTGCGTCCCCGCCACGTCGTCGATGCCTACCATGACCTCGGCATGGAGATCATCGGCACCGGTTACGAGTTCGCCCACAACGACGACTATCAGCGCACGCCCCATTATGTGAAGGAAGGCACGCTGATCTACGACGACGTCACCGCGTTCGAACTGGAGAAGTTCGTCGAGGCGATGCGTCCCGACCTCGTCGCGTCGGGCATCAAGGAAAAGTACGTGTTCCAGAAGATGGGCCTGCCGTTCCGCCAGATGCACAGCTGGGATTATTCCGGCCCGTACCACGGCTATGACGGCTTCGCGATCTTCGCCCGCGACATGGACCTGGCCATCAACAACCCCGTCTGGGGCGTGATGAAGGCCCCGTTCTGACCATCGGCCTCTGGAACAGGAGAATTTGAGAATGACCGACAAGCTTTCGCAGAGCGCCGACAAGGTCCTCGACCACTACACCCTCTTCCGGCAGCCCGAATATGCGGCGATGTTCGAGAAGAAGAAGACCGAGTTCGAGTACGGCCATTCGGACGAGGAAGTCGCCCGCGTTTCCGAATGGACCAAGTCCGAGGACTACAAGGCGAAGAACTTCGCCCGTGAAGCGGTGGTCATCAACCCGACCAAGGCCTGCCAGCCGATCGGCGCGATGTTCGCCGCCCAGGGCTTCGAGGGCACCCTGCCTTTCGTCCATGGCTCCCAGGGCTGCGTCGCCTATTACCGCACCCACCTGACCCGCCACTTCAAGGAGCCGAACAGCGCGGTCTCCTCGTCGATGACGGAGGACGCGGCGGTGTTCGGCGGCCTGAACAACATGATCGACGGCCTGGCGAACGCCTATGCGCTCTACAAGCCGAAGATGATCGCGGTGATGACCACCTGCATGGCCGAGGTGATCGGCGACGACCTGCAGGGCTTCATCGCCAACGCGAAGAACAAGGAAAGCGTGCCGGCCGACTTCCCGGTGCCGTTCGCCCACACCCCGGCCTTCGTCGGCAGCCACATCGTCGGCTACGACAACATGATCAAGGGGATCCTGAGCAACTTCTGGGGCACGTCGGAGAATTTCGACACGCCCAAGACCGAGCAGATCAACCTGATCCCGGGCTTCGACGGCTTCGCCGTCGGCAACAACCGCGAACTGAAGCGCATCGCCGGCGAGTTCGGCCTGAAGCTGCAGATCCTGTCCGACGTGTCCGACAATTTCGACACGCCGATGGATGGCGAGTACCGCATGTATGACGGCGGCACCACCATCGAGGAGACCAAGGAGGCCCTGCATGCCAAGGCCACCATCTCCATGCAGGAGTACAACACGACTCAGACCCTGCAATTCTGCAAGGAGAAGGGCCAGGACGTCGCCAAGTTCAACTACCCGATGGGCGTCACCGCCACTGACGAGCTGCTGCTGAAGCTGGCGGAACTGTCGGGCAAGCCGGTGCCGGCCAGCTTGAAGCTGGAGCGCGGCCGGCTGGTCGACGCCATTGCCGACAGCCACACCCACATGCACGGCAAGCGCTTCGCCGTCTATGGCGACCCGGACTTCTGCCTGGGCATGACCAAGTTCCTGCTGGAACTGGGTGCGGAGCCGGTGCACATCCTGTCCACCTCGGGCTCCAAGAAGTGGGAGAAGCAGGTCCAGAAGGTGCTGGACGGCTCGCCCTTCGGCAAGTCCGGTGCGGCCTATGGCGGCAAGGACCTGTGGCACCTGCGCTCGCTGATCTTCACCGACAAGGTGGACTACATCATCGGCAACAGCTACGGCAAGTATCTGGAGCGCGACACCAAGGTTCCGCTGATCCGCCTGACCTACCCGATCTTCGACCGCCACCACCACCACCGCTACCCGACCTGGGGCTACCAGGGCGCGCTGAACGTGCTGGTGCGGATCCTTGACCGGATCTTCGAGGACATCGACGCCAACACCAACATCGTCGGCCAGACCGACTACTCGTTCGACCTGATCCGCTGACCGGCACGCCGACAGCAGTTCAGGCATCGGATCAAGCATCGGTTCCAGTCTACCCGTCGGGCCGGGGTTTCCATCCCCCCGGCCCGACGGCAACCTCCCCAGCCCGGAGTGCGTCGGTGACGGCGCGCTCCGGGTTTCTTTTTGCGCATTGGATCCCGTTTGCAAGGTGCGTCATTCGCGCCGGAACCCCCGTCGGTGCCGAGCAGCTGTCGGTGGAGGTCGACCGCTTCATCCGCGAGGTGCGCGCCGGCTGAGGCGGGCGGGCGATCGCCTACGGGATGCACCGACCCCGATGCACCATGGAATCCCCTCTCCCCCCGGGGAGAGGGTTAGGGTGAGGGGGGACGCGCGGCGGCCCTTTATCGAGAATCCATCCTATGCATCCCCCTCACCCCGACCCTCTCCCCGGGGGGAGAGGGAGTTGGATGCCGCTCCACCCCCCATGTGCGACACCCGACAAGACGCCCGCCCCGGCCCCCTATTGTCATCTATCGGACAGGGCCGTGGAACCCGACAATCATTGCTTATCAACAACTTACCTTCTGGCACGCCCCCTGCAACAGGTTCCGCAGAGCCATTTCCGGCGCCAGGATGGGAGAGCGGGCATGCTCCAGGACAAGATCCAGGACGTCTTCAACGAACCGGGCTGCGCGACCAATCAGGCAAAGTCGGCCAAGGAGAAGAAGAAGGGCTGCACCAAGTCGCTGAAGCCTGGCGCGGCGGCCGGCGGCTGCGCCTATGACGGCGCGATGATCGTGTTGCAGCCGATCGCCGACGCCGCCCATCTGGTCCATGGACCGATCGCCTGCCTGGGCAACAGCTGGGACAATCGCGGCTCGCAATCCTCCGGCCCGCAGCTCTACCGCACCGGCTTCACCACCGACCTGTCGGAACTGGACGTCATCGGCGGCGGCGAGAAGAAGCTCTACCGCGCCATCAAGGAGATCGTTCAGCAATACGACCCGCCGGCCGTCTTCGTCTATCAGACCTGTGTGCCGGCGATGACCGGCGACGACATCGCCGCGGTCTGCAAGTTCGCGACGCAGAAGCTGGGCAAGCCGGTGATCCCGGTGGATGCGCCGGGCTTCGTCGGATCGAAGAATCTCGGCAACAAGCTGGCCGGCGAGGCCCTGCTTGAGCATGTCATCGGCACGGTGGAGCCGGAATACACCACCCCCACCGACATCTGCATCATCGGCGAATACAACCTCGCGGGAGAGCTGTGGCTGGTCAAGCCGCTGCTGGACGAAATCGGCATCCGCCTCTTGTCCTGCATTTCCGGCGACGGCCGCTACAACGAGGTGGCCCAGGCCCACCGCGCCCGCGTCACCATGATGGTGTGCAGCCAGGCGCTGGTGAATGTCGGCCGCAAGATGCAGGAGCGCTACGGCATCCCCTATTTCGAGGGGTCCTTCTATGGCGTGTCCGACATGTCGGACACCCTGCGCACCATGGCCCGCATGCTGGTGGAGCGCGGCGCCGACAAGGCCCTGATCGACCGGGCGGAGGGCGTGATCGCGCGGGAGGAAAGCCGCGTCTGGCGCCGTCTGGAACCCTACAAGCCGCGCTTCGAGGGCAAGCGCGTCCTCCTCTTCACCGGCGGGGTCAAGAGCTGGTCGATGGTCAGCGCGCTGGAAGGCGCCGGGCTGACCATCCTCGGCACCTCCACCAAGAAGTCGACCAAGGAGGACAAGGAGCGCATCAAGAAGATGAAGGGCGAGGAGTTCCACCAGTGGGACGATCTGAAGCCGCGCGACATCTACAAGATGCTGGCCGACGATCAGGCCGACATCATGATGTCCGGCGGCCGGTCGCAGTTCATCTCGCTGAAGGCAAAGGTTCCCTGGCTCGACATCAACCAGGAGCGCCACCACGCCTATGCCGGCTATGACGGCATCGTCAATCTCTGCGAGGAGATCGACAAGACGCTGTCCAACCCGATCTGGCGTCAGGTCCGCCAGCCGGCACCGTGGGAGTCCGGCCCGTCCTCCACCCTTCTTGCGGCGGAGTGAGACCGATGTCCCACATCCAGCGCTTCCCCTCCGCCGCCAAGGCTGCCTCCACCAACCCGCTGAAGATGAGCCAGCCGCTGGGCGCGGCGCTGGCCTATCTCGGAATAGACCGCTGCCTGCCGCTGTTCCACGGGTCGCAGGGCTGCACCGCCTTCGGGCTGGTGCTGCTGGTCCGCCATTTCCGCGAGGCGATCCCGTTGCAGACCACGGCGATGGATCAGGTCGCCACCATCCTCGGCGGCTACGACAATCTGGAGCAGGCGATCCGCACCATCGTGGAGCGCAACAAGCCCGCCATGATCGGCGTCGCCACCACCGGCGTGACCGAGACCAAGGGCGAGGACATGGGCGGACAGTACACGCTGTTCCGCCAGCGCAACCCCGACATGGCCGACACCGCCCTGGTCTTCGCCAACACCCCCGACTTCGCCGGCGGGTTCGAGGACGGCTTCGCCGCCGCAGTGACCGCAATGGTGGAACGGCTGGTCGAACCGTCGCCGGTGCGCATCCCGACCCAGGTCAATGTGCTGGCCGGCAGCCACCTGTCGCCCGGCGATGTCGAGGAGTTGCGCGACATCATCGAGGGCTTCGGCCTGTCGCCGATCATGCTGCCCGACCTGTCGCTGTCGATGTCCGGCCGCCAACCGACCGACTTCACCGCCACATCGCTGGGCGGCGTGACAGTGGAGCAGATCCGCGCCATGGGCGCCTCGGCCGCGACCATCGTGATCGGCGAGCATATGCGGGTCGCCGGCAACGCGCTGGAATTGAAGACCGACGTGCCCAGCCATTTCTTCAGCCGGCTGACCGGGCTGGAGGCATCGGACAAGCTGGTCCGCTTGGCTATGGAGCTGTCGGGCAAGCCGGCGCCGGCCCGGCTGCGGCGCCAGCGCGAGGCCCTGGTCGACGCCATGCTGGACGGGCATTTCTTCTACAGCCGCAAGCGCATCGCCGTGGCGCTGGAACCCGACCTGCTCTACGCCGTCACCAGCTTCCTCACCGACATGGGGGCCGAGGTGGTCGCCGCGGTGTCGCCGACTCAAAGTCCGGTTCTGGAACGGCTGAAGGCCGCCACCATCATGGTCGGCGATCATTCCGACCTGGAGACGCTGGCCCGCGACGTCGACCTGATCGTCTCCAACTCGCACGGTCGGCAGGGAGCCGCGCGGATCGGCGTGCCGCTGCACCGCATGGGCCTGCCGATGTTCGACCGGCTGGGTGCGGGACTGCGCGTCCAGGTCGGCTACCGCGGCACGCGCGAGCTGCTGTGCGAGATCGGCAACCTGTTCCTCGCCCGCGAGATGGACCACGAGAACCACGAATCGGGCGAATCGCACGGCTGCGGAGGCGGATCATGCGGATGCAACGCCGTCTGAGCGTGGTGCAGGCCCCCCGCCCGACACAAGGAGGATCGATGAAGGTCGCTTTCTGCACCCAGGACATGCAGCACGTCGATGCGCATTTCGGCTGGGCCAAGAACATCGCCGTCTATCGGGTCGACCGCCAGGGCCATGCCTTTCTGGAGACCTTCCAGTTCGGCGGCTCGATGTTCGAGGACGGCAACGAGGACAAGCTGGTGCCCAAGCTGGAGGCGCTGGCCGACGTCGCCATCATCTACCTGTCGGCCATCGGCGCCTCGGCCGCCGCCCGCGTGGTGGCGAAGAAGATCCATCCGGTGAAGGTCGAGGCCACGGAAACCATCCCCGCCCTGCTCGACAAGCTGGTCCAGACGCTGAACGGCAACCCGCCGCCCTGGCTGCGCAAGGCGATGGGCGAGACGCCGCAATTCCATTTCGACGAGGAGGAGGTCTGAGCATGGCCGAATTGGCTGAAGTGTCCGTCGCCGACCAGTTCGTGAAGACGCTGGTCCTGCTGTTCCGTGCCGAGGACAGCTATGGCGCCTGGGAAGGCAAGCCGGACGAGGCTCTGCTCGCCCCCTTCATCCTGGACAAGGAGGCGCGCGCCGCCATCCCGATCATCGGCGATCCCGACCCGGACACGCTGTGGCGGCTGGAGCTGTTCTACAAGGCGGTCGGCGTCACGGTCGAAAAGCAGACCGGCATGATGGCCTCGCCGATGATGAAGATGAGCCACGAGGGCTTCGGCCGCATGATCCTGACCACCGGCCGGCTGGTGGTGGTGTCGAAAACCCTGCGCGACGTCCACCGCTTCGGCTTCCCCAGCATCGAGAAACTGGCCGCCGACGGCGCCAAGCTGGTCGAGGACGCGGTGGCGCTGATCCGGGAATACCCCGAGGTCGCAAACCTCTGAGCCGGTTCTTCAAGCCCTTGGGAGCACGACCATGAGCGACATCGACGCCCTGAAGGACGAGATCAAGAAGCTGAACGCCCGCGCCACGCAGAAGAAGATGGATTTGCACGATTTGTCGGAAGAGCTTCCGCAGAATTGGCAGACCATCCTGACGGTGGCGCAGGAAACCTATGACGCCTTCAAGACCCTGACCGAGAAGCGGGCGGCGCTGAAGGCGCTGGAGAAGGCGTGATCCCCTCCATTTTCAAAAAAGCTTAGGCGCACCCTTTCCCGAGAGGAGCATTCCCATGGCTGAGTTCCTGACCGGCACCACCCGGGGTGGTCAGAGCTGGACCCCGAAATTCGTCGAAACCATCGATCAGAAGCAATGCATCGGCTGCGGCCGCTGCTTCAAGGTCTGCGGCCGCGGCGTGCTGAACATGATCGGCCTGACCGAGGACGGCGACGTCGTCGAGGCCTTCGACGACGAGGCCGAGAAGAAGGTGATGACGGTCGAGACCGCGGCCAACTGCATCGGCTGCGAAAGCTGCTCCAAGGTGTGTTCGAAGAACTGCATCACGCATGTCGCGGTGGCGGCGTAGGGGCCTCGCCCGGGTGCCCCCTCCCTTCCCAAGCTTTGCAGCTTGCGCCCCTTCCCTCCCCCGCCTTTGGCGGTAGAGGGAGTTGGTCGCAGAGCAGCGGCAGTTCCCTCTCCCTCGAAGAGGGGGAGGGTTAGGGAGGGGGCCTCACCTCGGCAAAGCCCCCGCTCCCCTCAGTACGCATACTCCTTGAACACCGGATCGACGCTGCCGCCCCAGGGACCGTTGAACTTCTCCAGAAGCTCGTCGGCCGGGCTGCGGCCGGTCTCGGCGATGACCTGCAGGGTGTCGAGGAAGTGGGTCTCGTCGTCGCCCCAATTGTCGTTGCGGGCACGCCGAGCCAGCCCGTCGCGGGCGATCGCCACAACCTCCCGGGCCACCTCGCGCACGCTGCGGTCGCGGAAGCTGGTGCGCAGGCCCGACCGCGGCACCTCGGCGCGCAAATGCGCGCGCTCCTCGGTCGTCCAGTCCTTCACCAGATCCCAGGCCGCATCCAGCGCCACCTGATCGTAGAGCAGCCCGACCCACAGCGCCGGCAGGGCGCACAGGCTGCGCCACGGACCGCCGTCGGCGCCGCGCATCTCCAGATACTTCTTCAGCCGCACTTCCGGGAAGGCGGTGGTGGTGTGGTCGGCCCAGTCGGTGATCAGCGGCAGCTCGCCCGGCAGGGCCGGCAGCTTGCCGTCCATATAGGCGCGGAAGGATTGGCCGGCGGCATCGATGTAGGTGCCGTCGCGGTAGACGAAGTACATCGGCGTATCAAGCAGGTAGTCGACGTAGCGCTCGAAACCGAAGCCGTCCTCGAACACGAAGGGGATGTCGCCGGTGCGGTCCGGATCGGTGTCGGTCCAGATGTGGCTGCGGAAGCTCTGGAAGCCGTTCGGCTTTCCCTCGGTGAAGGGCGACATGGCGAACAGCGCGGTCGCGATCGGCTGCAGGGCCAGCGACACGCGGAACTTCTTCACCATGTCCGCTTCGGACGCGAAGTCCAGGTTGACCTGCACCGTACAGGTCCGCGTCATCATGTCGAGGCCGAGCGAGCCGACCTTCGGCATGTAGTCGCGCATGATCTTGTAGCGGCCCTTGGGCATCCACGGGATGTCGTCGCGCGTCCATTTCGGCTGGAAGCCCAGCCCCATCATGGCGATGCCAAGCTCCGACCCGACCTCCTTCACCTGGCGCAGGTGGCGGTGCACCTCGGCGCAGGTCTGGTGCAGGGTCTCCAGCGGCGCGCCCGACAGTTCGACCTGCCCGCCCGGCTCCAGCGTGATGTTGGCCATGTCCTGGACCAACGCGATGATGTTGCCCTTTTCCTCCACCGGCTGCCAGCCGAAGCGGGTCATGCGGGTCAGCAGTTCGCGGATGCCGTCCGGCCCGTCATAGGGCAGCGGCCGCAAGTCGGAGGTGCGGTAGGCGAACTTCTCGTGCTCGGTCCCGATGCGCCAGTCCGGCGCCGGCTTGCTGCCGGATTCGAGATAGGCCACCAGTTGGCGGCGGTCGGTGATGGGTTCGCCGCGCGTGGTCGGGGGTGCGGACATGAAGTCTCTCGCGGGAAGTGGACGGAGGAACGGCCGGATGGCGGCCGGTTAAGGGGTCGGCGCGCGGAAAGGCGGACGCCGGTCGCTTCCCCCGGCAGTCCAATCCCCGGCCAAGGACTGCCAGCAAGCCAGCGCCGCCACCACCGCCGTATCGGCCCGCAGGATGCGCGGACCCAATCCCACCGGAACAACAAAGGGGAGTTTGGCGAGTTCGTCAAGTTCCGACTGGTCGAAGCCGCCCTCCGGCCCGACCAGCAAGGCCGCGGGACCGGGGGGCGCGTCGCGCAGCACATCGGCGATGGGGCGGGCGGAGCCGGCCTCCGCGCACAGATAGAGCCGGCGGTCGGCCGGCCAGCCGGCCAGCACGCGGTCCAGCGGCAGAGCCTCGCCCATCTCCGGTACGCTCAGGCGCTCGCACTGCTCGGCCGCCTCCACCGCATTGGCGCGCAGGCGGTCGATGTTGACGCGGTTGGGATCGGTGCGGCGGGTGAAGACCGGCCAGAGGCGGGAGATCCCCATCTCCGTCGCCTTTTCGGCGACGAAGTCGATGCGGCCCTTCTTCAGCGGGGCGAACAGCAGCCAGAGGTCCGGAGTCGTGTCCTGTTCCCGCCGCTGGTTCGCCACGGTCAGCGAGCACCAGCCCTTGCCGAAGCCATCGATCACCGCGCGCCATTCGCCGTCGCGGCCGTTGAACACGGCGACCGGATCGCCGCGGTCGAGCCGCAGGACATGGCGCAGGAAATGGGCGCGCTCATGGTCCAGCCCGACCGACTGGCCTTCGGCCAGCGGGCTGTCCACATACAGGCGGGTCTTGATCGGGTCGGCCATGGCTGTCGTCTCCGCGGGGCGGCGCCGACTATAGCCGGCTGCGGGCGTGCAAGTCAGCACATCAGAGACAACGGTGACGCGCAGGGGCGGTGCGCGGAAAACGGATGGCGGGCCGGAGCGCGGGGGATCAGGCTTTCGCGACCGGACCGCTGCGATCAGACTGGGGCGATCAGACTGGGGCGATCACGGCCTCGATCTGACGGCGCAAGTCGTTGGGCTGGACGGGCTTGTGCAGGATGCGCACCTGTTCGGCCTTGGCCGCGGCCATCAGTTCGGCGCCGGTGTCGCCGGTCAGGATGATGGCGGGAACGGCAACTCCGCAGGCCTCGCGCACCGCACGCACGGCGGTGATGCCCGACCAGCCGTCGCGCAGCCGGTAATCGGACAGGATCACGTCCGGAACCGGATGGCCCGGCAGCTTCGCCAGGACGGTTTCCACATCCTCGGCGGCCAGTACCCGGTAGCCCCAGGTGTCCAGCATGATCTCCATCCCGGCCAATATGATCGACTCGTCGTCGATGACGATGGCGAAACGGTCCGGTGTTGCGTTCATGTCCATTTAAGATAGCAGACCGCTGAGGTTACAACGAAGAAACAGTATTGGTGCGATTTTGGCGCGTGCAAGCCCCCGACCTGCTATTTTCCATAGCGACAGCCCGGGCCTAACGCCGCACCCACCTCGCACCCGGCCATGGCAGCGTGCTTGCCGCCTGGACGGCAGCCCGATACCTTCGCGCTGATTGCCTGTTCAGACATCTCAATAGCACAGCGGGAACGCCGCCGTCATGCCCACCGCCTCCACCGGTCCCACTCTTCCCGACTCAGGCTTTACAGACATCCGCCAAGACGGGTGGCTCGCCCGCCGCGTGCCGGCAGCTTTGCGCCCCTATGTCACGCTGGCACGGCTGGACCGTCCGATCGGGACATGGCTGCTGCTGTTCCCCTGCTGGTGGAGCGTGGCCCTGGCGATGCCGCAGCCCTTCCGCGACTGGCCGTCGCTGCTTTGGCTGATGGCGCTGTTCGGGATCGGCGCCGTTCTGATGCGCGGCGCCGGCTGCACCGTCAACGACATCCTGGACCGCAAGTTCGACGCGATGGTGGAACGCACCCGCTCCCGCCCGATCCCGTCGGGACAGGTGTCGGTGCGTCAGGCGCTGGCGTTCCTGGTGCTTCAGCTGCTGGTGTCGCTGCTGGTCCTGCTGCAGCTGGGGATGATGGCCATCGGGCTGGGCGTGCTGTCGCTGGCGCTGGTCTTCACCTATCCGCTGATGAAGCGCATCACCTGGTGGCCGCAGGCCTTCCTGGGCCTGACCTTCAACTGGGGCGCCCTGATGGGCTGGGCCGCGGTGCAGAACGATGTCGGTTGGCCGGCGCTGGCGCTCTATGTCACCGGCATCGCCTGGACGCTGGGGTACGACACCATCTACGCCCACCAGGACAAGGAGGACGACGCCCGGATCGGCGTGAAGTCCACCGCGCTGCGCCTGGGCGACCAGAGCAAGATCTGGATCTACGGCTTCTACACCCTGACCTATGTCGGCATCGGCATCGCCGGCCGCCTCGCCGGTCTGGGCGGCCTGTTCCTGCCGGTGCTGTCGCTGGCGGCGCTGCAACTGGCCTGGCAGGTCGCGACATGGCGGCCGGACGATCAGGGCGACTGCCTGGACAAGTTCAAGTCCAACCGCTGGTTCGGCTGGCTGGTTCTGGCGGCGATTTTGGCCGGGAAGATTTAGGGAGGCGTTGGTGGGGAGGGGGTTGGCTTTTCGATTGCCCCCTCCCTAACCCTCCCCCTCTTCGAGGGAGAGGGGACTGCCGCCGCCTCGCATAAGGCCCCCTCTCCCGCGTAAGCGGGGGAGGGTTGGGGTGGGGGCATCGTCTACCGACGCTCATACACCCCCCACAAACAAAAAGGGCGGAGCAAAGCCCCGCCCTTCCTGAAAGCCTGAAAACTACCCCGCTCAGCGCTCGCTGGTATCGGCCAGCTGGGCGACGGAGCTGGTCGAACCGGGCTTGCGGCCGGGGGCAACGGTGCGGCGGCTGCCGGGGGAGGTGACCTCGGCGACGGTCACCGGGGCCGCAGAAGCATGCGAGGCGCCCGGCTTGCGGACTGGAAGCACCGCGACGTCCGTGCGCTGCGGCTTGGCATGGGAGGCGACGGCGGTGGCCGGCAGGCTCTGCGGCTTGCGGCCGGGCACCGAGACGCTGTGGCCCTTCTGCGGGTGCAGCGACGCTTCCATCATGCGCGGGCCATTGGCTTTGGCACGGCCGCGCGGGCTGCTGCTGAAGCCCTGGTCCATGCCGCGGTCGCCGGCATCCAGCATCCGGCCGCCGCGCGGGGAAGCCTCCTCCCCCTCCGGCATGATGAAGCCGTAGGCGGCGTAGACGCGCAGGCCCATCTGGTCGGTCGGCTCGTGCCAGACGCGGACGGCGGACCAGTCGTTGTTGCGGGAAACGTCGACCACCCGCATGCCGCGGCGGAGCCCGTCGCCATCAATCCAGCTGTGGTCCACCTCGATGGTGCGGCGGTCGATCACCGCGCTGACCAGCGAGACGTGGCCACGGCGCATATGGCCGGTGCGCTTGAAGACGAGGACGGAACCGACGGCGGGGCGCTGGTCGCGGTCATACTGGCCGGCGGCATGGTCCCACCAAGTCCAGGCGTCGCCACGGATCGTGAAATCGGAGATGGAGCGGACGGTGCGGACGCAATCGCCGTCTTGTGCGGCAGCCGTCGACACGGTGAGGGGGCTGAGCGCGATCAAAGCCGCAAACGAAAGGCCGATGGCGGTTCCCCTCTGCCGCATGATTCCCCCAATCCCTCTGTTTTCCCCTGGCGAGAACGGGTAACACGGGTTCGCAGCTGTGTCTACACCGTTTGAAATGTGTAACATTCAAAAGCCATCGACCAGCATACCCCCAACAGCGGAGTCCCTCGGGAAGCCTCGTATGAACAACGCATCTCCGCAAGATTTCGTCCGCGACAACACGGCGCTGACGACCACGCCGCTGTTGCCGGAAATCCAGCTTCATCTTGCCACCGAGGTCACGCCCCTCTGGCAAGCCACCGAAGAGACCTTGGCCGCCACGAACTTGCCACCGCCATACTGGGCTTTCGCTTGGCCGGGCGGACAAGCTGTGGCGCGGCTGTTGCTCGACCGGCCGGAGCTGGTGGCCGGCAGGTCGGTGCTCGATTTTGCCGCAGGCACCGGGCTGGTCGGCATCGCCGCGATGATGGCGGGGGCGGCGCGGGTCCAGTGCTGCGACATCGACCGCTTCTCGCTCGCCGCCATTGCGCTGAATGCCGAGGCCAACGGGGTGGAGCTCAAGGCGGTCAGCGCCGATCTGGTCGGCCGGCCGCTGCCGGGCATCGACGTCGTGCTGGCCGGCGACGTCTGTTACGAGAAGCCGATGGCCGAACGGGTGACGGCGTGGCTGCGCGAGATCGCGGCGACCGGAACGCTGGTCCTGCTGGGCGATCCCGGCCGCGCCTACTTCCCCGCCGGCGGTGTCGAGAAGGTGGCGAGCTATACCGTCCCGACCTCGCTGGAGCTGGAGGACCGCGAGGCGCGCGAAACGGCGATCTGGCGCCTGTTGGCTCAGATTTAGCGATCAGATTCACACGTCAGATCGATTCCGATCTTACGTAATCCGATCTAACGGCTGAGGCGCGAGACGGCCAGCCGCAGGTCGGCCAGGAAGGTCGGCTGTTCCACCAGCTGGCCGCGCAGCAGGTAGCTGGGGTGGAAGGTCGGAACCACCTCCACCCCCTCCAGCAGCCGGCAGGGCAGCACCTTGCCGCGCAGCTGCAGGATGCCGTTCTCTCCGGTCAGCGCCCAGGTCGGCGTGCGGCCGAGCGCCACGATCACCGACGGACGGTATTCGGTCAGCGTGGCGCGCAGATGCTCGATCTCGCCGGCGAACTCGGCGAGCAGCCGATCGGACGTGCCGAAGGCGCCCCAGCTCTCGTCGATCTCCCGCCCCTCCTTGCGGGCGCGGGCGCGCGAGGCGAAGAAATGCCCAACCTTGTTGCCGGGCGGCTGGTAGCGGAAGACGTTGGCGACCAGGCATTCCGCCCGCTCGATCCCCACGGCGGCCAGCGATTCGTCCAGCAGCTTGCCGCTGCGACCGACGAAGGGCGTGCCCTGCCGGGCCTCCTCCGCCCCCGGCGCCTCGCCGACGATGGCGAGCCGCGGCCCGTCGACCGGCTTGGTCGGGTATTGGTAATCGGCGAAGGGCATGTCGGTGCGCAGGTCGGTCATCGGATCGCTTCCAGAAATCTTGCCAAATGGGCGCAGTCGGGGCGCCGGGCTTGCCGAAGCGCCTGCCCGAACCCAAGCTTGTAGGCGGTAAGGTTCCAGCCCAGACCGCCCAACCTACAAACAAGCCCAACCTGCAAACAAGGGAGAGACCGGGATGACACCGCAAACACCGGCGACACAGGAGCTGGCCGGCAAGACCTGCGAGCCCTGCCGCGGCGGAATACCGCCGATGGACCGCGCGATGGCCGCCTCCTATCTGGTGCAGGTGCCGGGCTGGGTCATGAAGGAAGACCCCGACCGCATCGAGCGCGACTTCAAGTTCCCCGACTTCGTCCAGGCCCAGGCCTTCGCCAATCAGGTGGGCACCCTGTGCGAGGCCGAAGGCCACCACGCCGACATCCATTTCGGCTGGGGCCACTGCCGGGTCGCGTTCTGGACCCACAAGATCAAGGGCCTGCACGAGAACGACTTCATCATGGCCGCGAAGGTCAACGGGCTGGCCGACGCGCCCTATGTGCCGGCATCGGTGGGAACCCCGCCGCCGCCTTATGTGCAGGGGGCGTGAGGCGGACGCTTTGGATGCCCCCCTCCCTTCCCACGCTTAACAGCGTGGGCCCCTTCCCTCCCCCGCCCTCGGCCGGCCAAAGGCCGGTCCGATCGCGGGAGAGGGAGTGTAGCGCGGAGCGGCGGCAGTCCCCTCTCCCGCTGAAAGCGGGGGAGGGTTAGGGAGGGGGCAAAGTGCTGCCCCTACCCCCACAACTCCGCCAGCGGCGGCTGGACCACCGCGCCGTCATAGTGCAGCCCCGGCTCGCGGTCGCAGGCAAGCAGCAGCGGGCCGTCGAGATCGACGTAGCGCGCCCCCTGCCCCACCAGCATCGCCGGGGCCATGGCCAGCGAGGTCGCCACCATGCAGCCGACCATCACCTCGAACCCCATGGCATGGGCGGCGCGGGTCATCGCCAGCGCCTCGGTCAGGCCGCCGGTCTTGTCCAGCTTGACGTTCACCACCTGATAGAGCCCGCGCAGCTTCTCAAGCGATTCCAGCCCGTGGCAGGATTCGTCGGCGCCCAGCGGCACCGGACAGGCGACTCCGCGCAGGGCATCGTCCTGGCCGGCGGGCAGCGGCTGCTCGATCATCTCGACGCCCAGGCCGGCGAGCACCGGAGCGAAGCGGTGCAACTGATCCAGCGTCCAGCCCTCGTTGGCGTCCACCACCAGCCGGGCGGCGGGCGCGGCGGCGCGGACGGCGCGGACCCGGTCGAGGTCGCCCTCCCCCGTCAGCTTCATCTTCAGCAGCGGATGGCGCGGCGCCCGTTCCCGCGCCGCGGCGGCCATCGCCTCGGGTTCGTCGACGCTCAGCGTGTAGCAGGTGACCAGCGGCCCCGGCGGCTCGGCCAGCCCGGCGAGCTTCCAGGCGGGCACGCCGCTGCGCTTGGCCTCCAGGTCCCACAGGGCGCAATCCAACGCGTTGCGGGCCGCCCCCGGCGGCATCAGCCGGGACAGCGAATCGCGGTCCAGCCCACCGGCCACCGCGCCTGCCCTCGCCTCCAGTGCAGCGACGACTCCGTCCACGCTCTCGCCATAGCGGGCGTAGGGCACGCATTCGCCACGGCCGCAGTGCGGACCGTCGGTCACCTCCGCCACCACCACTGCGGCTTCGGTCTTGGCCCCGCGCGAGATGCGGAAAGAGCCGCGGATCGGGAAGCTCTCCCGGCGGACGGTCAACTGTTGGGCGGACATGATCGCGAACCCCGAAACGGAACAGGGCCGGGAGTGTATCCCGGCCCTGCCCTTTTCCGCGACAGTGAAGGCGACAGCCGAGGCCGCCGTATCAGCGTTCCTGTGTCAGCGTTCCTGAATGATCACGCCGTACCAGCCCAGCCCCTTGTAGGTCTCGTAGCCGGGGGTCAGGGCATAGCCGACGATGCGGTTCCTGTCGTCGATGTAGTGGCCCATGGAGCCGGCATTGCGACGCAGCGGCACCGTCTCGGTCAGCAGGCCGCGCCCGTCGGACGAGGCGATCACCCGATGACGGGCGTCGAGCAGCAGGCAACGCGACTTCTCGCGCTCCCCGGCCTCCAGCCGCACGCCCTCGACCACGGCGGCGGCCTGGGGTTCCCAGTCGAAGAAGATGCCGAGCACGCCGATTGCGTCGCCGTCCGACTCGCCGTCGCGGCGGATGGCCGTGGCATAGGTGGCGACGACACGGTCGTCCAGGCTGCGGTTGCGGGCGACGTCGCCGACCGTGAACTCGCTGCCGTTGCGGGTGGCCAGCGCCTGGCGGAACCAGGGCTCGTCCGACACGTTGGCGCCGCGCGCCCCCGGATAGCGGTCGGGCCGGCCGTTGGCGATGACGGTGCCGTTGCGATCGGCGATCCAGAGGTCGAGGTAGACGGTGTAGGATTCCAGGATCACGCCCAGCCGGCGCGAGGCATGGCGGCGCGCCTCCTCGCCCGGGTCGGCGGCACAATCGACCACCGCGCTGTCGGTCGCCCACCAGCGCACGTCGCAGGACCGTTCGTACAGGTTGCGGTCGATGATCTCGATCATGTTCAGCGACAGGTCGGCCAGCCGCTTGCCGTGCATTTCCTGCACCATGGCGCTGCCGGTGGTGGTCAGGTGATCGACGCGGGCGACGATCTCCGACCGCAGTTCCTTGGTGATGCTGTTGACCTGCGTCGAGATCTCCGACACCTCGTTGGCGACGACGGCGAAGCCGCGCCCGGCGTCGCCGGCCCGCGCCGCCTCGATCAAGGCGTTCATCGCCAGCATCTTGGTGCGCCGGGTGATGTCCTCGATCAAGGACACCTTCTTCGAGGCAACATCCAGCACGCCCCGCGACAGCTCGAACAGATCGGTGCCCGCCATGCTCATCGTCTTGTCCCCCGTCATGACCGTCCCTGTTTCCCCTTCATCAAAAGCCGTGCCAACGGTCGCCGGTTCTCCGCGGGCCACCCACCCTTCCCGATTTCCGCGGCACTTGGCCGCGGACGACACCCTTGGTCCGGATGTTTCGGAAGTGTCGTACGGTTAAGATGCTGAAACTAAAGGCAGGCTGGCGTGAGGTTGCTCAACGGGTCGTGGCGTCGGCAGTCATACGCCAGCCATATTGCCGACTGGTAACACGATTTCTCGCTAAATTCGTAATAAAAAGTCCGCGCCGCCTGGAAATACGCCAGATCAATTCCGCATTGCGGGATCTCATGCACATGCTGTGCACATTCGCCGGGCAGTTGATGCGATGCGCGTCACCACGCCGGGAAAGCGCCGTCAGGCGACGCGATGCATCTCGTCAAGGAAACGCTGGACCTCTCGGGTCAGGCGGTCGGCTTCGGCCGCCATGCGTTCGGACGCGGCGAACACCTCGTGCGCGGTGCCGCTGGTGCGGCCGGCGGCATCGGTGACCTCGCGGATGTCGTCGGACACGGCACGGGTGCCGGCGGCGGCCTGCTCCATGTTGACGACGATCTCGCGCACGGCGGAGCCCTGCTGCTCGATACCGGCGCTGATGCCGGCCGCGATCTGGTTGATCGAGGTGATGGTGCGGCCGATGCCGACGATGGCGCCGACCGCCTCGTCGGTGGAGGACTGGATGCCGGCAATCTGGGCCGCGATGTCGCCGGTGGCCTTGGCGGTCTGGTCGGCCAGCCGCTTCACCTCCTGCGCCACGACGGCGAAGCCCTTGCCGGCCTCCCCCGCCCGTGCCGCCTCGATCGTGGCGTTCAGGGCCAGAAGGTTGGTCTGGCTGGCGATGTCGTTGATCAGGGTGATGACGTCGCCGACCGTGCGCGCCGCCCCCGACAGCGTGGCGACCAACGCGTTCGACCGCTCGGCCTCGCCGGCCGCGGTTTCGGCGACGCGGGCGACGTCGCCGATCTGGCGGGCGATCTCGGCGATGGAGGCGGACAGCTCTTCCGTCGCGGCGGCGACGCTGCCGACATTGCTGCCGGTCTGCGCCGCAGAGGCCGCGACCGACGAGGCCTTGCCGGTCGCCTGGGTCGCGTCCGTCTCCATGGTGCGGGCGGAGACCTCCAACTGATGGGCGGTGTCGGCCACCTCGCTGCAGACGCTCTGGATCTGGCCCTCGAAGCGCTGGGTGACGCCGGCGAAACCAGCGACCTTCTGCGAAATGCTCTCGGTCGCCGCATTGATGGTGCGGCTGGCGTGCAGGAAGCCGCCCTGCATGCCGCGCAGCACGATCCGGCGGAAATACTTGTGCTCCGACACCGCATGCATGGAGGCCGTCGCCTCGCGCACGAAGGCGTCGGTGCGGTCGATGGCATCGTTGGTGGCGTGCATCAGTTCGCCCAGCGCCCCGCCCTCGCGGATGCCGATCACCCGCGCCTCGAAATCGCCGGCGGCGACGGCACGGTTGACCGCGGTCAGCTGCCGCACCACCGCGCCGGCGCGGCGCAGGTACAGACCGGCCCCGCCCAGCGTGGCGAGCCCGGCCAGCGCCAGACCGGCGCGCAAAGCGACGCCGCCGGCATTCAGCAGCTCCACGACCAGCAGGACCGCCAGCGCGACGAGGCCAAGCGCGACCAGCCAACCGGCCCGGGTCAGGGACGACGCGTTAGAGGGAGAAGACGAATTCGTCATACCCGATTCCCTTTTCGGCCAGCAGGGCGAGGACGGCGGCGAATCCGGCCTCCATCCCCTGCTTGCGGTCGGCGTGGCTGTCCTCGATTTCGAGGAGCTGACGGTAGAGCGGGATGACCTTGTCCAGCGCCGACCGCTCCGGCACCCGGCGGGAGGAGTGGTAGCCGATCACCCGCCCGTCCACGTCGAAACTTGGCGTGACATGGGCGAAGACCCAATAATGGTCACCGTTGCGGGCGCGGTTGACGACATAGGCGAAGATCTCCTGCCCCGCCTCCAGGGTGACCCACAACAGCTTGAAGACGCAGCGCGGCATGTCGGGATGGCGCACGATGGAATGGGGGGCGCCCATCAGCTCCGATTCGCTGTAGCCGGCGACCTGCTGAAACACCCGGTTTGCGTAGGTGATCCGCCCCTTCAGGTCCGTCTTGGAAACGATGACTTCATCCGGGTCGAAGAAGCGTTCCACCCCCGTCAGGGGAACGTCGCGTCGTGCCATGTGCCTTCCGGTCTCCCGCATCCCTGACCCGCCGGGATCACGCCGGTCCTGGCATGCTCCCGTCACGACGAAAACCGGCGGCAGGGACGGATTATGTCCGGATCGGCATGCCGCGCGATGCCCCGCACCGCGGGCGCCGCAACGATTTGCACTGTAATGTGACGGAAGCTTGCAGGAAAGACCCTACCTATTGCGGTGCTGAAATATTTGGGTACGGACGGTAGGGCGGATCAGCTGCCTTACTCCGGCGGATAGGGAACGATCAGCAGACGGTCGGCCGGCGGGTTGTCCACCGTCACCACGGTGCCGTCGGGCCAGCGCACCTCCACCTGCTCCACCGCATGGAGCGGCCCCAACCCGAAATGGGCGACCGGTTCGCCCTGGCAGAGATAGCCGGAGCCGGCGCACACCGCCCGGCGCTGGCGTCGTCCGCCGACGGTCAGGCTGACCACCGCACCGCGGGCCGGCGCCCCGAAGGGAGTCAGCGGCTGCACGCGCAGCCAGCCATTGTTGGTCGCCTCCGGACGAAAGACCGACAGCGGCTGCGCGCTGCCCTCTGCGCCTTGGCCGCCCCCATGGGAGCCGTGGCCGCCATGAGAACTGCCATGCGCCAGGATCAGTTCCAGCCGCCCGTCCCCATCGATGTCGGCCGCGACGGCACCGGTGCCGAGGCCCTTCGGCTCGGCGGCGTCGCCAAGCTCCAATTCCTGCCACTGGTCGTTGCGCCAGCCGAACAGGCGATTCGGTTCGCCATGGGCATGGAAGAACAGCTCTTCATAGCCGTCATTGTCGAAATCGGCGGCGACGACGGTGAAGATGCGGCCGGGCATCGAAAAATCGGCACCGGCCGCTTCGACGAAGCCGCCGCCCATGCGCTGCTGGAAATAGCGCTGCGCCCCGTCCCAGGTGCCGACCACCAGATCGAACAGCCCGTCGCCGTCGGCGTCCAGCGCCACCACCGCACGGCCGGACGGACGCGAATCGGCGATGCCGCGCTCTTCCGCGATCTCCTCGAAATTGCCGTCGCCGAGGTTGCGGAACAGCTCGTTGGGACCGCCGTCGTTGACCGTCACCACATCCATGTGGTCCGAGACGATCGACAGGGCAGTGACGCCGCGTGCCGCGCCGATCGAGTCCAGCCCGGCCTCCTCCGCCCCATCCTCCAGCCGGCCGCGGCGGGTCAGCTCGTACAGGTGCAGGGGCCCGCCGTCCGTCGCCACCAGGAAGCCGTAGCGGCCATGCCCCCAGCGGTCCATCGCCGCGACCGCGCCGGCGGCGGTGTGGTTGGCGGCGCCGGCATTCTCCGCCTGGGCGAAAAGGTCGATCCAATGCTTGCCGAAGCAGGCGAAGAGCCGGTCGGCCATGTCCTTGGAACCGGTGGCGCGGTCGCAGTTGACGACGTAAAGCTCTTCCCGCCCGTCGCCGTCGATGTCGGCGGCGGCCAGCCCCAAGGCGGGACCGGCGGGATCGGCCAGCAGCGGACCGGCGACGTCGACCAGCCGGCCGTCCACCCATTTCAGGACGAGGTTGGCGGTGCGGTAGCCGGCCACGACCAGTTCGAAGGCCCCGTCGCCGTCGATGTCCGTGACCGCAATTCCGTTCGATGGCCGCGGCGGGTTCTCGGCGATCAGCGACGAGCAATCGAGGAACATCGGCACCCTCTTGTCCCGTGGTCGGTCCGTCGCCAACAGTCCCGTCCGGCCCCCGGACCTGTCATCGGGCAGGCCTTTGGAGCCATTGGCCTTTCGTGCGGCGTATCCCTGTTGATACCCCGTCCCCGCCCGCCCGTAAACCCGGACGGATGATCAGGGGCGGCCTATGTCCGATGCAGATGTGCGATGCGGAAGCCCCAAACGCAAAAATCCCCCCGGCGCGGCTGCACCGGAGGGATCCCGGAGGTTCAGGCGAAGGCAGCAACGGGTGCCGCCCCCGTCTCAGATCCGCTTCTTCGCGCCCGAGTTGCCGGCCGCACGCTTGGCCGCGGCATCGTCGTTGCCGGCCGGCTTCTCCGCCGCCTTGGCCGCGGCTGCGGCCTTGGCCTGCTCGCGGGCCGGCAACTCGATGTTGACCTCCAGCGTCGAACAATCGCCGCCGCGGTCGAGCTTCACCTCGACCTTGTTCTCGTCGATGTTGACGTATTTGGCGATGACCGCCAGCAGTTCCTGCTGGAGCATCGGCAGATAGTCGGGGCCGCTGCGCCCGGCGCGCTCATGCGCCATGACAATCTGCAGACGCTCCTTGGCCTGGACGGCCGACGCGCGCGGCGCCGCGCGGAAGAAGTTGAAGATGCTCATGCGCTCCTCCGCAGGAGCCGGCTGAACAGGCCCTTCTTCTGGGGGGTGACGAATCGATGCTCGATGTCCTCGCCCAGGAAGCGGCCGACCGCGTCCGAATAGGCCAAGCCGGCGTTGGAGACCTCGTCGAGGATCACCGGCATGCCGACGTTGGAGGCGCGCAGCACGGCCTGGCTTTCCGGGATGACGCCGAGCAGCGGGATCGCCAGGATCTCCAGCACGTCGTCGACCTTCAGCATCTCGCCCTTCTCGACCCGTTCCGGATCGTAGCGGGTCAGCAGAAGCTGCTGGGTCACAGGCTCCAGCCCCTGCTCCGCCCGGCGGGAGCGCGAGTTCAGTACGCCCAGGATGCGGTCGCTGTCGCGCACCGACGAGACTTCGGGGTTGGTGACGATGATCGCGTGGTCGGCGAAATAGAGCGACATCAGGGCGCCGCGCTCGATGCCGGCCGGGCTGTCGCACAGGATGTAGTCGAATTCCTTCGACAGCTCGTTCAGGACCTTCTCCACCCCCTCGCGGGTCAGCGCGTCCTTGTCGCGCGTCTGCGAGGTCGGGAGGATGTAGAGGTTCTCGATCCGCTTGTCCTTGATCAGCGCCTGGTTGAGCTTCGCCTCGCCATTGATGACGTTGATGAAGTCGAAGACCACCCGGCGTTCGCAACCCATCACCAGATCCAGGTTGCGCAGGCCGACGTCGAAGTCGATGACGACCGTCTTGAAGCCGCGAAGCGCCAGTCCGGTCGCGAAGGCCGCGGACGAGGTCGTCTTGCCGACACCGCCCTTGCCGGAGGTCATGACGATGATCTTGCTCAACGGAGCCTCTCCCATAATCCCAAAGTTGCCGTCACCGATACCATAGACGTTCCGAAGATTTCACCCTTCGGAAAAGATCCTATCCTACCGCGTCTCAGCCCGTCTTCAGAAGGTCCATGCTGAGGACGCCGTCGCGCAGGAAAACCTGCACGGCTTTCTTGTAAAAGTCACTGCCGATGTCTTCGCTGATGCGATAATTGCCTGCGACCGATAGCACCTCCGCCTCCAGGCTGTGGCAGAAGATGCGGGCGTTGGTGTCGCCGGAGAAACCGGCCAGCGCCCGGCCGCGCAATGCGCCATAGACATGGATGTTGCCGTCGGCCAGCAACTCCGCCCCCGGTGAAACGGAGCTGGTGACGATCAGGTCGGTCTTTTCGGCATAGACCCGCATGCCGGAGCGCACCGGTTCGGTCACCACCACGGTCGGGCGGTGGACGACCTCGATCAGCACCTGCGGCGCGGCGACCGGCGCCTGCTGATCCGGTTGGCGGGGATCGGGGGCCTTCACCACCTCTTCCAGCTTGGCGGCGCGGCCCGACGGCATCGGCGTCAGGCCGACATTCATCGCCGCCTCGCGCACCGCCTGCGGTCCGCCCTGGAAACCGACCGGCAGCAGGTTCAACGCCTGCACCTGCGCCACGAAGGCGCCCAGGTCGAAGACGATGGACTCCGGCAGGTCGTCGAAATCCAGCACGACCGGCGCGTTGTGGAAGAAGTTGGGCGCCTGGCGCACCTTGACGTTCAGCTGGGTGAAGAAATTCGGCGATGTCGGAGCAAAGACCTTCAGCACCATCATGGTGAAGGAGTTGCCACGCAACTGGAACGGCACATCCCGTTCGGCGACCTGACTGGCGCTGCTCACCGTAGCCTTCCCGTTCGTTCCTGCCGTCCCGTGCCGTGCGTCCGGTCCGCCATGCGTCTGGTTCCGTCCTGCGTCCGGTCCGGAGCCGACCGCCATCGCGCCCGGCACCGGCATCGAGCCAGCCAATCCGCGCCTTCTAGCCGTCCGCAGCGGTTGGATTCAAGAGTTTCCCCGCCCCCATGGGTGACAATCGAATGCCGCGCCCGAACGCCGGGCCATCGCCCGGCGACGGACAAATCCCCACCCCGCCCGGCCATCGCCGACAGCGACGGCCTCGGGCCGCGGCCGCCCACCTGCGCGGACAGGCCAGGGTTGCAGCATATCGTTCGATTTCCCCCGTGGCCGCACAGTGTAATCAAAGCGTCCGGCAGCGGCAAAGCCTTTCGGCCGCATCAGCCGGAAGGCCATCCGGCGGCCGATGCGGCTCGGCGGAAAGGGTTACCAACCCCGCCCCTTCGGGTTTCCTGCGGCACCCACACCACATCTAGTATGAATATTTCGCGTCGGCCGCAATTTTGCCTGACGCCGTGCGGTGGGACCGGTACAGTCAGGATGCGTGGCTTCCAACGACGACGAGGTTCTCTTGCACCTTGTTTCGCTTATAGAGCACCTCCCCCGTCGGCCCGCACCGGCATGTCCGGATCCGGCACGACGCCCGGCAGCAACGCCCGGCGAAGCACTCATCAGCGAGCATCCACGCGCCCGATCGAGCCTCCCCTTGCGGGAGGTTTTTTTGTGCCCGGATGCCGGCGTGCCTGACTCCGGCGCCACCCCCACCATTCGAGGAGATGCGACATGGCCAAGCGTTCCAGCAAAGGCATCGCCGCGGCGGGCGACTCCACCGTCCACCCGCTTTTCCCCGGCATGAGCAGCCCCGCCGCCACCGGCTGGGATCCGCTTGGTGGGAGCGACGACCGCCGCGACCAGAGCTATATCCGCAAGGTCAAGCCGCAGAACCCCAACCAGAAGCTTTTGATGGACGCCATCAAGACGCACAATCTGGTGGTGGCGCTCGGACCGGCCGGCACCGGCAAGACCTACATCGCCATCTCCTCGGCGGTGGAGGCCCTGGAATCGGGCAGCGTCGACCGCATCGTCCTTTCCCGCCCGGCGATCGAGGCCGGCGAGAGCATCGGCTACCTGCCCGGCGACATGCACGAGAAGATGGCGCCCTTCCTGCGCCCGCTCTACGACGCGCTGACCGACCGGCTGGGGTCGAAGCGGCTGCGGATGATGATGGCCGACGGCACCATCGAGATCGCGCCGGTGGGCTTCATGCGCGGCCGAACCCTGAACAACGCCTTCGTGGTGATCGACGAGGCGCAGAACTGCACCTACGCGCAGATCAAGATGCTGCTGACCCGGCTGGGTTGGCATTCCACCATGGTGCTGACCGGCGACCCCGACCAGACCGACCTGCTGGACAACCTGTCCGGGCTGGCCGACATCGCCCGGCGGCTTGAGGCGGTGGAGGGCATCGCCGTCGCCCGCCTGACCGAGAAGGACATCGTCCGCCATCCGCTGGTCGCCAGCATGCTGACGGTGCTCTGACCGCGGCCATTCGCCGCAATGTTGCACGGGAGGCGTCGATGCGGCGCCTCCCGCCCCTCGATGTCGGCGGCCTCGCCTCTCACACCCTGCTATGGTTGCATTTATGACATTCAGTTGAACGAAACATAGGATATACGAGCAAATAGGCTTGACGGCCGAGCCAACCCCGGCAAATGTCCACAAAATTTTAAGGACATCGCCGAGGGGGCCGCAGCCGTGACCGTTGCCGTGTTCGAACGCATCAGCATCCGGGGCAAGATCGCATTGATCCTGGCGGCGGCGGGTGTCGGGCTCGTCCTGATCGCCGTGGTCAGCCTGATGGGGCTGCGTGCCGAGATGATGGCCGACCGTCGCGACAAGACCCGCAACGTGGTGGAGATCGCCCACAGCCTGATCACCCATTTCGAGGCGCGCGAACGTGCCGGCGCCCTCTCCCGCGCCGAGGCGCAGGCCGGCGCGAAGGCTGCGCTGAAGGCGTTGCGTCACGATGGCGAAGAGTATTTCTTCGTCACCGACCTCAGCCCCCGCATGGTCATGCACCCGATCAAACCGGAGTTGGACGGCACCGACGTGTCGCGCAACGCCGACCCCAACGGCAAGCTGCTGTTCCAGGATTTCGTGCGCGTGGTGAAGGCCGAGGGCGCCGGATTCGTCGATTACCTCTGGCCGAAGCCCGGGTCGGCGGAGCCGGTGGCGAAGCTGTCCTACGTCAAGGGATTCGCCCCGTGGGGCTGGCTGGTCGGATCGGGCATCTACATCGACGACGTCGACGACGCCTTCCGCCGCGCCGCGTGGCGGCTGGCCGGCACCGGGCTGCTGATCGCGCTGGCCGCCGGGCTTCTGGCGCTGCTGGTCAGCCGGGCCATCGTCCGGCCGCTCGGCGGGCTGGGCCGGGTCATGCAGGATCTGGCCGGCGGCAACAGCGCGGTCGCCGTGCCCGGTCTCGGCCGCGGCGACGAGATCGGCGCCATGGCCCGCACCGTGGAGGTCTTCCGCGTCCAGCAGATCGATCTTGCCGGCCATTGGGAGCGGCAGAAGATCGAGCATCGCGTGGGCGAGCAGCGCGCCCAGGCGCTGAAACGGCTGACCGACCGCTTCGACGCCACCATCGCGGAAACCATCCGCACCGTCGGCACCGCCGTCGGCACGCTGGAGACCACCGCCCGCGCCCTGTCCGCCACCGCCGACCGCAACCGGCGCGAGGCGACCTCCGTCGCCGGCGCCTCGCAGCAGGCGTCGAGCAGCGTGCAGACCGTCGCTTCGGCGGCGGAGCAGTTGACCGGCTCCATCGCGGCGATCGGGCAGCAGGTGGTGACCTCGTCGGCCATCTCCACCCAGGCGGTGGAAGCCTCGCACAAGGCGGGGGAGCGGATCGACGGCCTGGGCCAAGCCGCGCAGAAGATCGGCGAAGTGGCCGACCTGATCGCCGGGATCGCCGGCCAGACCAACCTGCTGGCGCTGAACGCCACCATCGAGGCGGCACGGGCCGGCGAGATGGGCAAGGGGTTCGCCGTGGTGGCGGGCGAGGTGAAGACGCTCGCCAACCAGACCGCCAAGGCCACGGAGGAGATCGCCCGCCACATCGCCGAGGTGCAGGAAGCCACACGGACCGCCGTCGCCGCCATCCGCGAGATCGGAACCATCGTCGCCCGCAGCGACGAGATCGGCACCTCCATCGCCGCCGCCGTCCAGCAACAGGGCGCGGCAACCGGCGAGATCGCCCGCAGCGCCGGAGAGGCGGCGGAGGGAACCCGGCAGGTCTCCACCAGCATCGACGCCGTGTCCGACGCGGCGCTGGAGACCGAACGGTCGGCCGGCGCGCTGCTGGACGCCGCCGGCGGGCTGTCGCGGCAGGCAGAGGGGCTGCGCGGAATGGTTGACGCCTTCCTGGTCAATGTCGAGGCGATCAATGCGGCACCGCTCGCCGCGCTTCACGACGCCGCGCCGGACGGGTCGGAGACCTTCATGCCCTGGACCGACAGCCTGGCGGTCGGGGAGGAGGGAATCGACACCGACCATATGATCCTGATCGCGCTGATGAACGAGGCTGCCTCATTGGCGCGGCGGGCGAAGGGCTCCTCCGGCGGCAACACCGGCGACCGCCGGGCGCTCGGTGAGGCGATCGGCCGGCTGATGGCCTACACGGTCCTGCATTTCGAGCAGGAGGAGCGGCTGATGGACCAATGCGGCTATCCCGACGCCAAGGCCCACAAGGCCCAGCACGAGGCTTTGCGCACCCGGGCCGGCGACCTGCGCCGCCGGCTGGATGCCGGCGACTCCGTGGCCGACGAACTGCTGGCCCTGACCCGCGAATGGCTGTTCGAACACATCCAGCGCGCCGACAAGCGGATCGGCGAGCATCTGGCCGCCATTCGCCGCACGGCCGGCGGTGCAATCGAGCCGTCTACGGCCAAACGGGCGGCGTGACGGGCATATGGCCTACGGACTGACCGCGCCCTGCCTCTTGACCTGGGCGGCAGGCGGCCCCATTCCTGACGCATCATGAAGGCACGACTCATCCGCATCGCCGCCGCCTCCGTCCTCGCCATCGCCGTGTCCGCCGGCGTCGCCTGGTGGCAGGTGCGCAACGCCGCAACGACCGTGGAAGCCGGCGCGAAGACCGCCGTACCCATCGGCGGGCCCTTCGCGCTGACCGACAACCGCGGACGCACCGTCACCGACGCCGATTTCCGCGGCAAGTACATGCTGATCTATTTCGGCTATACCTACTGCCCGGACGTCTGCCCGACCGAACTGGGGGTGATGACCCAGGCGCTGGACAAGCTGGGTCCGAAGGCGGAGCAGGTGCAGCCCGTCTTCATCACGGTCGATCCGGACCGCGACACTGTGGCGCACATGAACGATTATGTGGCGTTGTTCCACCCCCGGCTGGTCGGGCTGACCGGCACGGCGGAGCAGGTGCGCGATGCCGCCCGCGTCTACCGCGTCTATTACGCCAAAGCGCCGCAGAAGGATGGAAAGCCCGAGGATTACCTGATGGACCATTCCAGCTTCATCTATTTGATGGGGCCGGACGGAAAGTTCGTCGGCGTGTATCCCGGCGGCACCGGGGCCGACAAGATCGTGCAGGATCTGTCCGGACGGATCGCCGGCTGAGCTGCGCAGAGGGGGTGAAAAGCCCTCAAAAACCCCGGAAAAGCGGTCATACCACCGGGTTTTTTCGCATGCTGGAGCGGGACAACGCGCCGCACCGCGGCAAAATCCGCGACATTTCCTGTCTTTCTCAATCTTTTCAATGGTTTACACCGCAGGTTTTGCGACTTGACAGGGTAACGCCCCACCCGTATGGTCTCGCCGCTTTCGCATGGCTGCGAGCCAACGAGTGCCAAGGGTGATTGAGAGGCGGAATGGACAACAAAACGCCCCCCGATCCTTTGGGTGACCTCGAAGCCCGGTTGCGGAAGGCGCGTGAGGGACAACGCGGCTGGTCTGGCGGACCTGGTAGCAAATACCATCGTCCGCCGCAGGGCGCCCTCGCCACCGCCTGGCGCATCGGGACGGAGCTTGTTGCGGCCATGATCGTCGGCGTCGGCGGCGGGCTTCTGCTCGATCGCTGGCTCGGCACCGCGCCCTGGGGACTGATCGTCATGTTCTTCCTTGGGGCCGCGGCGGGAGTCCTGAACGTCTACCGGGCCGTCACCGGCTTCGGCATCGCCGCCGGCTACCGCCGGCCCACTGGGGACGACAACGAGCGCCAAGACGGCGACGCACACTGAGCGAGGACGACCTTGGATCCGCTGCACCAGTTCCAAATCAACCCGTTGTTCCAGATCGTGCTCGGCGGCTACGACGTGTCCTTCACGAACTCGGCCTTCTTCATGGTCGTGGCCGTGGCGGCGATCTACGCCCTGCTGGTCATGGGCATGGCGAACAAGTCGATGGTTCCCGGCCGTCTGCAGGCGCTGGCCGAGATGTTCTACGAGTTCGTCGCGAACCTGGTGCGCGACAACGCCGGCCACGACGCCAAGCCCTACTTCCCGTTCGTGTTCTCGATCTTCATGTTCGTGCTGATCGGCAACATGATCGGCATGATCCCCTACACCTTCACCTTCACCAGCCACATCATCGTGACCTTCGCGCTGGCGGCGACGGTGTTCGTGTTCGTGACCATCCTGGCCCTGCTGAAGCACGGCCTGCACTTCTTCTCCTTCTTCATGCCGCATGGCGCTCCGATCGCGCTCGCCCCGATCCTCATCCCGATCGAGGTGATCTCCTACGTGATGCGCCCCGTCAGCCTCTCGATCCGACTGTTCGCCAACATGATGGCCGGTCACACGATGCTGAAGGTCTTTGCCGGCTTCACGGTCATGATGATCAGCGGTCTCGGCGCGCTGGGCTTCGTCACCGGCCTCGTCCCGCTGGCGATCAACGTCGCCCTGACCGGCTTCGAGTTCCTGGTGGCTTTCCTGCAAGCCTACGTCTTCTCGATCCTGACCTGCCTGTACATCCGCGACGCTCTGGAGCTGCACTAAGCGGCTCCCGGCGAAAGGCCGGACCTCCTGTCCACCTCAAGTTCCAACAAGTTCACCCTTACCTAGAGGAAGAGAGTACAATGGATCCTCAAGCCGCCAAGTTCATCGGTGCCGGTCTGGCTGTCATCGCCCTCGCCGGTGTCGGCCTGGGTATCGGCAACATCTTCTCGACCCTGATCGGCTCGATCGCCCGTAACCCGGCCGTCCAGCCGAAGGTCTTCCCGATCGGCATTCTGGGCTTCGCGCTGACGGAAGCCGTCGCGCTGTTCGCTCTGCTGATCGCCTTCCTGATCCTGTTCGCCTAAGGCCAGAGCGGCTTTTAAAAAAAACAGCTCTGACGCGGCGCCGGGCTTCTTAAGCGAAGTTTCGGCGCCGCTCCTTTGCCTAGGGGGACCGATCATGCCGAACCTGTTGGCCAAAGGCCGGCTGGCCCGCTGGTCGGGAGTGGCGGGCGCCTCGCTCGTCACCCTCACCACGATGGCCGGCACCGTCCTGGCGGCCGCGGCGGAGCACGCTCCGGACGCGGCGCACGGCGGCGAGCACGCTTCCGGCGGCCTGCCGCAGCTCAATCCCGCCAATTTCCCGACCCAGATCTTCTGGCTGGCTCTGACCTTCGGCGTTCTCTACTACCTCATGTCCAAGAAAGCGCTTCCGCGCGTGGCCGAGGTTCTGGAAGCGCGGCAGGAACGCATCTCGCGTGATCTCGCCAAGGCCGCCCAGCTGAAGGAAGAGGCCGAGGCCATCCTGGCCCAGGTCGAGAAGTCCCTCGCCGGCGCCCGCAGCGAGGCCCAGGGCGTCATCGCCCAGGCCAGCGCCGATATCGAGGCGAACAACCAGGCCCGCCAGGCCCAGCTGAACGCCGACATCACCGAGCGTCTGCGCAGCGCCGAGGCGTCCATCGCTGCGGCGAAGGATCAGGCCCTGGCCAACATCCGCGCCGAATCGACCGGGATCGTCCGCGACATCGCCGGCCGTCTGGCCGGTGTCGAGGTCGATCAGGCCCAGGCGGATGCCGCCGTCGCGGCCGTGCTTGAGGAGCGCCGGGGATGAACGCACCTGAATTTTGGGTCTTCGTCGCCTTCGTCATCTTCGTGGCCCTGGTCTGGAAGAAGGCCTCGGCCGCCATCGGCACCATGCTGGACGGCCGCGCCGAGCGCATCCGTTCCGAACTGGACGAGGCCGAGCGTCTGCACAAGGACGCCCAGGCCCTGCTGAACGGCTACCAGCGCCGTCTGGCCGACGCCCAGAAGGATGCGGAGGCTTTCCTGGCCCATGCCCGCGAGGAAGCCGCCCGTCTGCGGGCCCAGGCCGGAACCGACCTGGAAGCGTCGCTGAAGCGCCGCGAGGCCCAGGCCATGGACCGCATCGCCCAGGCGGAAGCCGCGGCGCTGGCCGAGGTCCGCAACCTGACCGTCGACGTCGCCATCGGCGCCAGCAAGCGCGTCCTGTCCGGCGGCCTGCCGCCGATGCAGGCCGACAAGCTGATCGAGCAGTCGATCGGCGAGCTGCCGAAGCACCTGCACTGATCGGTCCCCACCGGTTGGAGTAACCGGGTTCCGCAGCGGCACGGGTCCCCTGACCATTGTTGCGGCGTGAGCAACGGACTTTCGAAAAACCCCGGCCTAGGCGCCGGGGTTTTTCTTTGCTCGAATGGAACAGTCGCCGCCCTCCCCCACCGCCCGGCCGGAGTTCCGTTCGTCCATGTCCTCCTTCGCCCAGCCGTCCGCCGCCCCGTTCCCGTCGGTCTTCGTCTCCCACGGCGCCCCCACGCTGGTCCTGGAGACCAGCACCGGCCGCGATTTCCTGGCCGGGCTCGGCCACAGGCTCGGCCGGCCGAGCGCCATCATGGCGGTATCCGCCCACTGGACGACCCGCGGCCCCGCGGTCAGCGGTGCAACGGCGCCTGAGACCATTCACGACTTCTACGGCTTCCCCGACGCGCTTTACCGCATGCGCTATCCCGCCCCCGGCGCCCCGGCATTGGCTGACCGGGTCGCGGAGTTGACCGGCGCGGCGATCGACCCGGCGCAGGGCCTGGATCATGGCGCCTGGGTGCCGCTGATGCTGATGTATCCGGATGCCGACATCCCGGTGGCGCAGCTGTCGGTGATGCCCCACCGCAGCGCCGCCGACCACATCGCGCTGGGGCGGCGGTTGGCGTCGCTGCGGCGGGACGGCGTGCTGATCCTCGCCAGCGGTGGCGCGGTCCACAATCTGCGGGAATTTCGGTTCGGCGGGACCGGCACCGCGGCCTGGGCGACGGGCTTCGCCGGTTGGTTGGACCGGACGCTGGAGGCCGGCGACACCCAAGCCCTCGGCGACTGGCTGACCGCCAGCCCGGATGCCCGCCTCGCCCATCCCAGCGACGAGCATTTCCTGCCGCTGCCGGTGGCGTTCGGCGCCGCCGGGCCCCAGCCGAGGACGGAGCGGCTGCATGCGGGATTCGAGCATGGCAGCCTGGGCATGCATGCCTATGCCTTCACCTCCGGGGACGACTCCTGACCTTTGGCGGTACTCCGTCGCACACTTGTCTGTTTGCCTGAGGGGATCACCGAGCTACAATCCGCGCCGCGCGGGAGCCGGCCAACGGTTGTGGCCACCCATGCAACTCGTCAGGCACAGCGCAAGCGGGAGTCGGTGTGAAGCGGAACGGCATTCTGTCCCGGAGCGGCCGCCGGACCCGATTCCGCGACATGACCGTGTCGGCCCGGGTCAGCACGGGCTTCGGTATCGCGCTCGGGCTTGTGGCCCTGCTGGCGCTGGTCGGACTCGGCTGGTTCCACGCGGTGTCGCGCGACATCGGCGCCTTCTCCGGCCGCGCCGACCTGTCGCAGGCTGCGGCGGACGCGGATGTCAGCCTGCGCGACCTGGAGGTCGCCGTGCGCGACCATCTGACCTACGGCGACGACCAGAGCCTGCTCGACGCCTCCTGGCGGCATGACACGCTGCGCGAACGGCTCGACACCCTGTCCAGGGGCGCGGCGGAGATCGCGGATCGCCAGGGCGTCGACAAGGCCAAGTCGGCGCTCGACGACTATTGGGCCGCGGTGCAGAAGGTCATCGCCCTGCGCAGCGACCGCAACGGCCAGATCACCGGCGTGCTGGAGCCGATGGTCGCCCAGACCCGCCAGAGGCTGGACCATCTCAAGAGTGCCGGCGGCGTCGATTCGACCGCTCTGGCCAGTGACGCGGCCATCGCCGTGCTGCTGATGCAAGACCATCTGACCCGCTTCATCGACCGCCGCGATCCCCAGGATGCAGAGGCGATGCGCGCCCAGCTCGCGGTCGCCCGCGACCGGTTGGCGGAAATGAACCGCTACCTGTGGGTCCCCGGCACCAAGCAGTCGATCGACGAGGTATCGGCCCTGCTCTCCAAGGCCGGCGGCGTGCTGACCGCCATTGAATCGGCCGTCGCGGAAGAGGACACCCTGCGCGCGGAGGCGATGGCCGCCAACGCCGCCGGGATCGCCGCCAATCTCGGCGAGATCCGCCGCCGGGCGGAGGCCGGGACCCAGGCCTTGCGCGGCACGCTGGCGAACGGGCTGTCGGGCTACACCACGGTGGCCCTGTGGATCGGCGGTGCCGTTCTGCTGGCCGGGCTGCTGGCGCTCTGGCTGGTCCAGCGCAGCGTGGCGGCGCCGATGAAGACCATGGCGACCGCGGTGACGGCTCTGGCCGCCGGCCGCACCGACGTGACGCTGCCGGCGCTGACCGGGCAGGACGAGATCGCCGCCATGGCGCGTGCGGTGGAAACCCTGCGCAGCACCACTGAAGATACCGAACGCGAACGCCGCGAGGCGGAGGTGGAACACACCCGCCTGCTGCGGGAAAAGGCGATGGCCGAGGCCGCAAGCCGGGCCAAGAGCGACTTCCTCGTCAATATGGGCCAGGAACTGCACGGCCCACTGACCGAGATCGTCAATGCCAGCCAGTCGCTGATGACCGACCTGCACCGGCTGGGCGTCGACGAACTGGCGACCGACGTCGAGCATATCCAGTGGACCGGGGAGCAGCTGACCACCCTGGTCGATGCCCTGATGGACTATGCGAAGATCGAAGCCGGGGCGATGGACGTCTGCCTGCAGGATTTCGACATCAACCGGCTGCTGACCGAGGCGCGCGAGCGGTCGATGCCCGCCGCCGACCTCTACGGCAATGCGCTGGAGTTGACCGCCCCCACCGGGCTCGGGCAGATGCATTCCGACTTCACCAAGGTGCGGCAGACCCTGTTGAACCTGCTCGACAACGCCTGCAAGTTCACGCAGGAGGGCACGGTCACCCTGTCGGCGGAGCGGGTGGAGCGCAACGGCTCCCGCTGGTACCGCTTCACCGTGACCGACAGCGGCCGCGGTTTCCCCAGCGCGCAGACCGGCCGGCTGTTCCAGCCCTTCGTCCAAGGGGCCGGCAACGGTACCGTGGCAACCCGCGGTCAGGGCAAGCCGCGCGGCGCCGGGCTGGGCCTGACATTGGTCGGACATTACACCGCAATGCTGGGCGGCGACATCGAGGTGGCGAGCGAACCCGGCCAGGGCACCCGCATCACCATCGCCCTTCCCGCCGTCTATGAAGCACCGGCGGAAGAACGTGCGCTGCAGGTGGAGGCGGTTGGGAATGCCAAGCCGCTGCTGCGGGTTGCCACGCTGAAGCCCGCCGGCCATCTCGCCGGCAGCACGTCGATGACGCAGATCGGGCCGTAACCGGACGCGTGACAATCAGAAGCGCGGACGCGCGGTGTCTTCCGGCGCGTCGTTGTCGTCGACCGGCTGTCCGTATTTCATCCGGCGCATCTTCTCCGCCACCCGCGCGATCTCGTCGGGCGGCAGGATCGCCGGTTCGCCGAACTGCTGGGCATGGAGATACTGCCGGGCCAACGTCTCGACTTCCACGGCCAGGGACAGGGCGGACTGAACGCTCGTTCCCAGCACGATCATGCCGTGGTTCGCCAGCAGACAGGCCAGCCGCCCGTCCAGCGCCGTCAGTGCGTGGTCCGACAGCTCCTGTGTGCCGAAGGTGGCGTAAGGAGCGCAGCGGATCGAATCGCCGCCGGCCAGCGCCACCATGTAATGGAAGGACGGAATGCCGCGGCCATGCACAGCCAACGCTGTGGCGAAGGTCGGATGGGCGTGCAGCACGGCCGTCACGTCCGCCCGGGCCCGCAGGATGTCGCGATGGATCCGCCATTCCGACGAGGGCCGGCGGTTGCCCAGATAGGTGCCGTCGAAACCCATCTCGACGATGTCGTCCGGGGTCATGGCGTCATAGGGCATGCTGGTCGGCGTGACCAGGAATCCACCCTCCACCCGGTGAGACAGGTTTCCCGACATGCCCTGGTTGATGCCCAGCCGGTTCATGGCGAGGCAGCCGTCGATCACGGCCTGGCGTTCGGCAAGATGGGTGGTCATGGCGGGCGCGTCCGGGGTGGTTGCTAAGGGCTGTCCACTGGGTTCGCCGTTGCGCCGATTGCCCCCTCCCCAACCCTCCCCCGCTCTCGGCCGGCCAAAGGCCGGTCCGATCGCGGGAGAGGGAGTCAGGCGCAAGGACGACGGAGTTCCCTCTCCCACCGTAGGTGGGGGAGGGTTAGGGAGGGGGCAATCGCCGCCGGCACCCTACTCCGCCGGCGTCCCGTGGTGATGGCCGTGGCTGATCTTCTCGCCGGTCACTTCCTCGACCCACAGCGAATGGTGCTCGCGCGCCCATTGCAGCTCGACCTGACCGTCGCCCATGGCGTCGAAGGCGCCTTCCATGCCGACGGAGCCGATGTAGATGTGCGCCAGGATGATGGCGATCATGATGATCGCGATGGCGGCGTGGAGCAGTTGGTAGAGCTGCAGCTCCTCCAGCGTCGCGAAGCTGAAGGGGAAGATCAGCTGCACGCCGGTGAAGCCCAGCGCCGCACCGCCGACCACGGTGGACCAGAAGATGATCTTCTGACCGCCGTTGAACTTGTGCGCCGGCGGATGGACGCCCTTTGAGAACAGGCCGCCTGCCTTCAGGAACCAGGTCAGGTCATGGCGGGACGGGATGTTGTGCCGGGCCCACAGGACGAAGATCAGCGCCACACCCAGGATGAAGGCGAAGCCAAGGAAGTTGTGCGCCAGCTTGCCGTAATGGGTAAAAGCGGCGAAGGGCTCCGGCCCGATCAGCGGCAGCAGCGTGTAGCGGCCGTACAGCACGTTCAGGCCGGAGATCGCGAGCACGACGAAGCTGCCGGCGGTCAGCCAGTGCACGCCGCGCTCGAAGGCGTTGAAGCGCTGGATGGTGCGGCCGGTCTTCTCGCCGTCGATGCGGATGCGCCCGCGGACCAGGAAGAACAGCACCAGCAGGGCCATGATGCCGGCGAGCACCCAGGTGCCGTACTGGCTGAGCGGCCCATTGCGCACCGCGCGCCAGGCCTCGCCTTCCGACTGGATCAGGACGCCGGCCTGCTTGTTGGGGATGGAGACGGTGCCCTGTTCGCCCAGGCGGATGCCGTGCCAGCCCTCGGCGACGCTCTTCCCAGGAACCTGGGTGGGCACCGGCGGCGCTTCGCGGTCGATCTGCCGGGTATCCGCCTGCTGATCGACCGGACCGCCGACGCGGACGCTGGACTGGGCGGCGGCAGGCAGTGCCGCGCCGGCGGCAAGGCCGATCCCGAGCAGCAGAGCGGCGATAGCCGCCTTCATGCGATGACCTTCCATCGGACGCTCCCTATCGCACACCCTGATAGGCGGCGCGCTGTTGCAGCGCGCGCACCTCGTCCGCGGTGCGCGGCGTGTCGGCCGCGCCCCGGTAGACGCCCTTGTCCAGATGGATCGGGCGCGGGGTCGCGTCCTCCTGGCACCCGGCCAGGAGGAGCGAAGCGCCGAACGCAAGCAGGACAATGCGCGCCTTCACCATCGTCACCGTCACAGCCCCTGCTTCTGCACAGGAATCCCGCCGGCCGCACCGCCGGTGCCCTGGAACAGCGAGCCGCCGGGCTGGCCGCGTTCCTGACCGGACTTGGTCTGGTAGGCGGTGCCCCAGCCCCAGGCGCCGGACCCGAAGCCGCGGGCAGTCACGCGCTCGCGGTAGATGTCCGACACCTTGTCGGCGTCACCGGCCAGCAGCGCCTTGGTCGAGCACATCTCGGCGCAGAGCGGCAGCTTGCCTTCAGCCAGACGGTTGCGGCCGTATTTCTTGAACTCGGCCTCCGAATTGTCGGCCTCCGGACCGCCCGAGCAGAAGGTGCACTTGTCCATCTTGCCGCGGGTGCCGAAGTTGCCGGCCTGCGGATACTGCGGCGCGCCGAACGGGCAGGCGTAGAAGCAGTAGCCGCAGCCGATGCACAGGTCCTTGTTGTGCAGGACCACGCCTTCGGCGGTCTGGTAGAAGCAGTCGACCGGGCAGACCGCCATGCAGGGCGCGTCGGAGCAATGCATGCAGGCGACCGAAATCGTCCGCTCCCCCGGCTTGCCGTCGTTGATGGTCACGACGCGGCGGCGGTTGATGCCCCAGGGGACCTCATTCTCGTTCTTACAGGCGGTGACGCAGGCGTTGCACTCGATGCAGCGCTCGGCGTCGCACAGGAATTTCATCCGGGCCATGGTTCAAACTCCCGCGCGTCAGGCCGCCTGGATGCGGCAAAGGGTGGTCTTGGTTTCCTGCATCTGGGTCACCGAATCGTAGCCGTAGGTGGTCGCCGTGTTGGCGGCCTCGCCCAGGACGATCGGGTCGGCCCCGGCCGGGTACTTGGAGCGCAGATCCTGCCCCTGGTACACGCCGCCGAAATGGAAGGGCATGAAGGCGACGCCGCGGCCGACACGCTCGGTCACCATGGCCTTGACCTTCACCTTGCCCTTCTCCGGGCCTTCAACCCACACCATCTGGCCGTCCTTGATGCCGGCGTTGTTGGCGTCGAACGGGTTGATCTCGACGAACATGTCCTGCTGCAGTTCGGCCAGCCAGGGGTTGGAGCGCGTCTCGTCGCCGCCGCCCTCATACTCGACCAGACGGCCGGAGGTGAGGATGATCGGATACTCCTTCGACACGTCGCGGTCCTGGATGGACTTGTACAGCGTCGGCACGCGCCAGGACTTGGTGTCCGCATAGGTCGGGTAGCTGGCGACCAGATCGCGGCGCGGGGTGTAGAGCGGCTCGCGGTGGATCGGAACCGGGTCCGGGAAGTTCCAGGCGACGCAGCGCGCCTTGGCGTTGCCCGGCGGGTTCAGGCCGTGCTTGATCGCCACGCGCTGGATGCCGCCCGACAGGTCGGTGGTCCAGGACACGGCGCCGATCTTGTCGCCGCCGATCTTCTGGATGACCGCCAGTTCCTGTTCCGTCAGGTCCTTGTCGAAGCCCAGCTTCTGGAGCATCGCCATGGTGACTTCCGGATAGCCGTCCTTGATCTCCGACCCTTCCGGATAGGAGCCCTCGGCCAGCAGCGTCACGCCGTTGCGCTCGACGCCGAAGCGGGCGCGGAAGGCGCCGCCGCCCTCGGCCACCGGCAGCGAGGTGTCGTACAGGTTGGCCGATCCGGGATGCTTCATCTCCGGCGTACCCCAGCAGGGCCACGGCAGGCCGAAATAATCGCCGTCGCACGGACCGCCGACGGCGCGCAGGGTCGTCTTGTCGAAGGTGGCCTGATGCTGCATGTGCAGCTTCAGACGCTCCGGCGACTGGCCGGTGTAGCCGACGGACCACATGCCGCGGTTCCACTCGCGGGTGATGTCCTCGATCACCGGGACATTGCCCTCGACCTTGATGTTCTTGAACAGCGGCCCGGCAAAGCCGAACTTCTTCGCGAACAGGTACATGATCTCATGGTCGACCTTCGATTCGAAGAGCGGCTCCATGATCTTGTCGGACCACTGGACGGAGCGGTTGGACGCGGTGCGCGACCCGACCGTCTCGAACTGGGTGGCGGCCGGCAGCAGGTAGAAGTTGTCCTTGCGGTCCGGCAGCACGGCGGTCATCGTCGGGAACGGATCGACGACGACCAGCAGCTCCAGCTTCTCCATCGCCTTCTTCATGTCGGGCAGACGGACCTGGCTGTTCGGCGCGTGGCCCCAGAAGACCATGCCCTTGACCGGGTTCGGCTGGTCCAGGTTCTCCTTGGCTTCCAGGACGCCGTCGAACCAACGGGACACCGGAATACCGGTAGCCTCCATCAGCTTCTTGTCCTTGAAGCGGGCCAGCACGTCGTCGTACGGCACCTCCCAGACACGCGCCCAGTGGCGCCATGCGCCCTCGGCCAGGCCATAATAGCCGGGCAGGCTGTCGGAGGTGACGCCGAAGTCGGTCGCACCCTGCACGTTGTCATGGCCGCGGAAGATGTTGGTGCCGCCGCCGGCCATGCCGACATTGCCCAGCGCCAGCTGCAGCACGCAATAGGCGCGGGTGTTGTTGTTGCCGATGTGGTGCTGGGTGCCGCCCATGCACCAGACCAGGGTGCCCGGACGGTTGGAGGCCAACGTGCGGGCGACGCGCTTCAGCTGCGAACCCGGAACGCCGGTGACGCGCTCCACCTCTTCCGGCGTCCACTTGGCGACTTCGGCGCGGATGTCGTCGAAGCCGTAGACGCGCTTGGCGATGTAGTCCTTGTCCTCCCAGCCGTTCTGCAGAACGTGCCAGAGGATGCCCCAGACCAGCGCCACGTCGGTGCCCGGACGGAAGCGGATGTACTCGTCGGCCTTGGCGGCGGTGCGGGTGAAGCGCGGATCGGCGACGATCAGCGGCGCGTTGTTCTGCTCCTTCGCCTTCAGCACATGCATCATGGCGACGGGGTGCGCCTCGGCGGCGTTGGAGCCGATGAAGAACAGCGCGCGCGACTTCTGGATGTCGTTGTAGCTGTTCGTCATGGCGCCGTAGCCCCAGACGTTCGCCACGCCGGCCACGGTGGTGGAGTGGCAGATGCGCGCCTGATGGTCGACGTTGTTGGTGCCCCAGAACGCCGCGAACTTGCGGAACAGATAGGCCTGCTCGTTGCTGTGCTTGGCGGAGCCGAGCCAGAACACCGAATCCGGGCCGGACTGCTCGCGGATCGACAGCAGCTTGGAGCCGACCTCCTCGATCGCCTGGTCCCAGCTGATCCGGGTCCACTTGCCGTCGACCATCTTCATCGGATAGCGCAGGCGGCGGTCGCCGTGGGCGTGCTCGCGCACCGAGGCGCCCTTGGCGCAGTGCGAGCCCAGGTTGATCGGGCTGTCGAAGCCGGGCTCCTGCCCGATCCAGACGCCGTTCTGCACCTCGGCCACCACGGTGCAGCCGACCGAGCAGTGGGTGCAGATCGACTTGACCTGCTTGACCGGCGCGCCGGCGACGGCGGCCGCGGTGGCGGCGTCGGCCTTCTTCACCATGCCGAACGGCATCGCGGAGGCGAGCGCGGCGCCGCCGGCGGCGATGCCGGAGGTGCGCAGGAAGGCGCGACGGTCGACCGTGACGCCGGTGGCGGAGGCCAGCGTCTGCGACAGGGTGCGGGCAAGGTGACGGCCGCCCGAGGTGGCCGAGCTTTTCTTGATGAGCATCGGGGCGTTCCTCTTAGAAGCGGCTCAGTTCGTAGACCCGACGGACATGGTCGGTCTCGCGGTAGCCGGTGGAGGTCGTCGTCTCCGCCGGAGCGGCTTCGGCGGTCCCGCCGGTGGCGGTCACCCCCGCGGCGACGGCGCCCAGCGCACCGACGCCCAGGCCGGCGACGCGAAACAGGTCGCGCCGGGCGAGCGTCTTGTCCGTGTTCTGCGTGTCCTGGTGCTGCTTGGCAGCTTCTTCTTTGGCTTTGACCGCGTTCCGCGTCATGGCTTCGCTCCTCACCTTTACGCCGCAAGGTCGAAGGCGCGCGCCTCGACCGCCAGAAAACTTCGTCCGACCGCACCGACCGCCCGATAGAAGCGGGCCGACGGCGAGGTCTCCAAATCCGCAAAGAACCGCCCGGCCCAGGAGCCGACATGGCGGTCGAAAAACGCCCGCTGCGCCTCGAGACCGACCGTGCCGCCTTCCTCCGGCGCGAACTCGCCGCCGATCAGGCCGGCCATCATCTCGCACAGCGCTGCGATGTGATCCTCCGGTTCCCTCACGCCGTCGGCGCGGGCGATGCCCAGCCGCGCCATGTCGACGCGCAGTTCCGCCAGCGGCTTCTCGTTCAGGAATCCGGTCAGGTAGTAGGAGCCGTAGGGGGTGCGCTCGCTGCCGCCGACACCGATGAAGAGGGTGGTGAACTCCTCCTCCACCGCGGCGGGGTCGCTGCCGCGCGCCGCTTCGGCCAGCTGGTCGAGAGCCGCGCCGAACTCGCCGCCCTCCCCCGCCACGCCGGCCAGCGCGGCCAGGAAGTCCGCGTCGGGCGCGCGCGACAACAGGCGCGCCAGCAGGGCGTAGACCTGCGCACGCAGCAGTTCCTCCTCCGCGACCGCGGGGGAAACGGTATGATCGACGGCCCTCGACACGTGCCGCAAACTCCTCCCGGACACACAGACGGGGATGCCGGCGTCCGCGGTCACACCACGCGCCGTCCGTTGGCCCCGTCCGAAACCCCTTTTGATGCACCTGCGAAAAGCCTTTACCTTACAGTGGCTTAGCATTGCGCAGGCAGATAATAGAAGGACTGAACCTATCCTTTTGTCAACTAAGGACGCGTCCGGAAGGGGAGACAAATGAATCTTTGTCGCTGCGCTATGCTCGCGCTAACAGAGCGCCCCTGAGTTTCGAAGGGGTCTAATCTGGCGCGACGATTGGTCGCAATTTGAGGGGACAATTGCGAGGGGGGGAGGTACGCGGCGGCTTCCCCCTCTCCCCCCTGGGGAGAGGGTCGGGGTGAGGGGGATGCATGAGGAGGATTTTGGGACGAAGGGGACTGCGCGGGGTGATTGAAGCTCCGCAACGCGTCCCCCTCACCCTAACCCTCTCCCCGGGGGGGAGAGGGGATTGGTTGTTGGGGAGAGGAGGTATCGCTTGCCTCTGCAAGTTCGGCATCGGCAGCAGGGATGGGAGAGGGCTCCTTCCCCTCCGCCGCCTCGTCCAGCATGTTCAGGAACCCCTCGCCGACGCGGTAGAGGGTCTTCACCGGGACGTTGCCGGTGAACAGGCTGGCGTAATCGTCGGCGTAATCCTTCAGCCCGTCGTCGTTGGCGTAGATCGGGTCGGAGGTCCACAGCTTGCGCAGGGCCTGCCGGTGCAGATCCTCCGGCACCTCGGCGCGCAGGAAGGGGGTGAAGTCGGACTCGCCGGTCAGTTCCTCGATCGGCGGCAGGTCCTTCAGAGGGTCGTCGGTTTCGCCGTCAGCCGTTGCAGGAGCGTTCGGCTCCGCGGGATCAGCCGGCACCTCGTCGGCAACTGCGACCGGAAGCGCAGCGCTCTCCTCGACAGACGGCGCAACGTCTACGGCTTCCGGCTCCGGCTTGACGGCAGTGCGTTTCAGGCGCGACCAGCGCGACAGGAAGGCTTCGCCGCTCATCGCCGCCGTTCATCCTTCTCGAAATGGCGCTTACGTTCGCGCTTGTGGAAGGGGACGTCGACATGGTGCTGCTCGACGAAATCACGGACCAGGGCGATCACCTCATCCGGCATCGGCACGGTTTCCACCACGTCGGCGCCGACCTGATAGCCCTCCCCTTCATGGGCCGATGCGGTGACGGTGAAGGGCACCAGCTCCTCGCCGTCCGGCCCGGGGCGCATCACCACCCACAGGCGCGGCGGGTCCTGCGACAGGTTCAGGCGGTAGCCTTCGGTGTCGGTGCGGAACAGTTCCAGCGTCAGGGTGGCGGCATGGCTGTGGCTCCAGCCCTCGCCCTCCATCAGGACGCGACCAGGCGGCTCCACCGGGCCGGCGCCGGGAATGACCGACACCGGGCGCCAACTCCAGTCGGCCCAGGCGGTGACGCCGCGGCGGCGCTCCACCACGATGCCCAGCGGCATGGTCTCGATGCGCTCCAGCGATTGGGGGCCAAGAGGTTCCGTCATCACACGCGTCCCGACGCCAGCAGGCGTTCCGCCTCGGCCAGATCGTCCGGCCGGTTGGTGTTGAAGAAGGGATCCACAGAATTGGCCGGCTCGAAATCGAAATCGGCGACGGCCAGACGGTAGCGGGCGGTCCAGGCATCGACCTTGCGGATGCCCTCCTCCACCATCGCCCGGCGCAGGTCGCCGGCCAGACGGATCGGCCAAAGCCCGAAGACGGGATGCTCCTGCCCGCCCGAGCGGGCGCAGGCGAGGTCGGCGCCCTCCCGCTCCAGCGCCGCCACCATGCGGGTGACGAGGTCGCGCGGGATGAAGGGCGCGTCGGTGGCGAAGCTGGCGACCCAGGCGACGCCGGGGGCGGTGCCGCGCATCCACTCCATGCCGGTCAGCACGCCGGCGAGCGGGCCGGCATAGCCCTCCACCACATCCGCGGCGACCGGCAGGTGCAGATGGGCGAAGCGGGCCGGGTCGCCGTTGGCGTTCAGCACCAGTGGGCCGACCTGCGGGCGGACGGTGGCGACGATCCGCTCCAGGATGGTCTGGCCGCCCAGCGGTCGCAGGCACTTGTCGCCGCCGCCCATCCGGCGCGACAGGCCGCCTGCCAGCAGGACGCCGCCAATATCCCGGTGGCCGATATCCCGATGCTGTGTTTCAGTCGTCATCGCGACTTCCCTTGCGTCCATGCCGGCGGTCCTCGTCGTCGGCCCCGGCGGCATCGGTGTCGAAGACCAGCCGGTCGGTGCCGGCCAGCGCGATGAAGCGCTTGCCCTTGGCCCGGCCGACCAGCGTCAGGTTGGCCTGCCGCGCCAGCTGCACGCCCCAGGCGGTGAAGCCGGAGCGCGAGACCAGGATCGGAATGCCCATCTGCACCGTCTTGATGACCATCTCAGAGGTGAGGCGCCCGGTGGTGTAGAAAATCTTGTCCCCGGCCGGAATGCCGTTCAGGTGCATGTAGCCGGCGACCTTGTCCACCGCATTGTGGCGGCCGACATCCTCCATATAGACCAGCGGCCGGTCCTCCTGGCACAGCACGCAGCCATGGATGGCCCCGGCCTCCAGATACAGGCTGGGCTGCAGGTTGATCTGCTTGGACAGCGCGTAGATCCACGAGGTGCGGAGCCGCAGATCGGTCGGCAAGCTGACGGATTCGAAGGTCTCCATCACATCGCCGAAGGCGGTGCCCTGGGCGCAGCCGGAGGTCAGCGTCTTCTTCTTCAGCTTGGCTTCATAATCGGTCGCGCGCTCGGTGCGGACGACGACGGTGTCCGTCTCCTCGTCCACGTCGATGCCGGTGATGCGGTCGTCGCGCCGCAGCATGTTCTGGTTCAGCAGATAGCCGACGGCCAGACAGTCGGGATAGTCGCCGATCGTCATCATGGTGACGATCTCCTGCCCGTTCAGGTACAGGGTCAGCGGCCGTTCCACCGTCACGGCGGTTTCGATCTCGCGGCCGTCCTGGTCCAGGCCGCGGACGCGCTCCGTCAGCTTGGGGTCCGCCGGGTCGGGCGCTATGGTGAAGGTCTTAAGACTCATGATAGGGCTCATGCGCGCGAGTGTGGGCGAGCGCCGGTCTTCGGACAAGTCCCCGGCCCAAGCAATTTCATTTTTGATCTGGACACCATGCACGATTTTTCCCAGGCCATGGCGCTGGCCGTATCCATGATCGCCACGCTGGACGACGGGCTGATGCAGATCGTCGGGCTGTCGCTGCGGGTAAGCCTGACCGCCGTCGCCGCCGCCACGTCGATCGGCCTGCCGCTGGGTGCCGCCGTCGCCGCATTGAGATTTCCGGGGCGGCGTGTGGTCGCCATCGTGCTGAACACGCTGATGGGGCTTCCGCCGGTGGTGGTCGGGCTGGTGGTTTATCTGCTGCTGTCGCGCTCCGGCCCGTTCGGGGTGCTGGGGCTGCTGTTCACGCCGACCGCGATGATCGTGGCCCAGACGGTGATGATCGTGCCGATCGTCGCCTCCCTCTCCCGCCAGACGGTGGAGGATCTTCTGGTCGAGTATGACGATCTGCTGCGCGTCACCGGCGCCGGGCCGTTCCGGCGGCTGGCGACCCTTCTGGCGGAAGCGCGATGGAGCCTCGTCACCACCGTGCTGGCCGGCTTCGGGCGCGCGTCGGCGGAGGTCGGTGCGGTGATGATCGTCGGCGGCAACATCGAGCATGTTACCCGCGTCATGACCACCGCCATCGCGCTGGAGACCAGCAAGGGCGACCTGCCGATGGCGTTGGCGCTCGGTCTCGTCCTGATGACGTTGTCGCTTGCCGTCAACCTCACCGCATCCCTGCTGAAGGAGACCGGCGAGCGCGCCTGAGCCGGTCGAAGCCGCTTTTTCCGGCATGCGGCAAAACTGACGGAAGCTTGGCAAGCCTTTGCAAGTGCGACCGGCATGCGCTATGCCTTTCAAGCAACAACGCCTGTGGGAGGAGTGAAGTGATGCTGCGCCGTTCGTTCGTGCTGGGGGTTGCCGCCGCCGCGGCTCTGACCGGCCTGATCCAGGTCGCCGTCCCGTCGGCCGCATCCGCCGCCGACCGTTTCATTACGGTGGCCTCCACCACCTCGACCGAGGATTCCGGCCTGTTCGGCTCCATCCTGCCGAAATTCACCGCCAAGACGGGCATCGAGGTGCGGGTCGTCGCCAAGGGCACGGGACAGGCCATCGATCTCGCCAGGCGCGGTGACGCCGACGTGCTGTTCGTCCACCACAAGCCGTCGGAGGAGAAGTTTGTCGCCGAAGGCTTCTCCACCCTGCGCAAGCCGGTGATGTACAACGACTTCGTCATCGTCGGCCCGGCCGTCGACCCGGCCGGCATCAAGGGCGGCAAGGACGTCGCCGCCGCCTTGTCGAAGATCGCCACCGCCAAGGCCCCCTTCGTGTCGCGCGGCGACGACAGCGGCACGCACAAGGCCGAACTCGCGCTGTGGAAGACCGCCAGCCTCGACCCGACCAAGGCGGAGCCCAAGGAGAGCTGGTACCGCTCCATCGGCCAGGGCATGGGCCCGACGCTGAACACCGCCGCCGCGATGAACGGCTATACGCTGACCGACCGCGGCACTTGGCTGAACTTCAAGAACCGTGGCCCGTTGACGGTGCTGGTGGAGGGCGACAAGCGCCTGTTCAACCAGTATGGCGCGATGCTGGTCAACCCGGCCAAGTTCGCCCACGTCAAGGCGGCCGACGGGCAGGCCTTCGTCGATTGGCTGGTCTCGGCCGAGGGCCAGAAGGCCATCGCCGACTACACCATCAACGGCGAACAGCTGTTCTTCCCCAACGCCAACGAACCGGGGGCGTAAGGACCTCACCAAAGCCGGCGGTCACATCCACAGGCCGCCGGCGGGTGTCAGCAGGACGGGTTCCATGCGGCGCCAAGGGATGACCCGAACGATCTCGACCGCCGACGCTTTTCGGTAGATCACCGCTTACCACCGCAAAGCCGTCCAGAAGAAGACATCGTAGCCGGTCAGATCGGGGCGGCGATGACCCAGGCCGGGGCTGGCGGCGATCCGTTCGAAGGAGTCGTAGAGTGAGTCGAGAAGCCGGTCGGCCGCATCGGCGCCCTCGGCATCCTCGATGAAAACATGGATCGCGTCGAGATCGTCGAGCGCCAATGGCGCCAGGGTGTAAAGGCCGCTCACCGCTGGTCCGAACCACCCTTTGCCTGCCGGCGCGCGGCGATGCGCTCCTTTGACAGGCGCCGGGCATCCTCCGGGGCTATCCCCTCTCCACGGTCCAACTGGCCGATGGCGTCGCCGATGTCCCGGTTCAGCCGCTCCAACGCACGCCCATTGGCTTCGTCGATGCGGAAATACAGGCGCAGCGCCTCGCGCATCACCTCGCTGGCCGAACCGTACAGCCCGCTTGCCACGCGCTCTTCGATCCGCCGTTCCAGTTCGGGGGTAAGGGATACGTTCATCGTCCGCCTCCGGATAGCCAAGTATAGCAAAGTTTGTCATCGCGGCAATCAGTGACAACCCGATCCCGATAAGATTCCCGTTCCCATCGCGCCGCATTCCCCCATATGAGTGTCGGCAGGCCAGGGGCGTCAGCCCCAAGCGACAGGAGTTTTTGGGACGATGAAGATCGGCGATCGGACGGTGCTCGTCTGCGACTGCGCGCACAGCGTCGCGCTGGACGGGGCGGCGCTGGGCAAGGCATGCGGCGATGGCAGCGCCGTCACCGTGCATACCCAGCTGTGCCGGGCGCAACTCGACCGCTTCGAGAAGGCGGTCGCCAACGGCCAGCCGCTGCTGGTCGCCTGCACGCAGGAAGCACCGCTGTTCAGCGAGATCGCGGCGGAGGTGGCGCCGGACACCGCCCTGACCTTCACCAACATCCGCGAGCGCGCCGGGTGGTCGGACGAGGGCGCGGAGGCCCTGCCGAAGATCGCGGCGCTGCTGGCCGAGGCCGCCTTGCCGATCCCGCCCACCGGCGCCCTGACCCTGACCTCTCAGGGCACCTGCCTGGTCTACGGCACAGACGAGCGCGCCATCGAGGCCGGGCGGCAGTTGGCGAAGCACCTGGACGTCACCGTCCTGCTGGCCAACCCCAAGGATATCGCGCCGCCGCAGGTGATGGACGTCGCGATCTTCCGCGGGCGCATCCGCAGCGGGCGCGGCTGGGTCGGCGCCTTCGAGATCGTGGTGGACGACTACGCCCCGTCATTGCCCTCCTCGCGCGGGACGCTGGGGTTCGAGCCGGTGCGGCAGGGGGCGTCGGCCCGCTGCGACCTGATCCTCGACCTCACCGGCGGCACGCCGCTGTTCCCCGACCACAAGCGCCGCGACGGCTACATCCGCCCCGATCCCGACAGCCCGGTCCAGGTGGCCAACGCCCTGCTGGAAATGGCCGATCTGGTCGGCGAGTTCGAGAAGCCGCGCTTCGTCGACTTCAAGGCCGATCTCTGCGCCCATTCGCGCAGCCGCAAGACCGGCTGCACCCGCTGCCTGGACGTCTGCCCGACCGGTGCGGTCACGCCCAACGGCGACCATGTGTCCATCGACCCGCATGTCTGCGCGGGCTGCGGGTCCTGCGCCGCGGTCTGCCCGACCGGCGCCGCCACCTACGCCCTGCCGCCGGCCACCACGGTGTATGAGCGGCTGCGCACGCTGCTGACCACCTACCGGAAGGCCGGTGGCGTCGCCCCCGCCCTGCTGATCCACGACCCGCGCCATGGCGACGAACTGGTCGGCATGATGTCCCGGCACGGCCGCGGCCTGCCGGCCCGCGTGCTGCCCTTCGCCCTGCACGAGGTGACGCAGGTCGGCATCGACCTGTTCGCCCTGGCCCTCTCCTATGGCTGCACCCATGTCCGCGTCCTGACCGGGCCGGAGAACGAGGGGGAAACCGCCGGGCTGGCCTCGCAGGTCGGGCTGGCGGAAGCCGCCTTCAGCGGTCTCGGCTACGGCTCCGGCCGGGTGGCGGTGATCGACGCCGCCGACCCCGACGCGGTGGCGGACGAGCTGTGGGCCTTGCCGGCCGACCCGGTCGAGGCCGGCATGTTCCTGCCGATGGGGCCGAAGCGCACGGTGACGATGCTGGCGCTGCGCCACCTGCACAAGGTGGCCCCCGCTCCGGTGGAGGTGCTGCCGCTGCCGCCGGCCGCCCCCTTTGGCCGGGTGTCGGTGAATGTCGAGGGCTGCACGCTCTGCCTGTCCTGCGTCGGCGCCTGCCCCACCGGGGCGCTGCTCGACAATGCCGACAAGCCAATGCTGTCCTTCGCCCAGGATGCCTGCGTGCAGTGCGGCCTGTGCAAGACCACCTGCCCGGAGAAGGTCATCTCGCTGGTGCCGGAGATCGATTTCCGCGATCAGGCGCGCGGCGCGACGGTGATCAAGGAGGAGGAGCCCTTCTGCTGCGTGTCCTGCGGCAAGCCCTTCGCTGCCAAGTCGGCGATCGACAAGATCGTGGCGACGCTGGCGGGCAAGCATTCGATGTTCGCGACTCCGGAGGCCGCCAACCGCATCCGCATGTGCGAGGACTGCCGCGTCCGCGACCAGTTCGAGCGCAGCGACGAGCCCTTCGCCCTGGGCCGGCCGCCGGTGCCCCGCACCACCGACGACGACCTGCGCGAACGCGAAGAGGCCCAGAGGGAAGCACAACTGGCGGCAGTGCGACAAAAGCTGATGTGACGCCGCGAACTCTTGATCACCGTCAAAGTCGGCATACCGTGATGTGGAATACGCTCCCGCGATCGTTGCACATCGTATGTGTAGCGAACATATACTGTGGCGGCCCGCCAGCGGCCGCCCGTGGAGTCCACCGATGATAGAGCCAGTGTCCGAAGCCTTGCCGTCAGCCGCCACCGCTCCGCTGATCGACCCGTTCGGCCGGAAGGTGGAGTATCTGCGCGTGTCGGTGACCGACCGCTGCGACCTTCGCTGCGTCTATTGCATGGCGGAGGACATGAGCTTCCTGCCCAAGGCGGAGGTGCTGACGCTGGAGGAGCTGGACCGGCTGTGCAGTGCCTTCGTGAAGCTCGGCACGCGCAAGCTGCGGCTGACCGGCGGCGAGCCGCTGGTCCGGCGCGACGTGATGCGGCTGATCCGCTCGCTCGGCCGCCACATCGAGTCGGGCGATCTCGACGAGCTGACGCTGACCACCAACGGCACCATGCTGTTCAAGCATGCCGCCGGGCTGTACGAGGCCGGCGTGCGTCGCATCAACGTGTCGCTGGACACGCTCGACCCGCACAAGTTCCAGGCCATCACCCGCTGGGGCAAGCTGGACAAGATCCTGGGCGGCATCCAGGCGGCCAAGGACGCCGGGCTGAAGATCAAGATCAACACGGTGGCGCTGAAGGGCGTGAACGACGACGAGGTCCACCGCATGGTCGCCTGGTGCGGCGAGCAGGGCTTCGACCTGACCTTCATCGAGGTCATGCCGATGGGCGACATCGGCGAGGGCGCCCGCATGGACCAGTATTGGCCGCTGACCATGCTGAAGGCGGAGTTGCAGAAGCGCTGGACCCTGACCGAGAGCGATCACCGCACCGGCGGCCCCGCCCGCTATGTGCGGGTGGAGGAGACCGGGCAGCGCGTCGGCTTCATCACGCCGCTGACCCATAACTTCTGCGAAAGCTGCAACCGCGTGCGGCTGACCTGCACCGGCACGCTGTACATGTGCCTGGGCCAGGAGGACGCCGCCGACCTGCGCACGCCGCTGCGCGTCAGCGACGAGGACGGCCCGCTGATCGACGCGGTGCGCGAGGCCATCACCCGCAAGCCCAAGGGCCACGACTTCATCATCGACCGCCGCCACCAGGGTCCGGCCGTCGGGCGGCATATGAGCGTTACGGGGGGGTGAGGGTTCAGGGGTTGTGAAGCCTCTCGCTCCGATGCCCCCTCCCTAACCCTCCCCCGCTCCGCGGGAGAGGGAACTGCCGCCGTCCGTTGAGGAACTCCCGCAAAGCTCCTGCCCCCTCTCCCACCAAAGGTGGGGGAGGGATGGGGAGGGGGCAGCGCGTGTATGGGCTTCCCCACCACCAACCAAGAGCGAGCACCGCCATGCCCCTGCCCTTCCTGACCGGCCTGCGCGTCATCGACCTCGGCCAGTATCTGCCGGGGCCGCATGCGGCCCAGCTGCTGGGCGACCTGGGCGCCACGGTGGTGAAGGTGGAGCCGCCGACGGGTGATCCGCTGCGCCGGCTGGGTCCCACGGACAGCGACGGCACCACCGCCGCCTACAAGCTGCTGAACGCCGGCAAGACCGTCATCCGCCTCGACCTGAAGTCGGCGGAGGGGCGCAAGGCGCTCGAAGATCTGCTGGCGAAGGCCGATGCACTGATCGAGAGCTATCGGCCGGGCGTGATGGACAAGCTGGGGCTGGGGCGAGAGCGGCTGCGGCAGATCAATCCGCGGCTGGTGCATGCCAGCCTGTCGGGCTGGGGCTATGACGGCCCCTACGCCACGCGGGCCGGGCACGACCTGAACTACATGGCGGTCGGCGGCGGGCTCGATGCCTCCGGGCTGCCGGACCGGCCGGTCATCAGCTATCTGCCGGTGGCCGATTTCGCGTCCGCCCAGCAGACGGCGCTGGCGGTGGCCGGCGCGCTGTTCGGGCGGGAGCGGTCGGGACAGGGCTGCTTCCTCGACCTGTCGATCATGGAATCGGTGCTGGGCTGGCAGGGGCTGACCCTGACCGCGGCGGCACGCGGCACCATGCCGAAGCGCGGCGAGGCGCTGCTGTCGGGCGGTGCCGCCTGCTATCGCATCTATCGCACCGCCGATGGCCGCTTCGCCACCCTGTCGGCGCTGGAGGCCAAGTTCTGGCAAGGCTTCTGCGAGGCGGTCGGCCGCCCCGACTGGATCGCCCGCCAGGACGACCCCCTGCCCCAGACCGCCCTGACGGCGGAGCTGGAGGCCCTGTTCGCGATGCGGACGCTGGCGGAGTGGAAGGCCCTGCTCGATCCCGTCGACTGCTGTTTCGAGGCGTTGCCCGAACTGGCGGAGGTGCCCGCCCACCCGCATGTCGCCGCTCGCGGGCAGGTCCGCGTCACGGAGGGGCCGGAACCGCTGGTGGAAACGCTGATGGGCCTGCGCGTCGACGGCGCCCCGCCGCCGGAACGCGCCCCCTTGCGGGAGAGCGATGCCGCAGCGGTGCTGGCCGGCTGGGCGTAGCGCTCAGCCCTCCCGCCGGTAGGGCGACAGCTCGTCGCCCAGCGCCTCGATCTCCGCCTCCACCGCCGGGCGTTCCTGTGCCAGATAGCGGTCCACGGCGCGGCGGAAGCCGGGGTCGGCGATCCAATGGGCGCTGTAGGTCGGCACCGGCAAATAGCCGCGCTGGATCTTGTGTTCGCCCTGCGCACCCGCTTCGACCCGCGCCAGCCCGCGTTCGATGGCGAAATCCAGCGCGCGGTAGTAGCACGCCTCGAAGTGCAGGAAGCGGTAGCGGCCGTCCGAGCCCCAATTGCGGCCGTACAGCGCATCGTCGCCCAGCAGGTTCAGCGCCCCCGCCACCCACTCCCCGCCATCCTCGCACATCACCAGAACCACCCGGTCGGCCATCGTCTCGCCCAGCAGCTGGAAGAAACGGCGGTTGAGATAGCCGCCGCCCCATTTGCGGTCGGTGGTGTCCATATAAAAGCGGTGGAAGGCGTCCCAATGCTCCGGCTTCAGCTCGTCGCCGGTCAGGGTGTGCAGGCGGACGCTGCTGTCGGCGACCTCGCGCCTCTCCTTGCGGATCGCCTTGCGCTTGCGGGAGTTCAGCGCCTCCAGGAATTCGTCGAAGCTGCCATAGCCGCGGTTGTGCCAGTGGTACTGCACGCCGGTCCGCTGAAGCCAGCCGGCCCTGCCCAGCCGGTCCCAGTCCGCGCGCTCCGGGAAGGTGACATGGGCGGAAGAGACGCCGTAACGTTCCGCCACCTGCTCCAGCGCCGAAATCAACGCGTCGGCGACGGCATCCGCCTGAGGTCCCGGCGCCACCAGCAGGCGCGGCCCCGGCACCGGCGTGAAGGGCACCGCCACCTGCAGCTTGGGGTAATAGCTGCCGCCCGCCCGCTCATAGGCGTTGGCCCAGGCATGGTCGAAGACATATTCGCCGTAGGAATGGCTTTTCAGATAGGCGGGCACCGCGCCCACCATCCGGCCGGAGCCGTCATAGGCGGCGAGATGGCTGGGCTGCCAGCCGGACTTCCCGGCCGCCGATCCCGATTCCTCCAGAGCCAGGAGGAAGGCGTGGGACAGGAACGGGTTGCCGGGACCGGCGCAGGCGTCCCAGCCCTGCTGGTCCGCCTCGCCGACCCCGGTCAGAACCTTGACGGTGATGGCGTCGTTGCCGTCGGGCATGCATGCGTCTCCTTGAACCATGGCAAGGAGGTAAGCCTCATGCCGCTTTGCGGCAAGGCGCCGTCGGCGCCGGGCGGCAAGGCGCCCGCACCGCCGGGACGCGGGTCAGGCCACTTCCAGGATGGCGTCGACCTCGACCGCGACGTTGCCGGGCAGCGACGGGGCGCCGACCGCGGCGCGGGCATGTTGCCCCGGCTCGCCGAAGACGTCGCGCATCAGTTCCGACGCGCCGTTGATCACCAGCGGATGATCGTGGAAGTCCGGGCCGGAGTTGACGAAGCCGCCAAGCCGCAGCACGCGGGTGACGCGGTCCAGGTCGCCGCCCAGCGCGGCCTTGGCCTGGGCCAGGATGTTCAGCGCGCACAGGCGCGCCGCTTCCTTGCCTTGCTCCACCGTGAAGTCCTGGCCGACCTTGCCGACGAACTTGCGCTCGCCGTTCCAGACCGTGACCTGGCCCGAGATGTATAGGGTGTTGCCCGAACGGGTGTAGGGCACATAGGCCGCCACCGGGGCCGCGGCCTGCGGCAGTTCGATGCCCAGTTCCGCCAGGCGCGCGTCGATCCGACCGGTCATGATGCTTCTCCCTTCCCTGCTGTGGCCCGCGTCGGGGCCATGCGTTCGATGTTTGGGACGCGGTTTGGAGCCAGACCATAGCCGCGCCGGCAAGGCGGTGGGAAGATTCTTACCGCCGGCCACATCGGCAGAACCGTCCGTCACCGGCAAAAGATTCCGGGAATCTTTTTCGGGCCTGCCGCCGGCCGGGCTCGCCCCAACCCTGCCCTTTTTGCCGACCTATTTTTATTCCATAGGGAAATCAGTGACTTATGGCACACCACTGCAGTTGGCACGGCGCTTGAAACAGTGGTGTCAGGAAAACGCACGTTGCCTCGCCGGTCAAATGACCAAGGGCGGGGACAGCCTCAGAAGGAGACTAGGACCATGGCCGGTAATGTGACCCTGACCGCCTCGATGCGCACGAACCTGCTGCAGCTGCAGAGCACGCAGGCCGGTATCGACAAGAAGCAGAACATCCTGTCGACGGGCAACAAGATCAACTCGGCTCTGGATGGTCCCACCTCCTTCTTCGCCGCCAAGGGCCTGAACCAGCGTGCCGGCGACCTGTCGTCGCTGAAGGACGCGATGGGCCAGTCGATCAGCACCATCCAGGCCGCCGACAAGGGCCTGACCTCGATCGACTCGCTGGTCGACCAGGCCAAGGGCCTGACCACCGCCGCCTACGCCGCGCTGGGCACCGACGCCGCCTCCGTGGCCACCCGCAAGTCGCTGGCCGCCCAGTTCAACACGCTGAAGGACCAGATCGACAAGCTGGCCGCCGACAGCGGTTATCAGGGCAAGAACCTGATCAACGGCAACGGCATGAGCATGGACAGCACCAGCGAGTCCCGTGCCGCCGTCAACACCATCACCGGCGTAGACAACGCCCGCGTCACCAACGTCATCGCCCCCGACACCTATTCGATCCGCATCAAGGGCGACGGCTCGGTGGAGGGCAAGACCGCCGACATCTCCAAGGCCGAGAACGCCCATGGCCTGACCGGCCTGAAGCTGTCGGGCACGATGTCCAGCACGCTGGGCAGCTTCTCCGACGTCCAGATCGAAGTCCGCGGCGCCAACGGCCGCACCCGCGACTTCATCGTGTCGGACGGCAACGAAAGCCGCACGATCTCCTATTTCGACAACACCCAGACGATGACGACCAACCTGGCGACGCCCGCCACGGCTGGCAACCCGCAGACATCGGGTGTGAACGTCAAGGGCACCGTCGAAGAAGGCGACATCTTCAGCATCACGGTCGAAGGCCAGACCTTCAGC
>NZ_DASPIS010000071.1:0-15284 GCF_035628975.1 Azospirillum sp. | reverse complement strand
GCGCGACCGCGCCCTCATCGCCTTCGGGCTGGCGTCCGCCATGCGCCGCTCCGAGCTCGCCGCGCTGCGCCTGGAGCACCTGGCCCGCGTCGACGACGGCCTGCGCGTGCTGATCCCGCGCTCGAAGACCGACCAGGAGGGCGAGGGCCGCACCATCGCCGTGCCGCGCGGCCTGCGCATCCGCCCGCTGGCGCTGCTCGAGGCGTGGCTGGACGCGGGGGGGATCACCGAGGGGTTCGTGTTCCGCCGCATGCGCAAGGGCGACCGGGTGACCGCCGACGGCCTGAGCGGCGAGGCGGTGGCACTGGTGCTCAAGGAGCGCGCCGCCGCCGTCGGGCTCGCCGCCGCCGAGTTCGGCGCCCACAGCCTGCGCGCCGGCTTCCTCACCTCGGCCGCCGCCACCGGCGCCAGCCTGTTCAAGATGCGCGACCAGTCGCGCCACGAGAGCCTCGACGTGCTGGCCGGCTATGTGCGCGACGCCGACCTCTTCAAGGACCACGCCGGCGCCGGATTCCTGTGAGGCCACGGCCGCCGCGACGCGCGTGCCAGGGGCGGCCAGGGTCGCCGGTCGCCGACGCCGCAGGTTCAAATTGTGGATCGGCGCCGACAGAAGGCCACCTCCTGCCGCATTTGCTGGACCGCGGCCTGCTGTTGGGCGCCGACCCACAAACGAAATCATCCGATGGCGAGTCCCCCTTCAAGGATGCCGGATGTAGCGGAGGCCTCCTCGAGGTCCCGGCGGATCGCCTCCAACATCTGCCGCTTTGCCAGAAGGCCGGCAAGATCGGCTCGCTGCCGCTCCAGGATATCTTCAAAAATCTTAATCTGGGGGGCGAATGTCTCCAGTACCTTGCCGTCGTCGCGAAGTAGGTTGTAGACTATCTTGAAATGCTCCTTGACCATTTCGCTCAGGTCTTTCTTCAACTCCGCCAGCTCCTCCTGCGCCCGCTGCTGCCGGACCGCATCGACAACGTCGCCGAGGATCTGGATCCCGGCCCCGATGGTGCCGGCCCACTTGCCGATGCTGCCCGCCAGTTTGGTGGCTCCCCACGGCTTGAACTTGATCGTCATCCCGGTGACGCTGGCCAGCATGTCGCGGGCGGCAAAGACCCCGGCCCGGATGGTTTCCACCGGCAGCGTGGACACATGCTTCAGTGCCGTACTGGACATGGCCAAGGCGGACGAGGTAACCGTCTCGGCAAAGCGCGACGAGGTTTCCAACTGCCGTTCGATGCTGACGCTGATCTCACCGAGGATGGCCGTCGATTGCTCAAACGAGCGCTGACAGGCCATCTCAATCTTCAGCTGCAGCTTGTAACCGATCTCGCCTCCGCTGTACCCCACCTCGTCCTCGAGGAAGGGAACGATGTCCTCCCGGCCCAACCCGCGGATCTTCCCTAATAGTGCCTTCTCGACGCTGTCCAGCTCTTCCAGGAGCTCCCTCTTCGCCGCCAAGATCCTCCTCTTTCCCCGCTCGATGTCCTCAGTGATCCGGTGGGTATCCTCGGACAATGCGTCCGACATCAGTTGGAACCGGGTAAACTCCTCTGCCGCCATGGCAACCTTTCTGTGCAGGATGTCCTTCATGACATCCATTCCGGTCTTTCTTGACAGCGTTTCCCGCGTGGTCCGGTCGAGGATGCTGGCGGTCATGGCCTTCAGGGCATAGATCCGCGACCGCTCTTCGTAAGCCTCCATTTTACTGAACCAGTATTCCAGCCCCCGGTTGTTCGGATTGGAGGCGATGCAGACGATGTTCACCGCCTGCCGCTCGGCGTCCGTCAGTTCGAGAAAGCGATCCAGTTTGTCGAGGAGGTTCACCCTCTTGATGCTGGACTGGGTGGTGAAGTCGTCCTCATCCCGGAGGTCGGCCACCTCATCCATCTTGTTGATGACAAAGACGGTCGAGGACAATTTGCCGAGGTCCCGCAGGATCCACCGTACGGTATCTTTGTGGCTGTCCTTCAGAGGGTTTGTCGCGTCGACCACGTAGAAGATCAGATGCGCTGATGACAGGTATTCCCTGGTGATGTCGCCGTACTGCACGACGTTGCCAACGCTGTTGGTCTTCTCCTTGTCGCCGAAGAGGCCGGGCGTATCGATGATTTCGCAGCGATCGGGCAGGCTGTCGGGGCGATAGACGGCGAGACGGTCGGAAGACTCATCGGTGTCGATCTTCATGTTGTCCATGACGCGGCCGAGCCAGCCGGCGACCACGCTGGTCTTTCCATCCGAAAAAGCACCGATCAGCGCAATCCTGAGCACGTCATCTTCGATATCGCGAACTGCACTATCGATCTTGGCGATGTCCTCGAACGTGTCCATCCCCACCCCGCTCATCTTGGCAACCATTTGCTTTAAATGGGAAAGGTAGGCCAAGGTCGCGGATTTTCCCATTCTGAACCGATCAAAATTCTCCATAGGACTTGGCCTCCACCTGCGCCTTGTATGACTTTAGGGATTGGATCTGGTAATTCAGCACGATCTCGACGTCGTTCATCCTGGCCAGTTCGCCGTCCAAGGCGGAAAGAACGCCCTTGTCGAGGTTCGCTCGGACGCGTTGGACAAGGGACGCGATCTCGCCCTCCATGTACGTGCGGGCGGAGGCCCGCTCGGCTTGTATGGCCGAATTCACCCTGGACTGCGCGTCCCTGATCTTTCCTCTCCGTCCGCTGAAGAGATATTTGAGCACGCCGACCACAAGTCCGACCACGGCGCCAATGGCGGCTCCCGGTAGGTTGCCGAGGGAAAACCCCGTAAAAGCGTAGCCGCCGATGCCCGTGAAAAGACTGCGAAGATCCTTCGCATTGAACTTTATGCTTTCCAGCGCTTCGGTCAGAGACAGCGACGACTGCGAGGCCTTGATCAGCTCGGCCTGGAAGCGCGCCCGCGCGATGTCCATCTGCAAGCGCTGCAGCGCCTGCGCCACGCTGCCAGACAGGGCCTCCATGGATTGCGACTGGGCCTGCTGAAGACGCTCGGCGAGCGCTTTCTGCTGGGCGGCCTGATGCCTGTCGATCGCAGAATTCACCTTGACCACGTCGTCGAAGTGCTCCTCGACGGCGGTCAGCGCGGAGTCGTGGACAGCGTTGAAGAATGTCTCGACAGCGCTGGCGCACCGGCTGCTGATCGAGGTCCGGAAGTTGGCGAAGGCCCCCTCGATGGCGGCCTTGCACCGCCCGATCTCGCGACCGATCTCCGCGCTCAGCCGCTTGTGGTCGCCCAGGTGGGTTTCCAGCGCGGTCAGCGTCTCACCGATCAGACGGAGGACCTTGCGTTTGTTGCTTTCGACGATGTCGGACTCGAAGGTTGCGGCGCGCTCCCGGATGATCCGCTCGATGTCGCCAATCCGGCTGAACCGGCGCATCGCCTCAGGGGTTTGGAAATTCGCGGCATAGGCTTGTTGCGCCCTGGCGAGATCCGGCCGCTGCGGGCTGATGGTCGACAGGCCGTTCGCGCCGTAGGCAACCGAGCAGAATCCGAGGAGGCCTTGCACGCTCAGGCAATCCTTGACCAGTTCGTGGCCGAGGATGCTTTCCAGCACCGCTTGGGTCTGCGCGCGCGTGCCCGCAGAGTCCCTATACGTTTGGTCAAGATCGTTCCGGTCTTCCGGAAACTCGTAGGAATCTGCTTTCCCGCGGATATTGCAGAGGGCGTAGACGACGGCGTCACGGTTGAGATAACTCTTAATCTTCTGCGCCGTCTCCGCTTCGGGCTTCTTGTTTGTGCCGTTCACATAGAAGACGAGATGCGCCCGCGCGATGGCCGCGCGGACCATCGCCTCGTACTTGGACTCGTTGCCTTCGATCCCCGGGACGTCGATCAGTTGGAAGGGCTTGTCCCGATACTCCAGCTGGTAGGCGACGTTGCTTTCGGTGAAATCGGCCTTGCCGGTGCCCACGATGGCGCCGTCGACCTGCTCTATCGAACGTTGCGCATCTTCCAGCATACGCTGCGTGCACAGCAACGACGGAAGCGCCCTCCCAATCAGGTCCGCGAGGACGCTGTCCAGAGTTGGGGCAGGTCCAAAGGGCAACTGGTTCATCGTGCGTCTCGCGCGAGGAATGGCGCTTGCCGGTCAGGCCAGCAGGATATGCCCGACTGCGGCGCCGAGGGCGCCGGCAACGACTCCGGCACAGATCCCGATGACGAGCCGCACCCTAGCGCGGCATCGGTCGTCTTCACGGGCCGCCTCGGATTCCTCGCGGACAATGGCCGCCAGATCCGAAATCCTGGTGCCCAGGCCCGCAACTTCTCCTTCAAAGGCGCCACAGCGTGCGGTCAGCGCACCGGCCAGCCGCTCCGCGTGTAGCGCGAAGGCGCTGCGGGTGGCTTCGTTCTCTTGTTGGACAACCGCGGACAAGACGGTGAGTTCGGTTCCAAGGCCGTCGATGCGCTGTCGGAACTCCGCGTAGCGAGCGTTCAGGGCTTCGATCATCCGGTCCGCCTCTCGCGAGAACCCCTCGCGGGTTGCCTCGCCGTCCCGGCGAACGGCCGACACCAAGCCGGCGACCTCGCGCCCCAGGGATGCCACCTCGCCATCAAAGGCAACATACCGTCGGCTCAGCGCCTCGATCAGCTGGTCGGCGTCCCGAGAGAACACCGTTTGTAGATCCTCGGCCGTGGCGCGGTTGCTCCGAATCAGGGCTTGACGGTTCTGCTCACCGAAGATAATTCGCAGACTCTCAATAATCGTGCTCTTGCCTGCATTCGTTTCGCCAAAAAACGCAATCGTGAATTTTTCCCACTCCGAATGCCCATCAAGATACTCGATCTCTTCATTGAAGCGGCTTTTTAGGGCGCTGAGCTGTGATTTTATCGCATCGAGATGGGCGGTGCCCTTTTCGCTGGAGACTTTTACCGCGGAAATGTCCATGAGCGCTTGGGAGACGTGCGCCTGGACATCGCGGTAGAGACGCGAGAATTCCTGAGCCTTTGACATTGCGCGTCCCGCTCCGCCCATCCATGCCGGGCATATTCTGGTTGTTGGTTTGCTACGAACAAACTCCCCTTGTCGTTGTAGCGGCAATGAGGGCTCCTCGCAAGCGCGGGCGCTTCGGTTCAGCTATTCGCGTTCGTGTCCCTGAGCGTGGTGTCGGAGCTGGCACGCTCATTTGGTCTCCGGGACTTTGGCGCGCAAATCGGAGTGGAGACCGTCTCAAACCTGGGGGGAGGATGGTAAAGCGCACACTGGGAAAGCAGCGAACCGGGGGCGCAATGAAGTGGCGGGTGATGGGGTTCTGTTGCAACGTTTTCGATGGGCCAGAGATCGGGTAAAACGCGGCCCTTTTCGGCGGCTTGGGTGATACGGTGATGCGTAGCAGGAAGAGCCTGTTCAAGGGCCGGCAGTTCACGGCGGAGGTAATCCTATGGGCGGTGCGCTGGTACCTGCAGGAGGACATCGCGACATTTGTTCGGCAGACAACGCCGCCATTATGAACCAAAGACAGCTATTCCTTGTCCGTGAAGGGCTTTGATGCGATTCTTGGGAGCCGGGCAGGGAGGGAATGATGGGATCGGTGCTGGAGGACTTGGCCGCCATTCGGACCGTGGCTGAGATGGCCGAGGCGTTTCGGGACGCGGCTCGGTGCCGCCACATGGTGGAGGCCATGGTGTGGCCACGCGGGCGGCTCTGCCCGGTCTGCGGCTCACGCCGCTCGATTGCCCTGGCAAGCCGGGACATGGGACGGCGGTCCCGGCCGGGCCTGTACCAATGCTCGAACCAGGAGTGCCGCTTTCAGTTCACCGTGACGACGCGCACGCCCCTGCATGGGACGAAGCTCCCGCTGCGGACGTGGCTGACGGGGCTGTGGTTCATCCTGCAGTCGGACAAAGGTATCTCCTCCCTCCGTTTGGCCGAGGCGCTCGGCGTCAGCCAGCCGACGGCCTGGCGGATGGGCCATGTCCTGCGGCTGCTGGTGACGCGCGACCATCCCCTGGACGGCACGGTCGAGATCGACGAGTTCCATTTCGGCGGTAAGCCGCGCGGTGATCCCAACCCACCCAAGCTGGGCCGCGGGCGCAAGGGCCAGCCGCGCACGACGAAAACGCCCGCGCTTGCCATCGTGCAGCGCCCGGCCAGCCGAGAGCCCGGAACGCCAGCCGGCGAAGCCCGGGCCTCAGTGGTCGCCGACCTCTCGCACGACGAGGCCGAGCGGGTGCTGGAGACCGCCGTCGATCCCGGCGCACACCTGATGAGCGACGAATGGAAGGCATTCGTCGCGCTCGGCCACGCCTTCCACGCCCACGACACAGTCCGCCACTCCCAGCGTGAGTACGTTCGCGGCTCCGTTCATGCCAACTCGGCCGAGGGCTTCAACGACCGGGTTCGGCGCACCATCGCCGGCGTCTTCCATCACATCAGCCCCCGGCACGCCGACTTGTACTTCGGCGAGATCGGCTTCCGCTGGTCCCAGCGCACGGTGGCCGGGCAGGCTCCACGTCGAACCCGCAAAGGGCGCACGATCATCCAGACCCTGTGGTCCCGTATCCCGCCGGCACTCCAGCTTCCCGCCGTCTTTCGACACGCCGTCGGCCGTCAGCTCCGACGCAGCCGGAATGGCGGGATCGCTATCGTGTCCACCGTGGCTGTCTTTGGTTGATAATGGCGGCGTTGTTTACCGAACAAATGTCGCGATGTCCTCGTACTGGCCCGGTCGGAGAAAGTGGCCGGGCTGCACGAGACGCAGGTTGTGGGGCTCGCTCCGGCAGCGCTCCAGGAACTCGGTGTAGAGCTTTGCCGTGGTGGCGAAGAACTCCTCGTCGGCCTGCTCCTCCGGGTTCCGGGTGGCGACGTAGGTGATCCAGTCCTTGGCCAGGGTGGCGCGCGGCTCCTGACGGCACAGGGCCAAGACGTCCTCCGACCACTGCGCGTAGGTCTTCTTCTCCAGCGGGAGGTCCAGCAGCCACTCGCCGGGGTAGTCGACGATATCGAGGTTGAGGACGAGCGTCTGCGGGACGACCTTCCTCAAGCCCCAGGTATCACCGGCCCAGCCCGTCCACGTGCCCGGGTCCGGCCTGAAGGCGATCTTGACTCGGATCTGGCTAATGTCGGTCGTCGGCTCCGGCCACTGCGGCGTGGCGGCACAGATGGCCGCGGCGTTCTCCTCGAACGGGAACAGCGGCGCGTGGACGGCGGCGTTGTGGTCGAGCCGGGCCGTCGTGAACCGCTTGCTGTCGACCACCCCCAGCTTCGGCAAGGGGCTCGGCGTGTGGTCGGCGTGCAGCAGGTTGTGGATGAGGCTCGAGATGAAGACCGTCTTGCCGGAGCGCGTGAGGCCCGTGACGGCCAGCCGGATGGTGCGCTCCATGTCGGGCTTCGGAAGCGTCGGAACGACCCGGGCGATGTCATTCACGCTCGGGAACAGATCCTTTAGGCCCATCAGTGCTCTCCTACTCGACGGAGGGATTCACGGCGGGGGCTTCCCACCCTCGCATTCCGCGGAGAGCGGCTACTTCGGCTTCAAGGTCGGTATCTCGTCGTGGTGGAGCAGCTGTACCGAAGTCGCGGAGGCGAGCTCCTTGGCGGCGGGGGTGAAGGGTGCGTTGGACACTACCGCAGCGAGGTCGGCGTACTCGAACTCCCGGGCCGCGATGACCTCCTGGACGGCGCCGTTGCCGACCGACGACGAGTAGAGCTTGCACTGCACGACGAGGCGGCGGCCGTCCGCCTCGCAGACGATGTCGGCACCCTGATCCCCTGAAGCCTTCGTCAGGCGCGCGGTCCACCCGGCCTCGGCGAACCGGTCGGCGCAGAAGCGCTCGTAGTCCTGGGGCGACATGGAGGCGTCGAACGCGATGTCGGAACCGTCTTGCCCCGCTTCGTCAGCCCACTCGGACACGAGGCGCACGATGACCTCGGCGACGGCGGCAGCGGGCAGGTCCGGCAACCGCTTGCCCGCGAACCGCTTCGCCTCCTCCAAGAACTTCGCGGTCTCCCGGGTCTCGTACTCGTCCATGTACGTGAGTTGCCGGTACTTCCTCACCAGGACATCCCGGAAGCGTTCGGCCTCCTCAACGATACGCTGGAGGAGGCGCTCGCGCTGCTCATCCTGTTCCGAGCGGTGCGCCCTGAGTTCTTCGAGGAATCCGGTAAAGGAGCGGTCGCCGATTACCTTGAACAGCGCGTTGTAGGGATTCCTGCCCCACACGTACTTGTTGCTGAATTTGTAGAGCAGGGCCTCCGGGACCTTGAATGCGCAGCCGGTCTCCAAGTCCTTGAGGTCGCAGAGCAGGGGTTCGCCGAGCACTTCGCCGTCCACGCTGACCGAGCAGATGAGGCGATGCTTTCCGGGCGCGCGTTCCTCCTTGATGCGGACCACACGGACGGCCTTGTCGCGGATCGGAAACTCGATGATGCCGTTCTCCAGCAAGCCCACCAGCCCGCGATCAGCCTCCTCCTGGGTGAGCAGCCGGTTCTCCGGCCGGTCTACGTGCGGCGACACGTCTTGGCCGCGGACAAGCCGTTCCACTCGAGCCTTGGCAAGGGCCTTCAAGCGCTCGCGGCGCTGTTCCGATGATTCGGCGGTGTCCATGGACTGCCCCTTCCAGGACCGTTCACTCTGGGTTGTTTGCTACCATACATGCGCAACGTGGGTGCTGCCAACGTGAAGTTCCTGCATCTGACGGGACCAACGCAGATGCGAATCTCCGTCAGGTTCCGCCTGACTGTATTCCCACTTGCCTGAAGGCCCGACCAGAAGGCGAAGCGTTCCGGAGTCATTTGGTCACTTTGACCTCCTCAGGTGTTTTCGGTATGGTCGGAGACGATGTGGGAGGGGGCCGTGAAAACGGAACTGCGGTTCGTGATCGATGCGTTGAACCCGGAGACGCTGTCTCTCGGGCGCCTCGTCGCGTACCTGGGTGAGCTCAGCAAGCTGCTGGGCGACGACCCCGACCTCCATTTCGACCGCATCGACCGAGGCAGCGCTGTGCTGGTCGCGTGGGCGGACGAACCGGCGCGACCCAAGCTCGACGACCGGTTGGCCCGGGTCCGTGTCGGCGATGGGCCGATCGACGCCGCGAAGGCCCTGGGCAAGCTGAACGAGCTCCTGCGCGAGGACAACGCCGTCGGCGCCCTCCAGGTCGGCGGCGCGGAGATCATCCCATTCCCCGGGCGCAACCTGCCGCGCGTGGAAACGATCGGGCCGGTGCAGCAGCCGACGACCGTCGAAGGGCAACTGATCCGTATCGGCGGCAAGGACAGGACCGTGCACTTCTATCTGGCCGACCGCGACCGGCTGTGGAAGGGCGAGACCACGCGCCATCTGGCCAGGGGCATGGGGCAACACCTCTTCGGGCCGACGTTGCGCGTGACGGGTTCCGGGACGTGGCATCGCGACAGCGGTGGCACATGGACGCTGGGCCGGTTCCAGGCCAGCAACTTCGAGGTCCTGGACGACGCCCCGCTGGCGGAGGCGCTGGCGAGGCTGAGGGCCGCGGCGCCGGGGCGCGACGGCCTGATCGAGCAGTGGCGGGACTTACGGGGGGTTGACGACACCGAATGATCGCCGTCGATACCAGCGTCTTCCTGTACCTGCTCAAACCCGACACCAGCCCGCCCAAGGACGAAGCCACCGGCAAGCCGGTGGAACGCTGCCAGGACCGCGTGGAGCACCTGGTCGCCACCCTGTCGAAGGCCGGGACGAAGCTCATTCTGCCGACGCCCATGGTCGCCGAGACGCTGGTGGGCACGGGGGCATCCGCATCGGCGTACCTGGACCTCCTCCGGCGGCAGAGCGTCTTCCGGATCGCCGACTTCGACCAGCGTGCCGCGCTCGAATGCAGCGTCATGATGACCCAGCATTGGGCCGGGCGCCTGAAGCAGCTGAGGGCCGAGGTCGGCAGGCACCGGATCAAGTTCGACCTCCAGATCGTCGCCATCGCCCGGGTGGCGGGCGCACACGAGATCCTCTCGGACGACCCAAGCGTCAGGGAGGTCGCGGCGATCACCGGTATGCAGTGCCGGGGGATCGCCGACCTCCCGCTGCCTCCCGAACCCGACCAGCAGTCCTTCCAAGGGATCTGAGGCGCCGGGCGCACGACGCGACGGGCCGCCGCCGCCGTTACGATCCGTTACAATTTTCCCGCGAAGCCGCCTTCCGCCGCGGGGAATAGGGATGCGAGTAGTAGTGGAACAGAAAACCTAGGTAAGGCGCGCAGCGCCGGAACCACCCTTCAGGCATTCTCGTCGACAAGGATGGTCGAACTGCGCAACGGCCGCAGCTCGCCTCGGGCCACCAGTTCGGGCAGGGTGAAGGCGTAGCGGCCGAGCATGTTGATGTGCTCGTGGGCGAGCGGCGACAGACGCGCCACGTCCTCGTCACGCACGTCGAAGCCTTCCGCGCGCAGTTTATCGAGCGCGGCGTCCATGTAGATGGTGTTCCACAGGATGATGGCGTTGACGACCAGACCGAGGGCGCCGAGCTGGTCCTCCTGGCCTTCCCGGTAGCGCTGGCGCAGTTCGCCCCGCTTGCCGTGGAAGACAACGCGGGCGAGCTGGTGGCGGCCCTCACCGCGGTTGAGCTGGGTGAGGATGCGGCGGCGATAGGCTTCGTCGTCGATGTAGGCCAGCAGGTAGAGCGTCTTGATGATGCGGCCGAGTTCCTCCAGCGCCCGCGCCAGCCGGGTCGGCCGGTCGTTCGTCTGGAGGGTCCGCATCAGCCCACCGGCCTGCACGAGGCCCAGCTTGAGCGAGCCGGCCAGACGCAGCAGGTCGTCCCAATGTTCGGCGATGATGCCCGTCCTCACCCTGTGCGCGGCGAGCGTGTCGAGGGGGCCGCAGTCGGCCGCGGCATCGACCCGCCAGAACCGGGAGCCGCCGACATCGGCGATCCGTGGGCTGAACTGGTAGCCGAGCAACCAGAAGATGCCGAAGATCACGTCGGTGTAGGCGCCCGTGTCCGTCATGATCTCGGTCGGCTCCAGTTCGGTCTCCTGTTCCAGCACGACGCTCAGCAGCACCAGACTGTCCCGCAGGGTGCCGGGCACGGTGATGGCGTTCAGGCCGGTGAACTGGTCGGAGACCAGGTTGTAGTAGGTGACGCCGCGCTCCTTGCCGAAGTACTTCGGGTTGGGGCCGGCGTGGATGGTGCGCACCGGCACCACGAAGCGCAGCCCGTCGGCTGAGGCGACGTCGCCGCCACCCCACCGCCGCGCCAGATCGATGCCGTTCTGGGCGGCGACAAGCCGGGCATTCCCCTGCGTCAGGGTTTCGGCGCGCAGGTAGTTTTGCCGGACCCAACTCAGGCGCGACCGCCGGAGCGCCGGCAGGTCCGGGCGCACCAGCGGCTCCAGACCGGTGTTGCACGCCTCGGCCAGCAGCACGGCGCACAGCGTCGTCGCCAGGTCCCGCGCCCGCGCCTCGGATTCGCTGGCGTGGGTGAACGCGCCGGCGAACCCGGTCCGGGCGTCGATCTCCAGCAGCAGTTCCGGCAGATCGACGCGCGGCAGGCGCGCCGTCACGGCGGTTCGCAGGGCGACGAGGCTGGCCGGTTCGTCGAGGCGGTCGAGCCCGGTCAGCACCAGATCCTCGTCGTCGCCGTTCCGTTCCATGCGGACGCTGGCGTTCTCCGGGAGGTTGCCGGCGACCGTTCGGAACGCCTGGTCGAGCCGCCCGGTCAATCGGCCGATTTCCTCGGCCGCGCTCTGGGATTTCCCCAGGGTGCGGCAGACGGTCGGCCGCGCGGCCTCCCAGGCGGCGCCGTCGAGCAGGCCGATGCGGGGATCGGCGAAGCGCAGGCTCGGCGCTGCGAACACGTCGCGGCGCCGGAGCGCGCCGCGCAGCCGATCGACCAGGCACAGGGTCCAGGCCCGCCGATCGACGCTGCCGTTCTTGGTCACCCGGCGCTCCCAGGACTTCGGCACGAAGTCGGTGGGCCACGGCGTGCCGCGCGCGCCGCCGTCCTCGACCGTCCGGAGGTGGTGCAGGGCCTTCAGCACCGACCGCCCGGCCGGCATGGCGCCCAGGCCGACGACGCGCACGAAGTGCGGCAGGAAGCGCCGGATGCTGCGGTGCTGCGCCAGCAGTTCGTCGAAGTATGGATCGTCCGGCGGCCGGGTCAGGCTGTCCACCTGCGCCACGGCGGCCTCCAGGGCGGCCTGCGGCACGGCCGTGAAGACCGCGGCCCGAAGTTCGGCGTCGCCGACGGCGCCGTCGAGCACCAGGGCGCAGACCCTGCTCAGGGTGAGCGCGGCGGCATCAAGGTCGCCCAGGCCGCGCAACCGCGCCTCCCGGCCCTTGCGGACGGCATCGACGAACATCCGGGTGACAAGCAGGTCGAACAGGTCGAGCACGTCGTCCTGCGCGCTCGCCTCCAGCGCCCGGAGGAACGCCAGCAGGGTCGCGGCGCGCCGCTCGTCCGGCAGCCGGGCGACCGCCTGGGCCTTGGCGGCGCCAGCGAACCGCGCCAACGCCAGGACGCGGGTCTTCGGCAACCGATCGGTTTGCGGCAGGCCGGCCGCGAGGCGCCGCACCTCGTCGAGGCGCTCGGTCGCGCGCACCAGCTCGTTGATGCTTTGCAGGGTCGGCCCCGACCGGAGCCGGTCCAAGGGGCTCTGCCGGCCGCCCTCCGGCACCGTCAGCAAAGCGTCGAGCCGCGCCTTCTGCTCGGGCGTGATCCGGGCTGCCAGCAGGCGCCACAGGCGGCTGTTGGCGCGGAAGCGCACCCGCGCGACGGTTCGTTCGAGCACGCTCGCCCCCGGCAGCAGCACCTTGTGCGCCACCAGCCAGGCCGTCGCCCGGTCGAACAGGGCGGTCGGCCGATCGGTCCCCGTCCAGCACAGCGCGTAGAGCCAGCGCAGGAGCCGCCATTGCGCGGCGGAATCCGAAAAATCGCGGTAGCCGTAGCGGTCGCGGACCTCGACCGGGTGCCGCCAACGCCATTGGCTGGCCCGGTACGCATCGAGCGCTCCATTGATCGGCACGCCAAGTTGATCGCCGAGGAAACCCACCACGCACGGCGGCACCTTGCATGGGTCTTCGAGGAACGTTCCGAGAAACCGCACCGTGCCAAGTTGGATGGCGCAACCGAGCCGCATGTGGGCGCCGCGGTGTGCCAATATGAACGCGCGATCCGCGTCGTCGAGGTGGAAAAACCGGGCCAGTTGCTCGGCGGACACCTCGGCCGGAAACTGGCCGTACCGCCTTTCCTGTTCCGGGGTGAGAAAGCTGACCGGCATCAGGTTCGGTCGGTGCTGGCGAGCACCCGATAGACGGAAGCCCGCCCGATCCCGAGCCGCTGGGCGATGGCGGTCGGTCCCAGCTTCTCCTCGGTCCGCAATCGCTGGACCTCCGCCGGGTCGATCGACGGCTTGCGGCCCTTGTAGACCCCTTTGGCCTTGGCGCGCGCGATGCCTTCCATCTGCCGCTCCCGGCGTAGGTTGGTTTCGAACTCGGCGAACACGCCGAGCATGTCGAGGAACGCCTTGCCGGCCGAGGTCGCGGTGTTGATCGGCTGTTCGGTCGCCTTGAGCGCGACGCCCTTGGCGCGCAGCTCATGCACGATATCCTGGAGATCTCTGATCGACCGCGCCAGGCGGTCAACGCGGGTGACAACCAGCGTGTCGCCGGGGCGGAGGAACTGGAGGAGCAAGGCGAGTTCCGATCGGCCGGCGCGGGTCGTGCCGCTCGCCTTCTCCGAGCGTATGACCTCGCACCCGGCCTGGTGAAGCGTCTCCTCTTGGATCGCCACGTCCTGATCCATCGTGGAGGCGCGGGCGTAGCCGTAGACCGCCATGTATCGTCTCGTTTGCCTCTGGACCAGCAAACGGTACCGTCTCGTTCGCACAAAATCCATCCAAATGAGACGCTGAGGATCGTCTCACGTCACCGTATCGTATGAGTATGCCCTTCCGGACATGTTGCCCCGTCACGCTGCGATGAGCTGAGGCAGGCTCGTCCAGATTGGCAATCTGTTTGGTGAAACCGCCGTGAAGTTTGGCAATGCCACGACGGTAAGAAGCGTACGGTCGTTCATCAACGCTCAGCGATTGCTCCCTATCACTGTCCCGATCAACGCCCTGAAGAGGCGTGGGCCTGTGCGACGAGGTGCCAATACCGCGCTGTGTCGTCCATCGACAGGCCGAAGTTCTCGAAGATCCGCTTCGCATCGTCAAACGCGACGTCACTCTGTCCCGCGAAAAGCCGTTCTTCCGTTTCGATGGGCACGCCAAGGTAGCAAAGCTCATAAGTGCCGACCATTTTTGATTCCTTGTGCCAACGCTGTCTGAGCGCGTTCAAGGCCGCTAGAAACTCGGCCAGGGTCGTGGCCGTGTCAAGCCGCCGGCGTGCCTCGTATATGTCTCGGTTCTCTCCCTTTTTCGTCACGAAGCCGCGACGGCGGGAAAGCCAGTCCGCCGCATCGATCGGATGAATGGAAATTTGTCCCTGCTCGTTTCTGTGGTGGCGCAGGCGGTCCTTTGCGTTCTCACTCATCGCGTTGCGCACCGCGCCTTCCGTCATGTTGGCGAGCAATGCAATCTCTTCGACGGACAGATCTTCTTGCATCTCGGTCGGCTCATCGATCTTCATCCGAGCCTCCATGGTTCGGTAAGTGCGTATGCACAGCGACGTCTGGGCACTGAAACTGTGTCCGGTACTTTGTAGCGGAAAGTTGAACTGGTCCATGCGCTCCAAGGATGAGGCGAGCAGGCAGAAGGCTGCCAGCCAGCTTCTCATCGCGCCAATACTGAAGAGGGCGTCTGGGTCAAAGCAGTAGTCATAGGCAGCGATCAAATATTCAATTATTTGTGATTTATCCGCATCGTTGCGCTCATCATCGCTGAATATAGGCTGATATAGGCAGGAGAATCCGTCTTCGTGCTGGCCGTTGACCTGAAAGGCAAAGCTCGCCGCCGATTTCAGGGTGAGAAACACCTCGATGGCCTCGGCCCGAAGGTCGTCTTTGCTGAACGGTGGAGCGGTCATTGGATGTTCGTGGTCCCTGTTGCGCAGTGCCGGCTATTGGTTGAGACCGGTCTGCCACCATGTATGGATATATGCAACACATTTCAATAAATCGGCTTGACAGGCCGGCCCGATGGATTTATGGATGCATGTGCCATCTGATCATATAGAGGCGACCGTGAATTCAAAGCTTTTCACCTTCCACGCACACGCGCAGCGGCTGCTGGAACACGGCATTGTGTGCATCGGCTTGCAACACTGGGCCAGTTTCAGGGGTGATCGGCGTCCAATAACCAGCCACCCCTGATCTGGCAGGCTACCACCCTGGGTTCGGACGACAGGGTGGCGGACAGGGATGCTGACGGTGGAGACGATTGCA
>NZ_DASPIS010000070.1:0-25184 GCF_035628975.1 Azospirillum sp. | reverse complement strand
CGCATGCCAAGCCCACCGAACCGGAGGCGCGCACCGGTCCAGGCCGAAGCCGCCCGAAGGGCGGGCGCGCGCCAGCGCGAGCCTTGACCGGGAGCACCTCCGGTTCATCCCCAGGGCCATCATGACACGGTTGCTTTTCCGGGTCGAGCGTGGTGCGCTTGACCACCGCCAGCTTGCCGGCCTGAAGTTCCGTCACCACCCATTGCCGCCCGTCGGAGGCGATGCCGACGAACCGCTCGCCCTCCGCTCTTTCACGGTCGGCGAGATACTCCGGCATCCTCCGTTCGACGTCGCGCCATTCGGCCTCGAGGTCGCGCTTCGCCTCGAACACCGTATGGCCGATCAGCGCATCCAGCCGCCCGCGCACCTCCGGTACCCGGTGCTCGAAGCGGATGGCGTCGATTTCGGCCCCGAACTCCTCGATCAGGAGTTGGCGGAAACCGGCCTTGACCTCGTCATGGCCCGGACGGCCGGCAAGGTGGCGCAGCAGGTCGGCCGTCTTGTCCGAAGCGGCGGGATAGGCGCTCATGCTGTCCTCACCCCTCCAGCAGAGCCTTCGCGCGCACCGCCAACTCCGCCAGCGGGACCTCGACCTGTTCGCCCTTGACCAGATGCTTCAGGGTCGCGGTGCCGCGGGCCTTCTCGTCGGAGCCCATCAGCAGGACGACGGGGATGCCGGCGCGGTCGGCGTATTTCATCTGCTTGGCGATCTTGCCGCCGTCCAGCTGGATTTCCGTGTTGATGCCGGCGGCGCGCAGCTCGCTCGCCATGCGGAAATAGTCGGCGGACAGGGCCGGGTCCATCTGCGTCACCAGCACCTGGGCGGTGGGGGCGGCGTCCTTGATCAGGCCGGCCTCCATCAGCTGGTAGAACAGGCGGGTGGCGCCGATGGAGATGCCGACGCCCGGCAGCTTCGACTTGGTGTAGTGGCTGGCGAGATTCTCGTAGCGCCCGCCGGAGCAGACCGAACCGATGCCGGGATGGTCGTTCAGGAAGGTCTCGTAGACGGTGCCGGTGTAGTAATCGAGGCCCCGCGCGATGGCGAGGTTGATGCGGACCGTCCCCTCCGGCACCTGGAAGGCGTTCAGCCCCTCGATGACGGTGGTCAGCTCGCCCACGCCCTCGCGGAAAATGGCGTTCTCGATGTCCAGCGCGCCCAGCGCCGCCAGCGTCTCCGCATTCGTGCCCTTCATGTCGATCAGCGACAGGATGGTGTCGGCGGCATGTTCGGTCACGCCGAGGTCGAGCAGGCTGGCGCGCACCTTGTCGCGGCCGATCTTGTCCAGCTTGTCGATCTCGCGCAGCACCAGCACGCGGGTGTCGGCGTCGGCGACGCCCAGCCCATCGAGCAGGCCCAGCAGGATCTTGCGGTTGTTCACGTTGATGGTGAAGCCGCCGAAATTCAGCTCGGTGAAGACATGGTGGATCACCGCCGGGATCTCGGCGTCGTAATGGGCGGACAGGCTGTCCTTGCCGATCACGTCGATGTCGCATTGGTAGAATTCGCGGAAGCGCCCGCGCTGCGCCCGCTCGCCGCGGTAGACCCGCTGGATCTGGTAGCGGCGGAACGGGAAGGCGAGGTCGCGCTCATGCTCCGCCACATAGCGGGCAAGCGGCACGGTCAGGTCGAAGCGCAGGGCCAGCTCCGGCTTGTTGCCCTGCTGGATGGCGCCGGTCGACTGGACGAAATAGACCTGCTTCTCCGTCTCGCCGCCCGACTTGGTCAGCAGCGTGTCCACCGTCTCGAACACCGGGGTTTCGACGGGGACGAAGCCGAACCGCTCGTAACCGCGGCGGATGGTGTCCAGCATGCGCTGGAAGGCCACCTGCTGGCGCGGCAGCAGCTCCATCGTTCCGGGCGGGGTGCGGGGCGTGATCAGGCTCATCGGAGAAGGTCCGCGCTTGGATAGGAAAAGCGTGCGTTTTCTAGCCCCTTTCGCCGGCCCCGTCACCTGCAGCGGAGAATTTTTCGGGGGACACGAAAATTTTTTGGAAGGGCGTGGAATGAACGGGGGCGGGGCTGCGTTCATCTAAGCACGATCCCGCAGCGCGGATCGCTCACCGAAATGGAGAAACCAAATGTCCGGCACCGTCTTTGGGTCGCATGTCCGCTCGTCCGTTTCGACCTTTGCGTTCGTCGTCCTGATGGCGACGGCCCCCGTGCTGAGCGCGGGTGCGGCAACGGTCGCACCGGCCGCTCCGGCCACGCCGGCCCCCGCCGCGACGACCGACTCCACGACGACGACCCCCGCCCCGGCTCCGAAAGCCGAGCAGAAGGCCGTCACCAAGAGCGAGGCCACCAAAACCGAAGCCACCAAGATCGATGCCCCGAAGGCGGACGCCACCAAGGCGGATGCCACCAAGGCCGACGCCGGCAAGACCAAGCATGAGCAGGTCGCGGCCACCCCGAAGGCCGAGGTGACCAAGGCCCAGGCCGACGCCGTCGCCAAGGAGCTGGGCGCCAAGCCGTCCGACCAGCTGTCTGTCCAGCTCGGCAAGTATCACGAGCAGATGCTGGCCGCCCATGCGCTGAAGGACGGCGCCGCCCGCGACAAGGCCGTCGCCGAAGCGCGCCAGCAGCTGGCCTCCATCGGCGGCAAGCCGGTGACCGCCGAGCAGGCCGCGAAGATCGACGGCATCCTGGGCGTGAAGACCTCGACCAACATCCAGTAAAGCCGACGAAAGCGGCCGCCCCCACCCGCCAACGCCGGCCGGCGGGTGGGGGCGGTCCGATCGTCAGCTTTCGGTCAGGAACTTGTAGGTGATCCGGCCGCTGTAGGTCTCACCCGGCCGCAGCACCGGCGACGGGAAGTTCGCCTTGTTGGCCGAGTCGGGGAAGACCTGCGGCTCCAGGCAGAAGGCTTCCTGCAGGCCGTAGAGATGGCCGCCCTTGCCCTGGTCCTTCGGCACCGCGCCGGCCAGGAAGTTGCCCGAGTAGAACTGGATGCCCGGCTGCGTGCCGTAGACCTCCATCACGCGGCCCGACACCGGCTCCGCCACGCGGGCCATCAGGCCGTATTCGCCCGGCTTCTTGTCGATTACGAAATTGTGGTCGTATCCCTTCACGAAGCCCAGCTGGTCGTAGCTGGAGGTGATGCGGGCGCCGACCACCTGCGGCTTGGTGAAGTCCAGCGGCGTGTCCTTCACCGGCCGGATCTCTCCGGTGGTGATCAGCGTCGAGTCGACGGGCGTGAAGGCCGAGGCGTTGACCTGCAGCCGGTGGTCCAGGATCTTGCCGTTGCCTTCACCTGCCAGATTGAAGAAGACGTGGCTGGTGAAATTGACGATGGTCGGCTTGTCGGTCGTCGCATCGAACGAGATGTCCAGCGCGTTGTCGTCCGTCACCTTGTAGACGACGCGGGACGGCACGGTTCCGGGATAGCCTTCTTCGCCATCCTTGTAGGTGTAGCGCATCTCGACCGTCTGCGGGTCGATCTGCTTGGCGTCGAACACGACGAAGCGGCTCCCCTTCTTGCCGCCATGCAGGCTGTTCGGGCCGTCGTTGAGCGAGGCCTGATACTGTTGCCCGTCGATGGCGAACTTGCCGCCGCCCAGCCGGTTGGCGTAACGGCCGATGAAGGCGCCCATGGAGGGCTGGCCGGTCATCACCTGATCGAGGCCTTCATAGCCGAGCGCCACGTCGCCCAGCTTGCCGTTGCGGTCGGGAACCAGGATCTGTTCGACCTTGGCGCCATAGTTGGTGATCTTGACCACCATGCCCTTGGCATTGGTCAGGGTGTAGAGATCGACCTGCTTGCCGTCGATCTCCTTCTGGAAATTCTCCCGTTTCAGTTCGACATAGCCGGCCGGCTCGCCGGACGCCGCCAGGGCGCCGGTCGACACGCCGACCAGAAGCAGAAACACGCCACTTGTCCATTTCCTCATGACGCAACCCTTGCTTTGCCGTTGCTTTGGAGTGGGGCAGGTGCCCTCGTGTCGAGGCGGGAGACGGGCGCCGCACCGCGTCGGCACGCCTGTAACATACTAATATATCAAAGACGCGACCAAGGCCCTTCCGGGCGGGTCAACCTTGGGCGGCGCTTTTGCCGCAGCGCTGTGAGGAACGAGGGGAAGGGACCGCCTCTGTTGAGTAGCGGCGGCGATGGCGATAGAACGTCGTCCATTCCTTCACCGCCCCCTCGACTCCAGCGCCGGGACCTCTGCCATGCCCAACGACCGTCTTGTCATCCGCCGTCCCGACGACTGGCATGTCCATCTGCGCGACGGCGCCATGCTGAAGGCGGTTCTGCCCTTCACCGCACGCCAGTTCGGTCGTGCCATCGTGATGCCGAACCTGAAGCCGCCGGTTGCGACGGCCGCGGATGCGGTGGCCTACCGCGAGCGCATCCTGGCGGCCCTGCCGGACGGCGTCGCCTTCACCCCGCTGATGACCGCCTACCTGACCGACGGCACCGACGCCGCCGATCTGGCGCAGGGCTTCAAGGATGGGGTGTTCGCCGCCGCCAAGCTCTACCCGGCCAACGCCACCACCAATAGCGCCCATGGCGTCACCGACATCGCCCGCCTCAATCCGGTGCTGGAGCGGATGGCGGAAATCGGCATGCCGCTGCTGATCCATGGCGAGGTGACCGACCAGTCGGTCGACATCTTCGACCGCGAGGCGGTGTTCATCGACACCATCCTGGCCCCGCTGGTGGAACGCCATCCGACCCTGCGGGTGGTGCTGGAGCATGTGACGACGGCGGATGCCGCGCAGTTCGTGCGGGCGCATGCCGCCGGCGGCCGGATCGGCGCCACCATCACTGCGCACCATCTGCTGATCAACCGCAGCCACATCTTCCAGGGCGGCATCCGCCCGCACCTGTACTGCCTGCCGATCGCCAAGCGCGAGACGCACCGGGTTGCCCTGGTCGAGGCGGCGATCTCCGGCGAAGGCCCCTTCTTCCTGGGCACCGACACCGCCCCGCATACCGTCACCGCCAAGGAATCCGCCTGCGGCTGCGCCGGCTGCTTCACCGCCGCCAACGCGCTGGAACTCTATGCCGAGGCCTTCGACGAGGCCGGGGCGCTCGACAAGCTGGAGGCCTTCGCCAGCCTGAACGGCCCGCGTTTCTACAACATGCCGGTCAGCGAGGAGCGTGTGGCGCTGGAGCGCCGCCCGTCGGTCGCTCCCGACCTGATCCTGGTCAGCGAGGGCGATGCCGTCCTGCCCTTCCGCAGCGGCGAGACCCTGCGGTGGAGCTTCGCCGGCCCGGTCTGAGGCGAACAGGGCTGAGGCCGGGCCGTACCGGCGGTCTTCCCGCCTTTTCAGGCGGGCGGCCGGTCGCGGGCTTCGGCCTGCCGTTCCATCGCCGCCCGCAGCAGGGCGGCGACGCGGAACGGCGCGTGCAGGAACTTGCCATAGGGCAGCGTCGCGAAGACGCCAAGCACGATGCCGAGATGGATCAGCAGCAGCGGTCCCATCGCCGCCGTCTCGCGCAGAGCCAGCAGGGCGAAGCCGCTGGCTGCCGTCAGGAACAGCAGCGCCAGCAGCGCGTAGTCGGCGCCGGTCACGCTCGCCGCCACCGGACCCGGATCGGCCCGGCGCTTCAGCAGGGCAAGTCCGGCGGTGCCGGCCAGCATCCCGGCCCCGCCCAGGCTGCCCAGCAGGACCGGCAGGCTGAAAAGCGGATAGGGCGCCTGCCAGCCCAGCAGATGGTCGTACAGCGTGGCGACGCCGGTGGCGGCGAAGCAGAGCGCCACGCCGTAGAACAGCGCATGGTGGCAGCGCCGCCGCGCCTGGGACAGCCCGCCATCCCGCCCGTCGCATCCCGCCCCGCCGCCGCCGAGATTGCGCAGGGTGGCGGCATCGCGCAGCGTCTCCCGCAACACCGGCAGAAGCGACACGCCGGAGGGCGCCGGCCCCATGCTGCGCCAGAATGCGGCGACGCTGAAGCCGATGGCCAGCAGTGACCACAGCATTACGATTCCGGCGAGTCCGGCCATGATCTCCCACGGCACCACCCGGTAGAACGCGCCGGGGCCGGAGTGCTGACCGAACAGCGTCTCTGCCGGAACCGACAGAACCGCGGTCAAAGACAGGGCTCCCACCGCCAGCAGGGCGGCGGCGATGACCGCTCGTCCCGAATAGCGCAGGCGCCCCCGCAGGACCGGCGGCCAGGCATGGTCGCGGTAGGAGTCCTGCCGGACCAGGCTGAGGCTCTTCGGAAGGTTGACGCCGAAGGCGTGCGGCGGGGCGTATTGGCAGGCGTGATAGCAGGACCGGCAGCTGTGGCAGAGGTTCGCCAGGAAGACCATGTCGGCCGTTCCCACCTGCCGCCGCGATTTCAGGGCCCGGAACACGGCGCAATAGCCGTTGCAGTATTGGCAGGCGTTGCAGATCTCCAGCGCCCGCCGCGCTTCCTCCGCGATCTGCTCCCGCGGACCGTCAGTGCAGCGCATAGGCCGCGGCCTCCCGCCCGGCGATGCGCCCGAACACCGCACCGATGGACATGGCGCTTCCCGCCAGATAGCCGCGGCCGAGGATGTTGGGCGCCATGATCACGCCCGCGGCAAAGATGCCGTCGATGGCCTCTCCCTCCTCCCGCAGGACCCGCGCATGTTGATCGACCCGCACGCCGAGGCAGGTGGAGGTGACGCCGGCCCGCATCGGATAGGCGCCGAAGGGCGGAACCAGGATCGGCGCGGCGAGCCGCGACTTCGGCGGCTGGAGGCCGAAGGTGGAGCCATCGCCGCCGATTGCAGCATTGAAGCCGTTCACCGTGGCTTCCAGCACTTGGCGTTCGATGCCCAGCTTCAGCGCCAGTTCGCCGATGCCGTTCGCGCGGATCGCCGGGAAGATGGATGGGCGGAAGCGCTGCTCGATGGCGGCATCGAAGATCGAGAAGGCGGCGGCGCCCGGACAGCGCGCCACCCGATCCCCCCAGACCGAGAAGCGCGTCGGCCCGGTGTGGGAGCCCTCGTCGGCGAAGCGGCGGCCGTCGCGGTCCACCACGATGCCGTGGGCGATCCCGTCCAGCCGGGTGACGATGCCGGCGTCGAAGCCGGGGGAGCGGCTGTCCACCGCGACAATGTGGCAATGGCCGGCGGCACCCACCGGCCGTGCCCCGTCCTCCAGCAACGCCCTCAACATGGTGCCCGTTGCATGGGGGGTGCCGCGGATCACGAAGCCGTCGGCCGCGTCGCCCCACTGGTCGCGCAGCCAGTCGCGGTCGGCCTGGAACCCGCCGGAGGCGACGACGACCGCCCGCGTCCGGATCACGCGCATGGCCCTGGGATGGCGGACGGTGACGGAGGGCAGCCCGCCCTTCGCATGAAGCGCGCAGGCCTCGCTGTCATAGTGGATTGTGATGCCCAGCGCTTCGGCGGCGGCGTAGAGCGCATTCACCAGCGCCTTGCCGCCGCCGAGGAAGAAGGCGGTCTTGCGCGAATAGGGCAGTGCGTCGTCGGCGCCGCTCTGGAACCGCACTCCGTTTTCGTTCATCCAGTCGATGATTCCGGCGGACTCGGCGATCAGCAGGCGCGCCAGCCTCTCGTCGGCCGCGCCGTCCGTCACCGCTTCCAGGTCGGACCAGTAATCCTGCGCGGGGTAACTGCCCTGGAGCCAGGGCGTCGGCCTGTCATGCATGACGCGGAAATTGCGGGAATGGCGGGCGTTCCCGCCACGCAACGCCCTGGGCGCGCTTTCCAGCAGGGTGACTGCGGCACCGGAGCGGCGGGCGGAAATGGCGGCGCAGAGCCCTGCGTTCCCGCCCCCGATCACCAGGACGTCGCAGTCGCGCGGGACAATCGTCATCGATCAGCCATCGGAGGGCGGCTCGCCCCGGAATGTCCGGAGCGAACCTGAGAAGCCGATGGCTTTAGTCCCGGCGGATGCCGCCTGGGAAGGGTCGCCTGCTGCGACGCCCTGCGACACAAGGCTGCGGCCGGCAGGGCGATGCCGTCAGAACAGCGTGCCCTGCACCGGCGCCACCCGCGGCTTGGCCTTCTTCTCAGGCTTCGGCTCGGGCTTTGGTTCTGGCTTAGGCTCGGCCTTGATTTCCGGCTTTGCCTCCGCCTTGGGTGCGCCGCCGTCGATGGTTGCTGCAACTTTGGCGTCATCGGCGAAGACGATGTTGACGGCCAGACCCGGAGTCGCCTGATCGGCGCGTGTCACGGGACGACCGTCGCGGTCCTCGACCAGGGCGAAGCCGCGGGCCAGCACGCCCTTGTAGCTGTAGCTCTCCAGCAGCTGGCCCAGCGACGCCAGCTTGGCCGCCTTGTCGGCGACGCCCTTGGCATAGCTGCGGTCGAGGCGCGGCGTCAGGTCGGCGACACGACGAGTGCCCTCGTCCAGCTTCACCCGTGCCGGGGTCAGCGACAGCCGGCCGGCGACGCGCTCGAACCGTCCGCCGGCGGTGGTCAGGGCATGGCGCAGACCTGAGTCGAGCGCCCGGCTCTCCGACGCCAGCTTTTGCCCGGCCTGGGCCAGCTTCTCGCGCGGGTGGCGCAGCTTGGCGGCAAGTTCGCCGACGCGGGTGCGGCGCCGCTCCAGCAGGGCAGAGGCGGCGAGGTTCAGGCGTTCGGCCCGGTCGTCCAGCCGCTGGGCATGGCCTTCCAGCAGGGCGCGGGGATCGCCCAGCCCGCGGGCCAGCCCCTCCACCCGGTTGCGGCGGTCCTCCACCGCGCGTGACGCGCAGGCGAGCAGGCGGCGCTCGTCGTCGAGGATTTGGGCCATCAGTTCGCCGCGCACCGGTACCGCCATTTCCGCCGCGGCGGTCGGAGTGGGGGCGCGCAGGTCCGACGCGAAGTCGATCAGGGTGGTGTCGGTCTCGTGCCCGACGGCGGAGATCAGCGGGATGGCGCTGGCCGCCGCCGCGCGGACCACATTCTCCTCGTTGAAGGCCATCAGGTCTTCCAGCGAGCCGCCGCCGCGCGCCACGATGATCAGGTCCGGGCGAGGCACCCGGCTTCCCGGCTGGATGCGGTTGAAGCCCTCGATGGCCGCAGTCACCTCGGCCGCCGCGCGCTCACCCTGGACGGCGACCGGCCACAGCAGGACATGGCGGGGGAAGCGGTCGTTCAGCCGGTGCAGGATGTCGCGGATGACCGCCCCGGTGGGGGAGGTGATGACGCCGATCACGTCGGGCAGGAAGGGGATGCGCTTCTTGCGGGCGGGGTCGAACAGCCCCTCCGCCGCCAGCCGGCGCTTGCGCTCCTCCAACATCTTCAGCAGCGCGCCTTCGCCGGCCAGCTCCATCGACTCGACGATCAGCTGGTATTGCGAGCGGCCGGGGTAGGTCGTCATGCGACCGGTGACGATGACCTCCAGCCCTTCCTCCGGCCGGACGGCCAGCTTCGCCATGGTGCCGCGCCAGCACACCGCCTCGATCACCGCGGTGTCGTCCTTCAGGCGCATGTAGCAGTGGCCGGAGCTGTGCTTCTTCGGCTGGCTGATCTCGCCGCGGACGCGGACGAAGCCGAATTCATCCTCGATGCTGCGCTTCAGCCGGCGGGCGAGGTCGCCGACGGTGAATTCCGGCAGGTTGGAACCGGGGCGCGGCTCCGGGGCGATCAGGGGAGTGGAGTCGGAGTCGGTGGTCATGGCGCTCTTGAGTTGGGGCGCCGCCATGATACAAGGCGCGCAGTTCGCAACAAGGCGGAAGGAGCGCCACCCCATGAAAGTCCTCGTCGTCGGATCGGGCGGTCGTGAGCACGCGCTCTGCTGGGCCATTTCCAATTCGCCGCTGTGCGACGCGCTGTATTGCGCGCCGGGCAACGCCGGCATCGCCGACGTCGCCACGCTGGTGGCAATCGGGTCGGAGGATATCGACGCGTTGGTGCGCTTCGTCCAGGACAACGCCATCGACTTCGTCGTCGTCGGACCGGAAGGCCCGCTGGTGCTGGGGCTGGTCGACCGGCTGACCGCACTGGGCGTCAAGGCCTTCGGGCCGAGCGCGGCGGCGGCGGAGCTTGAGGGCTCCAAGGGCTTCATGAAGGACATCCTGGCGAAATACGGGGTGCCCACCGCCTTCTACGAACGCTTCAAGGATCCGGAAGCCGCCAAGGCCTATGTCCGCAAACACGGCGCGCCCATCGTGGTGAAGGCCGACGGTCTGGCCGCCGGCAAGGGCGTTACCGTCGCCCGCACCGAGCAGGAGGCGTTCGAGGCCATCGACGACGCGCTGGTCGGCGGCCGTTTTGGCGCCGCCGGTGCCGAAGTGGTGGTGGAGGAGTTCCTGGACGGCGAGGAGGTCAGCTTCTTCGCCCTGTGCGACGGCGAGAACGCGCTGCCGCTGGCCTCGGCCCAGGATCACAAGGCGGTCGGCGATGGCGACACCGGCCCCAACACCGGCGGCATGGGCGCCTATTCCCCGGCCCCGGTGCTGACCCCCGACCTGCAGGACCGCGTGATGCGCGAGATCATCCTGCCGACGGTCAAGGGCATGGCGGCGGAAGGCAAGCCCTTCAAGGGCGTGCTGTTCGCCGGCCTGATGATCATGCAGACGCCGGACGGCCCGGTGCCGAAGACGCTGGAGTTCAACGTCCGCTTCGGCGACCCGGAATGCCAGACGCTGATGATGCGGCTGAAGTCCGATGCGCTGGCGGCGCTGGTGGCGGCGGCCGACGGGGTGCTGGACAGCATCGATTTGCGCTGGCACGACCAGACCGCGCTGTGCGTGGTGATGGCGGCCAACGGCTATCCCGGCGATTACGCCAAGAACACCGAGATCCGCGGGCTGGACAAGGCCGGGGCGGTGGACGGGGTGACTGTCTTCCATGCCGGCACCAAGCGCGCCGAGGACGGCCGGGTTCTGTCGGTCGGCGGCCGCGTGCTGGGCGTCACCGCGCTTGCGCCCACGGTGGCCGAGGCGCAGGCGGCGGCCTACAAAGCGGTCGACGCGCTGGACTGGCCGGACGGCTTCTGCCGACGCGACATCGGCTGGCGGGCGGTGGGGCGGTAAGCAGCTACAAAAATAGTCATGAAAGGGCTATTTTGGGCCTGGTCCCAACAGACGCCGTTTGCTCCGCTATGGACACCGCTCCCCAGACCCGCGCGGCCATTGCCGCATTCCGCCAGGGGGCCGAAGCTGTCTTCGGCTCCCGTCTGGAGTCCATCCTGCTGTTCGGGTCGCGCTCACGCGACGATTACACCGAGGACTCCGATCTGGATTTGGCGGTGATCCTGAAGGACGAACCGGCGGGTCCGCTGGAGGAAGCGGACCGCGTCATGGACATCGCCTTCGTTCCCACCATGGAAGCGGGCAGAATCGTTCAACCCTTCGTCTGGTCGATACGGACATTGCGCACGTCTCAACACCCGTTGATCCGGACCGTGCGGGAACAGGGAGTTCCGGTGTGAACGGAACCGTCGACCCGCTGGCGCGTGAACGTGCGGCCAAGCATCTTTCCAACGCCGAACGTTTTCTCGCTGATGTCCGCTCTCTACTGACCGCTGCTCCCTGACGCGTCCCGCGGTATGATGCTTCGACCGGAAGAAGGAGGCGCATCGCTGCGCCCCCTTCTTCATGTCCGCATCACGCCCGCAGACGCTCCGACGCGGTGGCGATGTTCTGCGACACCACCTCGATGTCGCGGACGACGCGGGTGACGCTGTGGGCGATCTCCTTGGTCGCCGACTCCTGCTGCGACACGGCGGCGGCGATGGTGGTGGAGATCTGCTGGACGTCGGAGACGATCGAGCCGATGCGGCGGATCGCGTCGACCGCGTGCAGGGCCTCCTGCTGGACCGAGGCGATCTGCGCCGCGATGTCGTCGGCGGCGCTGCCGCTCTGCTGGGCCAGCGACTTCACCTCGTTCGCCACGACGGCGAAGCCGCGGCCCGCCTCGCCGGCGCGGGCGGCCTCGATGGTCGCATTCAAGGCCAAGAGGTTGGTCTGCGAGGCGATGCTGTTGATCAGCTTGGTGATGGCGCCGATGCGCTCGGCCGAGGTGACGAGCGCCTCCACCGCGGCGTTGGTGCGGCTCGCCTCCTCCGATGCCTTCAGCGAGGCGCCGGACGCCTCGTTGGCGCGGGTGCTGATGTCGGAGATGGAGGCCGACAGCTCCTCCGTCGCAGCGGCGACGGTCTGCGCGTTGGCGGTGGCGCGGTCGGCGGCGGTCCCGACCTCGCGGTCCAGCGATTCGGCAAGGGTGGTGACGCTGCGACGGCGCTCGCCGTCCATCTCCGCTTGCCGCAACTCGGCCTTCTTCTGCCCGTCGATGTCGATCAGCGAGCCGCAGGCACGCAAGGCCAGGCCGTTGCCGTCGCGGGCGACGCCGCCGATGGCGCGGAACCAGCGATAGCTGCCGTCCTTCAGCTTCAGGCGGTAATCGACGTCGTAGCCGGTGCGGCCGCTGCGGTCGTTCAGGCAGGCCATGAAGGCGTCGAAGGTCCCCTTGGCATCGTCGGGGTGCAGCCGGTCGGCCCAGGAATTGACGCCGTCGGGGAAGCCGATGGTGTCGTCACGGTCGAAACCGGCGAGACGGCGGAACTCCGGCGACCAGTGCCAGCGGCTCTGCGCATGCATCGGGTCGCCGTTGTGGAAGATCGCGTCCCACAGACCGACGCCGGCATGGCGGTCGAGCAGCTTGGCGCGCTCCAGTTCCCTGCGCTCCGCATCGATGTCGATCAGCGAGCCGCAGGCGCGCAGGGCCAGGCCGCTGCCGTCGCGGGCGACGCCGCCGATGGCGCGGAACCAGCGATAGCTGCCGTCCTTCACCTTCAGCCGGTAGTTCACGTCATAGCCGGTGCGGCCGCTGCGGTCGTTCAGGCAGGCCATGAAGGCGTCGAAGGTCGGCTTGGCATCGTCCGGATGCAGCCGGTCGGCCCAGGAACCGACCTTGTCGGGGAAGCCCGCCTTGTCGTCGCGGTCGAAGCCGACGAGCCGGCGGAACTCCGGCGACCAGTGCCACTGGCTTTGCGCGTGCATCGGATCGCCGTTGTGGATCACCGCGTCCCACAGCCCGACGCCCGCATGGCGGCCCAGCAGGGCCAACTCTTCGGCCGCCTGATTGTCCTGCGGCTTGCGGAACGACAACATTCGTAACTCCTGATGGCTGGAAGCGGTCAGCCCATCATGCGCATATATTCGCTAAACAAACACTTAACAGAATATATCGTTTTTACACGAATCATGTCGGCGGTTGTTGAGTGCCTGGGATTTTCATCCAAGTTCGATGACTGGGAATTGTGCCTGCATGGGCGCGGATTTCGGAAATTATATTGCAGTGCTGCAGAAACAATATTGTGCGCACGGTCGGGGTGCCTTCGAGCCGTTCGTTGCTTGGGCAGGCGTTACCGCCGCTGCCTGAAGAAATCCCGCAGCAGCACGCCCGCCCGCGTCTCGCCGATGCCGCTGTAGACCTCCGGCGCGTGGTGGCAGGTGGATTGGGCGAAGAAGCGCGGGCCATGGTCCACGGCGCCGCCCTTGGGATCGTAGGCGCCGTAATAGACCCGCCGGATGCGGGCGAAGCTGATCGCGGCGGCGCACAGCGCGCAGGGCTCCAGCGTCACATACAGGTCGCAGCCGGGCAGGCGTGGCTGGCCGCGTTGCGCGCAGGCCTCGCGAATCGCCAGCAGTTCGGCATGGGCGGAGGGGTCGCACAGCTCCTCCGTCCGGTTGCCGGCGGTGGCGAGGACGGCACCCGTCGCGGGATCGACGACGACGGCGCCAACCGGCACCTCGCCGCGCGCGGCGGCGGCCTCGGCGGCGGCGAAGGCGAGGTCCATATAGCGGGGAGACGGCATGGCCGGGCAGGGTGCCAACCGGCCGCCGAGCGCGTCAACCGGATTCCGGTGTCCGGGCGCCGGACTCGTGTTGCGGGCGGCGCGTCCAGGCCCTATGGTCCGGCCATGGACCGCTCCGATACTGCCAAGAAATCCGATTCCGCCAATAATGGCGGTGAACGCATCGCCAAGCGACTGGCGCGCGCCGGCCTCTGCTCGCGCCGCGACGCCGAACGCTGGATCGCCGAGGGCCGCGTCGCGGTCAACAGCCGCGTGCTCGACAGCCCCGCCTGCGTCGTGCGCCCCGGCGACATCGTCCAGGTCGACGGCAAGGTCATTCCGGAGCCGGAACCCGCCCGCTTGTGGCGCTATCACAAGCCGTCGGGGCTGGTCACCACCGCCCGCGACGAGAAGGGGCGCGAAACCGTCTTCGACCGGCTGCCGGCCGACCTGCCGCGCGTGGTCTCCATCGGCCGTCTCGATCTGACGACAGAAGGCCTGCTTCTGCTGACCAACGACGGCGAGCTGGCCCGCTTCCTGGAACTTCCGGCCACCGGCTGGACCCGCCGCTACCGCGTGCGCGTCTTCGGCGAGGTGGACGAGAGGCAGTTGGCGGCGCTTGAGAAGGGGCCGACCATCGAAGGCGTGAAGTACGGCCCGATCGAGGCCGTGCTGGACCGCGTCCAGGGCCGCAACGCCTGGCTGACGGTCAGCCTGAAGGAAGGCAAGAACCGCGAGATCCGCAAGGTGATGGAGGCGCTCGGGCTCCAGGTGAACCGGTTGATCCGCGTCGCCTATGGTCCCTTCCAGCTCGGCAAGCTGGAGGAGGGCGCCGTCGAGGAGGTGCCGAAGCGCGTCGTCCGCGAACAGATCGCCCCCTTCTTCGGCACCCCCGAAGGGGCGGAGTCGACCGAGTCCGGCACCAAGCAGCGCGCCAAGGCGAGAGCCGACGCGGCGGTGAAGGCCGCTCCGGCGAAGTCGGCATCCGGCGGCCGGCCGGGTGGCAAGGCCGACGCGAAGACGGATGCGAAGACGGATGCCAGGGCCGCGCCGAAGCGTGCGCCGCGGTCCGCCTCCAAGCGGCACGAGGCCGAAGCCGCCCGCGTTGAAGAAGCCAAGCCGGCGCGGCGCGGAACCTCGTCGCGCGCCACGCTGTCGCTCGGTGGAGTGGCGGCCAAATCCGGTCGTCCCGGCAAGCCCGAAGGCCGCGACGCCGCCAAGCCGGCCGGTGCGGCCGGTCCGCGGGGGCCGAAGCCGGGCGGGTTCAAGGCAGGTGCCGCGAAGTCGGACGGCCCGCGTTCCGAGGGCGTCCGTTCCGAGAGCGCCCGTTCCGAGGGCGCCCGTTCCGAGAGCTCAAGGTCCCGGGATGCCAAGCCCAGGGATTCGAAGCCCAGGGACGACAAGCCGAGGGACGCCAAGTTTGCCGGCCCGAAATCGGCGGGCTCCAGGTCCGCGGGCCCGAAGGGTGCCGGTCCGGGTCCGAAGGGCGGGCCGAAGGCCGGCGGCCCCGGCGACAGGTCGGGCGGCGGTGCCGGCGGACGGACGGAGCGCCCTCGTGCGGATCGTCGGCGGTAAGCACCGCGGCCGCAGTCTGGTGGCGCCGGGCGGGCGTGACACCCGCCCCACCACCGACCGCACCCGGCAAGCCATCTTCAACATCCTGGCCCATGCCGACTGGGCGCCCGAGTTCGAGGGCGCCGCAGTCGTCGATGCTTTTTGCGGCACCGGCGCACTGGGGCTGGAGGCCCTGTCGCGCGGGGCCGCCTGGTGCGGTTTCCTCGACATGGGCCGGCCGGCGCTGGATGCCGTGCGCGCCAATGTCGATGCCCTGCGGGAAACCGACAATGCGCGGATCCTGCGCGCCGACGCCACCAAGCCGCCGACCGCGCCGCGGTCCTGCATGCTGGCCTTCCTCGATCCGCCCTATGGCCAGGATCTGGCGCCGCGTGCGCTGGACGGGCTGCTGAAGGCCGGCTGGCTCGCCGACGGCGCTCTCGCCGTGGTCGAGGTGGCCGACCGTGATCCCCTGCCTCTGCCCGACGGCTTCATCGCCGTCGATGAACGCCGCTACGGCGATACCCGCGTCGCTTTCCTGACGGTCCGCCGCCCGGCCTGACCCCCGCCAGGGCGGTTTTTCCTTTCCCGCCCGGCCACCCGCCTCGCCTTCCCAAGCCCGAGTTTCATTTTTCGCGCCCGCGGACCATGGCCGGGTCGGGCGAATGCCGCACGTTCCAAGACGGTCCCCGGCGTTTTTCCATCATGCGGAAAGCCCAAACGGACTGTTGAGTTCCAAAACAATCCGAGTAAAAGATTATGTGTCGCCGATGCGGTTCCTCTATGGAAACGGCGGCATCTATCTATCTCCTAAGACTGCACACCCTCGTTCGAGGGGGCCGTGCAGGTACCGGCACGGCTTCTTTTTACAGGATGTGCGTCGCACCGAGTGATCGGACACAAAAACCGATGTGGACCGGACATTCTGAGCGACACGAGGTGTAAGTTTTACTTGGTCAGTACGTGTGCATACGGCGTCGGACCGTCCGTCCGGGTCTTTCTGTCCCCGGTTTTGGCATACCAGATTACATATCTGGCATGCCAAAACCGGGACAATCGAACTCCGAGCGATTGTCGGCATCCGCGCCGAGTTCCGGAATGGAACCGTCAGCAAGAGCGGTCCGTCCGGGTCATTCCGCAATCGTGATTGGTGTGCCGGTCCCCGGGAGAGGGGCCGCGCCACCGGCTCAGGCAAGATCATTGGGAGGCACGATGGCTCATATGAATTCACAACCGGCGGCGGCTCAGGCGCCGGTGTCCGATACAGTCCGCTGGATGCAGATCGTCGTCGGCATCGTTTGCATGGTGGCTGCGGCCAACATCCAGTACGCCTGGACGCTGTTCGTCCCGGAAATCCAGGCGACCCATGGCTGGACGCGCGCTTCGATCCAGACCGCCTTCACCATCTTCGTCGTCGTGCAAACCTGGCTGACGCCGATCGAGGGTTACTTCATCGACAAGTACGGCCCCCGCGTGATCGTCGGCGCCGGCGGCTTCTTCACCGGCCTGTCCTGGGTCATCGACAGCTATGCCGGCTCGCTCAGCATGCTGTATGTCGGCTCGGCCATCGGCGGCATCGGTGTCGGCTGCGTCTACGCCACCTGCGTCAACAACGCGCTGAAGTGGTTCCCGGAAAAGCGCGGTCTGGCGGTCGGCCTGACGGCGGGCGGCTATGGCGCCGGCTCGGCCCTCACCATCCTGCCGATTTCCGCGATGATCCACAGCAGCGGCTATCAGACCACCTTCTTCTGGTTCGGCCTGCTGCAGGGCGCGATCATCATCGCCGCCGCCTTCTTCCTGCGCATGCCGCAGAAGGAGCACGTCAAGGCCTCCACCAAGGTCGCCCAGACCCGCCGCGACTACACGCTGGGCGAAGCCATCCGCACCCCGGTGTTCTGGGTGATGTGGGCGATGTTCATCGGCACCGTCACCGGCGGCCTGATGGCAGTGGCCCAGCTGGGCGTCATCGCCCACGATCTGGGCGTGAAGGAAGCGCCGGTCAGCGTGTTGGGCATCACCATGGCGGCTCTGCCCTTCGCCCTGATGCTGGACCGCGTGATGAACGGCATCTCCCGTCCGCTGTTCGGCTTCATCTCGGATCACATCGGCCGTGAGGCGACCATGTTCGTCGCCTTCACCCTGGAAGGCCTGGGCATCATCATGCTCAGCAAGTTCGGCCACGACCCGATGATGTTCCTGATCCTCAGCGGCATGGTCTTCCTGGCCTGGGGTGAAGTGTACAGCCTGTTCAGCGCCACCTCGGCCGACACCTTCGGCACCAAGCATGCCGGCAAGATCTACGGCGTCCTGTACTGCGCCAAGGGTGTCGCCGCCCTGCTGGTCCCGCTGGGCAACCTGCTGATGGAAGCCACCGGCACCTGGGCGACCGTGCTGTACGTCACCGCCACCATGGACCTCACCGCCGCGGCCTGTGCGCTGCTGGTCCTCAAGCCGATGTTGGCCCGCCACCATGCCCGCAACGAAGAACTGGCACGCCGTGAGGAACAGGGTGAGGCAGCCCGCGGCGTCCCGGTCGGGGTGGCGACAGGTACCGCCAACGGCTGAAGGGCCGGCGGCCGAAGAACCGACGGCCAAGAGCACAAGCGTAAGGGATCGGCCTGAGGGGTCGACTTAGGAGACAAGACAGGCGACGGGCCGGGGACGCGACAAGCGGTCCCGGCCCGTCCGTCATTCAAGCCAGAAGGGACGATCCTCGCCCTTTTCGGTCCCGGGCTTCTTCTGGGGCGTCTGCTGGAAGCGGTCGGAGGTGAACAGGATGGTCTCCTCCTCCGTCTCTTCCTTCTCGGGCTCGATCACGGTGAAGCCGCCACGGCCGCTGGCCATGTAGACGGCGTGGCCGATCATGCCGGTCAGCGCGAGGAACAGAAGGGCCTGGGTCTCGATCATGGCGGAGCATCCTTCTCGTAAGGGAGGGGCCAGGGGAGGGGGATCGACAAGGGTCAACAGCGCATGACCCGGAAAAGCAACGGTTACGGCGGCCAATATCCGCCGGCCAAGCCAGGGCCATGCTGTAACGCAACATAAGCAAACTGGCATACCATCGCAAAAAGTTTTGCATGCCAGATACCGGGTGCCTGACCTGCAACTTTGCCGCAGTGCTACTGCCCCAAATGGTCAGCCCCATCAGCAACATTGCCCCGCAACCAAAGTGGCCTTGCCGCTGTTGCCCGCCTGTCGATCCCGCATCGGGACGGCGATCGGCACCGGCACGACGCGGGACGGAACGGCCATGATCCGGGACCTCTGGTACAAGAATGCGGTGATCTACAATCTGGCGCTGTCGACCTTCATGGACGCCAGCGGCGACGGGATCGGCGATTTCCAGGGGCTGCTGCGCCGGCTGGACTATCTGCACGGGCTGGGCGTGACCTGCATTTGGCTGGGGCCGTTCCAGACCTCGCCGATGAAGGACGACGGCTATGACGTCGCCGACTACTACACGGTCGATCCGCGATACGGCACGCTGGGCGACTTCGTGGAATTCACCCACGCCTGCGAACAGCGCGGCATCCGGGTGATCATCGATCTGGTGATCAACCACACCTCCGACCAGCATCCCTGGTTCAAGGCGGCCCGCAGCGATCCGAACAGCAAATATCGCGACTGGTATGTCTGGTCGGACAAGAAACCGGACAATGCCCACACCGGCATGGTGTTTCCCGGCGTGCAGGAATCGACCTGGACCTACGACCGCGAGGCCAAGGCCTGGTACTTCCACCGCTTCTACAAATTCCAGCCCGACCTGAACACCGCCCATCCGGAGGTGCATGCCGAGCTGCTGAAGATCATGGGCTTCTGGATCCAGCTGGGCGTCGCCGGCTTCCGCATGGACGCCGTTCCCTTCATCATCGCGGAGAAGGGGGCGGACGTGACCAAGCCTCGGGAACAGTTCGGCATGCTGCGCAGCTTCCGCGAATTCGTGCAGTGGCGCCGCGGCGATGCCGTTCTGCTGGCGGAGGCCAACATCCTGCCGGAGGACGATCTGGAGTATTTCGGCAGCGACGGCGACCGCTGCCACATGGTGTTCAATTTCCAGGTCAACCAGAACCTGTTCTATGCGCTGGCCACCGCCGATACGGCCCCGTTGATCAAGGCGCTGAAGGTGACGAAGCCGCGCCCGGCCACCGCGCAATGGGGCTGCTTCCTGCGCAACCACGACGAACTGGATCTCGGCCGCCTGACAGATGAACAGCGCCGGGCCGTCTTCGCCGCATTCGGGCCTGACAAATGCATGCAGCTCTACGACCGGGGCATCCGGCGGCGGCTGGCGCCGATGCTGCACGACGACCGGCGGCGGATCGAGCTGGCCTACAGCCTGATGTTCACCCTGCCGGGGACGCCGGTCATCCGCTACGGCGACGAGATCGGCATGGGCGACGACCTGTCGCTGCCGGAGCGCAACTGCGCCCGCACGCCGATGCAATGGTCGGACGAACCGCATGGCGGCTTCACCAAGTCGGACGAGCCGGAAATCCCGGTGATCAGCGGCGGGGTCTTCGGCTATGAGCGGGTCAACGCCGCGGTGCAGCGCCGCGACCCTGAATCGATGCTGAACTGGACCGAGCGCATCATCCGCATGCGCAAGGAATGCCCGGAAATCGGATGGGGCGACTTTCAGATCCTGAAGACCGGCCGGCCGGAGGTGCTGGCGCTGCGCTATGACTGGCGCAACAACGGCCTGGTCGTCCTGCACAACCTGTCGGACAAGCCCTGCGAGATCGTGCTGGACGTGGAGGGCCACGGCGAGACCTGCCGGCTGGTCAACCTGCTGTCGGAGGAGCACAGCGAACCCGACGGCGAGGGCCGCCACCATTTGGTTCTGGAGGCCTACGGCTATCGCTGGTTCCGCGTCGGCGGGCTGGATTACCTGCTGCGCCGGACGGAGGCGGAGGAAAAGCCCGGGAAGTGACGGGCGCCGGAGCCGGGTGACCGGAGTTCAGGCGACCGCAAGTCAGGCGACCGGAACTCAGGCAACGTCGAGCCGGGCCGGGACATCTCCCTCGTCCCGGTCATAGGCGGCGCGCGACTCCAGCACCTGGGCGATGTGGGTCTCGGCCCACACCCGCAGAGGCACCAACGTTTCGGCCAGCGTGGCGCCCAACGGGGTGATGGCGTATTCGACGGTGACCGGCACCGTGGCGAACACCTTGCGGCTGACCAGCCCGTCGCGCTCCAGGCTTTTCAGCGTCTGCGACAGCATCTTCTGCGAAATGCCCTCGATCTCGCGGCGCAGCTGGTTGAAGCGCATCGGTCCGCCCTCCAGCAATCCGAGGATCAGCACCGTCCATTTGTCGGCGATCCGGTCCAGCGCCTGGCGCGTCGGACAGCCGGAGACATAGGCGTCGGGGAGCTGATCCATTTCCGACGGCCGCTTGCCGCCGAGCCCCAGCAGGGTTCTGTCCATCCGCATCCACTCCCAAGCAAGTCATCTGGACGGTTACGCGCAGGTGACCATGTCACGAAAAGGTGCCTTCTTTACACCAGATTTCCGAATCGGCATCAAGTCACCATTGGAAACCAGTCGAGAGGACACCTGCCATGAACGTTGCCATCATCGGTGCCGCCGGCCGCGCCGGCAGCCGCATCCAGGCCGAACTGCTCCGTCGCGGGCACAGCGTCACCGCCATCGTCCGCGATCCGTCCAAGGTCGCCGCCGCCCCCCGCCTGACGGTGAAGGCCGGCGACGCCAACGACGCCGCGACGCTGGCTCCGCTGCTGGCCGGTCATGATGCGGTGGTCAGCGCCGTGATGTTCCTGATGGGCGATGCCGACAGCCTGATCGGCGCGGTGAAGCGGTCCGGCGTGCCGCGCTATCTGGTGGTCGGCGGCGCCGGCAGCCTGGAAGTGGCGCCGGGCGTGCGCGTGCTCGACCTGCCGGAATTCCCTGAAGCCTACAAGGCCGAAGCCACCAAGGGCGCTGAGTTCCTCGACCGTCTCAAGGCCGAGGCCGACCTGAACTGGACATTCCTGTCGCCGTCCGCCGAGTTCGTGCTGGGCGAACGCACGGGCAAGTTCCGGCGGGCCGACGACACGCTGCTGGCGGACGAGAGCGGCCGCAGCTGGATCAGCTACGAGGACTTCGCCGTTGCGCTGGTCGACGAGATCGAGACGCCGAAGCACGAGCGCAAGCGGTTCACTGTGGGGTACTGAGGGGAGCGGGCGGCGTTCGGAGAGGAGCGCCGCCCATTTGTGTTTGGGAGTTTGGTCAGGCTGCCCGCTGGACAGGATAGTCGCGCACCAGGATATCGACGGGAATGTGCAGGCCTTCCGACAGCCGCCGGATCATCGGCAAGGTCAAGGCCCGTTTGCGGTTCAGGATTTCGGCGACGCGGGCGCGACTGCCGATCATCGGTTCCAGATCGTGCCGGCTCAGCCCGCGCTGGTCCATCATGAACTCGATGGCGCTGATCGGGTCGCTCGGCGGAATCGGGTGGTTGGCCTCTTCATAGGCGTCCACCAGCATCATCAGGATTTCGAGCCGCGCACCGTCTGCGGTATCAGGGTCGGCGCCCCACAGACGTTCGATCTCCTCCAGGGCGGCGGCGTGGTCCTCATCGGACCGGATCGGGCGGATATCCATGATTACACCGTCCTTACGTCGATGGCGTCGTATTCGCGATGCGTACCGACCCATTTCACATAAACCGTGCGGTAGCGGTAATCGATCCCGGCAACCAGCCGGTACTTGTTGCCGGCGATGTTGAAGACCACCCGGTCGCCCACGAAGGATGCCGAGCGGAACTGGGCCTTGACGGCTGCGGTATCCGGCCAATCGACATTGCGAACGACGTTGAACCAATCCGTCAACGGCGCCTCGCTGTCACCCCGGCCGGGCTTCTCCCAATGCTCCCGCAGGGTTCGGCGTGAAATGATCCGCATGGGGAGAGCTTATAGCGCTCCCAAGGTGGGAGCAAGGACTGTAACGGAGTGAACTGTCGCGTGGAGTTATGTCGAGAGGCGATGCTACCGCACCTCCTGCCCAGGCGTTTTATCGTCGAAGGGGGCGTCCGGGAGTCGCGAGAACCGGAAATTGCAGTGGCTTGCGCCTCCGGCCAGCGTTTGTGTCCGTTCGAGGTGAATGCCCCGTGTAGCGTAAGCCTCGAAATCCAGGCCGCAAATGTGGGGCAGTATTTCGTCATCGCCATATCGGCCAGCGAACTTGCAAAAGCCGCATTCCTTGTAATTGATTCCGAACTCGAAACTATCTCCTGGGCTCGGCTCGACAAAGTCATAGACAAAGTCTTCCGCGTACTCCAGTGCGTGGCTTTTCTCGGCCTGCTCGCGCATATGAATCTGATTTTCCGGAGACATGAATTGTTGCCCCGATGCGAGACGTTCGGCCTCTGGGATGGTCAGCAACTGAGCTTTATAGCTTTCTCGTTCGATATCGCCGATCAGGGAGGGCGCTACGCAATACCGATGGAGTACGCGTCCGATTGCGATGAACCCCAGTAAACGCATGAAAAAATCAGTCATACGGCTGGCTGAACCACCAACATAAGGCATCTGGGTGAGGACGATCTCAAACTCATCCATCACTTCTTGCTTGATTTTATCGATATCGGAGATCTGCGGGATTTTGCGCAACATCGTCTCGGCAAGATCGAGGCGCTGGCGCATGGCGCCCTCCATCGCATCGCGATGAGCCAGATAGAAGGGATGAATTTCAGGCATGACCTTTCCCCTTATCTACAAAGCCGAACTACTTCATAAGGGCTCAGCATGATTTACGGGGGGCGGCACTCCAACAGTCGCAACAGGTCCGCTCCTGGCGCAAAGCGGACTTCGATTGGCCTAATCCCCCTACCTCCGCCCAAACAGCCTCTCAATGTCCGCCAGCTTCAGCTCCACGTATGTCGGCCGTCCATGGTTGCACTGTCCGCTGTGCGGAGTCGCCTCCATCTGCCGCAGCAGCGCGTTCATCTCGTCGACGCTGAGCGTGCGGCCGGCGCGGACGCTGCCGTGGCAGGCCATCGTCGCGCAGACCTCCTCCAGCCGCTCCTTCAGCGACAGGGCGTCGCCCAGTTCGGACAGTTCCTCGGCAAGGTCGCGGATCAGGTTCTTCACGTCGGACTGGCCGAGCAAGGCCGGGACCTCGCGCACCATCACGCAACCGTGACCGAAGCCCTCGATCACCAGGCCGAGCTCGGCCAGTTCGGCGCTGCGGGCCAGCAGGCGGTTGGCGGAGGGTTCGTCCAGCTCGATCAACTCGGGAATCAGAAGGGCTTGGCGCTTCACGCCGCCCTCCAGCAGCGCGGCCTTCATCCGTTCGTAGACCAGCCGCTCATGGGCGGCGTGCTGGTCGACGATGACGATGCCCTCGCGGGTCTGCGCCACGATGTAGGTGGTGTGGACCTGCGCCCGCGCGGCGCCCAGCGGGTGGCTGTCGGGCGGAGGCTCCGGCTTGTGCGCGGACGGGTCGGGGGTGCGGTATTCCGGCGGGCGGGCCGAGGGGGCGAAGCCGTTGCCGAAGCCGCTGAGACGGCCCTGTAGCGGCGGCAGGCCGGTCTGGGTCGGCGCCTGGAAGGCGGCGGAGCGCTCCGCCAGACCGCGGGTCACGGCGGTCGGCGTGTAGGAACCGCCCCAACTGCCGCTTGAGCCGCCGCCGGAACGTCCGTAGGGCAGGGGGGAGGGGGTGAAGCCGCTGTCCGCCGGCGCGTCGCCCGACGGCTCCGGCCGCAGGGCGCCCAGCGTGGCGAGGCCGACGGTGGTGGAGGCGCGGTGGCCGGCCTCAGCCAGCGCGTGCTTCAGCGATCCGACGATCAGGCCGCGCACCAGACCCTGGTCGCGGAAGCGCACCTCGGCCTTGGCCGGGTGGACGTTCACGTCGACCTCCTGCGGGTCGATGTCCAGGAACAGGGCCAGCATCGGGTGGCGGTCGCGCGGCAGGAAATCGGCATAGGCGGCGCGCACGGCGCCGACCATCAGCTTGTCGCGCACCGGGCGTCCGTTGACGAACAGGTGCTGGTGCTTGGCGGTCGGGCGATGCAGCGTCGGCAGGCCGATCCAGCCGGCCAGCGTCACCCCCTCGCGCGCCGCGGTCACCGGGACGGCGTTCTCCTGGAAATCGCGGCCCATCAGCGCGCCCAACCGCGTCAGCCGGGCGTCCAGCAGGTCCCCCTGCGCGGCGCTCAGCCGCAGGCCGCCGCGCCCGCCGTCGCTGAGCGTGAAGGCGACGCCGGGATGGGCCATCGCCAGCCGTTCCAGGCAGTCGGCGATGTGGTCGTATTCGGTGCGGGAGGCCTTGAGGAACTTCAGCCGGGCGGGAACGGCGGCGAACAGGTCGCGCACCTCGATCCGTGTGCCCTGGGCCAGCGCCGCCGGCTGCGGCGACCCCTTGGCGCCGGCATCGACGGTCAGGCTCCAGGCATTGTCGGCGCCGCGGGCGCGGCTGGTGATGGTCAGGCAGCTGACGGCGCCGATGGACGGCAGCGCCTCCCCCCGGAAGCCGAGGGAGCGGATGTCGAGCAGGTCGTCGCCCGGCAGCTTGGAGGTGGCGTGGCGTTCGACCGCCAGGACCAGTTCGTCCGGGGTCATGCCGCAGCCGTCGTCGGTGACGGCGATCAGCGACTTGCCGCCGTCGCGCGCCACCACGTCGATGCGGGTGGCGCCGGCGTCGATGGCGTTCTCCACCAACTCCTTGACGGCGGCGGCGGGACGTTCGACCACCTCGCCGGCGGCGATGCGGTTGACGAGCGTTTCAGGGAGAAGACGGATCGGCATGCCCATAGATATAGTGGCAGCCGGCGCCCGGCACCACCATCTTCGGGCATATTCCCGCGCTTACAGGCCCTTCAGGGCCTTCATGTACTCGATCAGCTTGCGTTCGTAGAAGGGCTGGGGCGACTGGAAGCGGGCGACGAGGCCGGCCTCCTCCGTCAGCTTCACCACCATGCCGATGCAGGAGACGTCCACGGGATCGCCGCCAAGGTCGAACTGC
>NZ_DASPIS010000069.1:0-31860 GCF_035628975.1 Azospirillum sp. | reverse complement strand
ACCCAAAAAGGCAATCCGCGTCGCTCTCGCCAGAAAGCTCCTCGTCAGGCTCAATGCCAAAGCCCGCGAAGTTCGGGCCGGACTCGCTGTGGAAGCTTGACAGGCCAGACAGTCGCTCACCCCGACCCTCTCCCCGGGGGGGAGAGGGAGAGTCACCCCGCCTTGCGAACCACGCCCGGCGCGCCGGCATTGGCGGTCGCCTCCAGGCTGTAGAGCTTCGCCAGCAACTGCGGCGCCGGGCGGTCGGCGGCCGGGACGGCGAGCGCCGCCATCGCGGTTTCCGTGGCCGGAGACTTGCGCCACAGCGCCTCGGCCAGCGCCTGGGGGGAGGGCAGGGCCGGATCCGCGCCCTCGCCGGACCCGGCGTTCATCCAGGGCAGTGCTCCAGCCGCCTTGCCGTCCGCCACGGCGGTGCCGGCCTCATCCTCCAGCAAGCCGCCGATATGGCCCAGCACCGTGTCCCCCGTGACCTCTTCGAACGCCACCATGGCGGCGCTGCCGATCAGGCCGGGCAGGCCGCCGAACAGGAAGCCGCCGGCCAGACGGGCGGGGATCGAGATGCTCTCCCCCGTCGCCTCGCGGTAGACCGACGACACCACCGGCAACTGCTGCAGCGGGTTGACCGCATCCACCAGATCGTCGAAGCCGAGGCTCATCTTGTCGTCCAGGCTTTCCGCCTTTTCCTTGCGGGCAGGCTGTGCCGTGGGCGGGGTGACGGCCTGGGCCGCCAGCCTCCTGTCGGCGGGTGGGGTGTTGATGCTCATGATTGGTCTCCGATGGCGGCGAGCAGCGCGTCCAGATGCGCGAAGCTGTCGGCGGATGGCGAGGGGTCGTCCTTGCCCTGGCGCAGGAACTCCTCCAGCCGCGGGTGCAGGTCGATGGCGGCGTCGGTCTCCGGATCGGTGCCGCGCTTGTAGGCGCCGAGCCGGATCATCTCCTTCATGCCGTCATAGGTGGCGGCCAGCGCGCGGGCGCGGCCGACGATGCGGTTCTCGCGCGCGTCGTGGCAGCCGGGCAGGGTGCGCGACACGCTGCGCAGCAGGTTGACGGCGGGATAGCGCCCCTGCTCGGCGATTTTGCGGTCGAGAACCAGATGCCCGTCGAGGATGCCGCGCACCGCGTCGGCGATGGGTTCGTCATGGTCGTCGCCGTCGACCAGAACGGTGAAGATGGCGGTGATGTCGCCCTCTCCACCTCCTTCCGGGCCGGGACCGGCACGTTCCAGCAGGCGGGGCAGTTCGGCGAAAACGCTGGGCGGATAGCTCTTGGCGGTCGGCGGCTCGCCGGCGGCCAGTCCGATCTCGCGCTGGGCCATGGCGAAGCGGGTGACGCTGTCCATCAGGCAGAGGACGTGCTTGCCCCCCTGGGCTCCGGAATCGCGCATCTCTTCCGCCACCGTCATGCAGAGCAGGGCGGCCTGCCGGCGCATCAGCGGGGGCTCGTCGGAGGTGGCGACGATGACGACGGAGCGCGCCAGCCCTTCGGGTCCCAGATCGTCCTGGATGAACTCGCGCACCTCGCGCCCGCGCTCGCCGATCAGGCCGATGACGATGGCGTCGGCCTCGGCATGGCGGGCGACCATCGCCAGCAGCGTCGATTTGCCGACGCCGGAACCGGCGAAGACGCCCAGCCGCTGGCCGCGGCAGAGCGGCACGAAGCTGTCGATCACCCGGATGCCGCTGTCGATCCGCTTCCCCACCCGGCGCCGGGCGCAGGCGGCCGGCGGCGGCTGGCGCAAGGGCCGCGGGTGTTCGCCATTGACCAGGGGACCCTTGCCGTCGATGGGCTCGCCCAGCGCATTCACCACCCGGCCGAGCCAGCCGGGACCGGGGCGGAGCGTGAAGGCGGTGTCGTCGGTGACGGCGGCGCAGCCTTCCGCCACGCCGTCCAGATTGTCGAAGGCCATCAGCAGCGAGCGGCCGTTGCGGAACCCGATGGTCTCGCACAGCACGCGGCCGCCGCGCACGGTTTCCGCATGGCATTTGTCGCCGACCGACAGCACGCGCTGCAGCCCGTCGACCTCCAGCGTCATGCCGGCGGCGGAGCGGATCTCTCCGCGCCAGTGGCGCGTCGGCAGCCGTTCGAGTTCCGCCGCCAGGGTGGCGAGTGCCGGCATCGGCGCTGTCTCCATCATCTCAGTCGATGGGGGTAGCCTAGAGGAGGGAATTTAAATCCGGTTTTAAACGGGCGGGTTCATCGTCCGCCTCGTGTTCCGGAGAGATGTGGTGGAACGAGGTCGCAATGGATTTGAGTAAAATCGGTTTCTTCCAGCTTGCCAGCACGCGCCTGGACTATCTGGCGCAGCGGCAGAAGCTGGTCGCCGAGAATGTCGTGAACGCCAACACGCCCGACTACCAGGCGCGCGACCTGAAATCCTTCGACAGCGTGATGGAGGGCATCCGGCCGGTCGAGACCGCCCGCACCTCCAACCTTCATCTGGCGAGCACCCGCTCCACCGCCGGCTTCCGCGAGGCGGGCAAGGCCGGCCTGTGGGAAACGACGCCGTCGGGCAACGCGGTGTCGCTGGAGCAGGAGATGATCAAGGGCAGCGAGACCCGCGACGCCTTCGCGCTGACCACCAGCCTGTTCCAGCGCAATGTGCAGATGCTGCGCATGGCCTGGAGAAATGGCTAGGGGAGGAACGGCTGACGGTATTCGAGACGGAGACGAGCCATGATGAACGATGTCCTCGGCACGACGCTGAAGATCGCCGGTGCCGGCCTTCAGGCGCAATCGACCCGGCTGCGCGTGGTGGCCGAAAACCTCGCCAACGCCGATTCCACCGCCACCACCAAGGGCGGCGATCCCTACCGCCGCAAGACGGTGTCCTTCGACAGCGTGATGGATCGCGGCGTGGGGGCGGAACTGGTGCAGGTCAAGCAGATCGGCCGCGACCGCAGCGACTTCCAGCTCGCCTACGATCCTTCGCATCCGGCGGCTGACGACAAGGGCTATGTCAAGAAGCCCAACGTCCAGCCGCTGGTCGAGATGATGGACATGCGCGAGGCCGGCCGCGCCTTCGAGGCCAGCATGAACGTCATCGAACAATCGCGCGCGATGATGACCCGCGTCGTCGACCTGCTGCGCAGCTGAGGAGCCGTTCCATGATCGAGATGTCCGTCGGCCGCGTCGCCGCCGCCTATGCCGCCAACCGCAGCCCCTTTGTCGCCGGCCTCGCCGAAACCCAGGCGGCGACCTCGCCGCTGTCCACCACCGGCCAGACCGATGCGGTGGCGGCCAGTGCCGAAAGCGACTTCGGCGGTTTCCTCGACAAGTCGATCTCGCAGGCGGTCGACACGCTGAAGGAGAGCGAGCGCGTCTCGCTCGCCGCCGTGTCGGGAAAGGCGAGCGCGCAGGATGTCGTGCGCTCGGTGCTGGCCGCGGAGATGACGGTGCAGAGTGTCGTCGCCATCCGCGACAAGATGGTGCAGGCGTATCAGGAGATCATGCGGATCGCCGTTTGAAGGGCGGCGTTCGGGTTCGGATACGGAATGCCCCCTCCCTAACCCTCCCCCGCTCACGCGGGAGAGGGAACTCCGCCGCTCTTGCACTTGATCCCCTCTCCCGCGATCGGACCGGCCTTTGGCCGGCCGAGGGCGGGGGAGGGTTAGGGAGGGGGCAAAACACCGCCACCACCTCCCCACCAACGAAGGACCCACCCCGTGAATCAGGCCGACGTGCTGGAGGTGTTGCGCAGCGGCATCTGGACGACCCTGCTGGTCGCCGCGCCGCCGCTGATCGTCGCGGTGGTGGTGGGCGTGACGATCTCGCTGGTGCAGGCGCTGACCCAGGTGCAGGAGATGACGCTGACCTTCGTGCCGAAGATCGTCGCGATCCTGGTGGTGACGGTGCTGGCCCTGCCTTTCATGTATGGCGCGCTCGCCACCTACGCCGACCGGCTGAGCGACCTCATCGTCGCCATAGACTGACGTTGCCGGCGATGCGGCGCCCCCTGTTGCGAGCGGCCATCCCCCTTCTCGGACTGCTCGTAAGCCCGGCCGGCGGTGCGGCGGCGCCGCCGGCCAACATCTCGCAGATCGGGGTGTGGAGCACCGCGCTCTATGCCGCGCCGAAACTGCCGGCCCAGCCGTCGCCCCAGCCTCCGCGCAAGGCCCTGCCGCCGGAAGCGCAGTGCATCGCCGCGATCCTGGATGCGGAGAAGGCGGCGGGCATCACCGACCATCTACTGCTGGCGATGGGCTTTACCGAATCCGGGCGGCGGACGGAGGACCGGCTGTTCACCGCCTGGCCCTGGACCGTCAACACCGAAGGACGGTCCCACTATTTCCCGACGCGCGACGATGCCATCGCCTTCGTGCGGGCGACCCAGGCCCGTGGCGTGCAGTCCATCGACGTCGGCTGCCTGCAGGTCAATCTGCGCTGGCACCCCAATGCCTTTCCCGACCTCGTCACCGCCTTCGATCCGGTCGCCAACGCCCGCTATGCCGCGTCCTTCCTGTCGGCGCTACGGCGCGACCATGGTTCGCTGGAGACCGCCATCGCCCGCTACCACTCGTCCCAGTCCGAGCGCGGCGAGGCCTATCGCCAGCGGGTGAGCGGCAACCTGCGCTGGGTCGCCGGCGCGCTCGGCTATCTGCAGACGCTGGCCGCGGGGCCGGGCGGCGGCACCGACTTCACCCCGGCGGAGCGCGGCCGGCTGAGCTTCCTGTCCGGCCTGTTCGCCGACGGCCCGGCCCGGCCGCTGCTGCCGACGCAGTGACAGCTTAAATCCCGGTTTTACCGCACCCCCCTATCGTTGCCGAAACGCCCTTCCTCCACAAACCTGTCGGGACCCCATGACCTTCACGGATCACGTCCGCAGCCGATTCAGCCTGATCGGCGACATCGGGCTGGCGAACCGCGACGTGCTGTTCGCGGTCGGCATCCTGCTGGTGCTGGCGGTGCTGTTCCTGCCGGTGCCGTCCTGGTTCCTCGATCTCGGGCTGGCGCTGTCCTTCTCGGTCGCGGTGCTGGTGCTGATGGTGTCGCTGTGGATCCCGCGGCCGCTGGACTTCTCCTCCTTCCCCACCGTGCTGCTGGTGGTGACGATGCTGCGGCTGGCGCTGAACATCGCGTCCACCCGCCTGATCCTCAGCGAGGGGCACAACGGCCACGCCGCCGCCGGCCACGTCATCCAGGGCTTCAGCCAGTTCGTGATGGGCGGCAACTTCGTCATCGGCGTGGTGATCTTCTGCATCCTGGTGGTGATCAACTTCGTGGTCATCACCAAGGGCGCCACCCGCATCGCCGAGGTCGGCGCGCGCTTCACGCTGGACGCCATTCCCGGCAAGCAGATGGCGATTGACGCCGACCTGTCCGCCGGCATGATCGACGAGGCGGAGGCGCGGCGCCGCCGCAAGGAGCTGGAGGACGAAAGCACCTTCTACGGCGCCATGGACGGTGCCTCGAAATTCGTGCGCGGCGATGCGGTGGCCGGGCTGGTCATCACCGTCATCAACGTTCTCGGCGGCATGGCCATCGGCATCGCCCAGAAGGGGATGAGCTTCGAGCACGCCGCCTCCATCTACACGACGCTGACGGTGGGCGACGGTCTGGCGACGCAGATCCCGGCGCTGGTGGTGTCGCTGGCCGCCGGCCTTCTGGTGACCAAGGGCGGCAACATCGGCTCCGCCGAAAAGGCGGTGATCGACCAGCTCGGCGCCTATCCGAAGGCGCTGATGGTGGCATCGGGCCTGCTGGTGGCGCTGGCGGTAACGCCCGGCCTGCCGATGGCGCCCTTCCTCGCCATAGGAGCGGCCTTCGCGGTGCTGGGCTGGTACGCGCCGCGCCGCAAGGCCCGCGCCGCGGCGCTCGCCAAGCTGGAGGAAAGCCGCAAGGCGCCGCCCGCCGCACCGGAGGAGGCGGTGGAGGACATGCTGAAGGTCGACGAGGTGAAGGTGGAGGTCGGCAACCACCTCGTCCCGCTGATCCTGAACAAGAACGGCCCGCTGACCACCAAGGTGAAGACCCTGCGCAAGCGCTTCGCCACCGAGTTCGGCTTCGTCCTGCCGTCGGTGCGCATCAAGGATTCCAGCTTCCTGCCGCCCAAGAGCTACGTCATCAGCATCATGGGGGTGGAGGCCGCGAAGGGGGAGGTGCGGCCCAAGCACCTGCTGGCCATCGACCCCACCGGCGGCGCCGTGCCGGACATCGCCGGCGACCCCACGCGCGAGCCGACCTTCGGCCTGCAGGCCAAGTGGATCGATCCCTCCCGCCACGAGGAGGCGGTGGCGAAGGGGTATACGGTGGTCGACCCCGAAAGCGTCATCACCACCCACCTGACAGAGGTCATCAAGGACAACCTTTCCACCCTGCTGACCTTCGCAGCCCTGCAGAAGCTGATCGACGGTCTGGGCCGCGAGTACCAGAAGCTGATCAACGACATGGTGCCGAGCCAGATCTCGCTGGTCGTGCTCCAGCGCGTGCTGCAGCAACTATTGTCGGAGCGGGTGTCGATCCGCAATCTGCCGGCCATCGTCGAGGCGGTGGCGGAGGCGGTCGGCTGGACCCGCCACATCACGCTGATCACCGAACATGTGCGGATGCGGCTGGGCCAGCAGATCCACCAGGGTCTGGCCGGGCCGGACGGCTTCGTCTCCGTGATCGCGCTCAGCCCACGCTGGGAGCAGGCCCTGCTCGACCACATCGTGGTGGAGGGCGACGACCGCCGCTTCGTCATGCCGCCCAGCCAGGTGCAGGAATTCCTGACGACCGTGCGGCTGAAGATCCAGAAGCACGCCACCTCGCAGATCTGGCCCGCCCTGCTGGTGGGGGCGGAGGTGCGGCCCTTCGTGCGGTCGCTGCTTGAGCGCGTCAGCCCGATGACGCCGGTGCTGAGCCATGCCGAGCTGCACCGCAAGGCGTCGCTCAAGACCATCGATCAGGTGTAGGCGCGGATGGACGCCCTGAGCCAGTTCCTCACCCTGGAGATCTACCGCGGGCTCCTCGTGCTGGCGCGGGTGGCGGCGGCCATAGGGCTGCTGCCGGGCTTCGGCGAGGCGGCGGTGCCGATGCGGATTCGGGCGGCGTTGGCGATCATCGTCACGCTGGTGCTGCTGCCGGGAGTAGACGGCCTGCCGGAGCGCATGCCGGACCAGCCGGTGGAGATGCTGCGCGCACTGGCTGGGGAATCGCTGGTCGGCGCCTATCTGGGCTTGGGCGCGCGGCTGTTCATGGCCGCCTTGCAGACCACCGGCGCGCTGGTGGCGCAGGTGGTGGGGCTCAGCAACCCGTTCTCCATGGAGGCGGCGGGGTTCGAAGGCGGGTCGGTGCTGTCGGGCGTGCTGCTGATCGGCGGGCTGGCGCTGCTGTTCGCATCGGACGTGCATTACCTGATGATCGGCGCCTTGGCCCGCTCCTACGGCTCCTGGCCGGCGGGGGTGTTCCCGGACCTCGGCATGGTCGCCCAGCGCTTCGCCGAGCTGCTGGCGACCACTTTCCGGCTGGGGGTGGGGCTGGCGGCGCCCTTCATCCTCTATGGGCTGGTGATGAATGTGGCGCTGGGGCTGGTCAACCGGGTCATGCCGGCGATGCCCGTCTATTTCGTCGCGACGCCGGGCGTGCTGATGGTGGGCATGGGCCTGTTCATGGCGACCGCCGGCGCGATGCTGACCGCCTTCGTAGCCGCGCTCGGCGGCTGGCTTTCGGGGTCCTGAGCCATGGCGGAGCAGGACGACGAGCAGAAGACAGAGGAACCGACAGAAAAACGCCTGCGCGAGGCGGCGGAGAAGGGCGACGTCCCCCGTGCCCGCGACGTCGGCCTGCTGTCGGCGATGGTGGCGGCCTGGATGATCGTGCTGATGGCCGCGCCCGGCGTCTCGTCGCAGCTGTCGAGCCTGCTGCTGCCGCTGATCGAGAATCCCGACGACATCCGCATCGACGGCAGCGCCATCGACGTCATCCATAGCCTGCATTGGCTGATCGTCGGCGCCGCTGTGGCTCTGCTGCCGGTGCTGGGCATCCTGCTGGGCGGGGTGGTGGTTTCGGCGCTGGGGCAGGGGCCCTTTCTGGTCGCGTCCGACCGCATCCGGCCGAAATGGTCGCACCTGTCGCCGGCCTCGGGCTGGAAGCGGATGGCCGGGCGGCCGGCGCTGGTCGAATTCGCCAAGAGCCTGGTCAAGCTCGCCATCATCAGCGCTGCGGCCTGGTACGCGCTGGCGCCCTACATCGCATGGACGGAGGATACTGTGGGCATGGACGTCGCCGGATTGCCCGTGCTGCTGCGGGACGTGACCTTGCGGCTGCTGCTGGCGGTCCTGCTGGCGACCGTCCTGATGGCGGCGGTGGACGTGCTGTGGAACCGCCTGGAATGGCGCCGCCGCCTGCGCATGAGCCACCAGGAGATCAAGGACGAGTTCAAGCAGATCGAGGGCGATCCCCACGCCAAGGCCCGCCTGCGCGACATCCGCCGCTCGCGGTCGAAGAAGCGGATGATGGCGAACGTCCCGCGCGCCACGGTGGTCATCACCAACCCCACCCATTTCGCCGTGGCGCTGGAATACGAGCGCGGCCGCACCGCCGCCCCGATCTGCCTCGCCAAGGGCGCCGACCTGATCGCGTTGCGCATCCGCGCGCTGGCCCAGGAACACGGCATCCCCATCGTCGAGAACCCTCCGCTCGCCCGCGCCCTCCACGCCTCGGCCGAGGTGGACGCCACCATCCCGCTCCAGCACTATCAGGCGGTGGCCGAGGTCATCACCTATGTGCTGAAGCTGAAGGGCCGCATCATCCCCTCTCCCCCCCGGGGAGAGGGTTAGGGTGAGGGGGATGCATGGCGAGGATCGTCAAGTATCGCGTACCCACCACCCCCTTGCCATCCCGCCGGCTGCGTGCCAGGAACGGTATCGCCAGTCCGTGACGTGATGGGGATCCCGATGCCGCCGCTCTCCGCCAAGCCCGCCGCCAAAGCCGCTCCCAAATCCGCCGCCGGGTCGCTCGCCGGCTTCTGCCCCTGGGCAGGGGAGGAGGGGGTGCGGGTCTATCTGCGGCCGGTCGGGTTGATGCCGATCGCCGCCTGGGCCAAGGGGGCGGCGGTGCCGCTGGCCGGCGGGCGCTTCGCCTTCTCGACCGCCGAGCTGATCGTCCGCGACCAAGCCTCGCGCATCGACCGCGCCTTCGCGCCGCTGTCGGAGATCATGGCCTGGGGCTGGGAGCGGTCGCGCGCCGTGGCGGAGGCGCTGGACCGCCAACTGGGCGCGCTGACCCGGGCGCGGGCGCCCTTCGCCGGGCTGGCGCTCGACCGGCCGCTCATCATGGGCATCGTCAACGTGACGCCCGACAGCTTTTCCGACGGCGGCGACTTCCTCGATCCCGCCGCCGCCATCGCCCATGGCGAGGCGATGCTGGCGGCCGGCGCCGACATCCTGGACATCGGCGGCGAGTCTACCCGTCCCGGCGCCGCTCCCGTCCCGCCGGAGGAGGAGGAGCGGCGCGTCCTGCCGGTCATCCGCCATTTCGCCGAAAAGGGGGCGACCGTCTCGGTCGACACCCGCCACGCCAGCGTGATGGACTCCGCCGCCGCGGCCGGTGCCCGCATCGTCAACGACATCGCCGGGCTGTCAGATCCGCAAGCCCTGCCGGTCGTCTCGCGAACCGCGACGCCGGTGGTGGTGATGCACATGCAGGGCGAGCCCGGCACCATGCAGGCCAACCCGACCTACCGCGACGCCGCGCTGGACGTGTTCGACTGGCTGGAGGAGCGGATCGCCCGCTGCGCCGCGGCCGGCGTGCCTCCGGAGCGCATCGCCGTCGATCCCGGCATCGGCTTCGGCAAGAGGACGGAGCACAATATGGAGATCCTCCGCCATACCGCGCTGTACCATGCGCTGGGCTGCACGGTGCTGATCGGGCTGTCGCGCAAGGGCTTCATCGGCCGCCTGTCACGTGAGGAACCGCCGAAGGAGCGGCTTGCCGGCTCGCTCGCCGCCGGGCTGGAAACGCTGAACCAGGGCGCGCAGATCCTGCGTGTCCACGATGTGGCGGAAACTGCGCAGGCCCGTGCCCTTTGGGAAGGGCTGCATCCCCGCTGATCCAACCATTACCCCTTTCGCGCAGCCGCCTAAGGGAGCTTGACCCGGCTGGGCTGCCGCGCGAAGAAACATCCTTCGCTTGTCATTTCCAGCGCCCGACCCGACATGCGGGCGTGGAGACGGTTCCTGCACGAGGTTTTCATGACGCGACACCTGTTCGGCACCGACGGCATCCGTGGCACCGCCAACATCGACCCGATGACCGCCGAAACGGCCCTGCGCGTGGCGATGGCGACCGCGCTGCAGTTCCGCCGCGGCGACCATCGGCACCGGGTGGTAATCGGCAAGGACACCCGCCTGTCCGGCTATCTGCTGGAACCGGCGCTGACCGCCGGCTTCATCTCCATGGGGATGGACGTGGTGCTGGTCGGGCCGCTGCCGACCCCGGCGGTCGCCATGCTGACCCGGTCCTTGCGCGCCGACATGGGCGTGGTGATCTCCGCCTCGCACAACCCCTATCAGGACAACGGCATCAAGCTGTTCGGCCCCGACGGCTACAAGCTGTCGGACGAGGTCGAGGCGGCGATCGAGCGGCGCATGGCGCTGCCCTTCGCCCCCGATCTCGCCGGCCCCGCCGATCTCGGCCGCGCCAGCCGGATGGAGGACGCCACCGGCCGCTACATCGAATATGTGAAGAACACCTTCCCGCGCGGGCTGCGGCTGGACGGGCTGAAGATCGTCGTCGATTGCGCCAACGGCGCCGCCTACAAGGTCGCGCCCAAGGTGCTGTACGAACTGGGGGCCGACGTGATCCCGGTCGGCGTCAGCCCCGACGGCACCAACATCAACAAGGGCTGCGGCGCCACCGCCACCCAGACCCTGCAGGAGCAGGTGGTGGCCCACGGCGCCCATCTGGGCGTCGCGCTGGATGGTGACGCCGACCGCCTGATCATGGTGGACGAGTCCGGGCGCCCGATCGACGGCGACCAGTTGATGAGCCTGATCGCCACCTCCTGGGCGCGGTCGCAGACCCTGCGCGGCGGCGGCGTGGTCGCCACCGTGATGTCCAACCTGGGCATGGAGCGCCATCTCGGCGGGCTCGGCTTGCATTTGGCTCGCACCCCCGTGGGCGATCGCTATGTCGTCGAGATGATGCGCGAGCGCGGCTACAATGTCGGTGGCGAGCAGTCGGGGCATGTGGTGCTGTCCGACTATTCCACCACCGGCGACGGGCTGATCGCGGCGCTGCAGGTGCTGGCAGTGCTGATCCAGGCCGAGGGCCGGTCGGCCAGCGAGGTCTGCCGGGTGTTCGATCCGGTGCCGCAGAAGCTGACCAATGTCCGTTTCGCCGCTGGAACGAAGCCGCTGGAGGATGCCGTCGTCCAGCAGGCGATCAGGGAAGGCGAGGCGCGGCTGGCGTCGAGCGGCCGCATCCTGATCCGCAAGTCCGGCACCGAGCCCGTCATCCGCGTGATGGCGGAGGGCGACGACGAGGCGCTGGTCCATGGCGTCGTCGGCGACATCGCCGACGCCATCCGCGCCAGCGCCGCCCGCAGCCTGGAGGCCGCGCAATGAAAGGCAGGGTCCTGATCGTCGCCGGATCGGATTCCGGCGGCGGTGCCGGCATCCAGGCCGACATCAAGGCGGTTAGCGCGCTCGGCGCCTATGGGATGACCGCCATCGCCGCGCTGACGGCGCAGAACACCACCGGCGTCTATGGCGTGGTGCCGGTCGATCCGGCCTTCGTCGCCCTGCAGATGAAGGTGGTGCTGGAGGATATCGGCGCCGACGCGGTGAAGATCGGCATGCTCGCCAACGCCCCCGTCATCGAGGCGGTGGCGGCGGAGTATGAGGCCCGCGCGGTCAACGTGCCGCTGGTGCTCGATCCCGTGATGATCGCCAAGAGCGGCCATCACCTGCTCGATCCCGACGCCGTCGTGACGCTGCGCAAGCGCCTGCTGCCGCTGGCCGAGGTGGTGACGCCCAACCTGCCGGAGGCGGAGGCGCTGACCGACCTGCCGATCCGCGATCTGGACGACATGCGCCGCGCCGCGGAACTGCTGCTGAGCTTCGGTCCGAAATCGGTGCTGCTGAAGGGCGGACACCTGGAGGACGACAGCCTCTACGACCTGCTTCTGACGGAAGAGGGCGAGACGGTGTTCGAGGGCCGGCGCGTCCACACGCCCCACACCCACGGCACCGGCTGCACCCTGTCGTCGGCGATTGCCGCCGGTCTGGCCCAGGGGCTCGGCACGCGCGACGCGGTTGCGCGGGCGCGGCGTTACGTGGAGACGGCGATCCTGACCGCACCGGGGCTGGGCCACGGCCATGGGCCGCTCAACCACCTGCACACGGTGCGGGAGTTTTCGTAAACGGGGCGTGCTCGGCCCCCTCCCTAACCCTCCCCCACCTTCGGTGGGAGAGGGGACTGCCACTGCTCAGCAACTCTTCCCCTCTCCCGCGAAGCGGGGGAGGGAGGGAGGGGGCATCACCTGTCCGCAACGCCCCCCAAACATCACTTGCTGTAGTCGTAGAACCCGCGGCCGGTCTTGCGGCCGAGGTAGCCGGCGTCGACCATTTCCTTCAGCAGCGGGGCCGGGCGGTACTTCGGGTCGTTGAAGCCTTCATAGAAGACCTCCATCACCGACAGCATGGTGTCCAGACCGATCAGGTCGGCGAGCGCGAGCGGGCCGATCGGGTGGTTGCAGCCCGCCTTCATGCCGGCGTCGATGTCCTCGGCCGTGGCGATGCCTTCCTGCAGCGCGAAGATCGCCTCGTTGATCATCGGGCAGAGGATGCGGTTGACGGCGAAGCCGGGGCTGTTCTTGGCGGTGATCGGCGACTTGCCGACGCGCTTGGCGAAGGCCATCGCCTTGGCATGCGTGTCGTCGCTGGTCTGGATGCCGCGGATGATCTCCAGGAGCGCCATCAGCGGCACCGGGTTGAAGAAATGCAGGCCGATGAAGCGGTCCGGACGGTCGGTGGCCGTCGCCAGCTTGGTGATGGAGATCGACGAGGTGTTGGTGGCGACCAGCGCCTCCGGCTTCAGCGTCGCGCAGAGGTCCTTCAGGATCTTGACCTTCAGATCCTCATTCTCGGTCGCGGCCTCGATCACCAGATCGCAAGCACCCAGCTTCGACTTGTCGGTGGTGGCGGTGATGCGCGCGACGGCGGCCTCGCGGTCGGCGGCGGTCATCTTCTCCTTCTTGACCAGACGGTCCAGGCTGCCGCCGACGGTCGACAGGCCGCGCTGCACCGCTTCCTCGGAGATGTCGGTCATCACCACCGTCAGGCCGGCGACGGCGCAGACCTGGGCGATGCCGTTGCCCATCTGTCCGGCGCCGATGACGCCGATGGTCTCGATTCCCATGCTCTCGGCCATTGTTCCTTGTCCCTATCGGTTGGCAGTTGCGTTGGTTCGCAGGTGCAGCAAGTTCTACACGCTTTTTCGTTGCGCTGCGATGACTTGTCGTATGCGGCATAGGGACCTTCCGGCCGGCGCGTCGACCTGCCGCAGCCCCGTCCCAATCGCAGGTCGGCGGAAATCCGCCGATGCCGTCGGGCGCGCAGGCGGAAATCCGCCGATCCGAGGCTTAGTCCGAATGGCCAGGTCGAGGGTTTTCAACTGTTTGCGCGGCGAACTGACTATGGCATGCCCCTTGCTCTTCTCCGAGGCAACCGCGGCGACGGGCCGCGGACCAAGCCCCAGGGGAGAGAATCGATGCTTCGGAAGAGCCTGCTTGCCGCCGCCGCCTTTGCCGCCGCCGCACTCGCCACCCAGGCCGCGTCGGCCGCCGATCTGGTCCGACTCGGCAACCTGAAATTCGCCCATTACGGTGCTGTTTCCTACATGAAGGAGATTGCCGGCAAGTACGACCTGAAGATCGAGGAGCGGGTCTTCCCCAAGGGCATCGACATCCTGCCGGCCATCGTCGCCGGCGAGATCGACGTCGCCGCCAGCGCGGTGGACGCCGCCATCGCCGGCCGTGCGTCGGGCGTGCCGATCTATGCGGTGGCCGGCTTCGCCAAGGGCGGGGCGCGCATCGTTGCCAAGCCGGACGCCGGCATCAAGTCCATCGCCGACCTGAAGGGCAAGAAGGTCGCCACCCCGCGCGGCGGCGCGCAGGAGCTGATCCTGCTGGCCGAACTGGCGAAGCATGGGCTGAGCTGGTCCGACCGTTCGGGCAAGGACGTGCAGATCGTCTACATGGCCTACGCCGACATGAACCAGGCCCTGCTGGCCGGCAGCATCGACGCCATGTCGCAGTCCGAACCGCAGTCGAGCCAAGCCATCAACAAGGGCTTCGGCGTCGAGGTGATCAAGCCCTACGACACCGAACTGGGCGAGCCGGTCCGCTCGCTGGTCATCACCGAGGACTTCTACAACAAGAAGCGCGACGTCGCCGAGCGGCTGGTCCGCTGCTTCGTCGAGGCGACGGCGACCTTCATCGCCAATCCCGATCTGGCGGAGAAGTATGTCCGCGAGCAGATGTTCAAGGGCCAGATCAGCAGCCAGGACTTCCGCGACGCGATCGGCAACTCCCCCTACAGCTACGACCTGTCGGTCCATCACGTGCAGGTCACGACCGACATGATGCAGAAGTTCGGCGTCGGCCGCATGGACAACCCGCCGAAGGCCGCCGACTGGGTGAAGCTGGACCTGCTGGAAAAGGCGAAGGCTTCCATCAGGACCGGTGAAGTCAAGACCAACTGAGCCGACACCCAGCGGAAGGAGGACGCCCCATGTCCCAAGCCAAGACCCGTTTCTCGCCCGCCGCCATGCTGCGCGGCTCTCTGGTTCCCGTGCTGGTGATCGTGCTGTGGCAGGTTCTGTCCACGTCCGGCCTGATCAACCCGGTGGTCCTGCCCTCTCCCGTCGCGGTGGTGGAGCGCTGGTGGGCCTATCTGCTGCCGACCGAGGCCTATGATCCGGCGCAGTCCAGCTGGATCCTGTGGGCGCTGTCGGGCGAGATGCTGTTCGACGCCTGGTCCAGCCTGTACCGGGTGGTGCTGGGCTTCGCCGTCGGCGCCGGGCTGGCGCTTCCGCTGGGCCTCGCCATGGGCGGCAACCCGCGCGTCTATGCGCTGTTCGACCCGCTGATGCAGGTGCTGCGGCCGATCCCGCCGATCGCCTACATCCCGCTGGCCATCCTGTGGTTCGGGCTGGGCAATGCGCCGGCCGTGTTCCTGATCGCCATCGGCGCCTTTTTCCCGGTGCTGATGAACACCATCGCCGGGGTGCGCCATGTCGACGGCATCTATCTGCGCGCCGCCCGCAACCTGGGCGCCGGCAAGCTGACCATGTTCGTCCGCGTCATCCTGCCGGCCGCCACGCCCTACATCCTGGCCGGCGCGCGGATCGGCATCGGCACCGCCTTCATCGTCGTGATCGTGTCGGAGATGATCGCCGTCAACTCCGGCCTCGGCTTCCGTATCCTGGAAGCACGCGAGTTCATGTGGTCCGACAAGATCATCGCCGGGATGTTCACCATCGGCATGCTGGGCCTCGCCATCGACATCGGCATGAACCGCCTGAACAACCACCTGCTGCGCTGGCACCGCGGGCTCGAGAATTGATGGGGAGGGGATGGAGATGACGCCCATGCTGAAGACCGTTGCCGACACCGCGCCCGTCGCCGAGACGGCCCCGGTCCAAATCCAGGTTCGTGGGGTGGAGAAGACCTTCTCCGTCGGCCCGCAGAAGATCGTGGCATTGCAGAACATCGACCTCGACATCCGCAAGGGCGAGTTCGTCTGCCTGCTGGGGCCGTCGGGCTGCGGCAAGTCCACGCTGCTGAACGCGGTGGCGGGGTTCCAGCCGCCGACCAAGGGCAGCGTCACCGTCGATGGCCGCACCATCACCGAACCCGGTCCCGACCGCGGCATGGTGTTCCAGGAATATGCCCTGTTCCCCTGGATGACGGTGGCGCAGAACGTCGCCTTCGGCCTGGAGATCAAGGGCATGTCGAAGGCCGAGATCGCCGAGCGGGTGGAGTGGCTGCTGCAGAAGCTGCACCTGCAGGACTTCCGCAACCGCTTCCCCAAGGATCTGTCGGGCGGCATGCGCCAGCGCGTCGCCATCGCCCGTGTCCTGGCGCTCGACAGCCCGATCCTGCTGATGGACGAGCCGTTCGGCGCGCTCGACGCCCTGACCCGCCGCACGCTTCAGGACGAGCTGCTGCGCATCTGGGAGGAGGTCGGCAAGACCATCCTGTTCGTCACCCACTCCATCGAGGAGAGCATCTATCTGGCCGACCGCATCATCGTGATGACCTACCGGCCGGGCACCATCAAGCGTGACGTCATCGTCGACATGCCCCGTCCGCGCGACGGCTCCGCCCCGGAGTTCAACCGCCTGAAGCGGGAGCTGTCGCAGATGGTGATGGAAGAGCAGCAGCGCTTCAGCCAGGACGAAATCCGGTCCGTCACAGCCGATTGACCGGGGGACCCAAGCGAAATGGAAGGGGCGCCCTGCAACGGCCAGCCCCTATGCAAAAGTGTTGCAGCGAGGCCCTTTAAGACGTGCAAAGTCTTGCAGGGCCTCGTTTTTCCAGGATGGACATTGCCGAAGAAATCTTCGGTGGCTAACCGTTCAGCGACAATTTGGCGTTCATGTAGCGGTTTAGACTTACCTTCGCCTCAGCTGCCTCGATTGCTAGGCGGCGATGCACGTCGGGCGTGGTGCGGAACAGAATCTTCCCCGAAAACTCTCGGTCGGCCAGCGGCTCGGGGACGGCCTCGCCATTCGCGCGCATGTCCTCTACCGTCTCTGCCACAAGCGAGCGGATGCCGCGCAACGCGTTGATCTCGTCCTCATCAAGCCAGGAAAGGCTGGGGAACTCTGCGCAGGTGGCGACGTGCTCCTGGTCTTCCGGCGACCACGTGACACGGTACGTGTAATGGCTATTCGGCATCCTCGTTCTCCTGTCGTCCCTGCGCCAGCAGCCGGTCAATGGCTTGCACGACCTGCTTTACCTGATAACCCCTTGGCTTTGCCGTTCTTGCCCTCCTGGATATTCACGCGGGGATCTCCAGCCCAAGGGGTGCGATATACGGCGTGGCTTGTTCCGCGTTGACGCGGTGTGCCGAAGCAGTGTTCGCAGACCTTTGCAACGTCTGCGAAGGGTACATCGTGCGGCACGGTCCGCATCCGCCGCAGAATGTCCTCGATCTTCGCCATTTGCGTTGCCATAGTATCAATAACGCTATCATAGCCTAGCGCTGGCGCGGTCGGATAGCAATGTTCGATCTGCGCGGTCGCCGCTGAAAAATCGGCTGTGACCGTAACAACTTTGTGTAGGGGCGCCCCGCCATGTGCGCCCTTTTCCGTTTCGCGTCAGAGCTTCGCCGCTTCCTCGCCGATGCGTTGGCGCAGCCAGCTGTGGGAGGGGGAGCCGGTGTTGCGGCGGTGCCAGATCATCGACATCTCATAGTCGCCGACATCGAAGGGCAGGGGGCTGGTGGCGAGGCCGAGCGCGTCGGCACACAGCCGGGCCAGCCGGGCGGGCAGCGAGGTCAGCATCGGCGCCCGCATCAGGATCATCGGGATCGCCAGGAACTGGGTGGTGGAGGCGGCGACGCGCCGGCTCGTACCGAGCGCTGCCAACTCGTCGTCGATGAAGCTGGTCAGGCCGCCGCGCAGGGACGGCATCAGGTGCGGGTAGCGGGTGTAATCCTCCAGCCCGATGGGCGGAGTGACCGGCACGAGAGCCGGGTTGTACAGGCAGACATGGGTCTCCCGGTACAGGACCTGACGGTCGTGCCAGCGCCGCAGTTCCGGCAGATAGCCGATCGCCAGATCGAGGGTGCCGTCGTCCAGCGCATCCAGCATGGCGTCGGGATCGAGGCTGCGTAAGGCGACCGACACCCGCAGGTCGCCCTCTGCCGCATCGCGCAGGATGCCGGTCAGCAGAACCGCCTGCATGGAATCGGGGGTGGAGATGCTGAAGCTCCGTTCCTCCCGATGAGGGTCGAAGTCCTCCTCCGCCGACAGGGCGCGGGCGGCGCCGACCAGCAGGTCGCGCAGAGGCTCCGCCAGCCGTTGGGCGCGGGGCGTCGGCTCCATCCGGTTGCCGGTGCGCACGAAAAGCGGATCGCCGACCAGCGTGCGCAGCCGGCCCAGCGCGTGGCTGACCGCCGATTGGCTGACGCCCAGCGCCTCGGCCGCACGGGAAACGTTGCGGGTCTCCAGCAGCGCGTCGAACACCTTGATCAGGTTCAGGTCGAGCGCCGGGTTATGAATAGCTTTCATGACGATATGAACCAAAGCCGCCTACTTCATTGTGCACTAGACGGTGTATTCTGTCGAGGCAGAGCTGACCCAGCAGCCAACAATCAAGAAATCTTCAATTCGTAGCCAACGCCCGCAACCGGGCAACGGACTCGTCGTCACCACACTCCGGCGGTTCCGTTCAGGGAGAAAGAGGCAAGAGCCATGATCAGCATCAACGTCAACGGCGAGAACCGTCAGGTCGACGTGCCCGAGGACATGCCCCTCCTGTGGGTTCTGCGGGACGAGTTGAACATGACCGGCACCAAGTTCGGCTGCGGCGTCGCCCAGTGCGGCGCATGCACCGTCCATGTCGACGGCACGCCGACCCGCGCCTGCCAGACCCCGGTCGGCATGCTGGGGCCGGACAGCAAGGTCACCACCATCGAAGGCGTGAAGGGCAAGGCGGCGCAGGCCGTCCAGGCGGCGTGGCAGAAGCTGGACGTCGTCCAGTGCGGCTATTGCCAGTCGGGCCAGATCATGAGCGCGGTCGCGCTGCTGACCGACAACCAGAACCCGACCGACCAGGACATCGATGCGGCGATGGACGGCAATGTCTGCCGTTGCGCCACCTATGTCCGCATCCGCGCGGCGATCAAGGATGCCGCCCAAACGATGAGGGCCTGATCCATGCTGCATCATCTGATCCGTCAGGCCGCCCGGAATGGGTTCGCTGCCGATCTTTCGCTTGCGCCGCTGTCCGCCCCCTCGCGCCGCGGATTCCTGAAGGCCATCGGCGCCGGGGCCGGCGCGCTGGTCGTCGGCGCGCATGTGCCGCTGCCGGCGCTGGCCGCTGACGCCGCGGCGAAGACGGTCGGCCCGGCCGACCCGCGCCCGCAGCTGTTCGTCATCGTGGCGCCGGACAACACGGTCACCGTGCTGGCCAAGCATCTGGACAAGGGCCAGGGCATCGTCACCGGCCTCGCCACCATCGTGGCGGAGGAGTTGGACGCCGACTGGGCCCAGGTGCGCGGCGCCTTCGCCCCGGCCGACAGCAAGCTGTACGCCAACCACATGTTCGGCATCCAGGGCACCGGCGGCTCCACCGCCATCGCCAACAGTTGGGACGAACTGCGGATGGCCGGTGCCGCCGCCCGCGCCATGCTGGTCGCCGCCGCTGCCGCCCGCTGGAACGTGCCGGCCGGCGAGGTGACGGTGTCGAAGGGCGTCGTCCGCCATGCGGCGAGCAACCGCAGCCTCACCTTCGGCGAACTGGCGGAGGAGGCGGCGAAGCTGCCCGTGCCGCAGCAGGTCAAGCTGAAGGACCCCAAGGACTATGTGCTGATCGGCAAGCCGGACCTGCACCGGCTGGACCACATCAGCAAGACCAACGGCACAGCGATCTTCGCCATGGACATCCGCCGCCCCGATCAGGTGACGGCGGTTCTGGCCCGCAGCCCCCGCTTCGGCGGCACGGTGAAGAGCGTCGACGACGCGGCGGCCCGCAAGGTGCCGGGCGTGATCGAGGTGGTGAGCCTGCCGGTCGGCGTCGCGGTGATCGCCAGGAACACCTGGGCCGCCATGAAGGGCCGCGAGGCTCTGACGGTCACCTGGGACGATGCCAAGTCCGAGATGCGCGGCACCGACACCATGCTGGCCGACTACCGCAAGCTGGCCGACCAGCCGGGCGCTGTCGCCGCCGGCAAGGGCGATGCCGACAAGGCCTTCGCCGAGGCGTCGTCCAAGGGCGGCCATGTGGTGGAGGGCGACTTCGTCTTCCCCTATCTCGCCCATGCGCCGATGGAGCCGCTGAACGCCGTGGTGGCGCTGAACCCGGAGGGTGGCTGCACCATCTGGGCCGGCTCCCAGTTCCAGGGCGTGGAGCAGATGGTCGCCGCCCATATCCTGGGCTGCAAGCCGGAACAGGTGAAGATTGAGACCCAGTGGGCCGGCGGCAGCTTCGGCCGGCGCGCCACCACCAACGCCGACTACATCGCCGAGGCGGTGATGGTCGCCAAGGCCTATCCCAAGGCGCCGGTGCATCTGGTCTGGACGCGCGAGGACGACATCAAGGGCGGCCGCTACCGTCCGCTGTTCCTGCACCGGATCAAGGCGGCAGTCGATGCCAAGGGGGCCCTGGTGGCCTGGAAGCAACGCATCGTCGGCCAGAGCTTCATGGCCGGCACGCCCTTCGAGGCGGTGATGGTCAAGAACGGCGTCGACGCGACGATGGTCGAGGGCGCGTCGGACATGGCCTATGCCGTGCCGAATCTGGCGGTGGACGCCCACACCGTCGCCTCGCCGGTCACCACCCTGTGGTGGCGGTCGGTCGGGCACACCCACACCGCCTATTCCAAGGAGGTGATGATCGACCGGCTCGCCAAGGCGGCCGGCAAGGACCCGGTGGCCTTCCGGCTGGAGATGCTGAAGGACCATCCGCGTCTGGCCGGCGTGCTGAAGCTGGCGGCGGAAAAGGCCGGCTGGGGCCAGCCCATGCCGCAGGGCAAGGGCCGCGGCGTCGCCGTGCACGAAAGCTTCAACACCTATGTCGCCCATGTCGCCGACGTGACGGTCGACGCCAAGGGTCAGGTCAAGGTCGACCGGGTCGTCGTCGCCATCGACTGCGGCCAGGTCATCAACCCCGACATCGTCAAGGCGCAGATGGAGGGCGGCACCGGCTGGGGCATCGGCCATGCGCTGCGCGGCGAGATCACCATGACCGACGGCGTGGTGGATCAGGCCAACTTCGACAGCTACCTGCCGATGCGGATGTCGGACATGCCGGCGGTGGAGGTGCACATCGTACCGTCCGGCGAACGGCCGACCGGCGCCGGCGAGCCCGGCGTCCCGACCGCCGCGCCCGCCGTGGCCAACGCCGTCTTCTCGGTGACCGGCCAGCCGCAGCAGACGCTGCCCTTCAGCCGCAACGGCATCGTCAGCTGAGGCGGGACAGCTAAGGCGAAGCGGACTGCGGTGAAACGGCGATCCCGGCCGTCCGTGCGGCGGCCGGGATCGCAGCAGGCCGCAAGGCGGTCCAGCCCTGATCCACCAGCAGCCGCAAGGCTGTGTCCGGCCGTATCGGAGAGGCAGGCAGAGCGGTGGGAGCGACACGCTCCGCCGCTTCCGGCGGTTCGCTGCTCAGAAGCCGGGCGAGTTGCCAGGGCCGCGTCCCCAGCGGATGCGGCCCCCAGGGGTCGACTGCAGCGCTCGTCGCCGCGCCTGCGGCCACTGGTGACAGCGCCGTCAGATAGGCGGCGGCGCGCACCACCGCGGCCAGCAGCAGAACGGCCAGCGCCACCACCATCCAATGCCGGCGGCGCAGCCGGGCGGCGACGGGATCCGGTCCCGCGTCCCCGTCCGGAGGCGGCAACCGGTCATGGCTGGAGTTGCGTCGTGCGATAACGGTCATGCGGCGCACAGCATGGCCTATCGACGCCCCGGACGTGTCGGTCTTTCCCGGCGAAAGGCCGGAACAGGGGGAGTGCCCCCGGCGCTCATCCCTCCGCCCGCCGGCATGCTCCCTTCGGCGCGGGTGCGGCACCCCGATGGCGGCAGCCCCCATGTCAGTGCTGCTGTCAGCGCCGCCGGTCGATCTCCGCCCGCACCTTGCGGAACCAGCGCAGCTTTTCCTCGAAGGGCAGGCGGGCGAGGCCGCTCGGCGACGGGACCACCACGTCGGCGACGCCGTTGAACAGGGGGCGCTCCTGCGCCCCCCACGGCGCGTCCGGCAGGCCGGTCGCCGCCAGATAAACCCCCTTGCCGGTATAGGCCAATACCTTCGGCCGGACGAAACCGACGATCCGCGCCAGCCGCGGCACCCCGCCGCGCAGCTCCGCCCGCGACAGTTCGGCGGCGCCGGCGGTGGCGCGGGCGACAAGGTTGGTGGAGCCCAGGCCGATGGCCGGCAGGGTGACGTCCTCCTCCGGCCGGTAGAGGCGCGGGGTCAGCCCGGCCTCATGCAGCAGGCGCCAGAACTGGTTGCCGCGCCCGGCATAATGGTGACCGAGCGCGCCCGACCGCAGGCCGGGGTTGAAGCCCACGAACAGGCAGTCGAGCCCCGGCGCCACGATGTCGGGCAATGGCCCGGCGGCAGGCGGCATCCCTTCCGGGGGAGGGGCCGGAGCATCGTCGAACAGGTCCATCGGTCGGTTCCTCTCCGCAGGGAGAGGAAATATAGGACTCCGCCGCCCCGCTCAAAGCGAGGCGGCGACCGCGGGGGCAGGCGGACTGCTCCGTTCGTCCTGCAGCATCGCGAGGATGCGGTCGGTCATTCTCAAGGCCAGTGCCACGATGGTCATGGTCGGGTGGTCGGCGCCCATGGTGGGGAAAACGGAACTGCCGGCGATGTAGAGGTTGCCGACGCCATGCACGCGGCCTTCCGCATCGACCACGCCGTGGCGCGGCGATTCGTGCATGCGCGTCGTGCCCATGTGGTGCCAGCACCAGCCGACATCCGCCATCGTCGCCTCGGCGGACTCGTCCGGCCGCCCGTCCGTCTTGATCAGGCCGCGGCGCAGCAGATCCTCGCGCAGCAGGCGCTGGGTCTCGGCCGCGCCCCGGCGGTCCTGCTCGGTCAGCCGCCAGTCCACCCGCGGCAGGTTGCAGCCGAACGGGTCGGTGGCATGGTCCAGCGTCACGCGGCTGTCGGGATTGGGGACGGGCTCCAGCACCGTTTCCAGGGTGAAGCGCCGGGACAGCCAGCCCGGATCGATGATGCTGTCGAACAGGGCGTGGGCGAGCTGCGGCATGCTTCGCAGGATACGCGGGCCGGCATTGCGCAGCAGGCTCACCGCCTCGTCCTCCGACACGCCGAAGCGCCGGCAGCTGTGGCGCGAGGGCAGGAGCCGCAGGTCGCGCATCGCCTTGAAGGCGTCCAGCGCCGCCGAATGGTAGGAGGCGACCAGATAGGTGCGGGAATTGGGCAGCGCGTGGCGTTCCTGAAACTCCGCCGTCGGCGACAGCGCCAGCGCCACCGACGGGTGCGGCCGGCGCAGACGCCGCCGCGCCAGGCACAGGCTGACGTCGTAGAGCGTGCGGTGCCGCCCCTGCTGGGTCAGGCGGATCGGCGGTGTCTTGAAGCGCGGATGGTCGGCGAAGTAGCGGCCGACGAGATCGTTGCCGTTGCCCAGCCCAGCCGCCTGCACCTTGTTGGACAGCAGCAGGATGCGCGCATTCTCGATGCCGCCGCAGCACAGCACGAACATCCGGGCGCCGACGGTGAAGCTCGGGCCCTCCAGCGTGCGGACCTGCACCCGTTCCACCGCGGTGGCGGTCTGGTTGGTATCCAGGCCGGTGACGTTGGCGTTGAGGAAGGCGGTGATGTTGGCGGCGCGTCCGATCTCGGCACGGTAGGCCTCGCCCATGCGGATCGGCGGGCTGAGCTGGGCGACCCGGTTCTCGAAACCATCGCCGCCCCGGTCTTCCACCGGAAACAGCGCCGCCTTCGGCCCGCCGACCCGTTCCATCCAGAAATCATTGTCGTATTCGAACGGACCCAGGCCCAGCACGCTCTGCGAGCGCTCATAATAAGGCATCATCGTGTCGCGCGGGATCGGCCATCCGCTGTCTGGAATCCAGGACCGTTCGGCGAAATCGCCCGGCTCCAGCGGGCGGGAGAAGCCGCCCCAGCAGTTGGTGCTGCCGCCCAGATAGCGGCTGCGCGCGGTGGTCAGCCGCTCATACGGCAGGCCGACGTTGCGGCCGGCATACAGCGCCTGGGAAATGCCCTCGACCTCCAGCCCGCCGCCTTCGAGCAGGACGACGCTGCAGGAACTGCCGGCCAGCTCGCGCGCTATGGTCAGGCCGGCGGCACCCCCACCGATCACGCACAAGTCGCAATCGATATGGGTACCGTTCAGGACATGGCGGGCGTCACGAAGCAAACTGGCCTCCGTACCAGGGATATAAGCCGTCCCTTCTTGCCCCGGACACGTAGCCTAGGCCGAGCACGCATTCGGCTATACCCCCGGCGCGCCGCAATACTCCGATACTCAACGCAAGCGCGGCACCCCGGACGATCCGGAGAGCCGGTCCGCATCGCCCCGGCCGCCGGGGGGGATGGCGGAAATGATGCTGGGAACGACGGCCGCAGTCGACGGTTGAAATGGGGAAGAACGGTGCCTCGGCCCGGCCGGAAGGCTCCGGATGAACGCGCACCGGCAACCACGCAATCGCAGGAACCGCCGCCATGAAACGCCATCATCTTCTCGCCACCGCCGCCATGATCCTGTTCTCCGCCCCCACGCTGTCGCTGGCCCAGACGCCGACGCCGCAGAAGACCGTGACCGAGAAGGGACAACTGTCGCAGCAGGACATGACCTTCGCCGAGAAGGCCGCGATGAGCGACATGTTCGAGATCCAGGCCGGCAAGCTGGCGCAGGACCATGCCAAGGACAATGGCGTCAAGCAGTTCGGCAACCACATGGTGGCCGACCACACCAAGACGTCGGAAGCCATGAAGGCGATGGCCCAGCAGAAATCGATGACGCTGCCGACCAAGCTCGATTCCGAACATCAGCAGAAGCTGGACAAGCTGCGCGGTCAGCAGGGTGAACAGTTCGATTCCGCCTATCTGCAGGGCCAGATCGACGCCCACCAGACCGCCGTCACCCTGTTCCGCACCCAGGCCGAGAAAGGCCAGGACGCCGACCTGAAACGCTTCGCCGAGCAGGCCCTGCCGACCCTGGAGCAGCATCTGCGCCAGGTCCGCGACCTGCGCCCGAACGTCGCCTCCACCAGCGGTGCAGCCCAGCAGAGCACCAGCTTCGAAAACATGATGGGCAAGGCCGTCTATGGCGAGGACGGCGGCAAGCTCGGCGATGTCGCCGACATCATCCTCGACGCCCAGTCGGGCAAGGCCACCCAGGTGATCCTGGACCGCGGCGGCATTCTGGGCATCGGCGCCAAGCAGGTGGCCCTGGACTACACCCTGTTGAACGCCAATGGCGACCGCATCGTCGCCCGGCAGGTGACCGAGGATCAGGTCAAGCAGATGGCCGAGTTCAAATACGACGACAACACCGTCTCGCTGGGCCAGCGCAACAGCGGCGGCAGCAACGCCGACCACGGCACCATGAACAAGGGCGGCGACATGAAGAACGACGCAGCCCACGGCACCGCCAACAGCCTGGACAGCACCCAGCCGCGCAACCCGCAGTAAGGCTTGCGGCGGATTTGAGCCGACACCAGCCGAGCGGCGCCGGGAATCCACTTCCCGGCGACCCCGGCCAACCGACGGAGAAAGCAAGGATGGCGAACGCCAGCAAGAAGCACATGAGCCCCAGCGGACAGGGCAAGGGCACCGGAACCGGCGCCACCACCGACCTGCCGGCCGGTTCCATCGGCGACAACGCGGTCCTGTCGAACCGCGACAAGTCCCGCCATTCAGACGCCCGCGGGCTGGACAGCAAGACCGTGCAGACCGAGCAGATGCAGGATCACGCGGCCAACCGCGATCCGGACGAATAAGGGGCAATAAGGGGCCGGTCCCGGCCGGCCCCCCTCAGGTTCGGCCCCTCAGCCCCGCCAGAACTGGGGCATGAACAGCACAAGCACGGTGAACAGCTCCAGCCGGCCCAGCAGCATCGCCAGAGACAGCAGCCATTTCGCCGAATCCGGCAGGGAGGAGAAGGTGCCGGCCGGACCGATGATGTCGCCCAGCCCCGGCCCTACATTCGCCAGCGCGGTCACCGCGGCGCTGGCGCTGGTGATGAAGTCCAGCCCCAGGGCCATCAGCGCGATGGTGATCACGCTGTAGGCGGTGAAGAAAAGCGCGAAGAAGACGATCACCGATCCCAGCACGTCGTCGTCCAGCTGCCGGTTGCCGTATTGGCGCGGAAAGACGCCGCGGGGATAGATCAGGTGAAGGAAATGGGTGCGCAGCACCGTCACCATCACCTCGAACCGGAAGATCTTGATGCCGCCGGCGGTCGAGCCGGTGCAGCCGCCCATGAAGGTCAGCCCGAAGAACACGCCGACCGCAAGATTTCCCCATTGGCTGTAATCGGTGTAGGCATAGCCGGTGGTGGTGACGACCGACACCACGTTGAAGGCCACCAGCCGCAGGGCATCGTGGAAATCGTGCCCGTGCTTCAGCGCCAGCCAGATGCTGAGCGGCAGGATCACCGCGGCCAGAAAGGCCAGATATGTGCGCACCTGGCTGTCCTTCCACAGCGCGTCGCGCTGGCCGGTCAGGGTGCGGACATACAGGACGAAGGGCAGGCTGCCCAGAAGCATGAACAGCGTCACCAGCCAATGCAGGACCGGGCTTTCGAAATGCCCGATGGAGCTGTCGGATGTGGAGAAGCCGCCGGTCGACAGGCTGGTCAGCGCATGCACCACCGCCTCGAACGGCGTCATCCCGGCCAGCCAGTAGCAGACCCCGCAGATCGCCGTCAGCCCGGCATAGACCGCGACGATCGCCTTGGCGATCTGCTGGGCGCGCGGCAGCACCTTCTGCGACCGGTCGGAGGATTCGGTGCGGAACAGCTGCATGCCGCCCACCCGCAGCGCCGGCAGGACCGCGATGGCGACGCCGATGATGCCGATGCCGCCCATCCATTGCAGCAGCGCCCGCCACAGCAGGATGCCCTCCGTCGTCCGGTCCAGCCCGACCAGGACCGTCGATCCCGTGGTGGTCAGTCCCGACATGGTTTCGAAGAAGGCGTTGGCGTAGTTCAGCGACAGATCCGGGAAATGGCCGAACTGGAAGGGCAGGGCGGCGAAGGCCGCGGTGCTGGTCCAGGTCAGCGGCGTCAGCAGGAAGGCCTGCCTCAGCGACAATCCGCCATGCAGGTGGCACCGGGTGCCGAGCGCCATCGCACCGCCGCAGGCGCCGGTGAAGGCGGCCGAATAGAGGAAGACCCTGGCGTCCGGGTTGCCATAGGCGAAATCGACCGCGGCCGGAATCAGCATCGTCGCGGCAAGCGCCAGCAGCACGATGGAGACGATGAACAGGATCGGCCTGAAATTCGGCATGATGTCTCTGGTCAGGGGAATGGGCGGCGGGAAGGGGATGACGTGTCGGGCAGGGCGGTGCGGCCGATCAGAAGAACTCCAGCCCGACCGCGAACAGCTTTTCGACCTTGCGCACCAGATCGGCGGTGGCCATCACGATGACGCGGTCATGCGGTTCGATCGCCGTCTGGCTGGTGGGGATGATGACCTCCCCGCGGCGGACCAGCGCACCGATCATCATGCCGGCCGGCAGGCCGATGGATCCGATGGGGCCGCTGACCGCGCGCGAGGTCTCCAACGCCTCGGCCTCCACCACCTCGCCGAAATTGTCGCCGATGGTCTGCACCGCCGCGACCCGGCCGCGCCGGACATGGCGCAGGATCGAGGACACCGTGACCGCCGCCGGGTTGACCACCACGTCCATCCCCAGCCCGGCGACGATCGGCGCGTAGGACGTCTTGTTCAGCAGCGTGATCGCCCGCCCGCAGCCGGCGCGCTTGGCGAGCAGCGAGGTGAAGACGTTGGTCTCGTCGTCGTTGGTGACGGCGACGATGGTCTCGGCCCGGCCGACCTGCGCCTCTTCCAGGATCTCGTGGTCCAGCGCGTCGCCGTTCAGCACCACGGTGCTGGAGCGCAGCGAGCGCGAGATCAGCTCCGCCCGGTCAGCGTTGCCCTCGATCATCTTGATGGAGATGCCGCGCATGTGGCGCTCGACGATCTGCGCCAGGTTGAAGCCGACATTGCCGCCGCCGGCGATGACCAGACGGCGGGCCGGCGCCTCGCTGTGGCCGAACAGGGCGACGACGCGGACGATGTCGGCGGTGCGGCACACCAGATGCACGTCGTCGCCCAGCCGCAGCTGGTCGTTCCCCTTTGGCACGAAGCCGGCGCCGTCGCGGAAGACGGCCAGCACGGCCGCGCGCACGTCCGGAAACATCTCGGTCAGGCGGCGCAGCGGCGTGTTGAGCAGGGGCGAGCTGTTGGTGCAGTGGACGCCGATCAGGTGCACCTTGCCGTCGGCGAGCGGCACCATCTCGAACGCGCCGGGGGAGCGCAGGCGCCGCGCGATGCTGTGGGCGATCTCCACCTCCGGCGAGATGACGACGCTGATCGCCAGATGCTGCGCGGAGAACATCGCCGACCATTCCGGCTGCAGATAGGCCTGCTTGCGGATGCGGGCGATGCGCAGCGGGATGTTGAACACCGAATGGGCGACCTCGCAGGCCACCATGTTGACCTCGTCGGAATGGGTGACGGCGATCAGCATGTCGGCATCCCGCGCCCCTGCCTGGGCCAGCACATCCGGGTGCGAGGCATAGCCGACCATCCCGCGCACGTCGTGGCTTTCGTCCATCCGCTGCGCCAGCTCGGTCGAGGTGTCGATCACCGTGATGTCGTTGTCTTCCAACGCGAGGTGCCGCGCGATGCTGGCCCCGACCTGCCCCGCCCCACAGATGATCACCTTCATGCGCCCGCCCCCGGCCTGTCCACGATGCACTCCAGCCCAACCGGCCAATGTCAGCAAATGACGGCAAAGGCGAAGCGTTGCAAGCCAAAGCGGATCGGGCGGAGTCCGGGCGGCGCTCAGAAACCATCCTGCCGGCCCGTTTTCACTGTGCTACACTGCGCTGCCGCCACTGCCGTGCGAGCGCTCCGGTGCACGGAAAACTCCGGGACCCGCTCGCAAACGGGTAGGCGCTGATTCGACTGGGATCTTTGACATCGTTCAGAACGTAACGGGATCATGAAACCTGACCGTCCGGTCAGGAACGGCCACCGCTCGAAAAAGCGGATAAACTTGACGCCGAATCAGCGGGATGTAAGGTACCTGTCTTCCCGAGCAGAAATGCTTGGGCCTCATTGAAGCCAAGTGGCTCAGCCAGACCATGCACATCATCAACGCGTCTTCCCGAGCAGAAATGCTTGGGCCTCATTGAAGCCGCCTCCATGCGATCCAGTCGGCTTTCCGGGAGGTGGTCTTCCCGAGCAGAAATGCTTGGGCCTCATTGAAGCGGTCAGCGGTGGCAAGGGGCGCGAATGGCGGCGTCCAGCGGTCTTCCCGAGCAGAAATGCTTGGGCCTCATTGAAGCAATCCCGCCGCGGCTACCGCCGAAGAACTCCGCGCCGTCTTCCCGAGCAGAAATGCTTGGGCCTCATTGAAGCGGCCATGCGCTCGTGGATGATCGGCTATCTGGACGGATGTCAGAACGGGTCTTCCCGAGCAGAAATGCTTGGGCCTCATTGAAGCAACGCGGTAGCGACCACCTTCGTAGCCGCTGACCTCGTCTTCCCGAGCAGAAATGCTTGGGCCTCATTGAAGCCAGTTTTGCTCTTCACGTGCCGCAAGTTGTGCTACAATCGTCTTCCCGAGCAGAAATGCTTGGGCCTCATTGAAGCACGATGGCGATCATGTTCTCGACAGACAGGTGGCCGGTCTTCCCGAGCAGAAATGCTTGGGCCTCATTGAAGCTTGCCGCCGCCCAGCAGGGGGCCGTCATCGCCGTATGGTCTTCCCGAGCAGAAATGCTTGGGCCTCATTGAAGCGAAGTCGGGGGAAAGGCACGGCAGCGGGCCGAATTGGTCTTCCCGAGCAGAAATGCTTGGGCCTCATTGAAGCGTCGTACCGCGCGGACGTCCCGGCGCATCATGCAGGTCTTCCCGAGCAGAAATGCTTGGGCCTCATTGAAGCGCACAGAATATGGGTGCACCGATCAAGATATGAATAGTCTTCCCGAGCAGAAATGCTTGGGCCTCATTGAAGCTGCATGATGGTGGCAGCCCACGCCGCAAGGTCCGTGCCGTCTTCCCGAGCAGAAATGCTTGGGCCTCATTGAAGCAGCGCGTCGATGTCAGCCTCAAGGGCAAGCTTCGATGTCTTCCCGAGCAGAAATGCTTGGGCCTCATTGAAGCTGGAATGGTGAGGCCTTCAAGGTGGCCTCACCTATTCGTCTTCCCGAGCAGAAATGCTTGGGCCTCATTGAAGCAACAAGCCCACGGACGTCGGCTATCGCGACCTGCTGATGTCTTCCCGAGCAGAAATGCTTGGGCCTCATTGAAGCACCTTCCTGGGCAGGATAAAGACATCCGGACGCAGTTGTCTTCCCGAGCAGAAATGCTTGGGCCTCATTGAAGCTCGATGAATGCAACATCGGTGGTAAGGCCGGCATCGGCCGGTCTTCCCGAGCAGAAATGCTTGGGCCTCATTGAAGCTTGGGACACCCCTTCGAAGGCGACTGGCTGAACGCCTGTCTTCCCGAGCAGAAATGCTTGGGCCTCATTGAAGCATATGCGCACTCAGCGTCATCAACTGGAACGGGGTGTCTTCCCGAGCAGAAATGCTTGGGCCTCATTGAAGCGGCAAGACGATCGTCCTGAGCGCGACGGTGCAGCGGGGTCTTCCCGAGCAGAAATGCTTGGGCCTCATTGAAGCATTTATCCCGCACCACCGTTCTGGACCGGCAGTCGCCGCGTCTTCCCGAGCAGAAATGCTTGGGCCTCATTGAAGCTCCATAGCCATGGCGAAGAAGGCCGGGCTGTGGGGCAAGGTCTTCCCGAGCAGAAATGCTTGGGCCTCATTGAAGCGCCTTTGCCATGGTGGCGGTTCCTTTATGCGTGAGCGTGTCTTCCCGAGCAGAAATGCTTGGGCCTCATTGAAGCGCTTGCGCGTCATGGCTGGTGCCGATGATCTCCATGTCTTCCCGAGCAGAAATGCTTGGGCCTCATTGAAGCGCCAACCCGCTGGGCTGGGGCAGCGCCATGCCGATCCGCGTCTTCCCGAGCAGAAATGCTTGGGCCTCATTGAAGCAACGGCTCTTCGTCCTTTATCAGCATTTTGGACCCTGGTCTTCCCGAGCAGAAATGCTTGGGCCTCATTGAAGCAATGCGATGCCGGCGGGGGCCTTGCCGCAGTACACGGTCTTCCCGAGCAGAAATGCTTGGGCCTCATTGAAGCGCTTGCGAGCTGGGCGACCCGGCCACTCCGACCTTCTGGTCTTCCCGAGCAGAAATGCTTGGGCCTCATTGAAGCTTGACGTACCAAGCCTTCTGTTCGTCCGTGAGGGCCGTCTTCCCGAGCAGAAATGCTTGGGCCTCATTGCACCGACTCTGTGTGCGGCATGATCGCCGAAGCCGCCCGCCCGGCATCATCCGGCATTGCCGGGGAGGCTGCCGGTTGGGGGGTGCATGGCTGGGTGTACTCCCCCGGCGGGTGGTTCGGTGGCAACATGTGGAGCGGAGCCTCCGCAAACCGACAATGCCGAAGGCCGGTAATAGAGAAGGAACGTCCATGTTGAAGCTGCGCTGGAGCCCCACCTCGCCCTATGTGCGCAAGGTGATGATGGTCGTCATCGAACGCGGGTTGGAGGATCGGGTGGAGCGGGTGGCGACCGATCCGTGGTCGGCCGATACCGACCTGCCCAAGGACAACCCGCTGGGCAAGGTTCCCGCCCTGACGTTGGAGGATGGCACCACCCTGTTCGACAGCCCGGTCATCGTCGAGTATCTCGATTCGCTCGGCGACCGGGCGCCGCTGTTCCCTCCGGCAGGGCCGGCACGCTGGACCGCGCTTCAGTTCCAGGCGATCGCCGAGTAACTGCTCACGTGGCTGGCTGGGCCTGGGCTGTTGCCCAGGCGCTGCGCGCATTGGGGGTGGTTGGTGATCCGGTGTTGCGTTGGTGGGGCGGACGTGAGTCAAAGGCGGGATGACGATCCCGCCGCGCTATCGCCTGA
>NZ_DASPIS010000068.1:0-26800 GCF_035628975.1 Azospirillum sp. | reverse complement strand
CTCGGAAAGCTTCGCGTCGGGCACGGTGGTGACCTTCACCGTCGACCGCAAGCTGCTGGAAGCGTCGAACAACCAGGGCAACGGCATCTCGACCATCGAGAAGAAGGTCGACCTGCAGATCCAGGTGACCAACTCCAACGGCGCCCAGGTCACCCGCGATGGCATGAGCGACCGCGGCGACGGCAAGCTGACCGGCGGCGAGCAGTCCTTCACCTTCGACACCGGCACGGTGCGGCTGGGCATCGATGCCACGACCATCCAGCAGGCGGCGTCGGCCAACTGCTCGGCCAACATCGTCACCAAGCAGATCTCCGATGCCACCACGTCGAACGACATCACGGTCCAGCTGAACGAGCGCAACACCAACTCGATCACCGTGAACGCGGTGAACCTGTCGACCAGCGGCCAGGGCCTGCGGATGGATGGCGCGCAGAACGACTGGATGGACCGCGCCGACATCGACAAGGCGGTTGCCGGCCTGGACAACGCCAAGGCGACGATCCGCTCCGCGTCGCAGTCGCTGTCGACCAACCTGAACATCATCACGACCCGCGAGAGCTTCACCAAGGAGTTCAGCGACGTGCTGACGGAAGGCGCCAGCAAGTTGACGCTGGCCGACCAGAACGAGGAAGGCGCCAGCCTGCTGATGCTGCAGACCCGTCAGCAGCTCGGCACCATCGCCCTCTCGCTGGCCAACCAGTCGCAGCAGTCGATCCTGCGCCTGTTCTAAGCCGGACCAGGGACGGACACACGAAAAGGGGCGCCCCCGCCGGGGCGCCCCTTTTCGATTCGCCCTCTCCGGCCATTCCAAAACGACTCGTCAGCGCCTGCGCAGGGATTCCTCGACCAGGGCGCGGGCATCGGCGGCAAGCGCGGCGCGGCCCTCCGCGCGCGTGTACATCATGTGCCCGCCCGGATGCACCGTCACCGCCACCCGGTCGCGCTCGCCCGCCGGCAACTCCAGCCTGGACGCCACCCAGCGCGAGGCCATGTAGGGGGTGATCAGGTCGGTACGGCCATGGACGATCAGCACCCGCAGCGCCGGCTGCAGGGTCAGCGCCGTCTGCAGCGCGTCGACGGCGCTCGGCACCGACATCCGCGGCCATTCCCAGTTCCGGTTGACCCGGTCGCTCAGCAGCCGGTAGGGCGCGTCGGTCCGCACCCCCAGAGCGTCATGGGCGTAGGCGGCGAAGGCCGTCGTGTAGGTCGGCACCGTCCCCTTCAGGAAGGGATCGAACGGAATGCGGGCCGCTCCCGGATCGGGATCGGCCGCAGTGAAGGTGCCGTCATAGATGCTGAGGATGCGCCCCTGGTCGCGCAGAAGCTCACGCGTGAAGACGCCCATCGGCACGCGCCCGCGCTGGCGCCGCACGATCTCCACCGGCAGGCCGGTGATGCGCGCCACCTCGGCGAAGACGTCCTGCCCCGCATCGAGCCGGCCATAGTCCAGCCCTGCCAGCCCGGCGAGATAGGGACCGAGCGCGAAACGCTCCGCCGCTTCGGCCGCCTGCTCCGGCGTACCCGGCCTGCGCCCCAGCGCGGCGGCGGCGGCCATGGGCGGCAGTTTCCAGGCCGGGCCGAGGATGCCGTCCTCGTCGATGGCGGCGAAATCGACGACGGGCGAGACCAGGATCAGCCCGTTCACCGCAAGCCCGACCTGATCGATCAGTTCGTCGGCCATCTTGGCGATGCGGAAACCGCCATAGCTCTCCCCGGCCAGGAAGGTGGGGGACGACCAGCGTCCCTGCCGGGTCAGCCACAGCCGGACGATCTCGGCCATCGCCCGCGCATCGCCATCCACCGACCAGAAGCGCTTCTCCGTCTCGTCGGGCTTCACGGCCCGGCTGAAGCCCGTCCCGACCGGATCGACGAAGACCAGATCGGTGAAGGCCAACCAGCTGTCGGGATTGTCGACGAGCGCGGCGGGCGGCGGCGGCAGGGTGCCGTCGGGCCCGAAGGCGACCACCTTGGGTCCCGCCGCGCCCAGGTGCATGTAGGCCGACGCGGCGCCCGGCCCGCCGTTGAACACGAAGGTGACCGGCCGCGGCCCATCGGCCGGGCTTTTCGGATCGGCGGTGTAGGACACCGTGAAGATGCGGGCAGCCAGTTCCTCCCTGGCGCCGTCGCGCAGCGGCAGGAACTCCGCCGTCGCACTGTAGGCCAGCGCCCCTCCCGGGAGCGGCAGGCCGTGACGGGTCACGCTGCGCTGCGGATCGAAGCCTTGGAGATCGTTCGTCTTGCCATCCCCGGGCTTGTGATCCGCGGGCTTGCGGTCCTCCGCCCGATCACCCGGCTTGGCGGCATCCGCCGCTTCCGTTCTGTCCTGCGCCTTGTCCTGAGCGGGGGCGGAAGCGGGAGCGAGCGGCGCCAGAAGGGCGGGCAGCAGCGCCAGAACCAGACCGGCGGATGGGGAACGGAGCCGTCGCGGCGGCCGGGCGGGCAAGGATGAGGGCGGCATCGACGGATCCAAGACGGAAACTCCCGAACGGTTGCTGGCCCGCCGCATATTGCGGCCCCCGCACCGATCCGCAACCCGCCCCCTGCCGGCAATCTGTCGGCCGCAGGCTTGCCAAGCGCGCTCCGCGCCACATCTCCTGCCTACCGAAAGTGTAATCTCTTTCGGGGTAAGGTAAGCTCCTTGCCCATCGGGCCATATTCGACGGGATGCGCCGCCATGTTCCTTTCCCGGCACGCCACCATCCGCACGCGGCTGTTCCTCGGCTTCGGCGTGGTGCTTCTTCTCCTGATGAGCCTGACCGTCATCGGCATCCGCGAGGTGCGGAAGATCGACTCCGACCTCACCCGGATCAACGAGGTGAACAGCGTCAAGCAGCGCTACGCCATCAACTTCCGCGGCAGCGTGCATGACCGCGCCATCGCGTTGCGCGACGTGGTGCTGGCCACCGAACCGACGACCCTGTCCGCGGCACTCGCCGACATCGACCGGCTTGCCGCCTTCTACGAGCAATCCGCCAAGCCTCTCGACGCCATGTTCGCGAGCATGGCCGACATCGAGCCGGAAGAACGGTCCCTGCTTGCCGGCATCAAGGAAATCGAGGCGAAGACCCTGCCGGCGCTCAAAGCGGTCGTCGCCGCCCGCAAGGCCAACGACATGGCCGGCGCGCAGAAGGCGCTGATGCAGGACGCCCGCCCGGCCTTCAACGAATGGCTGAAGCGCATCAACGCCTTCATCGACCTGCAGGAACACAAGAACCAGCAGATCGCCGCCCGCACGCGCGAGGTCGCCAGCGGCTTCCAGACGCTGATGCTGTCTCTCTGCGGCGCCGCCCTGCTGCTGGCCGCCGGTTTCGGGCTGTGGACGGTGGCCGCCCTGCGCCCGCTGCGCCGGCTGACCGACGCGATGCTGACGCTGGCGAAGGGCGACCTGACCGTGGCCGTGCCGACCTCCGAGTCCCGGGACGAGATCGGACTGATCACCGGTGCCGTCGAGGTGTTCAAGGCCAATGCGGTGGAGGCCGACGCCTTCCGCCGCCGCCAGGCCGAGGCCGAGCACGCCGCCGAGGAGCGCAAGCGGGCCGAGATGGCGGCGCTGGCCGATCGGTTCGAGAGCGAGGTGAAGGGCGTGGTCGACAGCGTTTCCACCTCCTCGACCGAGGTGCGGACGCTGGCGCGGTCGCTGGCGACCACCGCCGACCATACCGAGACCCAGGCGACCACCGTCGCCGCCGCGTCCGAACAGGCATCGGTCAATGTCCAGACCGTCGCCGCCGCCGCAGAGGAACTGGCGGCCTCCATTGCCGAGATCGGACGGCAGATCGGCGAGAGCAGCCGCAAGGCCAGGCACGCGGCCGACCAGGCGGACGGCACCAACCGCATCGTCGACGGCCTGTCCGCCAAGGCGAACCAGATCGGCGACGTGGTGAACCTGATCAGTTCCATCGCCGGACAGACCAACCTGCTGGCGCTGAACGCCACCATCGAGGCCGCCCGCGCCGGCGAAGCGGGCAAGGGCTTCGCCGTGGTGGCGAGCGAGGTGAAGAGCCTCGCCAACCAGACCGCCAAGGCGACCGGCGACATCTCGCAGCAGATCCAGGAAATCCAGACGGCGACCGCCGACGCCGTGCAGGCGATCCAGAGCATCGCCGCGACGATCGGCGAGGTGAACGACATCGTCGGCACCATCGCCCAGGCGGTCGACGGCCAGAACGCCGCAACCATGGAGATCGCCCGCAACGTCCAGCAGGCGGCGGCCGGCACCAACGAGGTGTCCTCGTCCATCGGCGGCGTCCTGCAGGCGGCGTCGGAGACCGGAAGCGGGGCCTCGCGCCTGCTTTCCTCCTCCGGCGAGCTGTCGAAGCAGGCGGAGTTGCTGCGCAGTCAGGTGGACCGCTTCCTGGGCAGCGTCCGCGGCGCCGTCTGAGTTCAGTCAGACGAACCGTGGGCATAAAGCAGGGACGCGGCAATAGGTAGCATCGCCGATGCTTGCGGCCGGCGGCCGGGAAATCTAGGAGATTCCGGCTGCCGCACGTCCTGCGCGCGCCATCCCCCGGATGCACCTCCGACCAGCACGGGTCCCGCCATGATCGACAACTCCATGAGCGACAGCGAGAGTGCCGACATGAGCGACAGCGAGAGCGCCGGCACCGTCGATTACGGCCGCCTCGTGTGGAGCGACGACCTGGTCCTGGGCATCGCATCGATCGACGAGCAGCATCGCGAGTGGATCGCCCTGGTCCAGGCATTCGAGCGCGCCGTCACCGAAGGCCATCCGGCCGAGGAGATGCGCAGGACCCTCGCCGCCGCCGTCGCCTACACCGAGTCGCATTTCGCCGACGAACAGCAGGTGATGGAGGACGCGGGCTATCCCTTCCTCGACGACCACCTCGCCCAGCACCAGCTCGCCTGGGACCGCGTCCATGCCTTCGCTTCCGGCGAGGTGGCGGACGAGGAGGTTCGCAACAGCCTGGCGGAATTCCTGCCGCAATGGCTGATGCTGCACATCAACACCGCCGACCGCCAGTTCGCACGCTGGCTGAAGGGCAGCGCCGCCGCCGGCACTCCGGCGGACCCGGCGGGCCGGGTGTTCGGCGACATCCCGGTCTGAATCCCCGGCCTGAATCCCCGGTCAGAATCCCTCGTCCGGCAGGTCCGCAACTCCCCCCGCCGTTGCGATTCCGCGATCACGCCGCTACACAGGGGGCACCGCGCGAGCCATCCCGTTTTCCGGAGTCTTCCGTCATGTCGACCCTGCCCGATCAGGCCACCATCGCCGCCACCGCGGCCAAGATCCTGCTGGAGATCAAGGCGCTGCATTTCAACGCCGAGACGCCCTTCATCTTCACCTCGGGCTGGGCCAGCCCGGTCTACACCGATTGCCGCCGCATCGTGTCCTTCCCACGCGCCCGCAAGGCGCTGATGGACTTCGCGGTCGCCACGATCGAGCGCGAGATCGGCTATGAGGCCATCGACGCGGTGGCCGGCGGCGAGACCGCCGGCATTCCCTTCGCCGCCTGGATCGCCGACCGTCTGGAACTGCCGATGCAGTATGTGCGCAAGAAGCCCAAGGGCTTCGGCCGCAACGCCCAGATCGAAGGCCTGCTGACCGAAGGGCAGCGCGTCCTGCTGGTCGAGGATCTGGCGACCGACGGCAAGAGCAAGGAGAACTTCGTCACCGCGCTGCGCAACGGCGGCGCTCAGGTGACCGATACCTTCGTGATCTTCCACTACGGCATCTTCCCGCAGTCGAAGGTCAACATGGATGCCATCGGCGTGCGTCTGCACGCGCTGTGCACCTGGTGGGACGTGCTGAAGGTCGCCCGCGACAACCGCTATTTCGACGAGAACACCCTGTCGGAGGTCGAGAAGTTCCTGAACGACCCGGTCGGCTGGTCGTCGGCCCACGGCGGCAAGTCGAGCATGTGATCGTTGCCGGGGGCGGCCACCGCGCCGCCCCCGAGACTGTTCCGTCAGCCGCGGCGAACGTAAAAGGCGTCGCCCCAACTGTGATGAAAGGGGCTGACCTCCTCCACCCGCTGGTAGCCGTGCGGGAACAGCAGGTCGTCGATGTCGGCGATCCGTCCGCAGCCCTCGTAAAGTTCCGCGTAATTCACCTCGACCGACACGGCGTCGAAGCGCCCCAGCAGCGGACCGCAGCCGGCCAGGATCATCCGCTCCGCACCTTGTGTGTCGATGGCCAGCACATTGTAGGCGCCGGCATCGATGCCGAATTCCGCCAGAAGGTCGGGCAACGGGGCCGCATCGACCTCGATGGTGCCGGTCAGCGTGATACCGGGATAGACGTCCAGATGTTCCTTCGGGGGCAGCAGAGAACTGGATTGGCTGCCGCTCATCCGCGAAAAGGGAAGCCGTCCGGCCCGGTCCGACACCGCACGGTTGATGCAGGTAACATCCGGATTTGAGGCAAAGCGCGGGGCAAGGCGGGCATAGGTGTCCGGATCGGCCTCCACGAACAGGACCCGGCGGCAGCCGGCTTCGACATACTGGGGATATTCCTCGCCCTCATGTGCGCCGATATGGACGATCCCGCGCGGGACGATGCCATAGCGCGGAAACAACTCCGAATAGTGGAACATTGACCTGTCGCGGGTGAACAGCCGCTGCCAATGGCGCGGAGCCACCGCCAGATGGGTGCAAGCCGCGCCGTCCGCCGGTGGTTGCTGGCAGTGCTGCAAAGTCCGGCCATCGAACCGGAACATCGCATAGCGGCTGCCCTGCAGCAGATCATACAGCCCCGACAGGTCGCCGCCGGCCTCGGTCCCGTCGAACTGGACGAAATCGATGCGACGGAGCCGCAGCATCTCCCCGGCGCTCTCCAGCGCAGCCAATGCGCCGCCGTTGCGATGCAGCACCAGCCAGTCGACATGCCGGAGGCCCAACCGGGCACACCAGCCGTCGATCGAGCCGGGCGCATCCTCGGCGATTACGGCATGATCTTCGGACCGCAATTCCGCGGACCAGGCCGCCGCCCCCTGTCCGGCTGCCAGCAGCGTGGCGCCGCCCTTCAGGAAACTCTGCAGCAAGGTGTTCACCGGCGCATCGTTCATGTTTGTCTCGTTTCCAATTGACCGATCTCCTTGCCGCAAGCGCGACGAGCCTGCCGGGAAGCGATCTTAAATTCCGCCATCGGCAAAATGACAAGCCGTCTCATGAGGCTCCCTGCGCGGCGGCCGCCGCTGCCTGATCGGGCCTGGGGACATGATTGAACCGGACTCGGACGATTTCCCAGCGTCCTTGCGCCTGCGCGACAGCGCCGTCGCAAGGGCGGCGGTCCAGCACGTCGAAGGACAGCGTGGACAGCCCGTCGCCGGCCGGGATCTTGCCGGTGGACCAAAGCTCCTGAAAGACGCGGCGGTTGACCAGGGAGATGGGGGACGGCGCCGCATCCGGCGTGAAGCCGTCATTGTCGTGGTCAAGCGGCTGGAAGCGCCCCTTGCGCCGGCCGGTGGGGATTCGGCGCGCCCGGATCCGCAGCGAAAAGTCGAAATCCTCGTAGCCCCAGCCCCAGAAGGCGTTGGAATAGCCGTCCACCTGCCGCATGACCGCGTTCGGCATCAGCAGCGCGCCGCCCATCGTGCTTTCCAGGTTGGTCGTCACCGTGCGGTCCGACCGTCCCGGCGCGACCGGCCGCTGTTCCGCCCCGTACCACAGAATGGGGGTGGGGCAGTCGGCCCAGGAATAATCGGCATCGACGGGCAGGTAATCGACGTCGTGCAGGCAGGTGTAGTCGGTCCGCTCCTCGCCCAGCAGGAACCCGGCATTCTTCAGGGCGCCCCGGTTGAAGGGAAGCCCGGCCTCCTGCTCCACGATGGTCACGCGATAATCGATCCGCGGGACCAGCCGGTCGAAATAGGCGCTCACCCACGGCACGAACTGCCGGAGATGGCTTTCGCGATCCCGGTAGGGGACGACGATGTGGAGCCGCTTTCCCGCGCTGTCGCCAGTCGTCATGGGACTTCCCCTTCTCCCTGTATGGCGGATGCTGCGCCGCCGGTGTCGCCGGCCGAGATCGTTATCGGCCGCGGCGTTCCACCGGCCCGGTGATTTTCCCACATCGCCCGGTAGGCCTCCTCCAGATGCCGGGTGAAGCGCGGCGTGTCGAACAGCGGACAGACCGGCCGGTTACGCGCCAGCCGCTGCCGCATGTCATGGAGCCGTTCAGGCGAGCGGGCGAGCGCCACCGCCGCACCCTCATAGGCCTCCTGCCCGTCGACGATCAGGTCGGGCAGACCGGCCGCCCGCAGCAGGCTGGCCGCCACACGCCCTGCGAAGGTCGTCCCGCAGCGTGTCAGCACCGGCAGGCCCGCCCACAGGGCGTCGCTGGCCGTGGTGTGCGCATTGTAGGGAAGCGTATCGAGGAACAGGTCCGCCAGCCGGTGCCGCGCCAGATGCCCGGCATGGGGCAAGGGCTTGGCGAAGACGAGCCGATGGGGATCGATGCCGCGGGCCTCGCCCTCGCGGCGCAGGTTTGCCATCACCTGAGGGTTCCCGGCATAAAGCCACAGCACGCTGCCGGGCACCGCCGCCAGGATGCGCGCCCAGCCGTCGAACAGGGCGGGCGTCAGCTTGTAGGCGCTGTTGAAGCAGCAGAAGACGAAACCGTCGGCCGGCAGCCCGCACTCCGCACGGGTCGGCGTGGCCTCGGCGATGGCGCGCCGGCGGTCGTTGGGCTGGTAGCAATCGGGTAGCCGCACCACCCGTTCGGTGAAGAAAATCTCCTCGTCCGGCGCGACCACCGTGGGGTCGGCGACGATGTAGTCGACGAACTCGGCCCCCAGCGTGCCCGGATAGCCCAGCCAGTTGACCTGCACCGGGGCCGGACGGGCCGCCAGGATCGAGGTGCGCGAGAAGGTGGTGAAGCCGGTCAGATCGACCAGGATGTCGATGCCGTCCGCCGCGATGGCCCGCGCCGCATCGGCATCGGTGTGGCGGCGCAGGTCGACGAAGCGCTCGATTCCACGCTCGAACCGCCGGCGCAGCGCGCTGCCGTCGTCGATGCCGGTCGAATAGGCGGTGACGGCGAAGCGGGAGCGATCATGCGTCTCCAGGGCGTCGACCATCAGGTGGCCCATCGCATGCTCGCGGAAATCCGCCGACAGGTAGCCGATCCGCAGGCGCCCGTCGCGCGCGACCGCGGCGGGCCGGACCACCGGAACAGCGCCGCGGGCTTTGGCCGCCGCCCAGCGGGCCGCAGCCGACTGCTGGTCGGCCAGGGTCGAGGCGCAGGACAGGACGTCGAAGGGGGACACGCCTTCCGCCCCCTCGCGGACCCGCCGGAGGAGTTGCGCCTCCAGCCGGTCCAGATCGCGCCAGTCGCACAGAAGCCTCTGCTGACGGACGAGCTGACCCAAGGCCGCGGCATGGTCCGGAACCAGCCGCAGCACCCGCCGGCAGGCGTCTACCGACACCGCGCTCCAGCCGGCCATGGCGGCGGCCATCGCCAGATCGGCATGGGCATCGGATCCGCCGGGGTCGAGGGCGACGGCATTGCGCAGGACGGCGACGGCGGCATCGGCGCGGACGGCCTCCGCCAGCACGCCGCCCAGCCGCCGCCAAGCCTCGCCGTTCGCCGGCTGCCGGGTCAGCAGGGCCTTGAGGACCGCCAGCGCGCCGTCCGCATCGTGCAGGCTCGACAGGAGCAGGGCCAGATTGATCTCCGCCACCGGAAAGTCGGGCTGCAGGTCCAGCGCCGCGCGGTATTGGACCACGGCGTCCTGCGGGCGGCCGAGTTCCCGCAGGGCATTGGCGAGATTGTTGCGCGCCGCCGGGTCGGACGGCTCCAGCCGGACCGCGGCCGACGCCGCGCGCCTCGCCTCCTCCCGCCGTTCCGCCGTATGGGCGGCGTTGCCGAGCGCCAGCCAGTTCCGCGCGCTCGCCGGATCGAGCGCCACCGCAAGACGGCCGGCGCCGAGCGCTTCGGCCGGACGGCCGGCGGCATCGAGCGTACCGGTCAGGTTGTGCCAGTTGTCCGCATCCAGGGGCGCGAAGCCGACCGCCTTGCGGAAGGCGGCCTCCGCCTCCGCGCCCCGGCCCATGCGGTGGAGCGCCACGCCCAGCTTCGACCAGGACGCAGCATCGGCGGGGGCGAGCCGCGCCGCCTCCCGATGGGCGGCGGCGGCCTCTGCGAAGCGACCCAGATCCTGCAGGGCGACGCCGAGGTTGTTGTGGACCTCCCCCAGATGGGAGTGGGTCGCCAGCACCTTGCGGTAATGGGGCTCGGCATCCTGCGGGCGTCCCTGCCGGTGCAGGGCCAGCGCCAGACCGTAATGCGCATCGACCGACGCAGGGGCGACCCGCAGCGCCGCCGCATAGACCGTCGCCGCCGCATCCCAGCGCGCCATGGCGGCCATGGCGGCGCCGAAGTCGAGATAGACCTCCGGATCCTTCGCGATGGCCAGCGACTTCTGGAACAGGATCACCGCCTCGCGCGGGCGGCCCAGACTCAACTCCACCACGCCCAGCCGGTGCAGGGCGGCCGGATTCTGCGGCTCGGCCTCCAGCGCTTTCAGATAGCAGGCCCTCGCCTCCTCCAGGTTGCCGCTGTTTTCCGCCGCCACGGCGCGGGTGAAGCTGGTCATGCGCTGCCGATCGGTACTGGCGGTTGACGGGGACGGGTCCGGCATTTGTCTGCCATAGCCGACCTCAGTCGCGCCAGCGCGTGTGTTCCACGATGCGGGGAATCTCGGCGGGACGGTGGCCGTCCCCCCATTGCGAGATGTCGGGAATGGCGGTCACGCCGTGGCGGCGGCCGAGCAGGCTGAGGATGCTTTGGTCATGGCGATGGTCGCGGAACTCAGGATAGTTCGGCAGGCCGCATTCGTTGGGGGCATCGGTGATCAGCCGGGCATCCTGGGCATAGCGCAGCCATTGCGAAACGAAGTCCATGCTTTCCGGCCCGCGCTCACAAACGATGAAGCTGGCGAGGATCTGCGGCGCGTCGGTGTAGGCAGGCTGGTCCTGCCCCATGAAATGGAAGCAGTCGCGCTTGGTCCAGACGCGGTTGCTGTGATGGTCCTCCAGCGTGAACAGCAGGACCGGCAGGTCGCGCCGCCGGCGGCAGAGTTCGATCACCGGGTCGACGCTGTGGACGAAATGGGCGCCGCTGTCGCTGTAGAACAGGATGTCCCCGTCCTGCAGATGCTTGCGCAGCATCAGGTCGATGAAATAGGGCTTCCACAGCCAATAGCCGGCCCCGCGTGGCTGCTCCAGGATATGCCGGTTGCGGGCGGCGAAGGCGGCATCGATATGGTGCCGCCCCATCATGGCCACCTCGTCGAAGCCGCCGACCTCCAGCCCGGTCCTGGCGTTGTATTTCTGCGCCGTCGTGAAGGCCCCGTCGGCATAATTCAGCAGCACCCGCTTCATCGCCCGCTCCCCCGCCGCTGCAAGGCGGCTTTGTCACTTCGGCTTATTCAATTGGCGCCGCTCACAGGCGGCTTTCGATCCATTCGGCCAGGCGGAAGGCATCGAAGTAGAAATCCTCCGTGCCGAGGAAGGGCGGCGTGCTGCGGTAGCGGCGATAGGTGTCGTAATCGTCGTCGACCGCCAGGATGGCGTCGATCGCCTCCTCGTCGGAGGAATAGCGCGACACGTCGATGAAGCTGCCGGCGGCGACATCGCGCAGCACGCCGGGGTCCCCCCAATAGAGCGGCACGACGCCGGCCTGGAAACCGTCGAGGATCTTTTCCGTCAGATAGCCGGGATATGACGCATTCTCGAAGGCGAAGGCGAAGCGGTAGCGGGAGAAGACCCGGATCTTCGGCATCCAGCCCATCTTCACCACGCTGCCGGTGTTGTTCAGCAGCCAGCCCACCGATTCCACATGGCGCCGCGCGCAGAGCATCTGGAAGAAGTCGTTGCGGCGGGCGCAGTTGGGATTCTTGTAGAGGAAGGCGCAGAACTTCCGCTTGGCCGCCTCTTCCCGCGTCGGCGGCACCGGCGGCAGGACCGGATGGCAGAAATGCGGCGTCGCCCCCTCCCGCATATGGTCCCAGGCATGCATGACGTAGAGCGGCAGACGGTAATGCCGGGGATCGTCGATGCGGTCGAACGACACCGACATATCGACGCCATCGAGCGGAGGCCGAACATTCTCCCCGGTGAAGAACAGCCCGCGGGCGGTCCGCGCCTCCCGATGGCGGGTGCCGAACACCGACACGATGGCGAGGTCGCAGTCGTTGTCGACGACCGACACGTCGAAGCGGCTCGACAGGATGTCCACGAAGAAGTTCGCGGACGGATTGAACTCCGGCCAGAAATCGAAGAAGGCGATCTTCAGCCGCGGCCGGGCGCCGCGGCCGCCGCGCTCCGGCCCATGCAGGAGGAAGCGGTCGAGAACCGCCGGGTCCTTGTTGGCGGAAGCGAGATATTCGGCCAGGAAGTCGCTTGTCCGTGGATCGATCATGCCCGCCGATGCCCTTGCGCGTGCTGCCTGCCAGCTCCGTCCGCCGGGAACCATCCCTCCCCCGGACGCTCCGGCGGCAACACCGTAGAATTGCCGCCATCCGGTGACCAGCGGATTTTTCGGACCCTGCCGTGCCGCGGGCCGGCGTGAGCCGTCCTTGACCGCACCGCACACGCCGCTAATATCCCGCGCCATGGACGTCTCACTGCGGATCCCGATGATGTGCGCTCCGGCGCATCGCGCGCGAATTACCGGCCCGGCTCTCTGAGGAGGGCCGGGATAGAGACCTGCTGTGTTCCGGGTGGCGCCACGGCCAGTCCTGCCGGCCGCCGCCCGACGGTGATGCTTTCCCCCAGGGATCCCATATGACCCGCGATTACAAATCGACCGTCTTCCTGCCCCGCACCGACTTCCCCATGCGCGGCGGCCTGCCGACCAAAGAGCCCGAGCTGCTGAAGCGCTGGGCCGAGATGGACCTGTTCGGCAAGCTGCGCGCCGGCGCCAAGGGCCGCAAGAAGTTCGTGCTGCATGACGGCCCGCCCTATGCCAACGGCAACATCCACATCGGCCATGCCGTCAACAAGATCCTGAAGGACGTGATCGTCCGCTTCCGCCAGATGCAGGGCTTCGACGCCGACTATGTCCCCGGCTGGGACTGCCACGGCCTGCCCATCGAGTGGAAGATCGAGGAGAAGTACCGCAAGGCCGGCAAGAACAAGGATGACGTGCCGCTCATCCAGTTCCGCGCCGAATGCCGCCAGTTCGCCGAGGAATGGGTCGGCATCCAGGCCGCCGAGTTCCGCCGGCTGGGCGTCGAAGGCGACTGGAAGCACCCCTACGCCACCATGACCTTCCCGGCCGAGGCGCAGATCGTCCGCGAAATCCACAAGTTCGCGCTGAACGGCGGCCTGTACAAGGGCTCCAAGCCGGTCATGTGGTCGGTGGTGGAGAAGACCGCGCTGGCCGATGCCGAGGTGGAATACCACGACCACACCTCCACCACCGTCTTCGCCCGCTTCCCCGTCTGGGGATCGTCGGCGCCGGAGGTGGACGAGGCCAGCATCGTCATCTGGACGACCACCCCCTGGACCCTGCCGGCCAACCGCGCCATCGCCTATGGCGACGAGATCGAATACGCGACCTTCAAGGTGACCGCCGTCGCCGAAGGCAGCAAGGCCGTGGTCGGCGAGCGTCTGGTGCTCGCCACCGGCGTGGCCGAGGGCGTGCTGAAGGAGGCCGGCGTCACCGAGTGGAAGCAGTTGCACCGCTTCCCCGGCTCGCGCCTTGCCGGCACCTATTGCCGCCACCCGTTGAACGGCAAGGGCTACGACTTCAAGGTGCCGCTGCTGGCCGGCGACTTCGTGACGACCGACGCCGGTTCGGGCTTCGTCCACATCGCCCCCGGCCATGGCGAGGACGACTTCCGCCTGGGTCAGGCCAACGGCATCGAGGTGCCGCAGACGGTGGGCGAGGATGGGCGCTATTACGCCCATGTGCCGCTGTTCGCCGGTCTGGCAGTCTACACCGACCAGGGCAAGCCCGGCCCGGCCAACAAGGCGGTGCTGGAGGCGTTCGATGAAGCCGGGTCGCTGCTGGCCAGCAACCGCATCAAGCACAGCTACCCGCACAGCTGGCGCTCCAAGGCTCCGCTGATCTTCCGCACCACGCCGCAGTGGTTCATCTCGATGGAGACGAACGACCTGCGCAAGGTGGCGCTGCAGGCGATCTCCGACACCCGCTGGATCCCGACCCAGGGCGAGAACCGCATCCGCTCGATGATCGAGAGCCGTCCGGACTGGTGCATCAGCCGCCAGCGCGCCTGGGGCGTGCCGATCGCCCTGTTCGTCCGCAAGGCGACCGGCGAGATCCTGCGCGACGAGGCGGTGTTCGCCCGCATCGCCGACGTCTTCCAGCAGGAGGGCGCCGACGCCTGGTTCGCCCGCGATCCGCAGGATTTCCTCGGCAACGGCTATGCCGCCGAGGAGTTCGAGCAGGTCCGGGACATCGTCGACGTCTGGTTCGAGTCCGGCTCCTCCCACGCCTTCGTGCTGGAGCAGCGGCTTGAGGAGCTGGCTTGGCCGGCCGACCTCTACCTGGAAGGCTCCGACCAGCATCGCGGCTGGTTCCATTCCTCGCTGCTGGAAAGCTGCGGCACGCGCGGCCGGGCGCCCTACAACGCGGTGCTGACCCACGGCTTCGTCCTGGACGAGCAGGGCCGCAAGATGTCCAAGTCGCTGGGCAACGTGGTCGCCCCGCAGGAGGTCTGCGACCAGTACGGCGCCGACATCCTGCGCCTGTGGATCATCAACTCGGACTATTCGGAAGACCTCCGCATCGGCAAGGAGATCATCAAGACCCAGGCCGACCTGTACCGCCGCCTGCGCAACACGCTGCGCTACCTGCTGGGCGCGCTCGCCGACTACACCCCGGCTGAGCGGATCGACGCCGCCGAGATGCCGGAACTGGAGCGCTGGGTCCTGCACCGCCTGTCGGAGCTCGACGCGCTGGTTCGCGAGAAGGTCGAGGCCTACGACTTCCATGCCCTGTTCGTGGCCCTGCACAACTTCTGTGCGGTGGAGCTGTCGGCCTTCTACTTCGACGTCCGCAAGGACAGCCTCTATTGCGACGCGGTCGATTCGGTGCGCCGCCGGTCGGTGCGGACGGTGATGGAGCGTCTGTTCTCCACCCTGACCGCCTGGCTCGCCCCGATCCTCTGCTTCACTGCGGAAGAGGCGTGGCTGGCCCGGCCGGAAGGCCTGACCAGCGGCCAGGGCTGGACCGACGAGAGCGTGCATCTGCGCGGCTTCCCGGAGGTGCCGGCGGGGTGGCGCAACGACGCTCTCGCCGCCAAGTGGGAGGCGGTGCGCAACGTCCGCCGCGTCGTCACCGGCGCGCTGGAGCTTGAGCGCGCAAACAAGACCATCGGCTCGTCGCTGCAGGCCGATCCGACCGTCCATGTCGACGCCGCCACCAAGGCCCTGCTGGCCGACGTGGACTTCCAGGACGTCTGCATCACCTCCGCCATCGAGGTGACGGACGCGGCGGCGCCGGACGGGGCCTTCACCCTGCCCGACGTTCCCGGCATCGCCGTCGCCCCGGCGCTCGCCGAAGGCGAGAAGTGCGAGCGCTGCTGGAAGGTCCTGGAGGAAGTCGGCACGGTCCACGACCATCCGACTCTCTGCGTCCGCTGCTCCGACGCGGTGGCATGAAGCCGTACACTGCAATCGCGGTCCTATCCCCTCTCCCCCCCGGGGAGAGGGTTAGGGTGAGGGGGATCCGCCTGCCGGACGCCCGTCGCCGCGCATCCCCCTCACCCCGACCCTCTCCCCGGGGGGGAGAGGGAGGATTGGGCACATGAACAGCTTCGTCGCCAACCAATCCCGTTCCTACTGGCTGTTCGGGCTGATCGTCGCCGCGGTGGTGGTCGTGCTCGACCAGGGCAGCAAATGGTGGATCCTCGAACGGGTCATGCAGCCGATCCCGCATGTCATCGAGGTGACGTCCTTCTTCAACCTCGTGCTGGTGTGGAACTACGGCGTCAGCTTCGGCACCTTCGCCAGCGGCGGGGCGCTGATGCCCTATATCCTGAGCGCCATCGCCGCGGTGATCGCCGTCTGCCTCGTCATCTGGATGCGGCAGGCCGAAAGCCGGCTTGCGGCGCTGGCGCTGGGCTTCATCATCGGCGGCGCGGTGGGCAACGTCGCCGACCGGCTGCTGCACGGCGCGGTGGTCGACTTCCTGGATTTCCATTTCGGCGGCTGGCATTTCTGGGCCTTCAACGTTGCCGACAGCGGAATCAGCGTCGGCGTGGTCCTGCTGCTGATCGACGGACTGTTCGCGGACCGCGAAAAGTCGTAAGAGTTCCGTCGCCGGTGGCGTTATAACCGCCGGCGAGCGCTGACCATGCGGCCTCGACCTCCTGGCCGGGTCGCTACGACGTGACAGACGACGGGATCCTCCGAACGTGACCAGCATCTCCTCCGCCCTCTCCCTCTCCCGGACCCGGCTTCCTCTGCTTGGGCTGGCGCTTGCGGCGTTGACGCTCGCCGGCTGCTCGGATGTTCGCCGCTCCATCGGTCTCGACCGCCAGAGCCCCGACGAGTTCGCCGTCGTTTCCCGCGCTCCGCTGACCCTGCCGCCCAGCCTGCAGGACCTGCCGCGGCCGCGCCCCGGCGCCGCCCGTCCGCAGGACAGCACGCCGACCCAGATGGCGGCCGGCGCCGTGTTCGGCGGCTCCTCGCGCGGCAACGCCAGGGCGGCGGCCGGCTCCACCGCGGGCGAGAAGTCGCTGGTCGCCCAGGCCGCGGCGCGCGACGGCATCGACCCCAACATCCGCACCAAGGTCGATCAGGAAACCACCCAGCTGATCATCGCCGACAAGAGCTGGATCGATTCGCTGCTGTTCTGGCAGAAGCAGGAGCAGCCCTACTCGCTGGTCGACCCCGCCAAGGAGCAGCAGCGCCTGCGCGAGGCCCAGGCCCAGGGCAAGTCTGTGGACGGCACCGCCACGCCGGTGATCGAACGCAAGCGCAAGGCGCCGCTGGAAGGCCTGTTCTAAGCAGAGGTGATCGCCCCCGGATGGTTCGAACCTTGTCGCGGGCGCCACATCACACCAGTTTCCGGGGGCGTCCTTCCCAGCGAAGGGCGCCTCTTTCGATTCGGACCTCCTGCTCCGGGAGCCCTCATGCTCGCCTACCTTCCAGCCCGCCGCCTTGCCGCGGCCGGATTCCTGGCCCTGACGATGACCGTCGCCGCCCCCCTGATGCCGGTGCCGATCGCCGCACCGCCCGCCCATGCGGCGGAAAAGGGGGTATTCTTCCCTGAGAGCTTCACCCTGTCGAACGGCATGCAGGTGGTGATCGTCCCCAACCACCGCGTTCCGGTCGTGACCCACATGGTCTGGTACAAGGTGGGGGCCGCCGACGAGGAGCGCGGCCAGTCCGGCATCGCCCATTTTCTGGAACACCTGATGTTCAAGGGGACGGAGGTGATCCCGCCCGGCGAGTTCAGCCGCATCGTCGCCAAGAACGGCGGGCGCGACAACGCCTTCACCAGCTACGACTACACCGCCTATTACCAGAACGTCGCCCGCGACCGGCTGGAGATGGTGATGCGGATGGAGGCCGACCGCATGGCCAACCTGAAGCTGACCGACACGGTGGTCTATCCCGAACGCGACGTCATCATCGAAGAGCGGCGCCAGCGCGTCGAGAACGAGCCGGCCGACCGCATCGGCGAGCAGATCAACGCCACAATGTTCGTCCATCACCCCTACGGCACCCCGGTGATCGGCTGGCCGCAGGAGATGGCCGGGCTGACGCGGGAAATGGCGGAGAGCTTCTACAAGACCTGGTACACGCCCAACAACGCCATCCTGGTGGTGTCCGGCGACGTCACCGCGGCGGAGCTGAAGCCGCTGGCCGAGCGCTATTACGGCGCCATCCCCGCCCGTCCGGTGCCGGAGCGCAAGCGGGTGAGCGAACCGCCGATGAGTGCCGCAAGGCAGGTCGTTCTGCGCGACGAGGAAGTGCGGCAGCCGTCGGTGCGCCGCAGTTGGATCGCGCCCTCCTACCGCCTCGATCCGAACGGCCATGCCTATGCGCTGCAGGTGCTGGCCGAGATCATGAGCGGCGGCACCACGTCCCGCCTCTACCGCAGCCTCGTGGTGGACCAGAAGGTCGCGACCTCCGCCTGGCTCGGCTATGGCCCCACCGCCTGGGACATGGCCACGCTCGGCGTCGGCGCCAGCCCGGCGGCGGGCGTGCCGATGGACAAGCTCGAATCGGCGCTGTGGGCGGAAATCGACAAGCTGCTGAAGTCCGGCGTGACGGAGGAAGAGGTCGCAACCGCGCGCAAGCGCATGCTGGCCGCGGCGGCCTATGCCCGCGACAGCCTGACCGGCCCGGCCCAGACGCTTGGCGCCGCGCTGGCGACCGGCCAGAGCCTGGACGATGTGGAAAGCTGGCCGGTGCGCATCGACGCCGTCACCGCCGATCAGGTCAACGCCGCCGCCCGCGCCGTGCTGAGCCAGACCAATCACGTCACCGGCCTGCTGCTGCCCCCGACCGGAAAGGACAGTTGAGGATGAGCGTACTCCATTTCCATCGACTTTCTTCCCCCTCTCCCCCCCGCTCACGCGCAAACTTCGTTTGCGCTGACGCGGCAGGCGGACCTTTGGTCCGCCGAGAGCGGGGAGAGGGTCGGGGTGAGGGGGATGCACGGCGTGGCTTTTCCCGACTGGCGAAGCGCTTGCGCAAGACTTTCTCCTCGCCGCGGTTCCCCCTCACCCTAACCCTCTCCCCGGGGGGGAGAGGGAATCTGCGCCTGACTGCTGCAATATTCTTTGTTACTGCGCTGACCCTTTTCTCCCCTGCCCACGCCATGGACATCAAGCGCGTGGTCAGCCCCGGCGGGATCGAGGCTTGGCTGGTCGAAGACCACAAGGTTCCGGTTCTGGCGATCGAATGGGCCTTCGAAGGGGCCGGCGGCACCGATCCGAAGGGCAAGGAGGGGCTGGCGAACCTCGCCTCCACCATGCTCGACGAAGGGGCCGGTCCCTACGACTCACAGGCCTTCCAGGCGCGGCTGCAGGACAAGGCCATCGCGCTGGGCTTCGATGCAGGGCGCGACGGGTTCAGCGGCTCGCTGCGCACCCTGACCGAGCATCGCGACGAGGCGCTGGACCTGACCCGGCTTGCCCTGACCGAGCCGCATTTCGCGCCCGAAGCGCTGGACCGCATGCGGGCCTCGATCATGGCCAGCCTGCGGCGGGATCTCGCCGACCCCAACTATGTCGCGCGCCGTCAGTTCTACGCCACCGCCTTTCCCGACCATCCCTATGGCGGCGAGGTACGCGGCACGCTGGAGACTCTGCCCACCATCACGCCCGACGACCTGCGCGCCTTCGTGAAGGGCCAGTTCGGCCGCGACCGATTGGTGGTGGCCGCCGCCGGTGACATCTCGCCGGAGGATCTCGGCAAGGCGCTGGACCGGGTGTTCGGCACGCTGCCGGCCAAGACCGAGGCGCCGGCCATCGCCGACGTGACGATGGCCGGGCTGGGCCAGACCATCCTGCTGCCGCGCCCGACGGCGCAGACCGTCATGCTGATGGGCCAGCCGGGGGTGAAGCGCGACGATCCCGACTGGTACGCCGCCACGGTGATGAACTATGTGCTGGGCGGCGGCGGCTTCGGCTCCCGCCTGATGGAGGAGGTCCGGGAGAAGCGCGGGCTGAGCTACGGCGTCTACAGCTACCTGATCCCGATGGATCATGCCGCCGTGGTGATGGCCGGCGGCTCCACCGTCAACGCCAAGGCCGGACAGGCGCTGGACATCATCCGCCAGGAATGGGCGCGCATGGCGAAGGACGGCCTGACCGACCAGGAAATGGCCGACGCCAAGACCTATCTGACCGGCTCCTTCCCGCTGCAGCTTGGCTCGACCCAGGCCATCGCCCGCGTCCTGCTGCAGGTGAAGCGGGACAAACTGGGCATCGACTATCTGAACCAGCGCGACCGCTACATCAACGGCGTGACCCAGGCCGACATCAAGCGCGTCGCCCAGCGCCTGCTCGACCCGGCCAAGCTGCTGACCGTGCTGGTCGGCAAGCCGGAAGGCGTGACGCCGACGCGGACGGTCGACGGGGGGAGTTGAGGGGCGTTACAGCTCCGGGTGCCCCCTCCCCATCCCTCCCCCGCATTGCGGGAGAGGGGGCAGGACTCTTGGCGGCATGGTTTCAATCGCGAAGCGTCGGCAGTCCCCTCTCCCGCGAAGCGGGGGAGGGTTAGGGAGGGGGCAAACCCGCTCCGAAGCCCCTCCCCTCACGCCAAATCCGGCTGACTCCCCGGAAACCGCGGATCGCTCGGGTCGACCGGGCTGCCGGGCACCTTGCCCGGGATGATCCCGACCTGATCCGGCCGCGCGGCGTCGTCGCGGTCGCGTTGCTCCTCGCGCTCTTCCAATGGCGGGGTAACGGGCTTGTCCGACATGGCGTCCTCCTGTTGCGGATCCTCCGATCCACAACACCCAACGCCCCATCTCGGTTGCACCCCTGGCCGGCACGCATAGGCCGTTAAGCCGCGCCGACTGCCGCGTTTTGGCCCGTGGCCGTTGCCGATTGTCGGTGCTAGGCTCCCCACGCCCCGCAGATGGGCCGCGTCAAAGGACCGCTGACGTCAAGGAGTCCAAAGCATCATGACCGCGCTGACCCGTTCCCCCTCCCATACGCCGGCTTGGGCCGCTCTCGCCCGGCACCGCCAGGACATGGCCGGCACGCACATGCGTGACCTGTTCGCCGCCGATCCCGGCCGGTTCAAAGCCTTCTCGATGGAGGCCGCGGGGCTGTTCCTCGATTATTCGAAGAACCGCATCACGCGGGACACGGTCGGCCTGCTGCTCGACCTCGCCCGCCAGCAGGATGTCGAGGGTGCCCGCGCCCGCATGTTCGGCGGCGAGCCGATCAACCTGACCGAAAAGCGCGCCGTGCTGCACACCGCGCTGCGCAACCGCTCCGACCGCCCGGTGACGGTGGATGGCCGCGACGTGATGCCCGCTGTCCGCGCCGTGCTGGAGCGGATGGACGCCTTCGCCGCCTCCGTCCGCGACGGCGAATGGCGCGGCTACACCGGCCAGCCGATCACCGACGTGGTGAACATCGGCATCGGCGGCTCCGACCTCGGCCCGGTGATGGCGACGGAGGCGCTGAAGCCCTTCGCCCATGCCCATGTCGCGCTGCATTTCGTCTCCAACGTCGACGGTACCCATCTGGCCGAACAGCTGAAGTGGCTGGATCCGGAGACGACGCTGTTCGTCATCGCTTCCAAGACCTTCACGACGCAGGAGACGCTGACCAACGCCCATTCCGCCCGCCGCTGGTTCCTGGAAACCGCGAAGGACGAGGCGCATGTCGCCAAGCATTTCGTCGCCGTCTCCACCAACGAGACGGAGGTGCGCAAGTTCGGCATCGACCCGGCCAACATGTTCGGCTTCTGGGACTGGGTCGGCGGCCGCTACTCGCTGTGGTCGGCCATCGGCCTGCCGATCATGATCGCCATCGGGCCGGAGCGCTTCGCCGAGATGCTGGCCGGCGCCCATGCGATGGACGAGCATTTCCGCACCGCGCCGCTGGAGCGCAACATGCCGGTGCTGATGGGCCTGCTGGGCGTCTGGTACCGCAATTTCTGGGACGCCTCGTCCTACGCGGTGCTGCCCTACGACCAGTATCTGCACCGCTTCCCCGCCTATCTCCAGCAGCTGGACATGGAGAGCAACGGCAAGTCGGTGACCCGCGGCGGCGAGCCGGTGGACTACCAGACCGGCCCGGTTCTGTTCGGCGAGCCCGGCACCAACGGCCAGCACGCCTTCTACCAGCTGATCCACCAGGGCACCTCGCTGATCCCCTGCGACTTCATTGCGGCGGCGACCACCCATAACCCGATCGGGGCGGAGGCCGGCGCCCATCACCGCATCCTGCTGTCCAACGTCTTCGCCCAGGCCGAGGCGCTGATGCGCGGCAAGACCGCCGACGAGGTGCGGGCGGAGATGACCAAGGCCGGCAAGCCGGCGGATGAGGTTGAGGCGCTGGTCCCCCACCGCGTCTTCCCCGGCAACCGCCCGTCCAACACCATCATGATCCAGAGCCTGACCCCGGCGACGCTGGGTGCCCTGATCGCGCTGTACGAGCACAAGGTCTTTGTCCAGGGCATCGTCTGGGACATCAACAGCTTCGACCAGTGGGGCGTCGAACTGGGGAAGCAGTTGGCCAACACCATCCTGCCGGAGATGGAGAGCGGCCCGGCCGAGGGGGCGCATGACAGCTCCACCACTGGGCTGATGGCGTGGTGGCGGGCGCACCGGTAAGCAACGGCCCGGCTTACGCCAAGTAATTGTATGTATACGAACGCTATCGGGCGAATCGGTCCTCTCCCGATGGCGTTCGGAACATTGCGGCTGCGTCTTGGTTGAAGTGCGAAGCGGTCTTTGCACCAATCCACTTTAGCGGAGCAGCACCATGTCCACCCGTTTACGCCTCGCCATCCTGATCTACGGCATGATCCAGGGTGTGGTCTTCGGCATCGGCACCGTCCTGGTTCTGGCGGTCCCCAGCTTTTCCGAGCAGGCGATGACGCTGATGCCGACCGTGGTGATCCTCAGCATCGTGCTGGCGGCCCCCATCGCCTGGTTCGTGGCGCCGCGGATGCGCCTGCGCTTCTGGCAGCGCCGGGAAGAGCGGCAGCAGGCGCCGCGCCGCGTCACGCTGTCCTGACCACTCCGTCGGGGGTGTCTTCCGCGACCATGGCGAACAGCCAGTCGCGGAAGAATGGCGTGATGGCGGATGCATTGCACTTAGATAGGTAACTTATTAAATCAATATTGCCTTGAGCATGCGCCAACTTCTTGATGCGCCAGCTTCTCTTGCATACTATAAAAGCAATGCACCGAAAGGCTGTGAGATGACAAAGATCGTTGGGTCGCAGATTCTGCTCGATGCAACCATTGGCATAGTCAAGCCCAGCGGGGCGTCCACACGCCCTTCCTCTTCCATCGCCTCTCAGGATCCACCACGCCCGCCCCTTAACGATATCGTGGATCTGTCCGATGCCGCGCGCCGGGTAATGGGGCGTGAACAACCGACTGCTCTATCGGCCGAACGCGATCAGGAGATCCGACACACCGGCGGTGCAGTTCCGGCAATGGCGGACTGGGCCAATGCGACAAGCGAGTATATGGGAAAGGCCGCCGACGCTTTTCGCGTCGCCTTCGGCTTATCCGACAGTATCTCAATCACCACTGGCCGGGCCGGAACGGCCATGATGGACGCCGTTGCCGCAAGTCGGGGAATCGACAAGCCCAAACCGCCATCCGCCCTGGCAGAGGCCGGTGAGAGCGAAGCGGGAGCAACCGTAGAGGACCGCGAGGCCGGCGCAGGCTTCATCGGGTTGAGCATAACCGATCGGCAGGATCCGCGTTTTGGTCAAAAGCTGGATATGGCGTTCAATCGTGCCGCCGGGATCGGGCCGGAGTCCATGACGCTGTTGCGTTTGGATGACCGGCAGGACGGCGGCGCGCTGGCCCGCTCGATTGGTGCCGGACCACTGGGCAAGCTGCTGTCGCCCAAGAGCGGAGATGATGCCAGCGTGTTCGCGGTCACCGATGGCGGCACTGGACCGAATGCGCGAGTCGCCGCCGCGATCCGTTCCGTTGGTATGGACGATTTTGCGACTTCAGCGCTGACAATCGTCAAGGCGGTCGGCAGCTACTTGCCCGGGGGCGGCACCGACAGCCAATAAGAAGGGGAAGCTGGGAAGGATCGATGGCCGGAATCCGGCCTCCGTCTCCATCTTGTCCTCTCAAGCCGCAGTGTCTTCCGTGACCATGGCGAACAGCCAGTCGCGGAAGGCGCGCATGGTCGGCGTCTCTGGCCGTGATTTCAGCGCGGTCAGCCAATAGGCGCCCTTGCACACGGTGACGGCGAAGGGCTGCTCGATCAGGCCGAGCGCCAGCGGCCGGCGGAACATCGATACCGGGGCCAGCGCCACCCCGGCCCCCTGGATCGCCGCCTCCACCATCAGGGAGGAGGAGTCGAAGACCGGCCCCTTGACCGGCGGCATGGCTGACGGCTCCACCCCCGCGGCGGCGAACCAGCCCGGCCATTCGTCGGCCCGGTAGGTGCGCAACAGGGTTTCGCGGCCGACATCGGCGGGGTCGCGCAGGCGGCGGGCGATCTCCGGCGCGCAGAGCACCGACAGCGGCGCGTCGAACAGGCGGACCGCGTCGGTGCCGTGCCAAGCGCCATCGCCGAAGCGGATGGCGTAGTCCAGCCCCTCCGCCGCGATGTCGACGCGGTTGTTGTTGGTGGACAGGCGCAGGTCGACGAAGGGATGCGCCTCACGGAAGCGCGTCAGCCGCGGCAGCAGCCAACCGATGGCGAAGGTGCCGACGGCGCCGACCGTCAGCACCTCGCGGAACCGTCCGCCCTCGAACTGGTCGAGCAGCCCGCCGATGCGGTCGAACGCTTCCTCCAGAGTCGGCAGCAGCGCCCGCCCCTCGTCGGTCAGGGCAAGGCCGCGCGGCAGCCGGTGGAACAGGCTGGCGCCCAGCCGTTCCTCCAGCAGCTTGACCTGATGGCTGACGGCGGCCTGGGTGACGCACAGCTCGATGGCGGCGCGGGTGAAGCTGAGATGCCGCGCCGACGCCTCGAAGGCGCGCAGGGCGTTCAACGGCAGATAGGGGCGGACCACGGATTCCCCGGACAATGCTGGGTGTCTGGGGGCGTGCTAGCACCGAATGGGGGGTGGGCTCCAGGGGGATGTGGGGGTTTTGGCTAACGATGCCCCCTCCCTAACCCTCCCCCGCGTTCCGCGGGAGAGGGAACTGCCGCTGAACTCCCGCAAAGCTCCTACCCCCTCCACCGCGAAGCGGGGGAGGGATGGGGAGGGGGCGACGAGGCTACACCCCTCACCGCCCCGTCAGCACCTTGCGCGTGTGCAGCGCGATCATCCGTTCCTCGTCGGTCGGGATGACGTAGACCGGCAGGCGGCTGCCGGGGGTGGAGATCTTCGCCGCATTGGCCTCGTTGGCCGCCGCGTCGATCTCCACGCCCATCCAGGCCAGCTTGTCGCCGACCCGCGCCCGAACGGGGGCGGAGCGTTCGCCGATGCCGGCGGTGAACACCACCGCATCCACCCCGCCCATCGAGGCGGCCAGCGCGCCGGTCTCCTTGGCGATGCGGAAGCAGAACAGCTCCACCGCCTCCTGCGCATGCGGGTCGCTGCTGTCGAGCAGGGCGCGCATGTCGTTGGAGATGCCCGACACGCCGAGCAGGCCCGACTTGTTGTACAGCATCTTCTCGATGGCGCCGGCGTCCATGCCCTTGCGCATCAGATAGATCAGCACGCCGGGATCGATGGTGCCGCAGCGGGTGCCCATCGGCAGGCCGTCGAGCGCGGTGAAGCCCATCGTGCTGTCGACGCTGCGCCCGCCATGGATGGCGCACATGCTGGCGCCGCTGCCGAGATGGGCGACGACCACCCGCGAGTCGCCCAGTTCCGGCGCGATTTCCGGCAGGCGGCGGGCGATGTACTCGTAGGACAGGCCGTGGAAGCCGTAGCGGCGGACGCCCTCCTCCGTCAGTTCCCGCGGGATGGCGAAGGTCTGGGCCTGCCAAGGCTGGTTGCGGTGGAAGGCGGTGTCGAAGCAGGCGACCTGCGGCAGCTCCGGATGCGCCTCGGCCAGCGCGCGGATGGCGGCGAGGTTGTGCGGCTGGTGCAGCGGGGCAAGCGGGACCAGACCGTCCAGCTCGTCCAGCAGGGCCGGGGTCAGCAGCACCGGGGCGGCATGGCGGACGCCGCCATGGACCACCCGGTGGCCGGCGGCGATCAGCGTCGCCCCCTCCAGCCGCTCCTCGATCCAGTCGAGCAGGTAGGACAGCAGCGCCGTGCGGTCGCTGGCCTCTCCGGCCCCCCAACTCTTGTCGGCGAGCGGACGGCGCTGGGCGTCCTTGGCCTCGAACACCGGCTGGGTGCCGATGCCCGAGATCTGGCCGTTGATGGTGACCACCGGATCCCCGCCGCCATGATCCCGGAACACCGAGAATTTCAGGCTGGAGGAGCCGGCATTGATGACGAGGATCGCGTTGGACGTCGCGTTGGACATGTGCCCTGCCCTCCTCACTCGGCCGCGGCGGCGGCACCGCGGCGGCGGGCGGCGGCCGACAGGACGGCCACGGCGCAGGACGCCAGACGGGTGCGGACATTGTCGGCGCGGCTGGTCAGGATGATCGGCACGCGGGCGCCCAGAACGATGCCGGCGGCATCGGCATGGGCCAGGAAGGACAGCTGCTTGGCCAGCATGTTGCCGGCCTCCAGGTCGGGGACCAGCAGGATGTCGGCCTGCCCGGCCACCTCGGACTTGATGCCCTTGGTGATGGCGGCCTCGCGGCTGATGGCGTTGTCGAAGGCCAGCGGGCCGTCCAGGATGCCGCCGGTGATCTGGCCGCGGTCGGCCATCTTGCACAAGGCCGCCGCTTCCAGCGTGGTGGCGATCTTCGGGTTCAGCGTCTCCACCGCCGAGAGGATGGCGACCTTCGGCACCTCCACGCCCAGCACCTTGGCCAGGTCGATGGCGTTCTGGACGATGTGCACCTTGTCTTCCAGCGTCGGGTAGATGTTGATCGCGGCGTCGGTGATCAGCAGGGCGCGCGGGTAGGTCGGCACGTTCATGATGAAGACGTGGCTGAGGCGCCGGCCGGTGCGCAGGCCGGTCTCCTTCTTGACCACGGCGCTCATCAGCTCGTCGGTGTGCAGCGAGCCCTTCATCACCGCCTCGGCCTCGCCGGTGCGGGCGAGCGCCACCGCGGTTTCGGCGGCGGCGTGGCTGTGCTCGACATCGACGATGCGGTAGGGGTCGATGTCCAGGCCG
>NZ_DASPIS010000067.1:0-118401 GCF_035628975.1 Azospirillum sp. | reverse complement strand
AGAAGCTGGAGCCGCCGGTGACGTTGGAAAAGGTCTCGATCCGAAGGGGCATCAGGGCACACACGCGCGATAGCAAAGCCAGGGCGTCGGTTATAGCCCCTTCGGCAGGGTAGGCGACAGTGATTTGCAGGCGACCGGATTATGTCGGAGCGCATCTGGACCGCCGTACCGTGACGGCGGCACTGCCGGACGTGCCGTGTGTGTAGGAGGGCTTTTTCCCGAGTCTGTCTGCGACAAATCCTGTTGTGAATTCCCGTGCCGGAGGTGTAAAACGCCTTTAACCAACAGGCGGGAATGGGGGAGATGACGGCGTTTCCACCTGCGGACCGGTACGAGGCCGGTGCCGGCGGGATCCGTCGGTTCCCTTGCTGCCGCGCCACGCACAGTCAGAATACCGGGAGTCGCTCGTGATGCTCCGCATCTCCAAGAAGCTGATGTTCGCCATCGAGGCGGTCCTCGACATCGCCTACAACGCGGGCACCGAGCCGGTGCAGTCCGGGGAGATCACCCGGCGCCAGGGCATCCCGAAGCGTTACCTGGAGCAGGTGCTTCAGCAGTTGGTGCGCGAAGGCGTGCTGGCCGGGGTGCGGGGTCCGCGCGGCGGTTACAGGCTTGCGCGCGAGCGGAGGCGGATCACGCTGGGCGAAATCGTGCGGGTGGTCCGTTCGATGGAGACCGCCACCGACCCGATCGAAGAGCCGGCGGGTTCCATCCTCGGCCATCAGGTCGTGCGTCCGCTGTGGGGCGAGCTGCAGGAGGAATGCATGGCGAAGCTCGACACCATCACGGTCGAGGATCTGTGCATGCGCGCCCGACGCGCCGGCGTGGAAAGCGAGACCGAGGACCGGATCGACTTCACGATCTGAAGCTTCGGCTGAAGTTTTGGCTGGGGCTTCGGCTGGGGCTTCAACCGAAATCAGTGGGGTCGTATGGGCGACCCGGCGACCCCACTTCCCGTTTGAACCCTACTTCCCGTTTGACAGGCCACCCGCGCTGGATAATGCTCAGTCTGGGGTGTTGAAATCACTTATAACACAAATCTCAGAGGTGGAATCATGGCTGCACCCGAATTCCGTGGCAAGATCTATGACAGCATCCTCGATACGATCGGCGCCACGCCGCTGGTGCGGCTGAACCGCCTCGCCGAGGATGCCGGGGTCAAGGCCCAGATCATCGGCAAGCTGGAGTTCTTCAACCCGCTGGCCAGCGTCAAGGACCGTATCGGCAGCGCCATGATCGAGGCCGCGGAGGCCGCCGGCACCATCGCCCCCGGCCGCACGACGCTGGTCGAGCCCACCTCCGGCAACACCGGCATCGCGCTGGCCTTCGTCGCCGCCGCCAAGGGCTACAAGCTGATCCTGACCATGCCGGAAAGCATGTCGGTCGAGCGGCGCAAGATGCTGAAGCTGCTGGGTGCCGAGCTGGTGCTGACCCCGGCGTCGGAAGGCATGAAGGGCGCCATCCGCAAGGCGGAGGAGATCCTCGCCGCCGACCCGAACGCCTATCTGCTGCAGCAGTTCAAGAACGCCGCCAACCCGGCCGTCCACCGCGCCACCACCGCGGAGGAGATCTGGAAGGACACCGACGGTCAGGTCGATTTCCTGATCTCCGGCGTCGGCACCGGCGGCACCCTGACCGGCACCGCCGAGGTCATCAAGTCGCGCAAGCCCTCCTTCAAGGCCGTGGCGGTGGAGCCGGAGGACAGCCCGGTCCTGTCCGGCGGCATGCCGGGCCCGCACAAGATCCAGGGCATCGGCGCCGGCTTCGTTCCCGACATCCTGAAGAAGGAGCTGATCGACGAGGTGGTGCGCATCTCCAACCAGCGCGCCTTCGAAACCGCCCGCAAGGTCGCCCGCCTGGAGGGCGTTCCGGTCGGCATCTCGTCGGGTGCGGCGCTCGCCGCGGCGCTGGAGGTCGGTGCCCGTCCGGAGAACGAGGGCAAGCAGATCGTCGTGATCCTGCCGTCCTTCGCCGAGCGCTACCTGTCGACCGCCCTGTTCGAAGGGCTGGAGTAACCGTCGATGCCGCGGGGCGGGGGCGGTTATTTGCTCCCGCTCCGCATCCTATCCGCGAAATTCCGGCCCGAAATTTGACGGAATTGGCGGTTCGCGCTACTCTTCCCGGTAACAGCAGAGCCTTTTCCGTCCGCGCCGCCGGGGAGAGACCGCCATGTCGGATGTGACCGCCGCCACCTATGTCCCGAACCTGTCGAGCAGTTCCTTCTCGCAGTTGAAGGGGCAGACGACCAAGATCGGCGCCGACGGAGCCAACGCCGACACCCAGACCTTCACGGTCAGCAAGGCCGGCGAGTTCAATTTCAAGGTCAACAACACCTTCACCAACGTCGAGATCCGCAACGACCGGAACGAGGTGGTGACGACCATCCGGTCGAAGGAATCGGCGTCGGACGCCACCGCGCGGCTGGGGCCGGGCACCTACACGGCGACCATTTCGCAGGCCAACCGGGCGGCGGGCGTGCGCGACTATTCGTTGGACGTCACGGAACGTCAGAACGTCCTGGTGACCGGTGCCGGCGCAACGCTGAAGGGCACCGCCCAGCCGCCGGGCAATGGCGATACCGGCATCCAGAAGCACACCTTCAACGTCCTGCAGGGCGGCAGCTTCACCGCCAACATATCGCTTCCCAACACGCGCTGGGCGATGATGGACAAGGACGGCAAGGTCGTCGCCGCCAGCGACTCGGGCAAGCCCGATTCCCAGCAGACTTTCCTGCAGAAGCCGACCTACAAGCTGGAGCCCGGCCAATACACGATGGTGGTGGTCCCGCCGTCGAGTTTGAAGTCGCCGTCCGATTTCATGCTGAGCCTCGTGCCGCGCAATACGGAGTTGTCCGAGACGGGACTGAACCAGGAAAGTGCCATTTCCAAGACTCTGCGCGAACGGCAGACCCGGCTGCGCCAGTGGGCGTCGGAAGCGAAGCCCACCTCGACGAGAGCCTGACCGTCTTCGAGGTGCCGGGCTGCGTCCGCGGCTCGGAAAATGCCGCATCGAATGTTGCCGCAACCGCGCATCCTTGCGCTATGCTGCGCGCCATGGACTTCACGGACACCCAGCTTCACCGCTATTCCCGCCACATCGTGCTGCCGGAAGTCGGCGGCATCGGGCAGGAGCGGCTTCTGCGATCCAAGGTGCTGGTCGTCGGCGCCGGCGGCCTTGGCGCACCCCTTCTCCTCTATCTGGCGGCGGCCGGCGTCGGCACCATCGGCATCGTCGATGACGATACGGTCGACCTGTCGAACCTGCAGCGGCAGGTCATTCATGACGAATCGACGCTCGGCCACCCGAAGGTGGAGAGTGCCGCCGCCCGCATCCACGCGCTGAACCCCGATGTCCGGGTGGAAGCGCACCGGATGCGGCTGAACCGCGACAACGCGATGGACCTGATCGGCCGCTATGACCTGGTCGCCGACGGGTCGGACAATTTCGCCACGCGATTCCTGCTGAACGATGCCTGTTTCCTGTCCGGCAAGACGCTGGTGTCGGCGGCGATCCTGCGCTTCGACGGACAGCTGAGCACCTTCAAGGCCCATCTGGGCGCGCCGCACCCCTGCTATCGCTGCCTGTTCCCGGAACCGCCGCCGCGCGGCACCGTGCCGTCCTGTTCGGAAGGCGGGGTGCTTGGGGCGCTGGCCGGTTTCGTCGGTTCGCTGCAGGCGACGGAGGTGCTGAAGGAACTGCTGGGATTGGGCGAAAGCCTGTCGGGCAGCCTGCTGATGATGGACACGCTCTATGCGTCCTATCAGCGCATCACCATCAAGCGGGATCCCGACTGCGCGCTTTGCGGCGATCATCCGACCATCCACGACCTTTCCGCCCACTGACGGGCGCCACGGGAAAGACGGGAGGCGGCCCACCATGTCCACCACCATGTCGCAGTCCTCGGTCGAGAGCACCTCGGCCCTGTCGATCGTCCTGTTCGCCGGCGGCTTCGACCGCGTCCATTACGCGCTGGTGATGGCCAGCGCCGCGGCGGCCACCAACCGCAAGGTCACGCTGTTCTTCACCGGCCGCGCTCTGCGCGCCCTGGTGCATGAGAGCGAGCCGGGGGTGCTGGGCTGGCACGATCTTGACCCCGCCGACGACGGCAGCTCGCCGGTGGCGCGCGACCGCTATTTCGCCACACACGGCCTCGCCACCTTCGAGGAACTGCTGGAGGCCTGCGTCGCCATGGGCGTGACGGTGATGGCCTGCGAGATGGGGCTGCGGGCCCTTGGCCTGCCGCCGGGCGTTCAACTGCGCGCCGACGTGCCGGTCGCCACCGGCGGCGTCGTCACCTTCCTGAACGACGCGCCGAAGGGCGGCGCCATGCTGTTCATCTGACACCATTCTCCGATCTGGCGGAAAGAGCATGAACGACAACCGCGAGATCCTCGACCTCGCCAACCGTTTCGAGTCGATTGCCACCGACGGGTTCGAAGGGCGCCCCTACCGGACGGCGCTGGCCGGTCTCGCGCGCCATGTCCGAGGCCATGCCGGGCTGGCGCCGCAGGTCGCCCATGCCCTGGGCGTGATGATCCGGCTGATCGGTGAAAGCGATCCAGAAGGCCGTTTCGCCGCCAAGATCGCCATCCTGCAGGAAGCCGTGGAGTTGCTGACGGAGAGCTGAGGACCGGAGCGGCTGCCTTGAACGGAGCGCGGGGCAGCCATGCGTCACGCCGGAGCGGGGTGTCTCGTCATGGAGGCGATGACACTCCATACGAGGATGCAGACCATGGCTTTCCGTTTCACCGTCGCCACCGACGCGCCGTCCCTGTTCGCCACGCTCTATGCCACCGCCAAGACCATCCGCGGCAGCGGCCTGCCGACCGGCTTGATCCACTTGATCGACCTGCGCGTGTCGCAGATCAACGGCTGCGCCTATTGCATCGACATGCACAGCAAGGAAGCCCGCCAGGACGGCCAGTCGGAGGAGCGGATCGCCGCCCTTGCCGAGTGGGAGCGGTCGGATCTGTTCCTGCCCGACGAACGCACCGCCTTCGCCTGGGCCGAGGTGCTGACCCGCGCCCAGCATGACCGCATCGACGAAGCGTATCGGGCGCTGCAACGCCATTTCAACGCCGAGCAGATTGCCCAACTGACGGTTACGGCGGCGCAGATCAACGCCTGGAATCGCATCGGCATCGCCCAGCACATCGAGGGCACCGCTGTGGGAATGGCGGCGTGACGGCGCTGGCCGACCCGGACACCGCGCTCGCCGCCTTCGCGGGCGAGCGGGCGCGGCTGCGCGCTCTGGCCTACCGGCTGCTCGGCTCGGTGGCGGAGGCGGAGGACACGCTGCAGGACGCCTGGCTGCGCTGGTCCGCGGTGGCGCCCGGCAGCGTCGGGTCGGTCCCCGCCTATCTCACCACGCTGGTGACGCGGCTGGCGCTCGACCGGCTGCGTTCCGCCCGGGTGGCGCGGGAACGCTATTACGGGCTTTGGCTGCCCGAACCGGAGGTGTCCGGTTGGGAGAGCGACACGCAGGACGGGGCCGATCCCGAGTCGGTGCCGCTGGCGATGCTGCTGCTGCTGGAACGGCTGGCGCCGGACCAGCGGGCGGTCTTCGTCCTGCGCGAGGCGATGGATTTGGATTACGCGGAGATCGCGGCGACGCTCGGCAAGTCGGTGGAGGCCTGCCGCCAGATCATGCGGCGCGCCCGCGCCCGGCTGGCGGAACCGGCTGCGACGATCAGCGATCCGGATGCAGGTCGCCGTCTGGCCGACGCCTTCGCCGATGCCAGCGTCCGGCGCGACTATGCGGCCATCGTGGCCCTGCTGTCGGACGATGCCCAGTGGCTGAGCGACGGCGGCGGCATGGTGAGGACGGCGGTCAACCCGCTCTTCGGTGCCGACCGCATCGCCCGCTTCCTGATGGGCGTCCAGCGCAAGCGGGGTGTCGGGTTCGGCTTCGTGCCGGTGCGGGTGAACGGCGGACCGGGGCTGCTGGCCGAACTGGGCGGCTCCTTCCGCAGCGTCCTGGCCTTCGACATCGCCGACGGTAGGATTTTGCGGATCTACCAGATCGCCAACCCGCAAAAGCTGGAGCATGTGGCGGGCTTCGGAGACACCGAGGGCGTCCAGTAAGGCAAGGCGGGAGAGCTTGCATCCCAGCCTATGCCGTCGTCCTACGCCGTCGCCTCGTCCAGCCAGCGGTCGAGTGCGGTCAGGTCGACGGGGCGGGGCAGGATGGGGAAGGGAGCGTTCTGCAGACGCTGCCCGGTCATCAGGATGCGCGTCTGCGGATAAAGCATCGCCGCCAGCGCCGCCGCACGGTCGCCCTCGTCGCCTTCATGTTCCAGCGGCAGCAATGCCACGACCGGCGCCTCCGCACCGATGATGGTCAGCGCTTCCAGTGCGTCGTCGGTCTGCGAAACCTGGAAGCCGCGGCCGGACAGATGACCGGCCAGCGCCTCGCGTTGGATGCGGTCGGCATCGGCCACCACGGCCCGGCGCCCGCCATAGCCCGGCATCCGGATGTCGGCGTCGATGCTGAAGCTCACGTTTCCCCTCCGTCCATCATGTTTTTGTCATGGACGGCAGGGAGTATGCGGGGCGGCAGGCGGGTTGTAAACGGCTGCTACCTGCGGTTCGACCTTCGTCGAATGCGGATCACCTCGCCCTTGTGCATCAGCGCCAGCATCGGCAGGTCGCTGGGGTGGTTGCCGTAGCCCCAGGTGGCGGCGACCGGGCCGTTGCCGGCGATCCAGGCGGTCACCCGCTCCGCCTTGTCCAGGCGCACACAGTTGGCGGTGCTGAGCCTGCCGGTCAGCTTGCCGTCCGCCACCTCCATCCCCGTGGCCAGTAGGTCGTCCACCTCCAGCCCGCGCAGGAGGGCGGGCATGTAGAGGTCGAGCGCGCCGGTCGCGACCACCACCCGGCGTCCCTGCCGGCGATGCTCCTTCAGCACCTCCAGCATGGGCTGGTGCCAGCGGACGCGGGGCACCATCCGCTCCGCCGCGGCCAGAGCGTCGGCCACCGGCAGGTCGCGCAGGGTGCGCTTCAGATAGATTGCCTTCACCGATCCGGGAAAATCGCAGCCCGGCCCGCGGCCGCGGACATGACGGTGCATCGCAGAGCGGATGGCGTCGGCCAGGGCCAGCGCGGCGCGCCGCCGGCCGATCACCTCGCCGACGAACATCGGCAGGCTGTCGCCATGGATCAGCGTGCCGTCGAAGTCGAAGAAGGCGACGCCCAACGGACCGCAGACCGGCAAAGTGGAGGCCGGCAAATCGAGATGCTGCGCCGGCAGGAGCGCCGCCGACGTGAGGCTGATCCGGGGGGGCTGGGGCGCGGGATCGGGTAAGGGGGTGGTCTGCATGCGCCGTTTATCCGGCCGCCGCGGTATGGCGGACAAGGTCTTTTACGGCAACCCTGGGGACGATTCCCGGTCTGCCGCAAGCCGAAGGGCCGTCAATGCAGCATCGTCGGGCCGCAGGGCGTCTCGAACAGCGGGCCGTCCTCCGCTCCGTCTTCGGACTCCTCCTCGACCTCCGCGGCATCCACCCCGTCCTCCAGCTGTGCGATCAGGTCGCCGGAGGCCTCCTCCAGACCGGCCTTGACGGCGATCAGCAGGTTGATGATCTCGCCGTTGTCCTGCTCCAGGCTGCGGACCCGCTCTTCCAGCCGGTCGATGCGGCGCAGCAGCAGATCCGACAGGCGGTCCAGCCGCTCGAGAACGGGATCTGGTCCGATTGGATTTGGGCCAGTGTGATTTGGGCTGGAGCCCTGGGTTTTGATCGGTTCGGTCCCGGACGTGGTCGGCGGGCTTTCGGGCCGGGTGTCGGGGCGGTCGTCGTGGCGGTCATCCATGGTGCGGCCGGTTCCGGTCAGTGAGGTTTGCTCCTCGCCTAACCTTGGGCCATCGGCCCGCAAGGTCCAGCCCGGCACCCGATGCACCCCGCAAGCGATGGCCGCCTGACCCGCCCGTTGCGCGTGTGGCGATTCCGGATGGGGGTGAAATCAGCCGCCACCTCTTGTGCGCAACGCCGCAGAGTCCGTTATATAGTTAAGACTCAGATTTATCGGCACGCCGCTTGCGCGGGACGCCGTACAGTTCCAGCCGATGGCCGATCAGGTCATAGCCCAGTTCGCGGGCAATGCTTTCCTTCAGCCGTTCCATTTCATCATTGGTGAATTCTATGACTTCACCGGAATCGACATCGATCAGATGATGGTGGTGATCGGTTCTTGCTTCTTCATAGCGCGCGCGTCCATCGCCGAAATCGAGGCGGTCGATCACATGCGCTTCCTCGAACAGCCGCATCGTCCGGTAGACGGTGGCGATGGAAATGCGCGGGTCGATGGCGGATGCGCGGCGATGCACCTCCTCGACGTCGGGATGGTCCGTTGCCTCCGACAGCACGCGCGAGATGACGCGGCGCTGGTCGGTCATCTTCAATCCCTTCTTCACGCACAATTCTTCGAGGCGCGAGGGCATGGACATCCCCTGTAATCCTGTTCTGTGTGACGGGCGGCGGATCGCCCCTCCGGGTCTCCCTGATGCCCGGGATGCCGGCAGCAAATGCCGGCCGGCCGGACAAGTCCGGTCGGCCGAACGCGGCACCCCGAATACCCGACCATCATACTGTGTTTCGGAACCATTCTCAAATGCCCAGGTCACAGCCGGACGGCCGAACGTGCAAAAGCCTTTCCTTCCATGGTCATAGGGCTTTTGTATAGGTCTGCGGCGGGGTGGATGGCCGGAGCGGAAACCAATTGCTCATAATCCGCTGCTAGGTTTTGCCGCTGGAGCGCCGCGCATCCTGCGACCGGTGCCGACCGGGCATGATCGCGCCGGAGAGGGGAGGGGGTGAGACGCCGTGACGCCATTCGATCCGCCACTTCCCGCCGCGGCCGCCATGCCGGAGGCGCACATGGACGAACCCGCCTTCACCGCCGCCGGGCTGGCGGTTCCGGTGCCGCCGCTGGCACCCGGACAGGATTGTGCGGCAGCGGCTGCCCGATTCAACCGCCAGCCTGATTTGCCTGCCCTGCCGGTGGTCGATGGCGAGGGGTGCGTCGTCGGTCTGCTGGAGCGCAGCCGTCTTCCGCCGGACGGGGGAAATGATGCCTCGACTGTGGAGGTGTCCGCTCTCATGGATCCCCATCCGCTGCTGGTGGAGGGGACGACCCCGCTGGCGGAGATCGGGCGGCGGCTGGCCCGGCTGAAGCCGGCGGCGCTGGTGACCGGCTTCCTGGTGGTGGACCAGGGCCGCTATCTGGGCGTCGGCACGGTGACCGGGCTGATGGCGCGCTCCGCCGAACAGACGGATCTGCGTGCCCGGCAGCTGGAGGAGGCGCGCCGGCAGGCCGAGCGGGCGATCCGGGCCAAGACCGCCTTTCTCGCCAACATGAGCCACGAAATCCGCACGCCGCTGACCGCGATGATGGGGTTTGCCGAGCTGCTGGAGCAGGAGGTGGCGGGGCCGCACGCCATCCCGCTCTATCGCGACTATGCCCGCGACATCGCCGAGAGCGGCCGGCACCTGATGGAGCTGATCAACGACCTGCTCGACCTGTCCAAGGCCGATGCCGACCGGTTGGAGCTGGTGGACGGGACGGTGGACGTGGTGCGGGTGGCGATCGTCACGGCGCGGCTGCTGGCCGAACGGGCGGCGCGCCATGGCGTCCGCATCGTCACCGCCGTGCCCACGGACTTGCCGCCCTTGCGCGCGGATGAACGCAAGCTGCGCCAGATGCTGCTGAACCTGCTGTCGAACGCGGTGAAGTTCACGCCGGTCGACGGGGTGGTGACGCTGGGCGCCCGTCTGGCGGCCGGCGGCACGCTGTGGCTGTCGGTGCACGATACCGGCATCGGCATGACCGGGGAGGAACTGGCGAAGGCGCTGGAGCCCTGGGGCCAGATCGACAGCGCGCTGGCCCGCGCCCAGGTCGGCACCGGGCTGGGCCTGCCGCTGACCAAGCGCCTGATCGAACTGCATGGCGGCCGCCTGGACGTCGTCAGCCGCCGTGACGAGGGCACCGTCATGTCGCTGGTCTTCCCGGCCGACCGGGTGGGACGGAGCGGCCCTTCTCCCCTTGCGGGGCGGGGTCGGCCAAACGCCGAAGGCGTTTTGCCGACCCGCGGGATGGGATGAGGGGGGCCGGCCGAAGGCCGGGAAAGTTGCCCTTCCCCCTCACCCCCAACCCCTCTCCCGCGAGAGGAGAGGGGCTTTTTCCGGATAGCGCTTGCAAATACTCCTGGGAGCGATCCTTACGCCAGTCCCTTCTCCATCGCGCTCGCCAGACGGCGGGCGAAGGCGGCGGGGTCGGGCAGGGGCTCGCCCTCGACGATGCGGGCCTGGTCGAGCAGCAGCCACGCCGCATCCTCCAGCGCGTCGGTGGCGCCGCTGCCCTTGGCCCGTTCGGCCAGCCGCTTGATCAGGGCGTGGGACGGGTTGATCTCCAGGATGCGCTTGCCGACCTCGCCGTTCAGCTGCTTATGCTGCTTGAGCAGGCGTTCCAGATGCATGTCCATGTCGTTGTCGTCGGCCACCAGACAGACGGCGCTGTCGGTCAGGCGTTCGGACTTGCGGACATCCTTCACCGCGTCGGACAGGGTCAGCTTCAGCAGGGCCAGCAGATCGGTCAGCTCGCCCTCCGGAGTCTTCTCCTCCGGCTTCTCGGTCTCCTCGCCCTTGATCTTGCCGAGGTCGGCACCGCCGCGGGTCACCGACTTGAACGGCTTGCCGTCATAGACGCCGACCGACGGCATCCAGAACTCGTCCACCGGGTCGGTCAGCAGCAGCACCTCCACACCCTTGGCTTTGAAGCCTTCCAGCTGCGGGCTGCGCAGCAGGGTGTCGATGTCGTCGCCGCTGATGGTGTAGATGGCGTCCTGGCCTTCCTTCATGCGGGCGACATACTGCTCCAGCGAGACGAGATCCTCGCCGGCGGTGGTGCGGAAGCGCAGCAGCTTCAGCAACTCGTCCCGGTGCTCGTAGTCCTCATAGAGGCCTTCCTTCAGCACCGCGCCGAAATTCTCCCAGAAGCTGTCGTATTCGGCCGCGTTCTCGGTGTCCTTGGCCTTCTTGGACAGTTCCGACAGGACGCGCCGGGTGATGCCGGCCTTGATCTTGGCCAGCATGGGGTTGTGCTGCAGCATCTCGCGGCTGATGTTCAGCGGCAGATCCTCGCTGTCGACCACGCCGCGCAGGAAGCGCAGGTAGGGCGGGATCAGCCCTTCCGCCGCGTCGGTGATGAAGACGCGCTTGACGTACAGCTTCACCCGGTGGGCGCGCTTCGGATCGAACAGGTCGAAGGGCTTGGTCGAGGGCACATAGAGCAGGTTGGTGTATTCCAGCGCCCCTTCGGCCCGCCAGTGCAGGGTCAGCCACGGATCGTCGAAGGCGTGGCCGACATGGTGGTAGAATTCCTTGTACTGGTCGGCGGTGATCTCCGACTTCGACCGGGTCCACAGCGCCGACGCGCTGTTCAGCGCCTTGGCGTCCTCACCCTCGCCGAACAGGATCGGGATGGCGATGTGGTCGGAATATTTGCGGACGATGCCGCCCAACCGGGCCTCGTCGAGATACTCGTCGTCGCCTTCGCGCAGGTGCAGGACGATCTTCGTGCCGCGCGACAGGCCGTCGGCCTCGGCGATGGTGAACTCGCCCTTGCCGTCGGACTCCCAGCGCCAGCCATGGGGCTCGCCGGCCTTGCGGGTCAGCACGGTGACCTTGTCGGCGGCCATGAAGGCGGAATAGAAGCCGACGCCGAACTGGCCGATCAGGTTGACGTCCTTCTTGCCGTCACCCTTCTCCGCACCTTCCAGCGACTTCATGAAGGCGGCGGTGCCGGAGCGGGCGATGGTGCCGAGATTCTCGACCAGATCCTCGCGGTTCATGCCGATGCCGTTGTCGGCGACGGTCAGGGTCCGCGCGTCCTTGTCGACCAGCAGGCGGACCTTGAGGTTCGGATCGTCGGCCGAGAGTTCCGGCTGGGTCAGGGCCGCATAGCGCAGGCGATCGCAGGCGTCCGACGCGTTGGAGACCAGTTCGCGCAGGAAGACTTCCTTCTCGCTGTAGAGCGAGTGGGCGACGATGTCGAGCAGACGGCTGACCTCGGCTTGAAAACTGAGCCGTTCCTCGGTCATGGGGGCACCTTCGTTGGTTTTGCACGGGTGGGCGTCAAGACGGCGGAGATATGTGAAAGCGTCCCTGCCGTTCAAGAGGCTTGTGCCGTGCAACCGCGGGAGGTGTGCGGCGGGGTGTCGCGGTTGGGGTGAAGCGTAGACTTCGGTTGCCCCCTCCCCGACCCTCCCCCTCTTCGAGGGAGAGGGAGTCAGTTGCAGAGCGGCGGCAGTCCCCTCTCCCTCGAAGAGGGGGAGGGTTAGGGAGGGGGCAACCGCCGCCCGGCGCTTCCCCTTACTTCTTCTTCGGTGCCGGAGCCGGTGCCGGCTCGCTGCCGCCAGCCAGCAGGGCGGTCATGTCGGCGCCGTTCAGCAGGAGCTGGCCGGCATCCGTCACGTCGATCTTGTAGGTGCGGATCTCGGCGCCGCTGTCGTCCTTGCCGGCCTGGCCCAGGGCCTGGACCATCGCCAGGCCGGCCAGCAGATCCTGCGTCTCCTGGTCGGGCTTGGTGCCCGGCGCCGGCTGCATCGCCTTCACCGCGGCGTCGATGCCGCGCAGCAGGACGGTGGCGCCGCCGGTGACGCCGAAGGCGGCCTGGGTCGCGACCTTGACCGCGCCGGTGGCGGTGCCGGCGGTGGCGGGGGTGTCGAGGTTCAGCGCGTCGATGCGCAGCTCGGTCCCGGCCTCGCCCATCGCGGCCATCGCCTGCTGCATGATGACGTCGGACGACGGCGGGGGCGGCGGGGCCTTGGCCGGCTTGGCGCCCTTCTTCGGCGGCGGAGCCTCTTCAGCCTCGGCGGTCTTGGCGAGCTCGGTGAAGGCCTTCCACAAGGCGGTGTTCGGCAGTTTGGCGACCGACAGCTTCATTTCGAAGGCGCGCGGGGTGAAGGCGGCGGGTGCCGGGGACGGCGTCATGGCGAAGTCGCGGGCCTCGATGCCCATGCTGACGGTCGACAGCGCCTGGTCGAGATCGGTCAGGCCGCTGCGGAAGGCGAGCTGGCCCAGCGTGATCTTCGTGCCGTCCTCCGGGTTGACGGCCGACAGGTTCGTCAGGCGCATCGCGCCGGTGATGCCGCCGAACATGCCCTGCATCTTCGGCAGCAGTTCCGAAGGCGTCGGCGGCACGCCCCGGGCGGCGGCCTGCTCCGACAGCTTCTGCAGCGCGCTGACCTTGGTCAGGTCGACTCGGCTGTAGGCGGCCTCGGCGGTGACGCCGCCGATCTTCACCAGCTCCTTGTTCTTCTCGTCCAGCACCGACAGGCCGCCGAAGGCGAAGGCGGCCGGGCCGCTCCACAGAGTGGCGCCGCCGGCACCGGCCTCAGGCTTCAGGTCCTGGACCATGGTCATGGAGGCGATGGAAATCTTACCCTTGCCGTCGGCGGCGCTGACGGCGATGTCGTTGTAGGCGCCATCGACCGCCAGCAGGGTCTCCAGCTTGCCAGACCAGGTGCTGGTGAAGGACTGCTTGCCGATGGAGATGGTGGCCGCGTCGACATACTCGTCGTTGTCGTCCAGGTTCTGCACCTTGATCGCGCTGGGCAGCGTGATCGAGACGCCGTACTGGCCGTCGTCCTTCGGCGTCACCGACAAGAGGACGGTGCCGATGTCGAACAGGGTGCCTTCGGCATCCTCCGCCGACAGGCGCGGCAGGGCGACGTCGTAATGGTCGCCGGCCGGCTTGACGGTCGGGTCGCCCTGCCATTCGAAACCGATGCCTTCGCCATCCTCGGTGGGCGGCGGGAACCAGCGGGGCAGATCCTTCTTCAGCGACGCGGCGAGCGCCTTGGCGCCTGCTTCGTCGACCGCGGGGGCGGCGTGGGCGGCCTGGGAGAGTGGCCAGCCGGCCACCAGTGCCAGCATGCCGCCGGCGATCAGGGCAGGCCGCAGGGAACGGACCGGCAGGGCCGGGACGGACGAAAGACGGCGCAGACGCATCGAGGAACAACTCCCAACTTACGATTTTGGGAGCACGTTAAGCCTGATACGCGAGGCCGGTCCATGCCTCTGATGCGTCAGTTCCTAAGATGGCGTTAAAAATCCAGATCGGCGTAGTGCCGGGGTGGCGGGCAACCGGTGACGTTGTCGGCCAGCAGGGCGCGGAAGCTGGGGCGCGACTTGATCCGGGCGTACCAGTCCTTGGTTTCCGGACTGCGGTCCCACGGCACGTTGTCGATATAGTCCAGGCAGGACAGCTGGGCCGCGGCGGCGATGTCGGCCAGCGTGAAGACGGTTCCCGCCAGCCAGGGCCGCCGTTCCGACAGGAAGGCGATATAGTCGAGATGGTAGGTGATGTTGGCAAGACCGGCGCGAATCGCCGGCGCGAAGGGATGGCCCTGGCCGGACAGCCGCTTGATCAGCTTCTCGCCCACCAGATTCTCGCCCACCTCGCGTTCGAACTTGTACAGGAACCAGTCGGCGATCCGCCGCACCTCCGCCCGCGCCGCGACCTCCCGCGGCAGCAGGGGCGTGTCGGGATAGGCCTCCTCCAGATATTCGATCACGGCGAGGCCGCCGGCGACGACGGTCCCATCCTCCTCCACCAGCACCGGCACCTCGCCGGCGGGGTTCATCTTCAGGAATTCGGTGCGCCTCTCCCATGGTTTTTCGACCACGGGTTCGAAGGGAAGGCCCTTCTCGGCGAGCATCACGCGCGCGACGCGCGACAGGGGGTGGATCGGGTGGTGGTACAGGGTTCGCATGGCGGCGGGACTTTACCGCAACGCGGCACGCGAAAACAGTCCGCGCATCGGCGCTTGCGCGTCTCGTTGGGGGAGGGGCGACGGGGATTCCGGCAAGAGGGGCAGCAAGGAAAGATGGCGGATGAGCGGGCGCCTCACCCCGCCCGCGACAGGCGGTAGAGCACCAGTGCGTCCCCTTCGTTGGATGGCGCGGTCACCGGCGTCCAGCCGTTGCGTTCGTAGAAGGCGCGGGCGGCGGCGTTGCGGGCGGCGCAGGCAAGTTCGGCCGGGCGCTGGCCGCCGCGCAGCAGGCCCAGAGCCTCGCGCAGCAGGGCGGAACCGATGCCGCGCTTGTGCCATCCGGGGTCGATGAACAGGTTGTGGATGATGCGGGCCTGCGGATCGAGGGAGACGAAGCCGACCACCGTCCCGTCCGCCTCGGCGACCAGCACCGCATCCTCGCGCACGCAGTCGTAATAATCGTCCAGTCCGAAGCGGTCGGCGGGCTGCCAGGAAAAGGCTTGGCGGCGGCCATGCAGGAAGATCTCGGCGCAGCGCGTCGCGTCGGCGCTGCGGACGGAACGGATCGCGATGCCCCTCCCTTCGCCGGCCGGCATGCCTCCTCCCCTCTGCCCGTTGCGGTCGATCGTCTGGATCAACCGGATGGGAAACAGAATATTCCCTCGGCAGGCCGTCCGGGAACGGTCCTTTCGTCTCGTCCGATGAGCGGGCGCCTCAGCGTGCCGTCTTCTCCCCCGCAGCCTGATCCTTTGGGGTTTTATCCCCGGCAGACCTGTCCCCCGCCGGCTTGTTCCCAACCGGCTTGTCTCCGGCGGGCTTGTCTCCGGTGCCGGAACCGTTCTCGGGTGTTGATGCGGGCGCGCGATTCTCCTCGTTGGCGGCGTTGCCCAGCAGGCCGGCCTCCCGGTAATAGCGCTCCGCTCCCGGATGCAGGGGGACGGAGACGTTGGCGACTGCGCGGGCGGGGTCGAAATTGCGGCCCTGCGGATGCCCGTCGGCCAGGATGCGGCGGGTGTTCTCGTGCCACAGCGCCCGGACGACGCCATAGATCAGGTCCGGATTGCGGTCGGCGCGGGTCAGCAGTTCCGCCCCCAGGCTCAGCGTCGGGGTGGCGGCGCTGCCGGGATAGGCGTTGGCGGGGATCTCGTCCTCGATATAGAAGCGCTGGGTCCGCAGCAGCCGGGCGGCCGGCTCGCCATCCAGCGGCACCAGGCGGATCGGCACGCGCGCCGCCACGTCGGCGACCGCCGACACCGGAAAGCCGCCGACCATGAAGAAGCCGTCCAGTTCGCCCTTCGCCAGACGGTCGGCGGCCATGCCGGGCTTCAGGTAGTGCGGCGTGATCGTCGTCTCCGACAAGCCGTAGGCGTCCAGGATCAGCCGCGCCTCCACCAGCGTGCCCGATCCTTCCTCGCCCAGCGAGATGCTGCGGCCTTTCAGGTCGGCCATGCGGTCGATGAAGCCGTCGGAACGGACGACGATCTGGATCGCCTCCGCATAGAGCATGCCGAGCGAGCGCAGCTCCGCGAAGGGGCGCTTCCCGGTGAAGTTGCCGGTGCCGCTGTAGGCCCAGAAGGCGACGTCAGCCTGGGCGAAGCCGGCTTCCACCGTGCCGGCGCGCAGCAGCTCGATGTTGTCGACGGAGCCGTTGCTGGCCTGCGCCACCACGATCAGGCCGGGGATGCCGCAGCTTCCGCCCTTGTCGCAGGGCCGGGACCCCGGCGGGTTGGAGATGGCGTTGGCGATCAGCCCGCCGATCGGGAAATAGGTGCCGGCGGTGGTGCCGGTGCCGATGCGGAAATAGCGCAGGTCCTGCGCCGCCGCCGGCCGTCCTCCGCCCGACGCCAAGCCGCCGACCGAAGCCAGCAGCGGCGGCAGCGCCAACCCGCCCAACAGGCGGCCCAGCAGTCGCCGGCGGGTCAGTGGGCTGATCGGGGGGGCCGCATCGGAATGCGTCTGAAGCCCCTTCGAGGGGAGCCCCGGCGGGGTAAGGCAGGCTTTGGCGGCTGCGCGGGGCACCGGGGCGTTCCGTTCGTCTGGCCCGGTCATCCGGGCTGGGAAGAGGGGTGCCTTCAAAGATTTCCGCGCAACCCCCTCATTTCAAGGCGCAACCGGTCAAATCACGCCGACGAGGTCGAGAACGCCCGCGACTGCTACCGCACCGCCACACACGCGCACCGCCCGGTCCGACTCGGCCTGCGTCACCGCGATCGACAGGCCGAGCCCGCCGCAGGCCACCAGCATCAGCCCGGCGGCGAAGCCGGCCCAGTAGAGCGGCGGCCCCTGGTGGGTATGGCCATGGAACACCGCGGCGACCGCGGCGACCAGTACCGCCAGCACGGCCGGCGCCCGCACCCCCAGCGCCACCAGCGATCCGATCACGACCAGCGAAGCCGCCAGCCCCGGACCGGCATAGGGCAGCCGCAGCCCCATCTGCGCGGCGAAGCCCGCCGCCAGCGCCGCGGTCACGGCGGCGGCCGGCACCTGCCAGACCGCAGTGCCGCCGGCCTGCCCCGCCCATAGGCCGATGCCGAGGATGCCCAGCAGATGCTGCAGCACCCACACCGGCGTGGTCAGCCCGTTGCCGAAGGCCCCCGTCACCGTCGTCATGCGCCCGCATCCTCCGTCCGTTCCGAATCACGGGGCCGGTATGGCGGCAGAGCGGGTGCGGGGTCAAGCCGCCAAGGCGGAGGCTGCCGGGAGGATGCTGCCGGAGGGATCCTGCCAGGAGATTAGCGTGCCAGCGGGTCGCCCCATTGGCGCAGGTCGTTCTCGCGCTTCATCAGGTCGCGCTGGCCCAGCGGGTCGAGCCGCCCCATGGCGTCGTCGGTGCGCATGCGGTCCACCTCCGGCCGGATCAGGTCGCGCTTGAAGGCGTCGGTGGCGCTCTGCGAGGAGGGCGGGGGCGGCACCGGGATCGGGCGCGGCGGCTGCGGCAGGGCGGCCGGGTCGGGCGGGGGCGACGAACTGCCGCGGGGACGTTTGGGGGGCGGCCGGTCGGCGTTTCCCGAGTTGGTGTCTCTGGGGTTGGCGCGGGGCTGCGCTTCCTCGGCCTGCCGCGGCCGGGCGGCGGTGCCGGGGCTGGAGTCGCGCGACTGCTCCGCCTGGATTTGGCTCCAGGTCCGCCGCTCCCCGCCTCCCGGAACGAATGTCTGGTTGTAGACTGGCGGGAAGGCCTGGGCGCGGCCGGGGGCATCGTCGCGCAACTCCGACGGTGCACAGGCGCCTGCGGCCAGCAGAAAAGCCAGCGGTAACAGACGGCGGACGACGAGAGGCGGGAGATGTGGGGTCATGAACTGAATGTCGGCACTGCCGAACGTTTCGGCAAGATGACCCTAAAGGAGGGACTCCCCTCGCAGCCAAGCTGGCGCTAAAGTGTTCTTTCTTTGTTCTGATTGTTGGTTCCCGTATGACGCGCTTCCCTCGCCACCCGCCCTTATCCCCCTCTCCCCCCCGGGGAGAGGGTCGGGGTGAGGGGGAGCCGCTGCAGGATGCTGGCAAAGGTCCCGCCGCGCCTCCCCCTCACCCTAACCCTCTCCCCGGGGGGGAGAGGGGATTGGGTCGTTGGGGAGGAAGGCGCCGCATCCTCGCCCTGTGGCTGCCGCGGCTGCCCACCGATGCGAGGGAGCGGAGCATGCCGCCCGAGTTGCGGGCCCGCCCCTTCGCCCTGCTGCGGACGGAACGCCAGCGGCGGATGGTGGTCGCGGTCAACCGGGCGGCGGCATCGGCCGGCATCGCTCCCGGCCATACCCTCAGCGACGCCCGTGCCCTGGAACCGGCGCTGGAGGTGGCGGAGGCAACGCCGGAGGCCGATTCGGTCCTGCTCGACCGCATCGTCGACTGGGCGCGACGCTACAGCCCGTGGACCGCGGCGGACGAACCGGACGGGGTGGTGATCGACATCACCGGCTGCGCCCACCTCTTCGCCAACCATCCATGTGAGGGCCTATGTGAGGGCGAGACGGCGCTGGCCGCCGACCTGACCGGCCGGCTGCGCGCCGCCGGCTTCAGTGCCCGCGCCGCCATCGCCGACACCCCCGCCGCCGCCTGGGGGCTGGTGCGGTTCGGCAGTCCGGAGGACCGGCGGCTGGAGCGGCTGGACGGCCTGCCGCTTGCCGCCCTGCGCCTGCCCGTGGAGATGGTGGAGGGGCTGCATGCGCTGGGATTGCGCCGGATCGGCGACCTGCATGCCATGCCGCGGGCCGGCCTTGCGGCGCGGTTCGGGGGTAGGTTGTTGCAACGATACGATCAGGCCTTCGGCCGACTGGACGAACCGATCTCCCCGCGCCGGCCGGTGCCGGAGCACCGCGAGCGCCTGACCTTCGCCGAACCGATCGCCACGCCCGAATCGATCGCCGGGGCGCTCCGCCATCTGCTGGGCCGGCTGTGCAAGGGGCTGGAGGCGGCGGGGCAGGGGGTGCGCCGGTTGCGGCTGGACGCCCACCGCACCGACCAGCGGGTGGACGACGAACCGCAGAGCCTGACGCTCGGCACCAGCCGCCCGACCCGCGATCCGGCGGCGCTGGCCCGGCTGGCCGCCCCGCTGCTGGAGCGGATCGACCCCGGTCCGGGGCTGGAGACGCTGGTGCTGTCCGCGACGGAGACGGGGCCGCTCACCGCCATCCAGACCGGCATCGACGGCGAGGGGATTGACGGCCAAGGGATCGATGACCGGCTGGCGGAACTGGTCGACCGGCTGGCTCTGCGGCTGGGGGAGCGGGCGGTGCTGCGGCTGGTCCCGCGGGAAAGCTGGCTGCCGGAACGCTGTGTGGCGCCTTTGGCGCCGGTGGAAGCCTTGCCGCTGCCGAAGCCCTGGCCGGCTGGCCGGCCGCGGCCCTTGCGCCTGCTGACCCCGCCCGAACCGATCGAGGCCACCGCCCCGCTGCCCGACGATCCGCCGCTGCAGTTCGTCTGGCGCGGCCTGCGCCACCGGGTGAGCCGGGCCGAGGGGCCGGAGCGGATCGAATGCGAATGGTGGCGTCCGGAGGGATCGCTGGGGCTGGCCGTGCGCGATTACTACCGCGTGGAGGATGGCGCCGGCCGCCGCTTCTGGCTGTTCCGCGCCGGACTGTACCGGCCGGGGGAATGGCCGCGCTGGTTCCTGCACGGATTTTTGGGGTGAGGTGGTGTTGCCCCCTCCCTAACCCTCCCCCGCTTTGCGGGAGAGGGGACTGCCGCTGTACTTTTGCAAAGCTCCTGCCCCCTCCACCGCCGAGGGCGGGGGAGGGATGGGGAGGGGGCACACAGGCGAGGACTTACCCCAGCCCCTTCTGCCCCATCTCCAGGAACTTCTCGCGGCGCTTGGCGCGGAGCGTGACGCCGTCGAGGTCGTCAAGTTCGCCCAGCGACTCCTCAATGCAGTCGCCGAGCTTCTTGATGGTCTCGGCCGGGTCGCGGTGGGCGCCGCCGATCGGCTCGCTCACCACGCGGTCGATGACGCCCAGTTCCTTCAGGTCCTGGCTGATCAGGCGCAGCGCGATGGCCGCCTCGCCCGCCATGTCGGAACTGCGCCACAGGATCGACGCGCAGCCTTCCGGCGAGATCACCGAATAGATGGCGTGTTCCAGCATCAGCACGCGGTCGGCGGTGGCGATGGCGATGGCGCCGCCCGATCCACCCTCGCCGATGACCGAGGCGACCATCGGCACGTTCAGCCGCAGGCAGCGCTCGATGCTCTTGGCGATGGCCTCGGCCTGGCCGCGCTCCTCCGCCTGCACGCCGGGGAAGGCGCCGGCGGTGTCGACCAGCGAGACGACCGGCAGCTTGAAGCGGTCGGCCAGATCCATCAGGCGCTGGGCCTTGCGGTAGCCTTCGGGCTTCGCCATGCCGAAATTGTGGCGGACGCGCGATTCGGTGTCGTTGCCCTTTTCCTGGCCGATCACCACCACCGAACGGCCGCGGAAGCGACCCAGACCGCCGATGACCGCGCGGTCTTCGGCGAAATGGCGGTCTCCGGCCAGCGGCGTGAAGTCTTCGATCAGGCCGTGCACATAGTCCAGGCAATGCGGACGATTGGGGTGGCGGGCCACCTGAACCTTCTGCGCGGGCGTGAGCTTGGCGTAGGTCTGCCGCAGGAGCTTGTCGACCTTGGCCTGCAGCTTTGCAACCTCGTCGGCGATGTTGATGTCGCCGGCGTTGGTCAGGTGCCGCAACTCCTCGATCTTGCCTTCAAGCTCGGCGATCGGCTTTTCGAATTCCAGGAAGGTCTGCATGCCGGACACGGGTGGTTGGCGGGGCGCACGAAAAAGCGCGCGCTTGGTTAGCACGCCCGGCGCGCCTGCGCCACAGCGGAAAGATGCGGGACGGCCTGGGAAGGGTTCCGCGACGAACCCACAGGGTTTATCCTCATCCGCCGCGGAATTCCAACCCTAATCATTCCGGGGCGACTCCAGACCGATGACCTCCTTCAAGGACCATTTCTCCGGCCATGCCGGCGATTACCGCGCCTTCCGGCCGACATACCCGGATGCTCTGGCGGATGCATTGGCCGATGCGGCTCCGGCCCGCGGCCTGGCCTGGGACGTCGGTTGCGGCAACGGGCAATTCTCCGTCGCGCTCGCCGCCCGCTTCGAAGCGGTCCATGCCACCGATGCCAGCGCGGAGCAGATCGCGCAAGCCGAACCTCATCCCAACGTCCGCTACGCCGTCGCCCCGGCGGAGGACGGCGGCCTGCCCGACAACTGCTGCGACCTGATCGTCGCGGCGCAGGCGGCGCACTGGTTCGACCTCGACCGTTTCTATGCCGAGGTGCGGCGGGTGGCGAAGCCGGGGGCGGCGGTGGCGCTGGTCTGCTACGCGTTGCAGCAACTGGACGATCCAGTGCTCGACCCGGTGGTGGAGCGTTTTCACAACGGCACGCTGGGCCCCTACTGGCCGGCCGACCGCTGGAAGGTGATCGACGGCTACCGCAGTATGGACTTTCCTTTTCCTGAGCCACCGGTGCCGCCGCTGGCGATGGAGGCGGTGTGGTCGCTGCCCCGGCTGCTCGGCTACATGAACACCTGGTCGGGGGTGAAGGCGGCGACCAAGGCGCTCGGCCGGAACCCGTTGGAAGACTTCGCGGAGGAGATCGCGCCGCTGTGGGGCGAGTCGGAGCGCGAGCGGCGGATCCGCTGGCCCCTGACGGTCAGGCTGGGACGGGTGGAGTAGAGTGGAGGCAAGGCCCCGCCCCCGCCCCCGCCCGTATCGCATATCGCGGTCCTACATCGGGTCCAGTTCCGAATCCCAATAAAGAAAATCCCGCCAACTCTCGTGAAGGAAGTTTGGCGGGAAGGCGCGTCCATTCTCTTGCAGCTCGTAGGCGGTGGGCTGGAAGGGCGGACTGAGCGGGATCATCCCGCAGACATGGGGAAGGCGGTCGCCCTTCGCCAAGTTGCAGGCCGAACAGGAGGTGATGACGTTTTCCCACGTCGTCCGACCACCGCGGGACCGCGGAATCACATGGTCGAAGGTCAGGTCGTGGGTGGGGAAGGGGCGGCCGCAATACTGGCAGGTGAAGCGGTCGCGCAGGAAGACGTTGAAGCGGGTGAAGGCCGGACGGCGCGTTGCCGGAATGAACTCTTTCAGAGAGATGACGCTGGGCAACCGGACTTCGAAACTTGGGGATCTGACGACCCGGTCATAGTGCGATACGATGTTGACCCGCTCCAGAAAGACCGCCTTGACCGCTTCCTGCCAGGACCATAGCGACAAGGGGAAGTAACTGAGCGGGCGGAAATCCGCGTTCAGCACCAGAGCCGGACAGTGATCGGGTGGTGGAGCCAATGGCCACTCCCTTGTCTGAAACCGTGTCTGGATCCCGGCACGCGACACCAAGGCGGCTTTGTGCGCGGGGGCGTGTCTACTCCGCCCCGGCAGCCGGCCCAACTGCTGGATCGCCGATCCGGGACAACCAGATACATAGTGGATCGGCGGCCCGGACTCAACATCTTGACCCGGTGGGGCCGAATTTCTTCACCGTTGTGTAACCTTTTTCGCGCTGAGGGCATTACCGGCAGGGGCGGGAACCGGTCATCCGGCACCACGCGCGGCGGCTGTGACATCGGGAAAAAAGACCAGCGCTTGCCTTGCTCGCTTACCCCTCGTTAACCATAGCGGCGCCATGGTGGGTCTCGTTGATCCAAGCCGATCCTGCCGGCCCGCGCCGGCCGGAAGCGACCTCGAGGAAAGTCCGCCATGACCGCCGTCATCATCGACCTCGCCCAGAAGCGCCGCGAACGCGAGGAGCGTGAGCGCCAGATCCGCATCGACGCTTTCGACCGCGAGCTGCGCCGCCGCCTGGCGCTGTATCTGGAGGGCGAAGAGATCCCGGTCGAGCCGATCCGCGACAATCCCTACATCTGAGACCAATCGGATCGTCACATCCCGCGCCCTGTCCGGCGCGCGATCCGTTATAAAGCGGGAATGAGCGATCTCGTCACCCGCTTCGCCCCCAGCCCGACCGGGCACCTGCATCTGGGGCATGCCCATTCCGCGCTGTTCGGCTGGACCACCGCCCGCAGCGCCGCCGGCCGCTTCCTGTTGCGGATCGAGGACATCGATCCCAACCGTTGCCGCCCCGACTACGAGCGCGACCTGATCGAGGATCTGGCTTGGCTCGGCCTCGACTGGGACGGCCCGGTCCGGCGCCAGTCCGACCATTTCGACGATTTCCGCGCGGCACTGACCCGGCTCGAGTCGCTGGGCGTGCTCTATCCCTGCTTTTGCACCCGCAAGGACATCGCCGCCGAGATCGCGCGGGCCGGTGCAGCGCCGCACGGCCCCGACGGTCCCCTTTATCCCGGCACCTGCCGCCACCGCCTGCCCCAGGAGCGGGCGGAGCGGATCGGCCGTGGCGACAGTTGGGCACTGCGACTCGACGTGGCCGCCGCCTGCCGGCTGACCGGACCGCTGCGCTGGCATGACCGCGCCCAGGGCTGGCAGGAGGCGACTCCGGAACTGCTGGGCGACGTGGTGCTGGCCCGCAAGGACACGCCGACCAGCTATCACCTCAGCGTCACCGTCGACGACCATCTGCAGGGCGTGACGCTGGTCACCCGCGGCGAGGATCTGTTCTTCGCCACCCACCTGCACCGCCTGCTGCAGGCTCTGCTGGGCTACGACCCTCCCGACTACCACCATCACGGCCTGCTGCGGAACGCGGCGGGCGAGCGGCTGGCCAAGCGCGACCGCGCCCAGACCCTGCGCTCGCTCCGCGACGAAGGCCGCAGTCCGGCAGAGGTCCGGGCGATGGCCGGGTTTGCCGGGGCCGGGTTTGCGGAATGGGACTCAGCCCATCTGCGCCACCGGTAGAGCGGGACAACGGGCGGCGCTCCGCCCGGCGGCGTTGCGCAGGGCCTCGGGCGTCAGGCTCTCCTTGCCCAGCAGGGCTTCGGCGGCCAGACGGCCGGAGATGACGCAGGCCTCCACGCCGGGTCCGGGGAAGACGCCGGCGCCGGTCAGGCACAGGCCGGGGATCGGGCTGCGGCGGGTCAGCCGATGCTGGTCGGGGGCGATGCCGTAGATGCTGCCGGCGCTGGTGTGGGCATAGCGGGCGAAGGTGGCGGCGCTGGCCTCCTGCCGGGTGGTGATGTGCCGTTCCAGATCGGGGATCAGGCGGGACGCGGCGGCGATCATCGCGTCGCCCTCCGCCCGCTTGCGCGCTTTGTAGGCCGGATCGGCGCGGTTCCAGCCGGCATCGGCCGGGGCCAGCCGCAGCAGAGCCACCGCGGCATGCCCTTCGGGGGCGAGGCTGCGGTCGTGGGTGGACGGGACGGCGATCGCCATGCCGAAGCCGGTCTGATCCCGCGGCAGGAAGGTCATCGCCGGCAGGTCGGGGACCATGTCCAGCCCAAGCGTGACCATGAAGGCCGAGGTGGACGGACGCAGCGCCGCACAGCAGGCGGCATAGGCGGCCGGCAGATGCTTTGCCCCCACCAGTTCCAGCATGGTCCGCCGCACGTCGGCGTTGGAGATCACGGCCGGAGCACGGACGGTGCGGCCGCCAGCGATCTTAGAATCTGCGGTCTCAACCCCGGCGGCGCGGCCGTTCTCGATCAGGATACGGGTGACGGGGGTGCGCAGCCGGACCTCTCCGCCGTCAGCGCGGATCGACTGGGCCAGCGCATCGGCCAAAGCCTGCGATCCGCCGGCCGGATAGTAGCCGCCGGAGAACCAGTATCCGAAGATCGGCGCCATCTGGCCGGCCGTCAGCAGTTCCGTCCGGTCGCTGAGATAGCCGGTCAGCACGGTCAGCAGGCGCTGGCCGGCGCGGTCGGGGATGTAATGGTCCAGCATCTCCTGGAAAGGCCGGGCCATCCAGCGCATGGCGTGCGGGCTTTCCGTCACATAGCGCCGCATAGCCGCCACCGATTGCGGGATGTTGGGCAGGCCGCTGTCGGCGCAGCCGCGATACATGTCGTCATAGACCGCCCGCATCTCCGCCAGGAAGGCGGCGGCTCCGGCGGCGCTGGGCGGGTGGTCGGCGGCGATCTGGGCGGCCAGCCCATCGGCATCGTCGGCCAGTTGAAGCAACTCGCCGTCCAGCGCGACGCCGCGGTTCACCGGTTGCCAATCCACCCGGTCCTCGACCCCCAGCGAGCGCAGCAGATGGTCGACCGGACCGCCGGGATGGGCGCCGCTGATGTCGTGGACACCGGCATCGAAGACGTAGCGGAAAGGCTCGGCGCCCGGTTCGCTGCGGTTGCGCGCCTTGACCGTCCAAGAGGTGCAGAAGCCGCCGGGGCGGTCATGCGCCTCCAGCACCGTCACCCGCGCCCCGGCCCGCGCCAGCAGCGCCGCCGCCGTCAGGCCGCCGATGCCGGAGCCGACCACCACCACGTCACGCTCGTTCGGCGTTGCGCGCGTCCGGTTCAGGATCGCGGGAGCCGGCCAGGGATGCGGATCGGCTTCGGCCAGCCGGCGCCGCATTGCCCGCCCGACGATCCAATCCGGCAGCAGCCGGTTGGCGACCATGCCCAGCGCGCTGCTGCCGATGGAGAAAGCAGCTTCCCAGCCGGGCAGGGCGGCGAAGCCGAGACCGCCGATCAGGAACAGCACGCCCCAGACCGCCGTCATCAGCCGGTTGACGGCGACGAACTGCGGCAGGTGCCAATACTCGCGCGGCCAGTCGTCACGGGCATATTGGAGGGTGAAGGGGCTGCCGGCTGCGATGCTGCCGAAGGCCATGGCTGCCAGCGCCAAGTGGATGGAGAGGCCGAGATTGTGGACCGGCCAATCCCACCCGAGCGGACCGCAGACGGGCAGGATGGCGAAGAAGGCGGCAGCCACCAGTTCGGGCGCCTTGAGGGAACCGCGCAGCCTGTCGAGGACGCAGAGCGCGAGGCTGGCCGCCAGTGCCGTGAGGGAGGCCGGCAGCAGTCCGCCGAGCGGCAGGACGGCGCCGAACAGCAGCCAGGGAGAGAAGCCCAGCAGGATACGGAACGCGATGGGAAGCTTGGCGTGCGTGCGCATCGGGATGGTGCCTTCGCGGTTGGTGTGCGTTGCGAAGGACCATCGTCGGCAGGCGGGTGTACGTGCCAGTGCGGGTGCGTAAGAAGCGGGTTTGGCTTCGTGAACTGCGGCGTACGGCGGTTCGCGATGCGTGAAGTGCGGGGGCGTACGGAGGTGTACGCGTGCCCCCTCCCTCCCACGGCTTTGCCGCGGGTCCCTCCCTCCCCCGCCCTCGGTCGACCGCAGGTCGATCCGATCGCGGGAGAGGGGAAGATTCGCAATGAGGCGGCAGTCCCCTCTCCCGCCAAGGGCGGGGGAGGGTTAGGGAGGGGGCCGCGCGGTCGCCGCTACAACGGTCGCCTTGCCTTCAGTGCGGCAGTCAGCGTGCCGTCGTCGAGATAGTCCAGCTCGCCGCCGACCGGGACGCCGTGCGCCAGACGCGAGACCGACACGTCGGACTCGGTCAGCCGGTCGGTCACCACATGGGCGGTGGTTTGGCCGTCGACAGTGGCGTTGAGCGCCAGGATGATCTCGCGCACCGCCGGGTCCTTGGCGCGTTCGGCGAGGCCGGCGATGTTCAGGTCGTCGGGTCCGACACCCTGCAAGGCCGACAGCAAGCCGCCCAGCACATGATAGGTGCCGCGGAAGGCGCGGGTGCGTTCCAGCGCCCACAGGTCGCCGGCATCCTCCACCACGCAGATGACCGAGCGGTCGCGGGTGGGGTCGGAGCAGACGGTGCAGGGATCGCGGCTGTCCAGGTTGCCGCAGACGGAGCAGGCGCGGATCGACTCGCCGGCCGCCGCCATCGCCTCCGACAGGGGAACCAGCAGGCTGTCCCGCCGCTTCATCAGATGCAGTGCCGCCCGCCGCGCCGACCGGGGACCGAGCCCCGGCAGCTTGGACAGCAACTGGATCAGGCGTTCGATTTCAGGTCCGATCATTCACTTGGCGGCCGACACATATCTCCCTCTCCCGCCCCGGGAGAGGGAAGGGGCCCAAGCGGAGCTTGGGAAGGGTGAGGGGTGATGCGAGGATCAGGGGATCCATGTCCGGATTGCCCCTCACCCTCCCCGCCTTCGGCGGGTCCCCTCCCTCTCCCGGGGCGGGAGAGGGCAAGAAAGGTCAGAACGGCAGCTTCATGCCCGGCGGCAGCTTCAGGCCGCCCATCAGCTTCGAGGTTTCGTCTGCGACATGCTGCTCGACCTTCTTCTTGGCGTCGTTGAAGGCGGCGACGATCAGGTCCTCCAGCACCTCGACGTCCTCGGGATCGACCACCGACTTGTCGAGCTTGACCTTCTTCATCTCGCTCTTGCCGTTGACGGTCACGACGACCATGCCTGCGGCGCTCTGGCCGGTCACTTCGACCTGCTCCAGGCTCGCCTGCATTTCCTGCATCTTGGCCTGCATCTGCTGGGCCTGCTTCATCATGTTGCCGATATTCTTCATCGGTCAGTACTCTCCTTCGTCGTCGAGGGGGTAGTAGACCCCGTCGTCCTGCTGCTGAACCATGAAATCGGGTGTCTCGCCGTCATCCGCAACCGCCGCACTCTCCGCCGCGGCAACTTCGGCGAGGTCGCGGATGTCGATGATCTTCGCACCGGAAAAAGCGTCGAGCACGGCGCGCACCACCGGGTTGGCTTCCGCCTCCGACAGCGCGCGGCGCTTTTCGGCTTGGCCCTGCTCGGCCAGCGTCGGCTGGGCGTGGCCTTCGGACAGGGCGACGATCCAGCGATGGCCCGTCCATTCGGTCAGGAACTGCCCGACCTTGGCCGGTAGGGTCGGTGGAGCGGCGGGGCGGAGCTTCAGTTCCAGCCGGCCCGGCTCCATGCGAACCAGCTGCACCGTTTCCATCAGATAGCCGTAGAGCGCGCCTTCGCGCCGGTCGGAGAACAGCTGCACCAGTGCACGGAAGTCGTGCGGCATCGGCGACAGCTCCTCGCCGGCCGGGACGGCGACGGGGGCAGGGGCGGCTTGCGCCATGGGAGCGCTCTGCGGCTGGGCCGAACCCATCGGGCGGGCGACCGCGTGGGCTTGCTGGCTGGCAACGGCAACCGGTCCGCCGCCACCGCCGGGGCCGCGGCCCATCGGGGCGCCTCCCCCCCCGTTGGTTCCGCCATTAGCCTGCTGGGCCTGGAACTGGCGGATCAGCTCGCCCGGCGTCGGCAAATCGGCGGCGTAGGACAGGCGGACGATCACCATCTCCAGCGCCTGCTGCGGCACCGGGGCGGCCTGCACCTCGTTCAGCCCCTTCAGCAACAGCTGCCACGCGCGGGTCAGCGCCGGCATGCCGAGCTTGGTCGACAGGGTGGCGCCGCGCGTGCGTTCCGCCTCCGGCAGGGAGGGGTCGTTGGCGCTGTCGGGCACCACCTTCAGGCGGGTCAGATTGTGGACGAGGTCCAGCAGGTCCTGCAGGATCACCACCGGATCGGCGCCGACACGGTGCAGGTCGGCCAGAATGTCCATCGCCTCTGCCGGACGGGCGGAGACGGCGGCCTCGAACAGGTCGATGACGCGGGTGCGGTCGGCCAGACCCAGCATGTCGCGCACCTGCTGCGCCGTGACGGTGCCGGCGGCCAGCGCGATGGCCTGATCGAGCAGCGACAGCCCGTCGCGCACCGACCCGTCGGCGGCGCGCGCGATCAGGGCCGCGGCATCCCCCTCGATGTCGGCGCCCTCCAGGGCGGTGATGCGGGTGAAATGCTCCTTCAGCACCTGGGCGTCGACGCGGCGCAGATCGAAGCGCTGGCAGCGCGACAGCACCGTGACCGGCACCTTGCGGATTTCGGTGGTGGCGAAGACGAACTTCACATGGCTCGGCGGTTCCTCAAGCGTCTTCAGGAGCGCGTTGAACGCGCTCTTCGACAGCATGTGGACCTCGTCGATGATGTAGAGCTTGTAGCGGGCCGAGACGGGGGAATAGCGCACGCCGTCGATGATCTCGCGGATGTCGTCGACGCCGGTGTGGCTGGCGGCGTCCATCTCCATCACGTCGACGTGGCGATCCTCGGCGATGGCGCGGCAATTGTCGCAGACGCCGCAGGGGCTGACCGTTGGCCCGCCGGTGCCGTCGGGGCCGGTGCAGTTCAGCGCGCGGGCGATGATGCGGGCGGTGGTGGTCTTGCCCACGCCGCGCACGCCGGTCAGCATGAAGGCCTGGGCGATGCGGCCGGACTGGATGGCGTTGGTCAAAGTGCGGACCAGCGCGTCCTGCCCGATCAGCTCGTCGAAGGTCTTCGGCCGGTATTTGCGCGCGAGCACCCGATAGGCCTGCCCGGTGGCGGGAGCCGTGGCGGGGGCGGAAGCGGGAGTGTCGACTGTGGTATCGGTCACGCGGCTGGCCTGTCGAAACGACGGGAGGGGATTTGCGGGCCGCAGGATAGCGTCCCGGCGCCGCGCTGTCGCCGTCTGTTTCGTGCTGGCAATTTTCGGGTAGGGTGGGAGACTGGACGAACGACCCGAGCCGTAACTCGTTGCGGCTGCTTCCTTCCGGACCTGACCGGGTTGGCGAGGGACTCGTCCGACGCCAGTCTCCCGCCGCTGTTATGGACATTCGCGCAGGCGGATGCAAGGGGAAACGGTTCGTGTGCGCGGGCGGCGGTGGTGTTCAGCACGGACTATTGACGATTACTTTCCGGACTATAAATTATGGTTCTCTCCATAATCGGTCCTAATGAGGCCTTCCGTGCCGTCACAACCCGCTTCCACGCACGCGCAGAAGTTCCTGTTCCATCGGCCGAAGCTGGCGGTGTCGCTGGCCGACATCGTGACGGGGGACGCGCCGATCGGGGCGGAGCCGACGCTGTGTCTGGCGGCGCCGCGGCGGACTGGGAAGAGCACGTTCCTGCGCCACGATCTGGGGCCGGAGCTGGAGAATCGGGGCATTCTGGCGGTCTATGTCGATCTGTGGGCGGATATGGCGGCCGATCCCGCCCACCTGATCGCGGAGGCGTTGAAGGCCGAGCTTCGCCGGGCCGACAGCTTGCCGGTGAAGGCGGCGCGGGCAGTCGGACTCAGCAAACTGGGCATGGGTGGCGTCTCGGTCGATATCGACCGGATCGGGCAGGCGCAGGGGGCGACGCTGGCCGACGCGCTGGAGGCATTGCTGGAGCGGACGCACAAGCGCATCGCCCTGCTGGTGGACGAGGCACAGCATGCGCTGACGACTGAGGCCGGGTTGAACGCCATGTTCGCGCTGAAGGCGGCGCGCGACCGGCTGAACACCAGGGACGATGCCCGCGACGGCCCGAACCTGATGATCGTGCTGACGGGATCCCACCGTGACAAGTTGAGTCGGCTGGTCCTGAACCGCGACCAGCCCTTCTTCGGCACCAGCGTGCGCAGCTTTCCGCTGCTCGACCGCGCCTATACCGATGCCTACACGGCTTGGATCAACGTCCGGCTGGCCGAGGGCAACCGTTTCGATGCGGATGATGTCTTTGCGGCCTTCGACGCGGTGGGACGGCAGCCGGAAACCCTGATGCGGATCCTGTCGGATGCGGCGCTGCTGGTCGGCGACGCCCGGGAATTGAAGCGGGCGCTGGCGGACGGAGCGACCGAGCTTCGCCAGCGGGTGTGGGACGATTATGAGAACGCATGGTCGGGGCTGACGCCCTTGCAGCAGGCGGTGGTCGAACGGCTGGCGGTGGAAGGACCGCAATCCGCACCTTTCTCCGCAGCGGCGTTGCAGGCCTATGCCGACGCGGTCGGCGAGGCGGTGGAGCCGCCGGCGGTGCAGGGGGCCATTGAGGCGTTGCGGCAGAAGAACATCCTGTGGCGGTCGGCGCGCGGGCAGTATGCGCTTGACGACCAGGGAATGGCGGAGTGGCTGAAGGCTCGGACGGAGAAGGCTGGACAGGGGTGAAAAACAAAAGGCCCCGAGTCGAAACCCGGAGCCTTTCGTGTATGCGATCCCGTGGAACCGCTTACTTCTTCAGCGCGGCCACGCCCGGCAGCTCCTTGCCTTCCAGCCATTCCAGGAAGGCGCCGCCGGCGGCGGACACGTAGGTGAACTTGTCCTCGACCCCGGCATGGGCCATCGCCGCCACGGTGTCGCCGCCGCCGGCGACCGACAGCAGGCCGCCCGATTCGGTGCGGGCGGCGACCAGACCGGCCACCGCGTTGGTGCCGGCGTCGAAGGGCTGGATCTCGAAGGCGCCGAGCGGGCCGTTCCACACGACGGTCTTGGCGCCCTGCAGCTTCAGGCCCAGGAACTCCACGGTGGCCGGGCCGATGTCAAGGGCCATCTCGTCGGCGCCGATGGCGTCGAAGGCGACGACGCGGTTGGCCGCACCGGCCTTGAACTCCTTGGCGACGACGAAGTCCTTCGGCAGCAGGATCTCGCAGTTCGATTCCTTGGCGGTCGCCATGATGGCGCGGGCCTGGTCGGCCATGTCCTTCTCGCACAGCGAGGCGCCGACGTCGGTGCCCTGGGCGAACAGGAAGGTGTTGGCCATGCCGCCGCCCAGAACCAGCAGGTCCACCTTGCGGACCATGTTGCCGAGCAGCTCCAGCTTGGTGGAGATCTTGGCACCGCCGACGACGGCGGCGACCGGGCGCTCCGGCTTCTCCAGCGCCAGGGTCAGGGCCTTCAGCTCCGCTTCCATCAGGCGGCCGGCGGCGCTGGGTAGCAGGCGGGCGACACCCTCGGTCGAGGCATGGGCGCGGTGGGCGGCGGAGAAGGCGTCGTTGACGTAGAGGTCGCCCAGCTCGGCCATCTGCTTGGCGAAAGCCGGGTCGTTCTTTTCCTCTTCGGCGTGGAAGCGGGTGTTCTCCAGCAGGACGATGGCGCCGTCATGCACCTTGGCGATGGCCTCCTTGGCCTTGTCGCCGACGCAATCCTCGGCGAAGGCGACCTTCTGGCCGACGGCGGCGCTCAGCGCGTCCAGCACGTTGCGCAGCGAGTTCTTGGCGTCCGGGCCGTTCTTCGGGCGACCGAAATGCGACAGGACGACGACCTTGGCGCCCTTGGAGGACAGTTCCTTCAGGGTGGGGGCGAGACGGTCGATGCGGGTGGTGTCGGACACCTTGCCGTCCTGCATCGGGACGTTCAGGTCGGCGCGCACCAGCACCGTCTTGCCGCTGACCTCGAGGTCGTCGATCGTGTTGAAATCGGTCATCTTCACACTTCCCCTAATAATGGCCGTTTCCCGTCCGGGATCGGCCCTCGGTCGATTTGCCGGAACCCAATCACAGCGCCGACCGCATTGCAACGCCCCAAGGGTGGGGTGAAATGGGGCATATTGACCCTGCAACCCCTGTCAAAGCGCTACGAACGAAAGGAAGATGCGGGGTCGACGGGTACTGCAACCCCAGGCTTCTGCAACATTTCCGTAACTTGACCCTGTCCATGGCCTGTGCAAACACCCAACTGTAGGCCCATGGGCCGTAAAACGGGGGTTGAAGCGCAGGCGATGGCTGAGGCGGACATCAACCGCGAGACGGAATTGAAGCTGGCGGCAAAGCCGGAAGACTTTGACACGCTGCGTGCCGCTCCCGCCATTGCGGACCGGGCAACCGGACCGGCAACGGCGAAGACCCTGGAAAGCACCTATTACGACACCGAAGACCGCCGGCTCGCCGCGCGCAAGGTGACGTTGCGGGTGCGCAAGACCGGCGACGGCTATGTCCAGACGGTCAAGTCCGCGCCGGACGAGGACGGGCTGGGACGCGGGGAATGGGAATGCGCGGTGACCTCCGCCATGCCCGACCTGACGCTGATCACCGACGGCGCCGCCATCGAACTGCTGGGAACGCTCAGCGAATCGGAACTGCAGCCGGTCTTCACCTCGGTCGTCGAGCGCACGATCCAGGACGTGACGCTGGGCGAGGGGGATGACGCCGCCGCCATCGAGGTGGCCTTCGACCGCGGCCGGATCCTGCTGCCCGACGGTCGGTCCAGCGACCTGTGCGAGGTGGAACTGGAGTTGAAGAGCGGTTCGCCCACCGCACTCTACGATCTGGCGCAGGAGTTGACGAAGGCGGCACCGCTGCGGCTGGAGATGCGCACCAAGGCGGAGCGCGGCCACGCGCTGGCGAATGGGGCGACCGAGAAGGCGCTGAAGGCGGAAAAGCTGCTGCTCGACCCCGAGACGACGGTGGAAGGGGCGGTCGCCCGCATCGTGCGCGCCTGTCTTGCCCACATGGTCGCGAACGAGGCGGTGACGCTGGCCGGCGACGATCCGGAGGGCGTGCACCAGATGCGCGTCGCGCTGCGCCGGCTCCGCTCGGCCATCGCACTGTTCCGGCCCTTCATTCCGGCCGCGCAATATCTCTGGCTGGTCGGCGAGATCAAGTGGCTGGCCGGCAGCCTGGGGCCGGCGCGCGACTGGGACGTGTTCGGCGAGGAACTGCTGGCCCCGGTGCGCGACGCCTTTCACAAGGCCGACGGGCATGGCCGCTCGGCGGTGGAGGATCTGGACACGTTGGCGGCGGCGGCCGAGGCGAAGCGGCTGCGCGCCTATGAGGGCGTGCGCGAGGCGATCCGGTCGGACCGCTACACCGCCTTCCTGCTGGGCGTCGGCGGCTGGGTGGAGAAGCGCGGCTGGCGCGACCAGCCGGTCAGCGAGGATTCGGTGCGGCTGTTCCAGCCGGTGATCGGGCTGGCCGACCATCTGCTGAACAAGCGCCACAAGAAGGCCAAGCGGGCAGGACACGGCTTCGCCCATTTGCCGGTGGCCCAGCGCCATCAGCTGCGCATCGCCCTGAAGAAGCTGCGCTATGCCGTGGAGTTCTTCCGCAGCCTGTATGACGACAAGCCGGTGCGCCGCTACATCCAGCAGCTTGCCGCCTTCCAGGACGCGCTGGGCCACCTGAACGACGTGGCGACGGCGACGCGGCTTCTGCACGAGCTGCATGACGACGGCAGCCGCTCCGCCCCCGGCGAGCCGCGCGCGGCCGGCATCGTCATCGGCTGGCACGCCCGCGGGGTCGCCGACACCGAAGCGGCGCTGGTCGCCCTGTGGCATGATTTCCTCGACACCAAGCATTTCTGGTCGAAGCCGGACCCAGCGGTGTAGAGTCCGGCCCCATGCTGACCATCCTCGTCGCCAACATCAAGGGCGGCTGCGGCAAGACGACCGTCGCCACCCATCTCGCCGCCGCCTCCGCCGCGGCGGGCCTGCCCACCGTGCTGGCCGACGTGGACCGTCAGCACTCCTCGCTCGGCTGGCTGGAGCGCCGGCCGGGACAGGCGCCGACCCTGGTCGGGCTCGACTGGGCCAAGGACTTCTCCGATGCACCGCGCGGCACCAAGCGGCTGGTGATCGACGCGCCCGCCGCGCTGAAGACCAAGCAGATCGAGGATCTGGTGAAGATGGCCGACGTCGTCGTGCTGCCGGTGCTTCCCGGCGCCTTCGACGAGCAGGCCACCCAGCGCTTCCTCACCAAGCTTGATGAGTTGAAGCGCATCGCCAAGAAGAAGACCACGGTGGCGGTGGTCGGCAACCGCATGCGCGCCCGCACCAGGGCCGCCGACCGGCTGGACCGTTTCCTGGGCGGCATCGGCCATCAGGTGGTGACCCGCCTGCGCGACAGCCAGATCTACGCCGACGCGGCCGAAAGCGGCCTCAGCCTGTTCGACATGCCGGGCAAGCGCGCTGCCGAGCACCGCGGCGACTGGCAGCCGCTGCTGAGCTACATCGACGGGGTTTGAGCGGGTCGCACGCGAACGCCCCTACACCCGCACCACAACGAACAGCCATTTGGTCGGGATCAGCGTGTTGCCGCTGGAGTGCTCCGGATAGGCGGCCTCCAGGCGGCGGCGGTAGGCGGCGAGGAAGCGGTCGAGTTCGGGACCGGTCAGGCGATCCATCACCGGCGCCAGCGCCGCCTGATGCAGCCATTGCAGAAGCGGAACGTCGCCGTCGAGGACGTGGAAATACTCGGTCTCCCACAGCTCGATGGACGCTCCTTCCGGGCCGAGCCAGTCGTAATAATCCTGGGCATCGTAACCCCGGCCCTCGGTCAGCGGAGCCGCGGGCCAGGCGCCATGAAGCCGGTCCGCCCAGGGGCCGTCGGCGGCGGTTTCCAGAAGCAGGCTGTGGGTGGTCTGGTCCTGCGGGCGGGGCAGGGCGACGGCCAGCACGCCGCCGGCGCCGAGCGATTGCAGCAGTTCGGGAAACAGCCGGTCATGCCCGGCCACATGCTGAAGCCCGCCGGCCGAGATGACGAGATCCGTCGGCCAGTGCGGACGCCAGACCGCCAGATCGGCGTGGAGATAGCGCACGGGCGACGGCGTGTCGGCGGCCCAGCGCAACATCGCCTGCGAATGGTCGACCGCCAGCACGTCGGCCTGGGGCCAGTGCGCCGCCAGCAGCCGGGACAGCTGCCCGGCGCCGCAGCCGAGATCGACGACCGAGCGCGGTATGAGGGAGGAGGGAAGCGCCGCCGTCAGGTCGATGACGGGACGGCGGCGCAGGACATCGAGCGTCGCGAAGGCGTCAGGGTCCCATGCCATGCTGTGTGTCATGTGGCACCCGCTTTGTTGGGCTTACGCCCTCCAGCCTTCGCGTCGACTGTCGGGACTCCGCAGATCGGAGCCCGTACGGTCAGTGGGCGGAGCCCATGCGGTCGAAATAACGGCCGATCGACGCGAAGATGAAAAGCACGCAGCCGAGGAAGACGATCAGGCCACCGATGGCGAATGCATCGTCCGCCGCGCGCGAGGAGGCGAGCAGACCGACGAAAGCCATGAGGCCGGCGAGGATGGGATTGATCCAGTAGGAGAAGGCTTTCACGTCCCGAAGTCCTTTCAGAACAAGGCGTTGGTGGAGGGAAAGCGCCCGCCTCCCGCCCCGCCGGGCTTCCCGCGAACGCTTCGTCATTGAAGGGATTCTGCGGGACGGAACCCGCGGAATCAATGCGACACAAACGACTTGTGCCCTGCAACATCTACCGGATCGGTTTCCTTGTTGCTTTGCGGTATGTCAAGCGCGAAGACCGTTCCGGCCGCATCGCTGCGCACCAGCCGCAGTTCCCCGCCATGGGCGCGCAGCACCTCCCGCGCGATGGCGAGGCCGAGGCCGATCCCGCCGGCCCGGGCCGATCCGGCGAAGGGCTGGAAAAGGTTCTCCCGCGCCCGCGGCGCCAGTCCCGGACCATTGTCGGCGATTGTCAGGGTCAGCAGGCCCGCCGACTTGGCCTGGACCGCAATCCGCACCCGGCCGGCGCCGGCCTGCACCGCGTTGCGGCCGAGATTGACCAGTGCGCGGCCAAGTTGTGCCGCATCCACCGGCGCCGGCGTGCCGGTAGGGATGTCGTTGATCCACTCCGCTTCGACCCGTCCGCCGTCGGGGTGGACGGTGGCGAGCACCTCCGCGCCGGCCTCATCCGCCACACGGTGCAGGTCGGTGGGAACAGGGGATAGCGGCAGGACGCCGTCGCGGGTGAAGGACAGCGTCTGTCCGCACAGCTCCACCGCGCGGTCGAGCGAGGCGACCAGCCGCGGCGTCACCCGCCGCACCTCCGGGTCGGCGCTCTCGGTCAGCCGTTCCGACAGGAGGGAGGCGGTGGACAGGATGCCGCGCAGGTCGTGGTTGATCTTCGCCACGGCGGTGCCCAGCGTGGCCAGCCGTTCGCGCTGGCGCAGGGCCGCGCGCACCGTGCCCTGCATGGCGGCAAGCTCGCGCTCGGCGATGCCGATCTCGTCGGCGCGGGCTCCCGGCACCAGCGGCGGGGCGCCGTCCGGGTCGCGGCGGAAGGCGACGACCTCCGCGGTCAGCCGCCGCATCGGCCGCACCAGCAGCGCATGCAGCGTGAGATAGACCAGGATCGCCGCGATCAGCGAGATGGCGACCGACACCGCCAGGATGCGGCGGGAGAACTCCACCATCGCGTCGATCAGCGGTCGCTCGTCCATCGTCACCTCGACGCGCTGGGCGGGGTCGTTGGGCGAGCGGTCGATCACCCGGATCACCCGGTTGCTCGGCGGCCCGAAGGCGCCTTCCAGGGCAAGACGCAGGGCGTGGCCGGCATCGACGATCTGCATGCCCATGCCGGTGGTGCGGAGATCGTACACGGCATCGACCTGCGGCGGCATCGGGCGCGACAGCATGTAGACCCGCGCGCCCGGCTGGATCAGGTCGATGACATGGGTTCCGGTGTAGGCCAGCAGCTTCGCCTGCAGCTCCTTCGTCACCATCAGGTCGGGGGCGGCCTCCACCGACAATGCGGCGATGTGGGCGGTGGCCAGCCGCTCCTCCAGGTAGCTCATGCGGAAGCGGGCGATAGAGGGGGTGTAGATCAGCACCTCCGCCAGCAGCACGAACAGGATGGTCAGCACCAGCAGCTTGGCCGACAGGCTGGTCGCGACGGTGTGGCGGGGCATGGGGGAACGGAGCGTGTGTTGCAGGAACGCCATCCTACGACGGTGACAAACGAGCGTCACCCCCGCCAGGGCTCCGATGCGCTGGCGTTACCGCTTTGGCGTTGGTAAGACAGGCGCCATGAGCGACCTTGCCCGTCACATCGATTCCCTGTCGCGCGCCAACGTGCTTTGCCTTGGCGACGTGATGCTCGACCGTTTCGTCTATGGTTCGGTGGACCGGGTGTCGCCGGAGGCGCCGATCCCCGTCCTGCGTGTGGAGCGCGAGGTGCCCAAGCTGGGCGGCGCCGGCAATGTGGCCGCCAATCTCGTGGCGCTGGAGGCGGCCTGCCGCTTCGTTTCGGTGGTCGGGCGCGACGGCATCGGCACCGACCTGCTGGCCCTGCTGCGGCGCGAGGGCGTCAGCGACGGCGCAATCGTGGTGGAGGATGGGCGCCAGACCACGGTGAAGACCCGTTTCATTGCCGGCCAGCAGCAGCTCTTGCGCACCGACATCGAGACGGTGGTGCCGATCACCGTCGCCGACCGCGTGCTGGAACGGGTGCGCGAGTTGCTGCCCGACGTGGGCGGGGTCATCCTGTCCGATTACGGCAAGGGCGTGCTGACCGACGATCTGGTGATGGCGGTGATCGCCGCCGCAAGGCAGGCCGGGCGCACGGTGGTGGTCGATCCCAAGGGGCGCGACTACCGCCGCTATCGCGGCGCCGACATGGTGACGCCCAACCGCAAGGAGCTGATGGAGGCCACCGGCCTGCCGGCCCGGACGGACGAGGAGGTGATCGCCGCCGCCCGCCACCTGATCGCCACCTGCGGCATCGGCGCCGTCGTCGCCACCCGCAGCGAACAGGGCATGTCGGTGGTGACGGCCGAGGACGCGGTGCATCTGCCGGCCGAGGCGCGCGAGGTGTTCGACGTTTCCGGCGCCGGCGATACGGTGGTGGCGACGCTGACCGCCGCGCTGTCGGTGGGGATCGATCTGGTGGACTCGGCGCGGCTGGCCAATCTGGCGGCCGGCATCGTGGTGGGCAAGGTCGGCACCGCGGTCGTCCGCTCGGCCGAGCTGCTGTCCGGTCTGCACGAGCAGGAGTGGCGCCAGGGCGAGGAGAAGGTGGCGACCCGCGACACCGCGGCGGAGCGGGCGGAGCGCTGGCGGCTGCGCGGCAAGCGCGTGGGTTTCACCAACGGCTGCTTCGACCTGCTGCACCCCGGCCATATCTCGCTGCTGAAGCAGGCGCGGGCGGCCTGCGACATTCTGGTAGTCGGGCTGAACAGCGACGAATCGGTGAAGCGGCTGAAGGGCGAAAGCCGGCCGGTGCAGAACGAGACGGCGCGCGCCACGGTGCTGGCGTCGCTGGGCTGCGTCGATCTGGTGGTGATCTTCGGCGAGGACACGCCGGAAACGCTGATCCGGGCGCTGCGCCCGGACGTGCTGGTCAAGGGCGCCGACTACACCATCGCGACGGTGGTGGGGGCCGATTTCGTCCAGAGCTATGGCGGCAAAGTGGTGCTGGCCGAACTGGTCCAAGGACAGAGCACGACCAACACCATCAAGCGCATGAAGAGCTGAGACAATCCGGCGGGCCGTCGCCATGGGTATGAATTGTCACTTGTAAGCGGCCAATGCATGGCCCATCTATGGGTAATCGACGTTGCTCTGGGCTTTGTTATTCCGATCCGTCACACGGATTTGGGTCTCTTCCCCGAAGTGAAATTGATGCGCCTGCGCAACCTCGCGCAGGGCAACGCCAGGAAGGGAACTGACCCATGGCTATCGGTACCGTCAAGTTTTTCAATTCCACCAAGGGCTTTGGCTTCATTCAGCCGGAAGACGGCACGGCCGACGTGTTCGTCCACATCTCTGCGGTGGAACGCGCCGGGATCAGCAACCTCGGTGAAGGCCAGAAGCTGTCCTTCGACGCTGTTCGCGATCCGCGCCGCGGCAAGGTTGCGGCCGAGAACCTGCGCGCGCTCTGAGCGCAGCAGGTTCGAAGAGGAAGGGCGGCTCCGGCCGCCCTTTTTCGTACCGGAAATCGGGAGCGCCGCAGCCGGGATCACTGATCCCCGGCGCCGCATCGCCGCCTTCGGTGGCCCTGCCCGATACGGGACTTGCTTGATGGCCTGCCTGCGGGCACGGCCAATTCACGACCGAATTCACGAAATGGATGGAAATGAACGGCTTTAAGAATGCAGGGCTTTCGGAACGTCTGAGTGCGGCCGCCGGCGCGAAAAAGGCGCTGTTGGAAAAGTTCAAGGCGCAGCCCGGTGTGAACGATCCGGTCTTCGCCGAGCGCGAAGAGGCGCGACTGGCCGTCCGCGTCGCCCGCGAGGCCCGCGAGGCCGAACGCAACGCCGCGCGCGAAGCCCGCAAGGCCGCCGAACAGGAAGTGTTGCAGGCCGAACAGGCCGAGCGGGCCGCCCGCGAGGCTCTGGCGGTTCAGGAGCTTGCCGAGCAGGCCAAGCGCCAAGTGGCGACGGCAGCGGAGGCGAAAGCCGCCCGCGATGCCCGCTATGCGGCGCGCAAGGCCAGGAACCGCTGAGTCGGATCGCGGGAAGTCGGAAATCGATCCGAACCGCGAAATCGGTCGTTGAACAAAGCGGCCGTTGAAAAAGCCATGCCCCCATGCGGTTCGGATCGAACGCATGAGGGTCATGGCTTTTTCATTGTCGGCTCCGGGTGGATCGGTTTCCGGAGCCGTGCTGAATACTGACTTACATCTTCTTCTGGACGTTGTCGGCGCCACGCTCGATGGCGCGGCCGCCGGCCTGCACGTCCTGGCCGGCGCCTTCCATGGTGTTGCAGGCGGCCAGCGTGGTGCCGAGCAGCGTGCCCAGGACGGCGAGCAGGGCGAACTTCTTGACGGTGGTCATGGTGGTCTCCGTTGCGGTGGCTGTGTGATGTCCACTGGAACGCAAGCGGGGCCGTTAAGGTTTCCCGATCCGATCGGGGAGGGGCTTGCGCAAAAGGGGTGCCCTTCGCTTCGGTGCCGGGATGGATTACATTTGGGGTGTTGCCGCACGTCGCGCCCGGACCGGAGACTGCCATGCCGCTCGCCCGCCGCTTCACCCCGCTGACGACCGTCGACGAATTCCTGGCTATGGAGTTCCGTGACGAGGCCCAATACGAACTGGTCGACGGCGAGATCGTGGGGCAGGCGCATCCAAGCCCGGCGCACAGCACCCTGCAGGTCGCCCTGGGCGGCGCATTGCGCGATGCTTTGCGGGAGAAGGGCAAGCGGGACGGAACCCGCTGCCGCGCCCTGTCGGAGGCCGGCGTCCGTCCGCACTTCGATCCGACGCACAATTACCGCGTCGCCGACCTCGCGGTGACCTGCGAGCCCTTCGATCCGGAGATCCCCTACACCACGGCACCGGTCCTGCTGATCGAGATCCTGTCGCCGACGGAGGAGAAGGCGCAGCGGGCGAAGCTGCACGCCTATGCCGCCATGCCGTCGGTGCGGGAGATCCTGTTCCTCGACTCGCGGATCATCCGGGCGGAGCTGCATCGCCGCGACGCCGACAATCTCTGGCCCGCCGCACCCGAGGTGCTGGAGGAGGAGGGGCGGCTGGTGCTGGAAACCGCCGGCCTCGACATACCGCTGGCCGAGCTTTACCGCGACCTCGGGTTCTGACCTCGTCCATTAGGCGACCCTGCTTGCAGAGACGAAGTGTCCCGTTGCCACCGGGCGTGAGCGCGGGCATAAATCGCCCCGCGGATTATTCCGCGCGCCCTCCCCGCTGGATGGGACGGCTTTTGGCAACGAGCAAGAATGGCGAAAGGAAAGCCTCTCATGGCTGAAAGCACTTTTGACGTCGTTGTGATCGGCGGCGGTCCCGGCGGGTATGTCTGCGCGATCCGCGCGGCGCAGCTCGGCTTCAAGGTTGCCTGCGTGGAAAAGCGCGGCACGCTGGGCGGCACCTGCCTGAACGTCGGCTGCATCCCGTCCAAGGCTCTGCTGGCGGCGTCGGAGAAGTTCGAGGAAGCGGCCCATGGCCTCGCCAAGTTCGGCATCAAGGTCGGCGGCGTGGAACTGGACCTGCCGGGCATGCTGGCCCACAAGGACAAGGTCGTTAAGGACAACGTCGGCGGCATCGAGTTCCTGTTCAAGAAGAACAAGGTCGCCTGGCTGAAGGGCGCCGGCAAGATCACCGCCGCGAATACCGTCGAGGTCGAGGGCGTCGGCACGATCACCGCGTCGAAGGCGATCGTCATCGCCACCGGTTCGGATGTCACCCCGCTGCCGGGCATCGCCATCGACGAGAAGCGCGTGGTGTCCTCCACCGGCGCCCTGTCGCTGCCGGAAGTGCCGAAGCATCTGGTCGTCATCGGCGGCGGCGTGATCGGGCTGGAGCTGGGCTCCGTCTGGGGCCGCCTGGGCGCCAAGGTGACGGTGGTCGAGTATCTCGACCGCGTGCTGCCGAGCATGGACAACGAACTGTCCAAGCAGGCCCAGCGCATCTTCGCCAAGCAGGGCATGGATTTCAAGCTGGGCACCAAGGTGACCGGCGCGTCCGTGACCGAGGCCGGCGTGGCCCTGACGGTCGAGCCCGCCGCCGGTGGCGAGGCGCAGACCATCGAGGCCGACACCGTCCTGGTCGCCATCGGCCGCCGTCCCTACACCGAGGGCCTCGGCCTGGAGGCGGTGGGTGTCGAGCTGGAGCGCGGCCGCGTCAAGATCGACGGTCATTTCCAGACCAACGTGCCGGGCATCTACGCCATCGGCGACGTGGTGGAAGGCCCGATGCTGGCCCACAAGGCCGAGGAAGAGGGCGTCGCGCTGGCCGAGCAGCTGGCCGGCCAGAAGAGCCACGTCAACCACGACCTCGTCCCCGGCGTCGTCTACACTTGGCCGGAAGTCGCCGCCGTCGGCAAGACCGAGGAGCAGCTGAAGGCCGCGGGCGTCGCCTACAAGACCGGCAAGTTCCCGTTCACCGCCAACGGCCGCGCGCGTGCCGGCGGCAACACCGACGGCTTCGTGAAGATCCTGTCGGATGCCTCCACCGATCAGGTGCTGGGCGTCCACATGATCGGCCCGAACGTGTCGGAGATGATCGGCGAGCTGGTGCTGGCCATGGAGTTCAGCGCGTCCGCCGAAGACGTCGCCCGCACCTGCCACGCCCACCCGACTTTGTCGGAAGCGGTTAAGGAAGCGGCCCTGGCGGTGGACGGTCGTCCGCTGCACATCTGATCCCCTGTCCATCTGATCCGCGGTCCGCAAGGTCCGTAACGACGAAAGGCTCCCTCGCCGTTTGGCGGGGGAGCCTTTTTGGTATGGCGCCTGGGCCGCTCGTCACGCCGCGCGGATGGTCGACAGGAAGCCGTTCACCACACTGCGCAGGCGGCCGGCGTCGCCGGCGAGCTGGCCGGAGACCGACAGGACGGTCTCGGCGGAATGACCCGCCTCGACGGCGGCGCTGCGGACGTCGGCGATGGTCTTGGTCACCTCCTGGGTGCCGCTGGCGGCCTGCTGGACGTTGCGGGCGATCTCGGCGGTGGCCGATCCCTGTTCCTCCACCGCAGCGGCGATGGCGGTGGAGATCTCGTCGATCTGGGCGATGATTCCGCCGATGCCCTTGATGGCGCTGGCGGTCTCGTCGGTGACGCGCTGCATGCCGCTGACGTGGCCGGCGATCTCCTCCGTCGCCCGGGCGGTCTGGCTGGCGAGGCTCTTCACCTCCTGCGCCACCACGGCGAAGCCCTTGCCGGCCTCACCGGCCCGGGCGGCCTCGATGGTCGCGTTCAGCGCCAGTAGGTTGGTCTGGCTGGCGATGTCCTGGATCAACTGAACCACCGTGCCGATCTTCTCCGCCGCCTCGGTCAGGCTCAGCACCTGGCCGTTGGCCTGCTGGGCAGCCTCCACCGCCTCGCGGGCGATCTGGGCGGAGCGGTTGACCCGCTCGCCGATCTCCTGGATCGAGGCCGACAGCTCCTCCGTGGCGCTGGCGACGGTTTGCACGTTGCTGCTGGCATCCTGGGAGGCGTTGGCGACGACGCCGGCCTGCTGGCTGGTCTGGGTCGCGGTGGCGGTCATGGTCTGGGCCGTGCCGGTCATCGACTGGGCCGCACGGTCGACGCCGTCCACCACATTCATCACCTGGGCTTCCAGGGTGTCGGCCAGTTGCAGCATGGCGGCGCGGCGTTCGGCGTCGGCCTTGGCCTGATCCTCCGCCCGCTGGTCGATCATCCGCTTCAGGTCCGCCAGCATCTTGCGCAGGGCGTCGGCCAGGGCGCCGACCTCGTCGGACTGGCGGACATCGAGCGTCTGGTCGAAGCGACCGGCGGCGATGCCCTCGGCGAAGGCGACGCTGGCGCGGATCGGCCGGGCGACGCCGCCGGCGACCACCCACATCACCGCGACGGCGCCAAGCGCGACCAGGGCGCCGACGGCGATCTGCCACAGGATGTTGGAATTGGCACGCTCGCCCAGGGCGGAGGACAGCGCCATGCCGTCGGCCAGCACGATGTCCTTCGGCACCTGGACCAGCACCGCCCACGGCTTTTCGGTGTTGCCCATGGTGATGGGGGCGAAGCTGCGCAGCATGTTGGTGGAGGCTTCGATATCGACATGGGCCTTGCCGGCCTGGACATTCGCCAGATCGGCCTGCCACGAGGCGTCGAAGGTGGAAATCGGCTGACCGATCAAATCGGGCCGTGCGCTGTGGGCGACGATCAGGCCCATGTTGCTGATGATGACCACCTGGCTGCGGCCGTCGAACACGGCGGCGCTGACCTTGGTCGACAGCTGCTGCACGAAGTCGAGGTTGAAGTCGGCACCGGCCACGCCGCGGAACTTGCCGTCGATCACCACCGGCACCGAGAGGGTCGCCAGGAAGACCTGCTTGCCCTGCACGATGTAGGGCAGGGGGTCGAGCACGCTTTCACGCCCGTTCTCCTGCGGGCCGATGTACCAGCCACCCTTCATGACGCCGTTGGGATGGCGCTCGCGGCTGTCATACTCCACCAGGGGCTGCATGGCGATGTGGCCCTTCTGGTCGCGGTTCCAGTAGGGAATGAAGCGGCCGGTGGCGTCGGTGCCGGTTTCGCGGCGGTTGCGGAACTCCTCGTCCCGGCCATCGAGAGCGTTGGGCTCCCATGCCGAATAGGTGCCGTTGAACAGCGGGTTGCGCTTCAGCACCGACAGAAGCACGCCGTTGAAGGCGTCGCGGCGCTGGTCGGACGGGACATGGCCGCCCGCGCTGCCATCGGCGAGGCTGGAGAAGCTGGCGGCCATGGTCCGGGCGGCGTTCAATGCGGTGTCGAACTCCGACCGAAGCAGACCGGCCTGGGTGGCGGCGAGGTTCTGCAGGGATTCCGTCGTCTTGCTCTCAAGAATTCGCTCTACGTTGTCCGTGACGAATTCGTTGCTGGAGCGTGTCGACAGGATTCCGAAACCGACGAGTACGGCAACCGTGCCGGCCAAGCAAAGTCCAGATAGGACGGATATCTTCGATTGGATTGATTTTATTTGCATTTCGGTTTCCCCCGCGTGAGATTCGCGCTGGGATAATATTAACAAATTGAAATGTTAAGCAAACGATAACAGTTTGTAAGGGTCCCCCGCCGATATCCAGTACAAAAGTCTTAGAGTCTCAGAGAGTTTGATAATCATTATTATTGAGCATTCTGCAATGTGCAGAATGCGTTTGATTGACCTAAAAGTGAATGCGGTCAGTTCGATTGTTGCGCGTTTTGCAGCATGACCGCGAGTGCTTCGATAGAAAATTCGGTCAGACGTTGGGGCGCATACCAGAATATGCCGATCGGGTTGAGCAATCCGGCGTCGGTCAGCCCTTGCGCGCCCGAGGATGGGCGTTGCGGTACACGTTCATCAGCTGCTCGTTCTCCACATCCGTGTAACGCTGGGTTGTGGAAAGCGAGGCGTGACCGAGCAGGTCCTGGATTGCGCGCAGGTCGCCGCCGTCTGCCAAAAGGTGGGTCGCGAAACTATGCCGCAGGGCGTGCGGGGTGGCGCTGTCGGGCATTCCCATCAGGGCGCGCAGTTTCTGCATCTGGTGCTGGGCGACGCTGGCGTTCAGCCGGCCGCCGCGTGTGCCGACGAACAGCGGACCGTCGGGTGCCAGCGTGAAGGGGCAGGATTCGATATAGGCACGCACCGCTTCCGTCACTGCCGGCAGGACGGGGATCATGCGGTCCTTGCGCCCCTTGCCGGTGACGCGCAGCGTGTCGCCCAGCGGCGCGTCCTTGGCCGCCAGCCCCAGCGCCTCAGAAATGCGCAGGCCGCAGCCGTAGAGCAGTGTGAACAGGGCGCGGTCGCGCTTGCCGATCCAGGGCTCCTCGCGGTCGCGCTCGGCCTCCTCCAGCAGGCGGTCGGCGTCGATCTCCGTCAGCGGGCGGGGGGCGGGGCGCTTGACCTTCGGGGTGGCCAGGGTGGCGACGGCGGGATTGTGCAGGCGGCCGCTGCGGTCCATCCAGCGGAACAGGTTGCGCACCGCCGCCAGCTTGCGTGCCCGGCTGGCCCCGACCAGCCCATCCATCGCCAGCCTGGACATCCAGGCGCGGAAATCCGCCGCCTTCAGGTCGCCAAGTTCGTTCAGCGAGGGCGGGGAGCCGCCGCGGAATTCGGTGAGGAAGCGCAGGAACTCGCCCACATCGGCGGTGTAGGCCGACAGCGTGTGTCGGGAAACCGCCTTCTCGCTCTCCATCCAGCGCCGCCAGTGGGCCAGCACGTCCTGAACGTCCGGCTTTGCGGAGAATCCCAAAACAGGCTCGGTCACGCGGGCAGCTCCAGCCAGCCGCGGATCACCCGCTCGATCACGCGGGCGAGGAAGCCGACCAGTTCGGTGCCCTGGCCGCTGTGGAAGGTGTCGGGTTCGCGGCTGCCGAAGGCGAGCAGGCCGTCGGGCGTCTCGCTGGAGACCTGGATGCGGATCAGCGCCTCCGACCGGACGAGGCCGGCGCCGGGGCCGTAGATCTCCGGATCGCCCTGGATGTCGGTGTTCAGCACCACGTCGGCGCGGCCCAGCCGCTCGGCGATGGCGCCGGGCTCCACCACCCGCACGCCGGATCGGTGGACATGGGGAATGTCGCTGCCGTTGGATTCGATGACCAGACAGGCGACGTCGAGGTCGAGAAGGACCGCGAGGTCGGTGGTGATGGTCTGGATCAGCTGCTCGAAGCTCTGCGCGTCGAGCAGGAACAGCACCGCGGCATGGATGCGGTTCTGGCTGTTCAGGTTCGCCCGGCTGGTGCCGATCAACTCGCGCTGCTGGTCCTTGAGGGTGCGGACCTCGGCGCGCAGCCGGTCGACCATGAAGGCCTGGAGGTCCACCACCCCACGCCCGCGGTCGACCGACGGCGGGGTCAGGTGGTGGACCAGATCGGCGTTCTGGGCCAGGAAGTCCGGGTGGCTCCGCAGATAGGCGCGCACATCCTCCGAAGAGAGCGTCGACGCCTGACGCGGGGGGTGGCCCGGTTCGCGGCCCCTGTCGGCCATGATCGCTCCGGCCCGCCTTACAGGATCGACTGGCCGGTCTTCTTCCAGTCCTCGACGAACTGGGAGAGACCCTTGTCGGTCAGCGGGTGGTTGAACAGCTGCTTCAGCACCGACGCCGGCGCGGTCACCACATGGGCACCCAGGCGGGCGGCCTTGACGATGTGCATCGGGTTGCGGATCGAGGCGACCAGCACCTCGGTCTTGAAGGCGTCGTAATTGTTATAGATCTCGCAGATGTCCTTGATGATGCCCATGCCGTCCTGGCCGATGTCGTCCAGCCGGCCGACGAAGGGCGACACGAAGCTGGCGCCGGCCTTGGCCGCCAGGATCGCCTGGGCGGGGGAGAAGCACAGCGTGACGTTGACCATCGTCCCTTCGGACGAGATGATCTTGCAGACCTTCAGGCCGGCCGGGGTCAGCGGCACCTTCACCGCGACGCGGTGGGAGATCTTGGCGATCTTGTGGGCCTCGGCGAGCATGGTCTCGAAGTCGGTGGACGCCACCTCGGCGCTGACCGGACCGTTGACGACGTCGCAAATCTCGGCCACGAGGTCGAGGAATTGACGGCCGGACTTGGCGATCAGGGAGGGGTTGGTGGTAACACCGTCCAGCAGACCGGTATCGGCCAGATCGCGGATCTCGGCGATGTCGGCGGTGTCGACGAAGAACTTCATGACGAAGGGTCCATGCTTGCTGATGTTGACCGGAACCGGCCGCGCCGGAAAGCTGACCGACGCGCCGTCCCGCCCGGTGCCCGGGACATGAGGCCACTCTAGCCGATGCGTTCGACTTCCGCCAGTTCCGCCCCGGGCATTCAGGGGGATCTTCTTGGGGACACGCCCGAAACGGGGCAGCCCGAAGGCGATTTTGCGCGTGAAACCACCGAAGTTCCGGCAAAGCCGCAGCTTCGCGGGCCGGACCGCCGCGTCGCCGTTCTGCTGCCGTTGCCGCTCCGCGAGGCCTACGACTACCGCGTGCCGGACGGCATGGAGCTTGTCCCCGGCGATTTCGTCGAGGTGCCGCTGGGCCCACGCCGGGTCATCGGCGTTGTCTGGGGACCGGGCGCCGGGACCCTGGAGTCCGGCCGGCTGAAGGCGGTGGTGCGCCGGTTCGACGTGCCGCCGATGACCGAGGTCGGCCGCCGCTTCGTCGAATGGGTCGCCGCCTACACCATGACGCCGCCGGGCTTCGTCCTGCGCATGGCGGTCAGCGTGCCGGCGGCGTTGGAGCCGCCCAAGGCGATGCTGGCCTATCTGCGCAAGCAGGGGGCCGAGCCGCCGCCCGGCTTCAAGATGACCGACCCGCGCAAGCGCATCCTGGCATTGCTGGACGATGGCCCTCCCCGCACCCCGGTGGAACTGGCCGACGAGGCCGGCTGCGGCGTCACCGTGGTGCGTGGGCTGGCGGAAGCCGGGCTGCTGGAGCCGGTGATGCTGCAGCCGACCCGGCTCGGCCGGCCGGACTGGCAGCGGCCCGGACCCACCCTGTCCGCCGATCAGCGGGCGGCGGCCGACGATCTGCGCGAACGGGTGGCGTCGGGTCGCTACTCCACCGTGCTGCTCGACGGCGTCACCGGGTCGGGCAAAACGGAGGTCTATTACGAGGCGATCTCTGCGGCGCTGGAGCAGGGCAAACAGGCTTTGGTGCTGCTGCCGGAAATCGCGCTGTCGGCGCAGTGGCTCGACCGCTTCGCCCGGCGCTTCGGCGCGCCGCCGGCGGAATGGCATTCGGAACTGACCGGGGCGCAGCGCCGCGACACCTGGCGCGCGGTGTCGAAGGGCGAGGTGCCGGTGGTGGTCGGCGCGCGCTCGGCCCTGTTCCTTCCCTATCCGGACCTCGGCGTCATCATCGTCGATGAGGAGCACGACTCCGCCTACAAGCAGGAGGAGGGGGCGATCTACCATGCCCGCGACATGGCGGTGGCGCGGGCGCATCTCGGCGGGCTTCCGATCGCGCTGGTCTCGGCCACGCCGTCGCTGGAGACCAAGGTCAACGCCGACAGCCACCGCTATGCCCGCATCGCCCTGCCGGCCCGCCACGGCGGCGCCGTGCTGCCCGATGTGGAGCTGATCGACCTGCGGCGCGACCGTCCGCCGGCCCGGCATTGGCTGGCCCCCAGCCTGCGCAAGGCGCTGACCGACACGCTGGCGGGGGGCGAGCAGGCGATGCTGTTCCTGAACCGCCGCGGCTATGCCCCGCTGACCCTGTGCCGCGCCTGCGGCCACCGCATGCAATGCCCGAACTGCACGGCTTGGCTGGTGGAGCACCGGCTCGCCCGCAAGCTGCAATGCCACCATTGCGGCCTGCAGCAGCCCTTGCCCCATGCCTGCCCGGAATGCGGGGAGGAGGGCACGATGGCCGCCTGCGGTCCCGGGGTGGAGCGTATCGCCGAGGAGGTGGCGGAGCTGTTCCCCGATGCCCGCGCCGCCATCATGGCGTCGGACACCCTGCACGGCCCGCGCGCCATCCAGGAGATGGTCGAGAGCATCGGCCGGCACGAGCTGGACATCATCATCGGCACCCAGGTGATGGCGAAGGGCCACCATTTCCCCATGCTGACGCTGGTGGGGGTGGTCGATGCCGACCTGGGGCTGAATGGCGGCGACCTGCGGGCGGCGGAGCGCACCTACCAGCTGCTGCATCAGGTGGCCGGCCGTGCCGGGCGCGGCGAGCGGCCGGGGCGGGTGATGCTGCAGACCTTCATGCCCGAACATCCGGTGATGCAGGCCCTGGCAGCCGGCGACCGCGACGGCTTCTACCAGCTGGAGGCGGAGATGCGGCTGGAGGCCGGCATGCCTCCTTTCGGCCGGCTGGCGGCACTGATCGTGTCGGGGGAGGACCCGACGCTGGTGGAGCGGGTGGCGATGGCGTTGGGGCGCGCAGCCCCGCGCAGCGACGACGTCCATGTGCTGGGGCCCGCCCCGGCGCCGCTGGCCCTGCTGCGCGGGCGTCACCGCCGCCGGCTGCTGCTGAAGGCACCGCGCAGCACCCAGGTGCAGCCGCTGATCGCGGAGTGGCTGGAGCGGGTGGAGATCCCGCCCGCCATCCGGGTGCAGATCGATGTCGACCCTTACAGCTTCCTTTAGGCGTTCTTAGCGCCGTCCGGTGAAGCTGCGGCGAATTGACCCGAATCGGTCGCCGCGACGGCGGGGCATGGCACCTGTGACGTTTGGTCCATTGCGCCGTGGCGGCCATGGTACTACCACGGCCGGGATGGTTCCGATTCCAAACATCCTTCCCGGACCCAAACATCACAGGCACAGGTTCAGGCTGATGGTCGGCATGATCTCCAAGCTTCGTCTGCGCGTACAGCGTCAAACCCTGCTGACCGTGCTGCCGGTTCTGCTGCTGCTGCTGGTCATCGCCTTCGCCGCCGGCGCGCCGGCCCATACCCGCGGCACGGATGCGGAGGCGCTGACCATGATCGACCGTGCCCAGCATCTGCTGGAGCGGATCGGCCCGGATGCGGCGGCCGAAGCCTTTGCCGGTCATGATAGCGCTTACATCGACCGCGACCTCTACCCGATGCTGCTGGACGACAAGGGCGTGATGATCGCCCATGGCTGGACCGCGACGCTGAACGGGTCGGACCTGCAGGATCTGCGCGACGTCGACGGCAAGCCCTTCATCCGCGAGGCGCTGGCCGGGGTGGCGCGCGACGGACGCACCGACGTCACCTATCAGTGGATCGATCCGCTGACCGGGCAGGTCGCGCGCAAGACGATGCACGCCCGCCGTCTGGTGCTGAACGGCAAGCCCTACATGCTGGCGGTCGGGGTCTATCGATAAGCGGAGAGCTGCGGAGACCGGCCGGACGAAGGTGCGGTTCGACGGTCCGCCTTGTCAGTGGAACTCATGCGGCATCCTGCCGCACGTCACTTTTTTACATGGTGGAATTCAGCGGACGGCGATCGTGAGCCGGCTGGAGTCCGTCCGGTGGTCACGGCGCCCGCGGTCGGCGCGGGCGCCAGATCGACAGGCATTCGGCGGCGCTGTCGCCGGCTCCGATGCCGTACCAGCCGGAACGGTCGTGGAAGGACAGGCTGTAGCGCCCCTTGGCGTCGCGTTCGAAGCGGAAGACGGGGCGGTCCACCTCGGGCAGAAGCACCAGCAGGCGGTCATGGTCGCGGCCCGACTCGCGCAGCACGCCGGCCCAATGGCCGTGGCTCAGCTTCGGTTCGGCGACCGCCGAGAAGGCGTCCAGGTCTTCCGGAGTGAAACGGGCGCGGCAGAATTGGATGACGTTCGACGGCCGGGACCCGGTGCCGGCATCGGCGATCGCAACGGTATCGGCACTAGGATCTGGCGTCGGCAGGATGGTCATGGCGGAAGGGCCCCTGGTCTCTCTGGACCGGCCTCGAGCGTGGCGAAACGACCGGAAACGGTGGCGGATCGGCCGGCTGGGCGGTTCGGTTCGACCGTGGATCAGATTGGTTAACCTTGAATTAAGCTGAGATTGGGGCCACATCGAAGTCACAGCCGGTATGACCAGTCGAGGCCGACTCGAGTCATTGGCGAGCGCAGTTGCGACCAATGATTCCGCAGTTGCTCAAAACGCCGCAGTCAAATTGTCCAGACCCCGTTGCGTAGGCGCGATTCCTGTGATATTGGACCGCTCGCTTTCGCGGCCGGGGTGTTTGTGCCTCGGGTTGACACCCTATAAGGCCGCCGAATTCACCGTCTACCGAACTCAATTCGAGGGATCAGGTGGCATCCGAAGGAACAGGCGTATCCGAACTCGCCGCGCGTTACTCCATCGCGCTGTTCGAGCTTGCGGACGAAAACCAGGCGTTGGACACGGTCGCGAGCGATCTGACCACGCTGAAGCAGATCCTGGCCGAGAGCGCTGACCTCCGTCGCCTCGTCCGCAGCCCCGTCATCAGCCGTGCCGATCAGGGCAGGGCCATGGCCGCCGTCCTGGACGGCGCCGGCCTGTCGGAGCTGACCAAGCGCTTCATCGGGCTCGTGGCGGCAAACCGCCGCCTGTTCGCGATCGACGGGATGATCGAAGGCTTCCTGGCCGAACTGGCCCGGCGCCGCGGCGAGGTCACGGCGCAGGTCACGACGGCCCAGCCGCTGAACGACGCCCAGCGCAACGCCGTCATCGACGCGCTCAAGGCGTCCATCGGTTCCAAGGTGCTGGTGAACACCTCCGTCGATCCGGAGCTGATCGGCGGCATGATCGTTAAGTTCGGTTCGCGCATGGTCGATACCTCGGTGCGCACGAAGCTGAACAAATTGCAACTCGCCATGAAGGCCTCAGGGGGATCAGTCTGATGGATATCCGCGCCGCAGAAATCTCTGCGATCCTCAAGCAGCAGATCGCGAATTTCGGGACCGAGGCGGATGTCGCCGAGGTTGGTCAGGTCCTGTCGGTGGGTGACGGCGTCGCCCGCGTGCACGGCCTGGACAACGTCCGCGCCGGCGAAATGGTCGAGTTCCCGGGTGGCCTGCAGGGCATGGCGCTGAACCTCGAGACCGACAATGTCGGTATCGTGATCTTCGGCGACGACCGCGGCATCAAGGAAGGCGACACCGTCAAGCGCACCGGCACCATCGTCGACGTTCCGGTCGGCCGTGGCCTGCTGGGCCGCGTGGTCGACGGCCTGGGCAACCCGATCGACGGCAAGGGTCCGCTGGTCAACGTCGAGCGCAAGCGCGTCGAGGTGAAGGCCCCCGGCATCATCCCGCGCAAGTCGGTGCACGAGCCGATGCAGACCGGCCTGAAGGCCGTCGACAGCCTGGTTCCGATCGGGCGCGGCCAGCGCGAGCTGATCATCGGTGACCGCCAGACCGGCAAGACCGCCGTCGTCATCGACACCTTCCTGAACCAGAAGCCGATCAACCAGGGCGACGACGAGAGCAAGAAGCTCTACTGCATCTACGTCGCCGTCGGCCAGAAGCGCTCCACCGTCGCCCAGATCGTCAAGACCCTGGAAGACGCCGGCGCCATGGAATACTCCATCGTCGTCGCCGCCACCGCGTCGGAGCCGGCTCCGCTGCAGTTCCTGGCGCCGTACACCGGCTGCACGATGGGCGAGTATTTCCGCGACAACGGCATGCACGCCCTGATCGTGTACGATGACCTGTCGAAGCAGGCCGTCGCCTACCGGCAGATGTCGCTGCTGCTCCGCCGTCCGCCGGGCCGCGAAGCCTACCCGGGCGACGTGTTCTACCTCCACAGCCGCCTGCTGGAGCGCGCCGCCAAGATGGGCGACGCCCACGGCAACGGCTCGCTGACCGCCCTGCCGGTCATCGAGACCCAGGCCGGCGACGTGTCCGCCTACATCCCGACCAACGTGATCTCGATCACCGACGGTCAGATCTTCCTGGAAACCGGCCTGTTCTATAAGGGCATCCGCCCCGCCATCAACGTCGGTCTGTCGGTGAGCCGCGTCGGCTCCGCCGCCCAGATCAAGGCGATGAAGCAGGTCGCCGGCACCATCAAGATGGAACTCGCGCAGTACCGCGAGATGGCCGCCTTCGCCCAGTTCGCCTCGGACCTCGACGCCTCGACCCAGCGCCTGCTGGCCCGCGGCGCCCGTCTGACCGAACTGCTGAAGCAGGGCCAGTTCCAGCCGCTGCCCGTCGAAGAGCAGGTCGTCTCGATCTTCGCCGGCGTGAAGGGCTACCTGGACGCCATCCGCGTCGAGGACGTGAACCGCTTCGAGGCCAAGTTCCTGTCGGAAATCCGCGCCAAGGGCGCCGATATCCTGGCGGCGATCCGCACCGACAAGCAGATCACCTCGGCGACCGAAGAGAAGCTGAAGGCGTTCCTCGACGGCTTCGCCAAGGTCTTCGCCTGACCGACCGCGCGCGGGGGCGGGAGACCGCCCCCCACCGTCTTGTAGAGACGGTCACGGAACGACCTCGAGCGGAATTGAAGGGCCGGCATGCCTAACCTCAAGGACCTAAAGAACCGGATCTCGAGCGTCCAGTCGACGCGCAAGATCACCTCGGCCATGAAGATGGTTGCGGCTTCCAAGCTGCGCCGCGCTCAGGACCAGGCGGAAGCCAGCGGTCCCTACGCGGAGCGTATGGGCCGCATGCTGTCCTCCCTGGCCGCCAACGTGCAGGACAGCGGCAACGGCCCGAAGCTGATGACCGGGACGGGCGCCGACAAGGTGCACCTGCTGGTCGTCATCAGCTCCGACCGCGGTCTGTGCGGCGCCTTCAACGGCTCCATCGTCCGTGAGGCCAAGCGCCAGATCACGCGCCTGCAGAGCGAAGGCAAGACCGTCAAGCTGCTGACCGTCGGCCGCAAGGGCCGCGATCAGCTGAAGCGCGAGTTCGCCTCCCTGATCGTCGAGAGCTACGAGGATGTCGGCCGCCGCCGGCTCGGCTTCAGCGACGCCGACATGGTGGCGACGAAGGTGCTGGCGATGTTCGATGCCGGCGAGTTCGACGTCTGCTCGGTCATCTTCAACAAGTTCAAGTCGGCGATCTCCCAGATCGTCACGGTTCAGCAGCTCATTCCCTTCGCCGTCGCCACCGAGGCCGCCGAGGCCGCCGGTGCTGAGGCCAAGGCGATGTACGAGTTCGAGCCGGACGAGGAGCAGATCCTCGCCGAACTGCTGCCGCGCAACCTGTCCATCCAGATCTACCGCGCCCTCCTGGAGAGCGCCGCGTCCGAACAGGGCGCCCGGATGACCGCGATGGACAACGCGACGCGCAACGCCGGCGACATGATCAACAAGCTGACGATCACCTACAACCGGACGCGCCAGGCCTACATCACCAAGGAGCTGATCGAGATCATCTCCGGTGCCGAGGCCCTGTAACGGCCGCATCCGCACGTAGCGTCCAGCCTATTTGCGCCGGCGACGGCATACCGACACTTACCGAGTTCCTAGGGAGCTTTACTCCATGGCCACCACCAATTCTGTCGGCAAGATCACGCAGGTCACGGGCGCCGTCGTGGACGTGCAGTTCGACGGCGACCTGCCGGCGATCCTGAACGCGCTGCACACCCAGAACGACGGCAAGACCCTCGTTCTGGAAGTGGCGCAGCACCTGGGCGAGAGCACGGTCCGCACCATCGCCATGGACAGCACCGACGGTCTGGTGCGTGGCGCCGAGGTGACCGACACCGGCGCGCCGATCGCCGTGCCGGTCGGCCCGGAGACGCTCGGCCGCATCATCAACGTCATCGGCGAGCCGATCGACGAGCGCGGCGCGGTCAACGCCGCCCGCTCGCTGCCGATCCACCGTCAGGCCCCGGACTTCGTCGACCAGTCGACGGACGCCGAAGTGCTGATCACCGGCATCAAGGTCATCGACCTGCTGGCTCCCTACGCCAAGGGCGGCAAGATCGGCCTGTTCGGCGGCGCCGGCGTCGGCAAGACCGTGACGATCATGGAGTTGATCAACAACGTCGCCAAGGCGCACGGCGGCGTGTCGGTGTTCGCCGGCGTGGGTGAGCGTACCCGCGAGGGCAACGACCTCTACCACGAGATGATCGAATCGGGCGTCATCAAGCTCGACGGCCCGGGTTCCAAGGTGGCCCTGGTGTACGGCCAGATGAACGAGCCGCCGGGCGCCCGCGCCCGCGTCGCGCTGAGCGGCCTGACGCTCGCGGAATACTTCCGCGACGAGGAAGGCCAGGACGTGCTGTTCTTCGTGGACAACATCTTCCGCTTCACCCAGGCCGGTTCGGAAGTGTCGGCTCTGCTGGGCCGCATCCCGTCGGCGGTGGGTTACCAGCCGACGCTGGGCACCGACATGGGCGCCCTGCAGGAGCGCATCACCTCGACGAAGAAGGGCTCGATCACCTCGGTGCAGGCCATCTACGTGCCCGCCGACGATCTGACCGACCCGGCCCCGGCCGCCTCCTTCGCCCACCTGGACGCCACCACGGTGCTGTCGCGCTCGATCGCCGAAATGGCCATCTTCCCGGCCGTGGACCCGCTCGACTCGACCAGCCGCATCCTCGACCCGCGCGTCGTCGGTGAGGAGCACTACTCGGTCGCCCGCTCGGTGCAGAAGGTTCTGCAGACCTACAAGTCGCTGCAGGACATCATCGCCATCCTGGGCATGGACGAGCTGTCGGAAGAGGACAAGCTGGTCGTGGCCCGCGCCCGCAAGATCCAGCGCTTCCTGTCGCAGCCGTTCCACGTCGCCGAGGTGTTCACCGGCACCCCGGGCGTGCTGGTCCCGCTCGAGGAGACCATCAAGGGCTTCAAGGGCATCGTGAACGGCGACTACGATCATCTGCCGGAGGCCGCCTTCTACATGGTCGGCACCATCGACGAGGCGATCGCCAAGGCCAAGAAGCTGGCCGCCGCCTGATCCCCACCTGGGATTGCGGCATTCCGACCCGGCTCCATCGGCCTTGTGAAGGGGCCTGAGAAGGCCGGGCGGAAATCGACATCAGCACACCCCCTCCCCCCGTCATCGGGGGAGGGGGTTCCTATGAAGAGGCACCAGGAAACCCATGGCCGATAAAGTCGAATTCGAGCTGGTCTCGCCGGAAAAGCTGCTGAAGTCGCAGCCCGTGGACATGGTCGTGGTGCCGGGTTCGGAAGGCGATTTCGGCGTGCTCGCCGGTCACTCGCCGATGATCTCGACCGTGCGTCCGGGTGTCATCGACGTCTATGAGGGCGACCGCGTGGTCGACCGCGTCTTCGTCGCCGGCGGCTTCGCCGAGGTCACCGAGGCCCGCTGCACCGTGCTGGCCGAGGAAGCGGTGGCGCTGACCGACCTGGACCGCGCCGCGGTCGAGAAGCAGATCAAGGACCTGTCCGAAGATCTGGACGACAGCAAGTCGGACGCCGAGCGCGCCGCTGCCGAATCCAAGCTGGCCGTCGCGCGCGCCAAGCTGGACGCGCTGAGCCAGTCTTCCGCTCACTGAGCGGAAAGTCCGTCGGCGCAGGGGTTTCCCGAGGCAGACGGCATACATCTCTTCGGTCGAACGGGCGGCTTGGGCTTCCAGGCCGCCCGTTTCCGTTGCGACTCGGTTGCATCGCCGAAAAGACGAATTACATTCGAAGGCCTGAACCGCAAGCCCCGCCGCACCCCGACGGCACTGGTGGGGACACGGGAACAGACCCTACCCGATACTGGAAACGGCCGCCGCCAGGGCGGCCCAAGACGAGGCGGCAGAGCGGATCATGGCGCGTGCGCATTGGCGGATCGATGAGCTTCCCTGGGACCGTTTCGATGCCGGCCGGGTGGATCCCGACCTGGTCCCCCTGATCAAGGCGGCGGCTCTGGTCGAGTTCAATGCCGACGACTACACGGCCTATCTGTGCAACGTCTTCAATGACGATCCGGAGTTCCAGGAGGTCGCCCGCGGCTGGGCGGTCGAGGAGGTCCAGCATGGCGAGGCGCTGGGCCGCTGGGCCGAACTGGTCGACCCGACCTTCGATTTCCGGGCGGCGGTGGAGCGCTTCCGCGCCGGCTACCGCGTGCCGATCGACCTCGACGCCTCGGTGCGTGGATCGCGCACCGGCGAGATGATCGCCCGCTGCATGGTGGAGACCGGCACAAGTTCCTATTACGCCGCCATCGGCGATTCGACCGACGAGCCGGTGCTGAAGGAGATCTGCCGCAACATCGCCGCCGACGAGTTGCGCCACTACAAGATCTTCTACACCTACGCCAAGAAGTACCTGGACCGTGAGGGGCTGAACAAGGTCCAGCGCCTGAAGGTGGCGCTGTCGCGCATCGGCGAGTCCGAGGATGACGAGCTGGCTTATGCCTATTACGCCGCCAACGCCCCGGCCGACGCCGCGTACGAGCACAAGGTCTACAACGCCGCCTACAAGCGCCGCGCGTTCGGCCGCTACCGCCGCAAGCACGTCGACCGCGCCATCGCCATGGTGTTCAAGGCCTGTGGCCTGAAGCCGCACTCGCGGCTGTGCAGCGTGGCCTCGCGTGGGGCCTGGTGGTTCATCGACCGCCAAGCCAGGAAGCTGGCCGCCCAAGCGGTCTGACTGCATCGGGCCTGCCGGTTCCCTTGCCCACCCCCGTCGCGCCGATGCCGGCCTTCGGGTGGTGGGTTGGCATCATGCGGTCGTTATCTTTCAAAGAACTGGTTTGTTCTTTTCGCCTCTGTCACGTGATGTGCAAGAGGTCATCCGCCGCCATTGGGGGAAACACCAGGGGCGGCGTTGATGAAATGAAAAATCCCCAATCTGTTTACTGCTACGCTCTGTTCAGCGGATGTGTTCAGCGCCGCAGATCAGCCGTAACGATTGGGTTCGGATGCCGTCATAGGCATCATCTGCTTGGCGCATCCGCCTTGTTGCGGATCGAATTTTAGGCCAAGCCTGAGATCCAGGCGTGCAGGCGCTGCGTAACGATCGCTGTGAACATATCCGTTCGTATGCGCATGGATGTCCGCCGCCGATGATCCGCTCCTATCTTCCCGCCATCCTCCTGCTTCTGGCCGGTGCCGCCGCCCTGCCGTTGGCGGTGTCCGGCGCGGGTGAGCCAACCGAACCGGTCGCCGCGGTATTCGCTCCCGGCACGACGCTGGCCGAGGCGATGGCGCGTGTGTCGGCGGCCGGCGGAACCCCGCTGCGCGGCGGCCCCTTTGCGAACATCATCGTCGCCACGTCGGCGCATCCGGACTTCGCCGCTTCCCTCCACCAGCATGGCGCCTGGCTGCTGCTCGATCCGCTTCTTGCCGGATGCGCGGACCCGCGCCGTCCCCAGTCATGACCCGGAGCCACTCCATGAACAATCTCGACCGCCTGCGCGCCGCCAGCGAGTGGGCGATTCTCGCCTATCTGTGGAGCTATGTGCCGATCCTGGCCCTGTTCTCCTGGTCGATGGACCGCGGGTGGGTCATTCCGGCCCTGGCACTGCTGGTCACGGCCGGCGCGACGCTGGGCCGGCTCTCGGCCAATGGTGCCACGCGGCGCAGCCTGTCGGCGGTGGCGCTGATGCTTCAGAGCGCCTTGGTCGTTGCCGTGGGGCAGGGACAGCCCTGGCAGGTCGATCTGCATTTCCTGTTCTTCGCCAATCTGGCGGCGCTGATCGCCTTCATCGATGTCGGCGCGTTGGTGATGGCGACTCTGGCCGTAGCCGGCCATCATCTGGTCCTGAATTTCGCCCTGCCCTATGCCCTGCTGCCGGAAGGCGGGAACCTTGTGCGGGTGCTCTACCACGCGGTGGCGGTTCTGGTGGAGGTGACGGTTCTGGTGGCAGTCGCCTGGAAAGGGCAGGGCCTGCTGAACAGCCTGGAGGCGACACTGGCCACCGCCGAGGAGGCACGTCGCCGGGCCGAGCTGCTGGCCGCCGAGCAGCGGGCGACGGAGGAACGCGCGGGCGAGGAGCGCCGTCGTACCCTGACCGAGGTGGCCGGCAGACTGCAGGCGGTGATCGGCACCTCCGCCGACCAGATCCTGACGGTGTCCGATGCGCTGAGCGGCGACTCTCAAGCCGTTGCCTCCACCATCGGCAGCACGCGCGTGCAGTTGGGTGACGCCTTGCGTTCCATCGGCGGGGCGGTGGAACGGGCGCATGACATGACGGTGGCGGCGGATCAGCTCGCCGGATCGACCGGCATCATCCGCGGACAGCTCGACCGTGCGACCGGCATCGTCTCCACCGCCAGCCGGCAGGCGTCGGCGACACGGGAGATCGTCTCCCTATTGGAAAGCACCGCCGCCCAGATCGAAGACATCACCCACCTGATCGGCGACATCGCCAGCCAGACCAACCTGCTGGCTCTCAACGCGACCATCGAGGCGGCGCGGGCCGGGGAGGCGGGCAAGGGCTTTGCCGTCGTTGCCGGCGAGGTCAAGCAGCTGGCCAGCCAGACCGCGCGGGCGACCGACGACATCGCCCGGCAGGTGGCGGACATCCAGGCTTCGTCCCGGCGCACCGCACAGGCCATCGGCGAGATCGTCGACACCATCGGCAGCATGAATGAAGTGACCGTGGGAATCGCCGGGGCGATCGAGCAGCAGGGTGTCGCCGCCCAGTCGATCATCGGCCAGATCCAGACCACGGCGGAGGAAGCCCGTGGCTTGGCGATGACGGTGGAAGGGGTGCGCGCGGTCGCCGACGGTTCCGGTTCCGCGGCGGAGGCGATGGAGCGGCGGCTGGACGTGGTGCGCCGGAGTGCCGCCCAACTGCAGAGCGAGGTGGCGTCGCTCGCCACCTCGATCCGCGCGGCGTGAAACGGTGAGGACGGGGCGGGAGGGGGCTGGCGGCGGCCGGCGGACTGCGCTACCCCTTCCGCTCCAACCACCAACACCCAAACGGGGTTCCGGAGACATGAAGCTCTATTACAAGCCGGGTGCCTGTTCGCTGTCGCCGCACATCGTCCTGCGCGAGGCCGGGCTGCCCTTCGAGCTGGTGAAGGTCGATCTGGTGACCAAGACCCTGCCCGACGGCAGCGATTTCCTTGCGGTGAACCCCAAGGGGCAGGTGCCGACCTTGGCGCTCGACGAGGGTGGCATCCTGACCGAGGGCGCTGTGATCGTGCAGTATATCGCCGATAAGGTGCCGGGCAGCGGCCTGATCCCTCAGGTGGGCACGATGGAGCGCTACCGTGTCCAGGAACTGCTGAACTACATCGGGTCGGAGCTGCACAAGGGCGTCGTCCCACTGTTCCCGATGCTGAAGGATGTGGTGTCCGACACCCACCGCGAGTTCGCCGCCAAGGTGCTGCGCGGCAAGCTATCGGTGCTGAACGCACAGCTGGAGGGCAAGGCGTATCTGACCGGCGACGTCTTCACCGTCGCCGACGCTTATGCCTACACGGTGCTGAGCTGGTTGCCGCGCATCGGCTTCGACCTGTCGGCCTTCCCGAATCTGGTCGCCTTCAGCGAACGTGTCGGTGCCCGTCCGGCGGTGCAGGCGGCGCATGCCGCGGAAGCCCAGGGCTGACGATTGCGATTGTGAACGGAAAAGGCCCCGTCTCGGCGAGAAACGGGGCCTTTTTCTTTGCTGGCGCTGCCCGAATCAGGCGGCGCTGGGCTTGCGGCGCATGGGCGTGTTGCCGCCGGGAGTGCCGGCCGCACGCGGGGTCTGCTTGCCGCCCCCGTGGTTGTTGCCGTGCGAAACCGCATGCGGAGCCGGGCGGCGGTCATGCCGGTTCTGGTCGTTGCGGGCGGCATCCGGCCGCGGCGCGCCGGTCGGCTTTCCGGCCTTCTGCGGGGCCTTGGCGGCCGACGCGGCAGGCTTCGGCTGCGCGGCCTTGGGCGCTGCCGGCTTCGGCGCGGCGTTGGAGCCGGCGTTGCCTGTGCGCGACTGCTGCTGGTTGCGGTTGTGCTGGTTGCGGTTGCTGCCCGGCGCCTTGGGACGGGGCGGCGGCTTGCTGGAGGCATGGATCTGCGCCACCTCCACCGCATGGTAGGGGTGGGTCGCGTCGGCCGGGATCGGCTGGCGGATCGTCTTTTCGATGTCCTTCAGGTAGCCGACCTCTTCATGGTCGCAGAAGGACACCGCGCTGCCGTCGGTGCCGGCACGCGCGGTCCGGCCGATGCGGTGGACGTAGCTTTCCGGCTCGTTCGGCAGGTCGAAGTTGATGACGTGGCTGATGCCGTCGATGTCGATGCCGCGGGCTGCGATGTCGGTCGCCACCAGCGCCCGCAACTCGCCGCTGCGGAAGCTTTCCAACGCGCGGACGCGGGCCGACTGCGACTTGTCGCCATGGATGGCGTCGGCGGCGATGCCCGCCTTCTTCAGGTGGTCGGCGATGCGGTCGGCACCGTGCTTGGTGCGGGCGAAGACGATGGTGCGGGCCATCGCCGAGTCTTCGAGCAGGTCGGCCAGCAGGCGGCGCTTGTCGCTGCGGTCCACGAACAGGACGCGCTGGTTGATGCGCTCCACCGTGGTCGACTGCGGCGTCACCTCGATGCGCTCGGGATCGGTCAGGATGCTGTGCGCCAGCTCGACCACCGCGTCGGGCATGGTGGCGGAGAACAGCAGCGTCTGCCGTTCCTTCGGCAGCACCGCGACCACCTTCCGCACGTCGCGGATGAAGCCCATGTCAAGCATGCGGTCGGCTTCGTCGAGGACGAACACCTCGATCGCGCCGAGATTGACGTGGTTCTGCGCCATCAGGTCGAGCAGGCGGCCGGGGGTGGCGATCAGCACCTCGACGCCGCGGGCGATGGCGGCGACCTGCGGGCTTTGGCCGACGCCGCCATGGATGACGGTGCGGCGGATCGGCAGATGGCGGCCGTAGGTGGTGAAACTGTCACCGATCTGCAGCGCCAGTTCCCGCGTCGGGGTCAGGATCAGCGTGCGCGGCGACTTGGCGGCCACGCGCTTCTTGTTCTGGAACAGCCGCTGCAGGATAGGCAGCGTGAAGGCTGCGGTCTTGCCGGTGCCGGTCTGGGCGAGGCCCAGAACGTCGCGGCCGGCCAGCAGGAGCGGGATGGCGCCGGCCTGGATCGGCGTGGCCGTGGAGTATCCCTCCTCCGCGACGGCGCGCAGAAGAGGCTCGATCAGGCCGAGGCCGGAGAATTCGGTCATGGAGGCGATGGTCCTGGTCACCAAAATGGGGGCCGCGCCAGGAGGGAGCGGCCGGGCTTGCGCGCTCCGCGGCGGGTTGGCGCGGAGCCGTCGGGCGGCGGGCGATCCGGGCGCGCGCAAGTCCTGCGCGGCGCCGGGCGCCGTCCGACCCCGGACAGATAGGGCCGGTGGCTTGATTTGGCAAGCAAACTCGGCGCGCGGCAGGGGTGCGCCGGTCAGGACGCGCGGGGGAGGGGCGCGAATCCCTGCCGCAACGCCGCGGCAAATGGTCGCGCCCCGGGGCTGTTCAGGAGGTGCTTACGGCTTCTTGATGACGCCGCAGGCGATGCGGTCGCCCGAATTGCCGGCGGGCTGGCTGAGATAGTCGTCGGGCTGGGCATGGACGACGATGGAGGTGCCGCCCTGCTTGAACAGGCCGTCCGGCCCGTCGGTCAGGGTGACCATGTGGGTGATCGCCTCAAACCCAGCCTTGCCGGCCTCGTTGGCCCAGATGTTGGGAAGCTCGCCGTAATGCATCTTTTCGGACTCTAGTCCGTGCTTGGAGCCCTGGGCGGCGAAATGGCCGCCGGCCGCCTTGAAGTCGGGCGTGCAGGCGCCGTTTTCGTGGATGTGGATGCCGTGCCAGCCCGGCGGCAGCCCTTCGAGCTGGCCGTGGACCAGGATGCCGTGCGGGAAGCGGGTGAAGGTGACGGTCCCCAGCGGCTTGCCCTGGGCATCGGCGACGGCGGCCTGGGCGGCGGGAGCGGGAGCCGGGGCCGACTGCTGGGCCAGGGCCGGGGCGGCGAACAGCGACAGGCCGGCGATCAGCAGGGCCTGCGTCGTCCCGATCCGGGGCGGGTGGGCACGGGTCATGCGGGTGAGTCCTCCATCTTGGCCGGGCCATGGGCGGCGCCGGCGGGTTCAGCGACTTTCCGTCGCTGCGAAACCGCTCTGGGATTGCGAACGGTTTTCAGTATGATGGGGGTCTCGGGAAGCAAAGACCAGGGTTGGGGTGATGACGTCGCGTCTGGAAGCGTTGTGTATGGAGAAGGGGCTGAAGATGACCGGACAGCGCCGCGTCATCTCCCAGGTGTTGTCGGACGCCGACGACCATCCCGATGTGGAGGAGGTGCACCGCCGGGCCGTGCAGATCGACCCGCGCATTTCCATCGCCACGGTGTACCGCACCATGCGGCTGCTGGAAGACGCGCAGGTGATCGAGCGTGTCGACCTGGGCGACGGCCGTGCGCGGTACGAGGAGGCGTCGGCCGACCACCATCACCACCTGATCGACACCCGCACCGGGCGGATCATCGAGTTCGCCAGCCCGGAGCTGGAGGCGCTGAAGGAACGCATCGCCCGCGAACTCGGCTACAAGATCGTCGGCCACCGGCTGGAGATTTACGGCGTGCCCCTGGATGAGGAGGAGCGTCCATGACCGATCCCCGTTTTCCCGAGGCGGAACAACCGATCGTCGACGCCATCGCCTGCCGCGATGCGGTGCAGCGCTGCTATTCCGGCCTGTGCCGTTGCGGTCAGCCGGAACGCTATGCGCTGGAGGCGGCGGTCACCGTCTACCGCTACCACCATCCGGAGATACCGCCGGCCCAGGCGGAGACCATCGTCAGCCATTGGGTGGCGGGGCCGGTTCGGCACTGAGGGGGAGTGTGGGTTGGTGTCGGCTACCGATGCCCCCACCCTGACCCTCCCCCGCTGGGCGGGGGAGGGTCAGGGTGGGGGCCATCGAAGTCAGCGCCATATGAAAATAGTCCTTGATTTCCCCGGCATAAAATCCTAAAACCGATCTCGTCAAGGCGACGGGTCCGCCCCCGGACCTCAGCGCCCGACAGACCCAAAGCTCCCCCCTCGCTTCGGTCCGAAAAGGGCCGGCCGGACACTTGAAAGTCCGGCCGGCCCTTTTCGTTTTCGCGTTTCGCCCGCGGCCGGCGCTGCGCCTTGCGCGCATCTCCGACAACCGGGTGGCGGAACGACTCCTCCCGCCACGCCGTCGCGGGATCCGCAGGAACGCGAAAGGAAAATATCCTTATGTCGACCACCATCGCCCAGGCGTTCGTCAAGCAGTTCGAGCGCGAGGTCCACGAGGCCTACCAGCGCATGGGTTCGAAGCTGCGCAACACGGTGCGAAGCAAGAACAATGTGCAGGGCGCCTCCACCGTCTTCCAGAAGGTCGGCAAGGGCGCCGCCTCCACCAAGTCGCGCCACGGCGCGGTCCCGGTGATGAACCTGGACCACACCCCGGTCGAATGCGCGCTGTATGATTTCTATGCCGGCGACTGGGTCGACCGGTTGGACGAGCTGAAGACCAACATCGACGAGCGGCAGATCATCGCCAATGCCGGCGCCTATGCGCTGGGCCGCAAGACCGACGAACTGCTGATCGCCGAGCTGAACAAGTCCGTCAATTACGCCGGCAGCGCCGCCGACGGGCTGACCAAGGCCAAGATCCTGGCTGCCTTCGAGATGATGGGCGAGGCCGACGTGCCGGACGATGGCCAGCGCTATGCCGTCGTCGGCTGGAAGCAGTGGAGCCAGCTGCTGGGCATCGAGGAGTTCGCCAGTTCGGACTATGTCGGCACCGACGAACTGCCCTGGCGCGGCACCCAGGCCAAGCGCTGGCTCGGCACGCTGTGGCTGCCGCATTCGGGCCTGACGCTGAGCGGCAATGTCCGGCTTTGCCACTGGTACCACAAGACGGCGGTCGGCCATGCGGCCGGTGCCGACGTGAAGACCGACATCACCTGGCACGGCGACCGCGCGGCGCATTTCGTCAACAACATGATGAGCCAGGGCGCCGCGCTGATCGACACCACCGGCGTGGTGACCCTGCGCTGCCTGGAGAACTGAGCGGGGGTGAATTTCCCTCTCCCGTCCCGGGAGAGGGAAGGGGCCCATGCGGAGCATGGGAAGGGTGAGGGGTGATCCAAGGAACCATGCGGTTCCGGACCCTTGCCTTACTCCTCACCCTCCCCGCGCGTTGCGCGGGTCCCCTCCCTCTCCCGGAGCGGGAGAGGGCATTTTTCTCCCCGACACAATCTGGAGTCTTCGATCCATGGCTTATGCGTCCAAGGATTTGAGCGTGCTCGCCTATGCGAACGGCTTCACGCTCTGGCACTACACCACGCTCGACGTGGCGACCGACGTCGATGCCGCCGGCTATTTCAACGGCGCCGCCGACCTGCTGCGGGTGGGCGACATGCTGCTGGCGAACTGCGCGGTCGGCGCCGCCACGCCAGCGACCGGCGTGCTGGTGGTGGCGGCCAGCGCCAACGGGGCGGTGGACGTCGCCAATTTGACGCCGTTCGGCAGCACCAACAGCGACTAATCCATCGAGGAGAGAGGCGCCGCTTCGCCGGCGCCTCCCCGGAATTCCGCAAAGGGAGAGCGTCCATGGCCCTGACCGCCATCGGCCTGTGCGGCCGTGCGCTGATCAAGCTCGGCGCCACCGCCATCGCCTCCTTCGACGACGGCTCCGCCGAGGCGGAGGTGGCCGCCGCGCTCTATGCGCCGACGCGCGACGCGCTGCTGTCGGCCAATGCCTGGAGCTTTGCCAGCCTGCAGGCGACGCTTCCGCGGCTGGCCGAACCGCCGGTCGCCGATTACGCCTGCGCCTTCGAACTGCCGGCCGATTTCCTGCGGGCGCTGGGGGCGGGCGGCGACGGGCGGGGGCGCGGCCTGTCCTATCGCATCGCCGGGCGGACGCTGTTGTGCGATGCCGGCGCCGTCACCCTGTCCTACATCGGCCGCCCGGCGGAAGAGGCGTTTCCCGCCTTCTTCGACCAGGCGCTGATCGCGCGCCTCGCCGCCGAGTTCTGCCTGCCGCTGACCGAAAGTTCGACGCGGGCGGAGCTGCTGGCCCAGCTGGCCGAAAGCGAGTTCCGCCGCGCCCGCCAGATCGACGCCCAGCAGGACAGCCAGCCCGGCTTCGAGGACTTCACCCTGATCGATGTGCGGGCATGATGGGGAGGACGTGATGGGACGGCTGCATCAGGTCAAGACCAACTTCACCGCCGGAGAGGTGTCGCGCCGCCTGCTGGGGCGCGGCGACCTCAAGGCCTACGACAACGGCGCGCTGGTCTTGCGCAACCTGTTCATCGACCCGACCGGCGGGGTGACGCGGCGGTCCGGCCTTGCCTTCACCGCGCTGGCCCGCGGCGACGGACGGCTGGTGGCGTTCGAGCGGAACAGCGAACAAACCTATTTGCTGGTTTTCACCGACCGCTGGATCGACGTGTTCCAGGGCGGGACCAGGCTGGCGTCGGTTGCCGCACCCTGGACGTTGACGCAACTGGCGCAGATCACCTGGACGCAGAGCGCCGACACGCTGCTGGTCTGCCATCCCGACCTGCCGCCGCGCAAGCTGACGCGCGGCGACGACGGGACCTGGACCCTGGCAGAATGGGCCTTCGCGGTGGAGGGGGAGTTGCTGCGCACACCCTTCCACCGCTTCGGCGACCCAGCGGTGACGCTGACGCCGTCGGGGACGAGCGGGGCGATCACCGTCACCGCGTCTGCCCCGGTGTTCGATCCGCGCCATGACGGCACCCGCATCCGCATCAAGGGCAAGCAACTGCAGGTGACCGGCGTGGTGTCGGGCACCCAGGTCAACGCGACGGTCAAGGAAACGCTGGCCGATACCCAGCCGACGACGCAATGGGAGGAGCAGGCCTTCTCGGCATTGCGCGGTTGGCCGGTGTCGGCCGCCTTCCATCAGGACCGGCTGGTCATCGGCGGGTCGCGCGACCTGCCCAACCGGCTGTGGCTGTCGCGCTCCGCCCAGATCTGGAACTTCGACCTGGGGGAGGGGCTGGACGATCAGGCCATCGAGTTCGGCATCCTGTCCGATCAGGTCAACGCGGTGCGCGCCGTCTTCTCCGGCCGGCATCTGCAGGTCTTCACCTCGGGCGCCGAATACATGGTGACCGGCGACCCGCTGACCCCGCAGAGCATGCAGGTCAACCGGCAGACGCGGATCGGCTCGCCGATGGACCGCGCCATCCCGCCGCGCGACGTGGAGGGGGCGACGCTGTTCGTGCCGCGCAACCGGCGCGAAATCCGTGAGTTCCTCTATACCGACACCGAAGCGGCCTATCAGGCGAACGACCTCGCCCTGCTGGCCCGCCATCTGGTGTCCAGCCCGCGCGACCAGGATTACGACCAGAACCGCCGGCTGCTGTTCGTGGCGATGGAGGACGGCACGCTGGGTGCGCTGACCGCCTACCGGGCGGAGAACGTCACCGCCTGGACCCTGCTGGAGACCGATGGGGCGGTGCGCTCCGTCGCCGCGGTGGGGGACGAGGTCTATACGCTGGTGGAACGGCGCGGGGTTTGGAGCATCGAGCGGTTCGACGATGCGCTGAACCTCGACACGGCGATCACCGCCGAGCGGGTAGATGCAACTGCGGTCTGGAGCGGGCTGGCGCATCTGGAGGGACGGACGGTCGCCGTCGTTGCCGACGGGGTGGTGCGCAACCCGGCCACCGTCCAGGCCGGCGGCGTCACGCTCGACCCGCCTGCCCGCAAGGTCGAGATCGGACTGCCCTACACCCACCGGATCGAGCCGCTGCCGCCCAACCTGCTGGGGCAGGCGACCGGGGCCGACATCGTGCGGCTGGTCGCGGTCACCTTCCGGCTGGAGGAGACGGCGGCGCTGCGTGTCGATCTGGGGCGCGGGTTGCAGGAACTTCCACTTCACCGGCTTGGGCCGCAACCGGCCGGCGGGGTGCCGGCGCGCGTGTCCGGCGACCGACGGCTGCGGGCGCTCGGCTGGCGCCACGACACCAATGTCCCGCTGTGGCGCATCGAACAGGACGCGCCGCTGCCTTTCACGCTGCTTTCCGTGACCATGGAATTGAAGGTGAACGACTGATGGGTGGAATCGCTCCCCTCGTGACCACGGCGCTGCCGCTGGCGAACTCGGTCATCGGTACCGTGCGCAGCGCCAATGCCGGCCAGTCCAGCGCCGCCGCGCAACAGGCCGCAGCCCAGCAGGCCGCCCAGCAGGCCGCGGCCCAGCAAGCCGCTGCCGAGCTGGAGTACAAGCGCCAGCAGGACGCGGCGCAGGCCGCCGCGGCCCAGGCGGCGCTGGAACGGAAATACCGCGAGGAAGCGGCTGCGGCCGAACGTTCGGCCCAGGCCGCCGCCGTGGCCCGCCAGCAGCAGGCCCAGCTGGAGGCCGAGGCGCAGGCCCGCCAATGGTCGCATGATGCCGAGTTGCGTCAACGCGAGCAGGAGCTTCAGCGCCAGAGGGACGAGGCGGCTGCGGCTGCGGCTGCTGCGGCGCGGGCCAAGGAGATGGACGACTTCCGCTCCGCCCAGGAGCAGACGCTGGCGCAACTGCGCGCCAGCCAGGAGCAGACCGTCCACTCCAAGGAAACCGACGCCCAGACCCAGCTGGCCCAGCTGACCGCGGCGGCGGACGCCGCCGAGCAGCGCCGGCTCACCGCGTTGCGTCAGGCGGTGAGCAAGACCCGCGCCGGGCTGGGCGCGCGCGGCGTCACCGCGCAGGATGGGTCGGGCGAGGCGATCCTGCTGGGGTTGACCAACTCCAGCGAGACCGAACGGAAGGACGCGCAGGCGACCGAGCAGCTGAAACGCGCCGCCATCCAGCAGAGCCTGGACGAGGCCAAGCGCCGCAACCTGCTGGAGTTGTCGCAACTCGCCGACCGTCAGCGGCTGGAATACATGAGCAAGTTCTTTTGAGCGCGCTTGTGTCCGTTTTCGCGGAGACCCCCGATGTCCACGTCGCTTCTCATCCCGCGCGGGACCCCGCGCGTGCAGTATCTCGCCGACGGCATGCAGCGGGTCTTCACCTACCCGTTTCCGATCTTCACCGACGAGGATCTGCAGGTCTTCCTGGGTGCGGCGCTTCAGAGCACCGGCTATGCGGTCGGCGGGGCCGGCTCAAGCGCGGGCGGGGCGGTGACCTTCGCCACGGCTCCGGCGGAGGGGACCGTCGTCCTGCTGCGCCGCCGCCTGCCCATCGAACGGCGCAGCGATTTCGGCGAGAGCGGGCCGCTGCCGGCCGCCGCCCTCAATGGCGAACTGGACCGGCTGACCGCGGCGCTCCAGCAGGTGGCGGGCGACCAGGAGTTGATGCTGCGCTATGCCGACAGCGACCTGCCGGCCTCCCCCCTGTTGCCCGAGCGGGGCTTGCGCCAGGGCAAGCTGCTGGCCTTCGACGGCGCCGGCAATCCCACCGTCCGCCCGCCGGTGGACGAGGAGGCGCTGGCGACCTATGTGCCGCCGGGTGCCGGGGCCACCGCGCGACCGGTGCGCGACAAGCTGGCCGACCTCGTCTCGGTCAAGGATTTCGGCGCGGTGGGAGACGGGCTGGTCGACGACACGCTGGCCCTGCAGGCGGCGCTGACCTCCGCCCGCGCGGTGTTCGTGCCGCCGGGGACCTACCGCATCGCCAACACGCTGACGCTCGGCCATGGGCAGACGCTGTACGGGGCGGGGCAGGCCTCGGTGATCCGCGGCGCGTCCAACGGCTTCGACCTCGTCCACCTGCCGGACGGCTACGCCACCCTGTCGGGCCTGCGGCTGGAGCAGGGCCGGGCGGGGGTGCGTCTGTTCGGGCGTGACGGGCCTTGCGTGCAGAACAGCCTGACCGACCTGACCCTGTGGGAGCCGGAGGTGGGGCTGCTGTTCGACGGCTACATCGACCCCAACCTGCCCTGCTACTGGAACAACATCGCCCGCGTGCTGGTGGCGCGGCCGTCGCGGCATGGGGTGTGGCTGACGCGGACGGGGGCGGGCGACACGCCGAACGCCAACCGCTTCCACGCCGTGCGGGTCTATTCGCTGTCGGCGCCGATGACCGGCTGCGGCTTCTTCGTGGAGCAGGGGCGCTACAACAACGCCTTCTTCGACTGCGAGGCCAATCTTTGGCCGCAGGCGGAGGCCTGCTTCCGCGTCGGCGCCGTCACCGACAAGACGCTGATTGTGAATTTCTATGCCGAGTCGCTGGGCGCCCTGCCGAACCTGCAGCTCGATGCCGGGTCGGTTGAGACCGCGATCGTCAACCTGTTCTCCGCCGCTGCCGGGCCGGCGATCCTCGACCGGTCCGGCGGGCAATACACCGCGGTCAATGCCGGCTATCCGGAGAAGAACCGGCTTCAGCGCAGCCGCATCACCGAACTGGTGGTGGAGGCGCTGCGGTACGACACCGACTATGTCGAGCCGGCCAAGGGTGGGGTGGTGGCGTTGGATCTGACCAGCTCGGTCTATCTCGCCAGCGCCTATGGCGGGCCGGTGGAGTTGCGTCTACCCAAGGCTGAGACCGTCAACGGCCATGCGGTGACGATCAAGCGCACCGATGCTTCCGCCAACCCGCTGACCGTGACGGAGACCGGTGGACCGGGGCCGGACGGGCGGGCTCTGGCGCTGGGCAACCGCTACGACTTCGTGACGCTGGTGTCGAACGGGGCGGGCTGGTGGATCGTCGCCGGCAATAATCCGCCGGGCAATGCCCACTATCACGCGGCTCCCGGCCTGTTCGAGCCGGACCTGAACCAGCAGCTCTATCTGGTCAGCGCCTGGAATGGGGCGGTGGAGGTGCGGCTGCCGGCGCCCTCGGCCCCGCATGCGGTCGGCCGCACGGTCACCATCAAGAAGTCCGACACCGGCGGCAACCGCGTCACCGTGACCCAGGCCGGCGGCGGCGGGCCGGACAGCGAGGCCATCGCGCTGGCCGCCCAGGGCCATGCGGTGACGGTGATGTCGAACGGCGCCGGCTGGCACATCCTGGGGCGGAATCCATGAGGGCGGGGAAGGACGACAGCTTTCGCGCCTTCGTTCGGGGCTGGAACGACATGGTGGAGCTGAAGACCCCCGCCCATCATGCGCGGATGGCGGGTTGGCTGGAGGCATGCATGGCTGGGCAGAACCGGCGCATGCTGCTGATGGCCTTCCGCGGGTCGGGCAAGTCGACCCTGGTCGGGCTGTTCGCGGCGTGGCTGTTGCTGCGCGATCCCAACCGCAGACTGCTGGTGCTCGCCGCCGACATGCGGTTGGCGACGAAGATGGTGCGCAACGTCAAGCGCATCCTGGAACGCCATCCCGATTGCAGCCACCTGAAACCGCCGGCGTCGGTGCGCGACCAGTGGGCGGCCGACCAGTTCACGGTCGTGCGTCCGATGGAACTGCGCGACCCGTCGATGGCGGCGGCCGGCATTGGCGGCAACATCACCGGCAGCCGTGCCGATGTGGTGATCTGCGACGACGTGGAGGTGCCGCGCAACGCCGACACGGCGGTCAAGCGTGCCGCCCTGCGCGAACGCCTATCGGAGCTGGAGTATGTGCTGGTGCCGGGCGGGGCGCAGCTCTATGTCGGGACGCCGCATGCGCAGGACAGCCTCTATGCCGAGGAGACCGACGACGGCAGCCCGCCCTTCCTGGACGGGTTCGAACGGCTGGTCCTGCCGGTCTATACAGAGGATCCCGAGGGCCGCCGCACCTACACCTGGAAGGAGCGCTTCGGCGAGGCCCATGTCGCACGCATCCGCAAGTCCACCGGCCCCAACAAGTTCACCAGCCAGATGCTGCTGCGCCCGGTCAGCGTCGCGGACGGCATGCTGGATGTCGCCAAGCTCGGCCGCTACGACGCCGAACTGGTGTATCGCGAGGCTCTGGGCCGCGCGGTGCTGACGCTGGACGGGGTGCGACTGGTCTCCGCCTCCTGCTGGTGGGACCCGGCCTTTGCCCGGCTGGAGGCGGACGGCAAGGCGAAAAGCGGCGACGGCAGCGTGGTGGCCGTGGTTTTCGGCGGCACCGACAACCGGTTCTACCTGCACCGGGTGTTGTATCTGACGGTCGACCCGCGGTTGGAAGAGACGGAAGCCGACCAGCAATGCGGGCAGGTCTCCCGCCTTCTCGCCGACAACCACCTGTCGTCGATCCATATCGAAATCAACGGCTTGGGCCGCTTTCTGCCCGGTCTGCTGCGCGAACGCCTGCGCCATGACCGATTGTCCGTGGGCGTGGTCGAGCAGACGAGCCGCAAGCCCAAGGCCCAGCGCATCACCGAGGCCTTCAACGCCCTGATGGCCGACCGCCGCCTGCTGGCCCACCGGTCGGTGTGGGACACGCCGCTGATCCGGGAAATGCGCGACTGGCGTCCGGATGGCCGATACCGCGGGCCCGACGACGGCCTGGACGCGGTGGCCGGCTGCCTCGGCGCCGAACCCTACCGCTTCGAAGAAGCAGCGGCCGTCCCCGAACGCCGCCCCGACTGGCGGGGGATTGGCACGGTGGTGGCGCCGTCGGATTGGGAGCTTTGAGTCGTTTCCTCACCTCAACCACAGGAGACCCCGATGCACGACACCCTGACCGGAGGCCTGGATCTCGCCTGGTGGATCACCGCGGTCGAACTGCCGGCGATGGGCGGGCTGTTCTGGCTGATCGCGCGGGTGCGCAAGGATGCCGACAGCGCGCTGGACGAATTGCGCGCCCGGGCGGAGGAGGCTCAGGCGCAGGTGCGCGAGAATCTCGCCGCATACAAGCTGGAGGTCGCGAAGACCTACGTCTCCTTCGCGACGCTCAAGGACGTGGAACAGCGCCTGACCGACCATCTGCTGCGCATCGAGACCAAGCTCGATTCGGGCTTCATGCCCTTCGAGGGCGGACGGCGCTGACCGTCAACGGCCGCAACGGGCGAGTCGGCTCAGTCGGCGTGGTGGATCATCGCCTGATAGATCTTCCAGGCCACCTCGACCGACACGCCGCCGGCCCGCGCGCCTGCCGCCAGCATGGTGGCGCTCGGCTTCAGCGGGACCGCGGTCTGACCCGGCTCGCACAGCGCGCCCATGGCGGTGACCGAGGCGCCCAGGTCCGTGTCGCAGGACTGGGTCTTCTTCATCAGGCTCATGGAAATCGCGTTCATGACGGGTCCTCCGTTGACTTGCTTCTGTCACAGCAAAAGCAATGCCAACCTGCGAAAGCGGCTCCGGCCCTTGGAATCGCGGGGGTTGAACTGGATGGCACGCCGTTTCAGCAGGAATGAAGGCGGCGGAAACTCAAAAATACCCGCAAAATGCCGAATAGTTTCGAGTGTGCTTTGCAAAATGCAACGCGCGACGCGTGCGGAATTGCATTCGGGGAGTCGATCTTGCGTTGTGGCCGACGCCCTGCCGGACCCGACCGCATGGGACGCCCCGCAGCGCGGGCAACTGCGGCTTTCGGACTGCGGCTTTGATGTGTCTGGCCGGTGGCCGCGCCTTGGGATAGTGTCCGACCATCATGACCGACCGAATCATCCACCACATGTGCCGCGCGGACGAGTGGGACGCCGCCCGCCCGGCCGGCAGCTACCCGGGTTCGTCGCAGGATGTCCAGGACGGCTTCATCCATTTCTCCACTGCCGGACAGGTGGTGGAGAGCGCCGCCAAGCATCGCGCCGGCCAGGACGGCCTGCTGCTGCTGACGGTGGACGCCGACCGGCTGGGCGCCGCCCTGCGTTGGGAACCCTCGCGCGGCGGGCAGCTGTTCCCGCACCTCTACGGGCCGCTGCCGGTGGATGCCGTGCTGCGGGTCGACCCGCTGCCGCTGGGGCCGGATGGGCGCCACGTCTTCCCGGCCGGCTTTCCCTTCACCCTCCAGGACCTCGTTCCGTGATCGACCTCTATCCGCTTGCCGGGCCGCTGCTGTTCCGCTTCGACCCCGAGACCGCGCATGGCCTGACCATCAAGGCGCTGAAGACCGGACTGGTCCCACCGGCCCGCGGCAGGGACGAACCGGCGCTGCACACCCGCGTCTGGGGACTGGATTTCTCCAACCCGGTCGGGATGGCCGCCGGCTTCGACAAGAATGCCGAGGTGGTCGACGCCATGCTGAACCTTGGCTTCGGCTTCGTCGAGCCCGGCAGCGTCACCCCGCGGCCCCAGCCCGGCAACCCGCGTCCCCGCCTGTTCCGGCTGGTGGAGCAGCGGGCGGTCATCAACCGCATGGGCTTCAACAACGAAGGGCTGGAAGCCTTCGCCCAGCGGCTGGAGCGCCGCCGCGCCGCCGCCAGGCGCGCGCCCGGCATCGTCGGCGCCAACCTGGGCAAGAACAAGGATACGGCCGACGCCGCCGACGATTACGTGATCGGCGTGCGCCGGCTGGCGCCGCTGGCCGACTATTTGGTCGTCAACGTCTCCTCCCCCAACACGCCGGGCCTGCGCGCGCTGCAAGGCCGGGATCCCCTGCGCGCCCTGCTGGAACGGGTGCTGGAGGCGCGGGCCGCCTGCGGCCTGACCCGCAATCCGCCGCTTCTGCTGAAGATCGCTCCCGACCTGACGGTGGAGGACAAGAGCGACATCGCCGCGGTGGCGCTAGAGTCCGGCATCGACGGGCTGATCGTCTCCAACACCACCATCGCCCGGCCCGACAGCATCCCGGCGGCGATGCGCAGTGAGGCCGGCGGGCTGTCCGGCGCGCCGCTGTTCGAGCCCTCCACCTCCGTCCTGCGCGAGATCTACGCGCTGACCGGCGGCAAGCTGCCGATCGTCGGTGTCGGCGGCGTGGCGACGGGCGAGGACGCCTATGCCAAGATCCGGGCCGGCGCCTCGCTGGTTCAGCTCTATTCGGCGATGGTCTATGCCGGGCCGGCTGTGGTTCACCGCATCCGCCGCGAGTTGGCGGAGTTGCTGCGCCGCGACGGCTTCCGCTCGGTCGCCGAGGCGGTGGGGGCGGATCACCGTTGATCCCGCGATGACCCTGCTGACGCACCTCGTCTATGCGCTGGCTTACCTGATCGCCGGGATCTCGGCCGGTGCCGCTCTGTGGGCTCTGCGCCCGGAGGCCGATCCGCTGGTGTCGTGGATGGCAGGCGCGCTGGTGGTGCTGGCCGGGGCGCTGGTCCATGACGTGGTGACCAGGCTGGAGCGCGAGCGCAAGGCCGCCCGCCGCATCGCCCGCCTGAGCGACCGGGTGGAGGAACTGGCACACCTGCTGGAGCAGCGCCTTGCATCCGATCCCGGCGCCCAGCCCGACGGCGTGCGCTACGACGCCGTGATGCAGGAGGTGAAGCTTCTGCAGTCGCTGGTCGCCCGCCTGACCGAGCGGCGCGCCCCGCGCCCGCCGGCACCCAGCAGCGATCCCGGCGGCAGCCGGCGTCCGGCCGCTATGCCGTCCCCGGCTCCGCAGCCGGCTCCGCCGCCCGCCGCACCCATGGACGACGCCGCGGTGCTGGAGGCGGTTCGCGACGCGCTGAAGGCCGACCGCATCGATGTCTATCTCCAGCCCATCGTCAGCCTTCCCCAGCGCAAGCACCGCTTCTACGAGGTGTTCTCGCGCGTGCGCTCCGCCGATGGTCAGCAGATCATGCCCGATCGCTATCTCGACATCGCCGAGCGCGAGGGGCTGATCGCCACCATCGACAACCTGCAACTGGTCCGCTGCGTCCAGCTGATCCGCGAGACGGAGCGGCGCCAGCACGCCATCGGCTTCTTCGCCAACATCTCCGCCGCGACGCTGGCCGATGCGGAGTTCATGCGCCAGTTCCTGAACATGATGGCGCAGAACCACGCCCTGGTGCCGAAGCTGGTGTTCGAATTGAGCCAGCACGATCTGCGCGCCGGCGGGGCGGTGACGATGGGCATCCTGTCGCAACTGGCGCGACTGGGCTTCCGCTTCTCGATGGATCAGGTGACGGATCTCGCCATCGACGTCGACCGGCTGCTGCGCCACGAGTTCCGCTGCATCAAGCTGGACCGCGCCCTGGTGCTGGATCCCGCCAACGCCGAGCGCATCCGCGACTTGCGCCGCCGCTGCGCCGCCGACGGCATCGACCTGATCGTCGAGAAGATCGAAACGGAGAACCAGCTGGTCGAGGTGCTCGACACCGGCTTCGACTTCGGCCAGGGCTACCTGTTCGGCGAACCGCGGCTGAGCCGGAAGCCGGATTGAGGCGCGCAGGCAAGTGCTTGCCAAGAAACCAATGCCGAGTTGTGGCGGCATTGCAGCGTTGGTCTGTCCACACCCTTGATTTCCGCCACCGCGCTTGACATTCCCCCACGCGGCGATGGAAATTTCGCGTTCCCGGCCCTGTCCGGGCACCCGACGCGGGTGATACGCAACACTAGTAAATGGTGACTTCGGTGACGTCCAACATCGCCATCACGCTGCCCGACGGCAGCGTGCGGGAGTTCGACCGGCCGGTGACGGGGCTCGAGATTGCCCAGTCCATCGGTTCGCGCCTGGCCAAAGATGCGCTTGCCGTCAAGATCGACGGCACGGTGAAGGACCTCACCACCACCGTCACTACCAACGCCAAGATCGAGATCGTCACGCGCAACCACGCCGACGCCCTCGAGGTCATCCGCCACGATGCCGCCCATGTGCTGGCCGACGCGGTGCAGAAACTGTATCCCGGCACGCAGGTCACGATCGGCCCGTCGATCGCCACCGGCTTCTACTATGACTTCGCGCGCGACGAGCCGTTCACGCCCGAGGATCTGGAGAAGATCGAGGCGAAGATGCGCGAGATCGTCGGGGCCGACATCCCGATCATGCGCGAGGTCTGGGACCGCGACGAGGCGGTCGCCTACTTCAAGAATCTCGGCGAGCATTACAAGGCCGAGCTGATCGAGGCGATCCCGCAGGGCGAGCCGGTGTCGATCTACCGCCAGGGCGACTGGCTGGATCTGTGCCGCGGGCCCCACGCCATGACGACGGGCAAGGTCGGGCAGGGCTTCAAGCTGATGAAGGTGGCCGGCGCCTATTGGCGCGGCGACAGCCGCAACCCCATGCTCCAGCGCATCTACGGCACCGCCTGGCGCGACGAGAAGGAGCTGAAGGCCTACCTGCACCAGATCGAGGAGGCGGAGAAGCGCGACCACCGCAAGCTGGGCAAGGAACTGGACCTGTTCCATGTGCAGGAAGAGGCGGTCGGCTCGGTCTTCTGGCATCCGAAGGGCTGGACGCTCTACCAGACGCTGGAAACCTACATCCGCACCAAGCTGAAGGGCGCCGGCTATGTCGAGGTCAAGACGCCGCAGCTGATCGACAGCTCGCTGTTCAAGGCGTCGGGCCACTGGGACATGTATGGCGACAACATGTTCAAGGTGGAGGCCGACGGCGGCGAGAAGCTGCTGGGCATCAAGCCGATGAACTGCCCCGGCCATGTCCAGATTTTCCGCCACGGCCTGCGCTCCTACCGCGACCTGCCGATCCGCATGGCGGAGTTCGGCGCCTGCCACCGCAACGAGCCGTCGGGCGCGCTGCACGGCATCATGCGCGTGCGTGCCTTCACCCAGGACGACGCCCACATCTTCTGCACCGAGGATCAGGTGCAGAGCGAGGCGGCCGAGTATTTCAAGCTGCAGCTCGGCGTCTACAAGGACCTGGGCTTCGACAAGATCTCGGTGAAGCTGGCCCTGCGTCCGGACGTCCGCACCGGCGCCGACGAGCTGTGGGACCGGGCCGAAGGAGCGCTGGCCCAGGCGTTGCGCGACGCCGGGCTGGAGTATGAAGAGTTGCCGGGCGAGGGCGCCTTCTACGGCCCGAAGGTGGAATTCCACCTGACCGACGCCATCGGCCGGACCTGGCAGTGCGGCACGCTGCAGTACGACCCGAACCTGCCGGAGCGACTCGATGCCAGCTATATCGGCGAGGATGGCGCGCGCCATCGGCCGATCATGCTGCACCGGGCGATTCTCGGGTCGATGGAGCGCTTCATCGGCATGCTGATCGAGCATTACGCCGGCAAGTTCCCGCTGTGGCTGTCGCCGGTGCAGGTCACCGTCGCCACCATCACCAGCGAGGCCGACGGCTATGCCGAGGAAGTGGCCAAGCTGCTGAAGCGCAAGGGCCTGCGCGTCGAACTCGACACCCGCAACGAGAAGATCAATCTGAAGGTCCGCGAGCACAGCCTACAGAAGGTTCCCCTGATGCTGGTTGTCGGGAAGCGCGAGGCGGACGAGCGGACGGTCGCGCTCCGCGTGCTGGGCGGCAAGGATCAGGAAATTCTTGCCCTCGACGCCGCCGTGGCTAAACTGGTCGAGGAAGCGAAATCGCCCGCCGGCGAAACCATGACCGACTCGCCGTTTTAACCGACCGCGCGACGCCGCCGGCCGCTCCTTTGGACGGCCGGCCTCTGCGTGGTTTCAGACCATGGAGAAGCGTCCATAGCCAGGATCCCGTCCGAAGCCGCCCCGACCCGCGATGGACCGCGGGTTAACCGGGAGATATCGGCTCGTTCCGTTCGTCTCGTCGGTGCAGATGGCGAGATGATCGGGGTGGTGTCGTTGCGCGATGCTCTGCTGGCTGCCGAGGATGCCGGTCTCGACCTAGTCGAGATCGCTCCCCAGGCGGAACCGCCCGTCTGCAAAATCCTCGACTATGGCAAGTTCAAGTACGAGGCGCAGAAGAAGGCGAACGAAGCCCGCAAGAAGCAGAAGATCATCGAGGTCAAGGAGATCAAGCTCCGGCCGAACATCGATGACAACGACTACGACGTGAAGATGCGCTCGGCGCGCCGTTTCCTCGAGGAAGGCGACAAGGTCAAGGTGACCCTGCGCTTCCGCGGCCGTGAAATGGCGCACCAGGATCTGGGTATGAATGTGCTTGTCCGCGTCCGCGACGAGCTGACCGAACTGGCGAAGGTCGAGCAGATGCCGAAGCTCGAAGGGCGTCAGATGGTCATGGTGCTGGCTCCGCGCTGATGCGGGGTGAGGTTACGGAAAAGGCCCGTCCGGGATGCCGGACGGGCCTTTTTCTTTCGGCGGCTACAACGCTTCAGCGCAGCGGCCGGTCGTCGACGATCACCACATAGCAGGTGTGGCGGGTGTATTTGGCACAGTTGTCCAGGGCGCCGCGGCGGGCGGCGTCCTCGCTGGACATGCCGGACTTCCAGCCGAAGGCGCCGTCCCGCGACACCGCGAAGGCTTTGCGGCCGGCCGCCTCGAGATAGGCGCTGAATTTCGGCCGGTTGGCGTCGGACAGTTCGGGAGGCGGCTCCAGCCTGACTTGCGTGCCGCGCGGTCCTTCCGACGGCGTGGCGGCCATATCGGCACCGGCACCGGCCGGGCGGTCGTTCAGATAGGCGATGCGGCAGCTTTGGCGGGTATGCTTCGCGCAGGTCTCCAGCGCTCCCTTCTGCGCGTCGTCCAAGCTGCGCAGACCGGATTTCCAGCCATAGGCGCCGTCGGGCGACACGGCGAAGGCCTTGTTGCCGCCGGCCTCGACATAGGCGGGGAACTTGGCCCGGTTGGCGGCTGACAGTTCGGGCGGCGGCGCCAGAGCCGGCAGGGACAGCACGATCGGCGTCCTGCGCGGGACCAGTCCGTTCTGCGCCAGGAACCCGTCGACCATCGGTGTCCATTCCGCAATGGCGGCGGTGAAGAAGGAATGCCCATCCTTGCCGTGCGGCGGTGCGGCGATGAACTCGCCCCGGCCACCTTCATGGGTGAAGGCCTCCCACAGGCGGCGGGCGAGGTCGGGGCCGAAGAACAGGTCGTTTTCGGCATAGATCCACAGTGTCGGAACGCGCGAACTGCGGCCCAGCGTGCCGAAGGCGGCGACCAGCCGCTCCTCCCGGCAGACCTCGTTGTCGGCGATGGAGCCGCGCCCGCCGGCGAAGCTGATCGCCGCCTTCAGCCCGGGCGGGGGATCGGCGCTGAGCGCGATGCTGGCAAGCCCGCCGGCCGACACGCCGACCGCGATGATGCGGCCGGGATCGGCATAGGGCTGGGCCGCCACATAGCGGACGGCTTGGCGTAGGTCCTCGGCGCTCTGCCGGGCGGAGTGCAGGTAGTCGGGGTTGTTGCAGGCGCCGGTCGTCTCGCTGTAGGGACCGTCCGATCCGCCATAGCCGCGCCGCATCACCGCCACCGTCGCCCAGCCGCGCCGGGCGAACTCACGGGCTTCCGGCAGATAGCGCAACGGCGTCATCTGCGCCCGCTCCGCCGGGTCGCGCGGCGTGCCATGGCTGATGATCGCGATGGGGTAGGGACCGGGACCGTCCGGCCGCAGCAGCATCGCCTCCAGCGTTGCGGAGGAGCCGTCGGGGAAGCGCGCGGGGATCGACAGCGGCGTCTGCACCAGCCCTTCGGCCAGCGCCGGGCCGCACCACGACAGCATGAACAGCAGGACGATCAGGCGGCGCAGGGTCATGGTGGGCGCAGTCTCCGCAAGGGAAGGGGGCTGCGCTCTTGTACGCCAACTTTGGCTTGGCGTCAGGGGGGAGGTGGGCGGAGTGTCGGCTGACGATGCCCCCACCCTAACCCTCCCCCGCCCTCGGCCGGCCAAAGGCCGGTCCGATCGCGGGAGAGGGGACTGCCGCTGCGTCGCAAACTCCCCCTCTCCTGCCGAAGGCGGGGGAGGGAGGGGGCAACGCTGTCCTACTCCACCCCCTGCCGCGCCACCCGCAGCGCCTCGGCCAGGACCTCGGCGTCGCCGATGTGGTTGGCGAGCAGCAGGATCAGCTTGGCGTTCAGGCGGGTGCTCTGGTCGGGAGTCAGGTCGCGGTGGCTGTCGATCAGCAGCTGGTACACGTCGTCCGGGCTGGCGAAGCGCTGCTCGGTCATCAGTTTGGCCATGGGTGGGCTCCACGAGTTCGAATGTCAGCGGCGGTCAACGGCCGGTGGCGCGGTCCAGCGCGGCGGACAGTGCCTCGGCGTCGAACCGGCGCCAGCGGGCGGCGATGTGCTGGTCGGGGCGGATCAGATAGACGCTGCCGGGCGTCAGGTCGTAGCGCTCGCGCAGGCGGCCGGCGCAGTCCACCAGTTCCCCGGCGATGCCACGCCGCCGCTCGGTCACGGCGTGCCAGGCGAGGGGCAGCGGCCCGGCAGCGAGTCCGTCCAGCGCCTCCGCCACCTCAGCCGGAACCGCCCCGTCACCGGCGGCATAGAGCACGGTGAAGCGGCCGTCCAGCGCCTCCATCAGCCAGCCGGGCTGGCCGTCGCGCTCCACCGGTGCGTCGGTGGCCGGCGCGCCCGGCACCATCTTTCCGGCGAACGTGTCGGCGTCCGGCGTGTTCAACGGGCTGTCTGTGTAGGTGGTCGGCGTGGACAGCCGGCCGGAATTGACCAGCGAGCGGGCGAATGGCTGGTCGACCGCAAGCTCCAGAACGGCGTCGCGGAAGACGCGGCTCATCTCGCTCTTCGGCGTGATGAAGTCGGTGGAGCGGGTGGAGTTCAGGATGTTCTCCTTCGCCGCCGCCACACGTTCGTCGCTGTAGCTGTCCAACAGCGACTCGGGTGCCTTGCCGTCCAGCACCAGCGCCAGCTTCCACACCAGATTGTCGGCGTCGGGCACGCCGCTGTTGGCGCCGCGCGCGCCGAAGGGCGAGACCTGATGCGCCGAATCGCCGGCGAACAGGATGCGGCCATGGCGGAACCGCTCCAGACGGCGGCACTGGAAGGTGTAGACCGACACCCATTCCAGTTCGAACGGCGTGTCGGCGCCCAGCATCGCCTGGACGCGGGGGATGACGCGCTCCGGCTTCTTCTCCTCCTCCGGGTCGGCGTCCCAGCCCAGTTGGAAATCCAGGCGCCAGACATTGTCGGGCTGCATGTGCAGCAGGGCCGACTGCTTGCGGTGGAAGGGCGGGTCGAACCAGAACCAGCGTTCCGCCGGGAAATCGGCCTTCATCACCACGTCGGCGATCAGGAAGCGGTCCTTGAACACCTCGCCCTGGAAGTCCAGCCCCAGCATCTTGCGCACCGACGACTTGGCGCCGTCGCAGGCGATGACCCAATCGGCCTCCACCGCATGGACACCATCGGGTGTTTCGACCTGCAGCACGACGTGGTCGGCCTCCTGCCTGGCGGAAATGACGCGCGACAGCCAGCGCAGGTCGATCAGGTCGCTTTTCCGCGCTTGCGTGACCAGGAAATCCTCCAGGTAATATTGCTGGAGGTTGATGAAGGCGGGGATCTTATGGTCCGGCTCCGGCAGCAGGTCGAACTGGTAGACCATGCGGTCGCCGTTGAAGACCTTGCCGATCTTCCACACCACGCCCTTGTCGATCATGCGCTGGCCGACGCCCAGCCGGTCCCACACCTCCAGCGCGCGCTTGGCATAGCAGACGGCGCGGCTGCCGACGCTGACGGTGTCCTCGGCGTCGAGCACCACCACCGGCACGCCCTTGCGCGCGAAGTCGAGTGCGGCGGTCAGCCCGACCGGGCCGGCGCCGATGACCACCACCGGATGGCGCCGGACGCTGCCGGTGCGCTGTTCCTCCGAGGGTGTGAAGCTGTATTTGGGATAGCTGAAGGTCGCGTGCATTGGGCGTTTCCTCCCCCGGAAACCATGAACGGACGCATTGGCGCGCCGGCTTGTAACGAACCGTTATGGTTGCCAACGATACAGTTTCAAATGATACCAATCAAGCGCTCAACGCGACCGATTTGGAAGCGATACAGGGAAAGCTACTATGACGGAAAATCGGTATCGCGTACAGGGTGCGGCAGTGTAGCCTTACGGCAAAAGACCGGATAGAGACACCGAGGAACGCCGACCATGACCGCACCCACCATCACGCCTACCCTGCCGCGCCCGACCGTCTATGCCATCGACGGGGTGATTCCCGTCATCGATCCGACCGCCTTCGTCCATCCCTCCGCGGTGCTGATCGGCGACGTGGTGGTGGGACCGGGCTGTTATGTCGGCCCCTGCGCCAGCCTGCGCGGCGATTTCGGCCGGATCGTGCTGCAGCGGGGCAGCAACGTTCAGGACAACTGCACGCTCCACGCCTTCCCCGGCCATGACGCCATCGTCGAGGAGGACGGGCATGTCGGGCATGGCGCCGTGCTGCACGGCTGCATCGTCCGCCGCAATGCGCTGGTCGGCATGAATGTGGTGGTGATGGACGGGGCGGAGATCGGCGAGGAGTCCATCGTCGCCGCCATGGCCTTCGTCAAGGCCGGCTTCGTCGTGCCGCCGCGCACGCTGGCCGCCGGCCTGCCGGCCAAGGTGATCCGCGAGTTGCGTCCCGACGAGATCACCTGGAAGTCGGAAGGGACCGACGAATATCAGCGCTTGGCCCGCCGCTCGCTCGCCACCATGGTCGCCTGCGCGCCCCTGGAGGCGGAGGAACCCGGCCGCGGCCGCGTCGATGCCGGCACCAGCCAGCCGCTGCACAAGGTGAAGGGCGGCTGAGCGGCGTTATTCCTCCGCCGGCCCCGCCTGGGCTGTAACCGGTGCCGGGCGGGCGGCGAGCTGGTCGGCACGGGACTGCAGCTTGGACAGCAGGGTGTCGAGCTGCGCCCGCTCGTCGATCGACAGGGCGTCGGTTGCCTCTTCCTCATAGGTCAGGGCCATCGGCACGATCTCCGCATAGATCGCCAGCGCCTTTGGCGTCAGGGTCAGCAGGGCCTTGCGCCGGTCGGTGTCGCCCGATTCGCGCAGGATCAGCGCGGACTCCAGCATCCGGCTGATGGCGCGGCTGACCTGCACCTTGTCCATCGCGGTGCGTTGCGCAATCTCGCCTGCGCTCATGGTTTCGCCGCCGCCCAGCACGGCGATGATCCGCCATTCCGGGATCGTGATGCCGAACCGCTTCTCGTACAGCTTGGCCAGCGTGTGGCTGACCGTGTTGGCCAGCACCGACAGCCGGTAGGGCAGGAAGCGTGTCAGGTGCAGTGCCGGGATGTCGGCCGGTGCGGCTGCGGATTTCGTTGAGGCGGTGCTGGAACGGCGGACGGGCGGCATAGGCGGGGCGTCGTCTGTGATGGAGGGCGCGGTTGCCTCCATCCTGCGCCGGAATTTGGCTCTTGCAACAGTTTCAAACGAAACTAAAATGGCGGCAACGGAACAAGCCTGCCGGTGCCCGTCGCGGACGGCGCCGGCGGCAGTGAAGGGGGAAGCGCCATGAAGAACTGGATTTCGTTTCCGAAGGTCGAGGGCACCGCGTCGCGACAGGCCCATGTCCGGCTTCCCGCCGGCACCTACGAGCGCGAGATGGGGCGCGAGGGCTTCTTCGGCCCGGCGACCCAGATGCACCATGCCCACCCGCCGACCGGCTGGACCAGCTTCGACGGGCCGCTGCGCCCGCGCGCCTTCGACCTGAACCATGTTGATCACATGCCCAACTGCCCGCTGGAGGCGCCGGCCCTGATGGGCAACGGGGCCACCCAGGTCCGGCTGTGGCGCTTCAAGGGCAGGATGGAGCATCTGGTCCGCAACGCCGACGGCGACGACCTGCTGTTCTTCCACCAGGGCGGCGGCCATCTGTTCTGCGACTACGGCCATCTGGAGGTGCGCGAGGGCGACTATGTCGTGCTGCCGCGCAACACCTGCTGGCGGCTGGAGACGGACGAGGCGGTGATGGTGCTGATGGTGGAGGCCACCAACGACGCCTACAAGCTGCCGCACAAGGGACTGGTCGGCACCCACGCCATCTTCGACCCGGCGGTGCTGGACGTTCCGGCGCTGGACGATGCTTTCCAGGCGCAGAAGCACGAGCGCGAGACCCTGGTCCGGGTCAGAAAGCGCGGGCAGATTTGCGCCATGACCTATCCGTTCAATCCGCTGGACGCGGTGGGCTGGCATGGCGACCTCGCCCCGGTACGGTTGAACTGGCGCGACATCCGGCCGCTGATGAGCCACCGCTACCACCTGCCGCCCTCGGCGCACAGCACCTGGATCGCTGGCCGCTTCATCATCTGCACCTTCGTGCCGCGGCCCATCGAGTCGGACCCGGAGGCGCTGAAGCTGCCCTACTACCACTCCAACGAGGATTTCGACGAGGTGCTGTTCTATCACCGCGGCCAGTTCTTCTCGCGCGACAACATCCATCCCGGCATGGTCACCTATCATCCCTCGGGCTTCCCGCACGGGCCGCACCCGAAGGCCTACGAGGTGGCGCAGAAGTTCGAACGCAAGGAGACCGACGAGGTTGCGGTGATGATCGACACCCGCGACCCGCTGGACGTCTATCCGGCGATGGAAGGCGTCGAGTGGGGCGGCTACGCCGACAGCTGGAAGGCGAAATGAGCGGCCACCCGAAACGCGGGACCAAGGCCGCCGGACGCTGAATTCCAAGGAAGGGAAGAGACGAATGAAGCTGGCAAGTTTGAAGACGGGCGGGCGCGACGGCACCCTGGTCGTGGTGTCGCGCGACCTGACCCGCGCCACCCCGGTGCCGGAGATCGCCCGCACCCTCCAGGCGGCGCTGGACGACTGGACGGCGCTGGCGCCGAAGCTGGAGGAGGCCTATCGCGCGCTGAACGCCGATGCGGCGGCCGGCCAACCCTTCGACCCGGCCGGGGCGGCCTCGCCGCTGCCGCGTGCCTACCAGTGGGCGGATGGGTCGGCCTACGTCAACCATGTGGAACTGGTCCGCAAGGCGCGCGGGGCGGAGATGCCGCCCAGCTTCTGGACCGATCCGCTGATGTATCAGGGCTGCTCCGACAGCTTCCTGGCGCCGACCGACCCGATCCCGGCGGCGACCGAGGCCTGGGGCATCGATTTCGAGGCGGAGATCGCCGTCATCACCGGCGACGTGCCGATGGGTGTTTCGGCCGAGGCGGCGCGCGGGCATATCCGGCTGCTGATGCTGGTCAACGATGTCAGCTTGCGCAATCTGATCCCGGCGGAGCTGGGCAAGGGCTTCGGCTTCTTCCAGTCCAAGCCCGCCTCCAGCTTCTCCCCCGTCGCGGTGACGCCGGACGAATTGGACGACGCCTGGGACGGCGGCAAGCTGCACCGGCCGCTGGTGACGACGCTGAACGGCGAGCCGTTCGGCAAGCCGGACGCCGGTGTCGACATGACCTTCGACTTCCCCACCCTGATCGCCCATGCCGCCAAGACCCGCCATCTGGCGGCCGGCAGCATCATCGGGTCGGGTACGGTGTCGAACAAGCTGGACGGCGGCCCCGGCAAGCCGGTCAATGCCGGCGGCGTCGGCTATTCCTGCCTCGCCGAGCTGCGGATGATCGAAACCATAGAGCACGGCGTACCGAAGACTCCCTTCATGCGCTTCGGCGACCGCGTGCGGATCGAGCTGTTCGACGCGGACGGCGCCAGCGTGTTCGGCGCCATCGACCAGCAGGTGGTGCGGTACGAGGGGGCCTGAGGGGATCAGGCGGCGTTCAGGGGGCGCACACGTTCCTTGATCGTCGCCTCTCCCGTCCGGCGGGCGACGCGCAGATCATAGTGCGATTGCAGATTCATCCAGAACTCCGGCTCGATACCGAAATAGGTTCCGAGGCGGAGCGCCGTGTCGGCCGAGATCGACCGGCGTCCGGCCACGATTTCACTGATCCGGTTGGCCGGCACGTCGAGGTCGCGGGCCAGCCGGTTGGCGCTCAACCCGTGCGGAACCATGAACTCTTCCAAGAGGATTTCGCCGGGGGTGATGGGGGCGAGCTGTTCGGTCATCGGATGGTCTCCGTCGGGAAAACCGGTCAGTGATAGTCACAAATCTCAACGTCGTAGGCGTCGCCGTCGCGCCAGACGAAGCATAATCGCCATTGATCGTTGATGCGGATCGAGTGCTGACCTTTACGGTTGCCCTTCAATTCCTCCAAATGATTGCCCGGCGGCACCCGCAAGGCATTCAGCGACGGCGCGGCATCCAATATGACGAGCTTGCGCCGTGCAGCCCGTTCGATGTTCTTCCAGCGGGGGACGACAAACCCCTCATGGAGATCCGCGGTCGTTCTGTCACGAAATGAACGGATCGCCATGGTGCCCGCCAATCCACGTCATGCCCCATTTTTGCGTCATGCTGACTCATTTATGATACGTAGTACGTACTGCGTCAAGTGCTGCGCCGTGCAATGATGGCCTCAAAACGAATAAACGCCCGGACCAATGCGATCCGGGCGTTTTCATCGTCGTCGTGGTCCGCCTTACCCCAGCGCGCTGGCCAGCAGGCGTTCCGGTGGTGGAGCTTCGGGGATGTGCTGGGAGACGTAGCCTTCGCTGTGGATCTGGTCGTCCCTGACGCCCAGCGCGCGGGCGGCGGCGACGCAGGACTCGACGAAGGCGGGGCTGCCGGCGGTAAAGATGGCGTGGCCGGACAGGTCGGGGAACAGGTCGGGCAGGATGGCGGGGATGCGGCCCTTCAAATGGCCGGCCGCGTCCTCGCGCGTCAGGGTCACCTTGACCTTGAAGTTGCGGTACTTGGCCTGCCAGTAGCTGAGCAGCCCCAACTCGTACACATCGGCCTGGGTGCAGGCGGAGAACAGCAGCGTCACCGGCGGGCGGTAGCCGCGGCGCAGCGCCGCGTCGGTCAGCGCTAGGATGGGGGCGAGGCCGGACCCGGCGGCCATGCACAGCACCGGGCTGTCCACCGAAGGGTCGCCGATGAAGGTACCGTAGGGGCCGGACAGCTTCACCATGCTGCCGACGGAAAGCCGGTCGTGGATCCAGCCGCTGGTCGGGCCGCCGTCGACACGGGTCACCTGCAGCACGATCTCGCCGTCCGGACGGGGCGCGTTGGCGATGGAATAGCAGCGCGGCGGCGCGCCGGCCGCGGCGTCGCCCAGCATCACATACTGGCCGGGCCAGTAGCGCAGCGGCTGGCCGAGAGGGCGCAGGCGCAGTTCCACGATGCGCGGCGTGCGCGGGATGCGGTCGGTGACGATGAACAGCACGTTCTCGCGCGGCGGGAACAGCTTGGGCTGGGCATCGGCGGTGCCGTATTCGATCACCAGTTCGTCGGAGATCGGCTTGGCCATGCACATCAGGCCGTAGCCGTCCTTCCGCTCGCCCTGGGACAGCGCCATGTCCAGCACCATGCCCTGGTCGAACTGGCCGCTGAGGACCTTGACCTTGCATTCGCCGCAGGCGCCGGCGCGGCAGTTGTTGGGCAGGGCGTAGCCGGCCTGTTCCAGCGCCGACAGGACGGTCTCGCCGTCACGGCACTCGACCGTGCGGCCCGAGGGGTGGAGGCGGATGCGGCTCACCGGGGGAATCCTTGGGAATTGATCGGTCGGGAAACACTTGCCCCCACCCCGACCCTCCCCCGCTGGGCGGGGGAGGGGGACAGGAGCTTTGTCGGCATTCAGCGGCAGTTCCCTCCTCCGCCCAGCGGGGGAGGGTTAGGGTGGGGGCAAACCGGGCCGGCGCCTCAAAACACCGGAATGATCTCGTCCATGTCGACGTCCCGCACTTCCTCGCCGGTAATGCCGACTTCGGGAATCGCCGGGAACGGGATGCCGTAGCGGTCCAGCACGCCCTTCAGGTTCAGCATGGCGTTGCGCCAGTTCTCCTTCTTCGCCTCGTAGTCCGGGATGTGGAAACCGGCGTTGCGGGCGATGGCCTCGGCCTCGCGCTGGGTGGCGATGAAGTCGTCGGGCAGGTCCCAGAACTGGGGCGGCGGCTCGAACAGCACGGCGGACAGGAACAGGTAGCCGGCGCGGATCTGCTTGGTGATGACGGACTTGTCCTCCACCGCCAGATGGGGATAGTCACGCTCCATCACCGACATGCAGATCGCCATGTGACGGCCCTCGTCGCGGCCGATGTTGCGGAAGGCCTCCTTGAACACCGGCTCGCTGCAGCCGGCCGCCATCTGGTGGAAGATGGTCGCCGCCGCGATCTCCCCCATCAGGAAGGAGCTGAACAGAACGGCCAGCGAGTATTTCGGAACCGCCTTCTTGTAGCCGTCCCAATAGCGGCCGCCATTGTAGTACAGCCAGTGGGCGTTCTTCTGCAGCCGGCGGCCGAGATCGGTCTTCGGCTCGTAGGTCAGCGGGCTGGTGGCCTCCAGCAGCTTGGTGATGGCCAGCCCGCACATCTGCTCGTGGTTCTGCTCGTCGCGGGTGACGGAGAAGAAGCAACGGCGGACGGGGTCCTCCTCATGCACTTCGTAGGTCTTGATCAGCGCATGGGCGAAGACCGGCGGGGCGGAGGCGTCGAACACCGACAGGATGGTCCACCAATAGGCGATGGCCTCCCGTTCCTCCCAGCTGTAGCGCGACACGTCGAAGCTGTCCCAGGGCAGCTTGGCCGGGTCCCAGTTCTCGCGCTGGGCGGCGGCGTAGACCTCTTCCAGCTTCTTGGTCTGCGACACCCAGGACAGCGGATAGACGTTCGGCTGCGGCGTGGCGGGGGGGAACTCCATCGTGTTGGCGATGGGGGCGTAGTCCTTGGACATGGGGGCGTTTCCTCCGGGGCATTTCGGCGGGCGCTCACTTTTCCATCGGCGCCCTGTGGTCTTTATATGACACGGAAAGTACCTATCTTCAACGATTTATGTATCATATTGAAAGACGCAAGCGGTAACTCAGTTCATTGATTCGGAAAGGAAAGCGTGCGGAATCGCCGAATTGATCCAGATCAATTCGTTCAGGACGCGGTCTCTATCTGGCCAAGCAGTATCGAAACGGAGGACTTCGTCGCAGCTGCGTCAGGCCCGCGTCAGCCGTCCACGAAGCAGGGGATGTTGCCGTGCACCAGTTCACGGGTGGCGGGATCGACGTCGGCCAGGATGCAGGCATGCATGTAGGCACGGGCAAGCACGTCGAGCGCGAAGTCGGCATCGTGCGACCGGCGGCGGAACTCCTCGATCCGGACCGGGGAACCGAACACCGCCTGCCAGAAGGTCGGGGTGTCGAGCGGTCCGAAATTCATCGCCCAGAAGCCGAAATTGGGTTGGCCGGCCGAACTCTCGCGCAGGAGCAGTTCGACGCCGCGATGGCGCGGGTCGGCGGCGATGCGGGCGTATAGCCGCTCCACCACCTCGGCTTCGCCTTCCAGGACCTGCAGGAAGATGCCCTCGAACTCCACCAGGAAGCCGGTCACTCCCAGCTCCCGGTTCTTGCGGGCGCTGAACAGGCAGATGTCGGCGAGCGCACTGTAGGGCAGTCGGTCAACGGCCTCGCTGCGGTAGACGATGGTCAGCATGGCGGCATCCCGGAAAGGGCCGGATTGAACGGCGACGGTCCCAGCTTACCGCGATTCCTTGCATTTTATGTATAGGCAATTACCCGAGGCGGCCGGCGGGACGGGCGCCCATTGTCGCAGGGCCATTGTCGCAGGGATGCGGGTCAACCGGCCGGGATTCTCTCCAGTCCGCCGAAGCGGCAGTGGAAGGCGGGCTGCGCATCGGGCAACGGACCGTTGGCGGTGGTCGCCGCCTGCATCAGGAAGGCTTCCGACGGGCCGGCCAGCCGGCGGTAGAGGTTGCGGGTGAGCATCCGCGATTCCTGGCCCGGCCAGTCGGCCGGCAGCAGGTCGGGCGGCAGCATCGGGTCGCGCAGCAGGATGCGGCGGAAGTCGTGGATCATCAACGTGCGCAGGACGAAGCAGGATGCCGGGTCCGGCGTGTCGGCGGCATCGACCGCCGCCCAGACCGGACGGAAGTGATCCAGAAACGCCGCATAGTCATGCTCGAGCTGATCGATATCCCAGCAGCCGCGCACCAGATCGCGCAGCGCCCCGAACCCCTCCGCCCGGTCCAGGCTGGCCTTCATGTGGACGATCTTGTCGGCGACCCCCAACTCCGCCAGCGAGCGGTGCATCGCCGCCTCGTCGCAGTTGGGATGGGCGTAGACGGTCGCCGAGGCGGCGCCGAAGCCCTGCCAGGTCAACTCCCGTCGCAGGGCGTCGCGCGTCTCCGTGTCCAGCGCGTTGGGCGGCACCATCAGCAGGTCCCATCCGCGATCCCATTCGCGGGCCAGCGGCGCGTAGATCCGCCGCTCCGCCGCGGCGAAGCGTTCCTTGCCGCTGTCGGTGACCCGGTAGAAGCTGCGCCGGCCGATCTGGGTGTTGGTCAGCCAATCATCCTTGCACAGCCGGAAGACGGAGGTGCGGATGATCCGCTCGCTCATCCCGAACAGGCCCATCAGGTCGATCAGGCTGCCCAGCCACAGCGATCCGCCATGCGGCAGCACGGCGTCGCCATAGACGGTGATGATCAGCGACTTCGCCCGCGGCGCGATCGTCTCGGTCAGCTGGGCGGCAAGGTCTTCGGGGCGACGCGGGCGGGCCATGCGGTGGGGACGTCCTTATCGAAACGGCTTGTGATGCGGGTGGAGCCGAGGGAAGCGGCGCGACGGAGTTGTATACGAAACCCGGACCCGGTTCGGCCAGTGCCACGACAGCGTGGACGGCCGGAGCGGACAGCGCGCCGGCGGCCGATAGGAGGCAATCCGGACTTTCCGTTTGACAATCATTAATGTGATACACTACGTTGGATCATCAAAGCAAATTTGTGTCATAAAACGAAACGACCATCCCCCGTGCCGAAGATGGAGGGATCGCAAAGGGAAGGGGAGGCGGACGGCAACATCCGTACTTCGATTGTGGTTGCGGCGACCAAAATTCTTCTTCAGAAACTGTTTCGTTTGAAACATTATGTGATGCAAATCGTCCCGCCGCGCTGGGATCGGGCCGCCGCCCGGTCCGGTGTCAAGGCGGGCAGCCCAAGGGAGGACATCATGCGCAAACGCTTGTTCGCCACCATCGCCTTCACTGCACTGACCGCCATGACGGCGGTGTCCGGCCTGCTGTCCGGTGCGGCGCAGGCCGCGGACCCGATCAAGGTCGGTGCCATCGTCTCGGCAACCGGCCCGGCCTCCTTCCTCGGCGATCCGGAGAAGAAGGTGCTGGAGCTGTATGCCGACCGCATCAACAAGGCGGGCGGCGTGGACGGCCGTCCGGTGCAGCTGACCGTCTATGACGACGGCGGCGCGGCCGACAAGGCGGCCTCCTTCACCAAGCGCCTGATCGAAAGCGACGGCGTCGACGTGATCGTCGGCGGCACCACGACCGCGGCGACCATGGCGGCGGTGCCGCTGGTGGAGCGCGCCGGCGTGCCCTTCATCTCGCTGGCCGGCGCCGTGGTGATCGTGGAGCCGGTGAAGAAGTGGGTGTTCAAGACCCCCCACACCGACCGCATGGCCGCGGAAAAGGTGATGGAGGACATGAAGAAGCGCGGGCTGACCAAGCTGGCGCTGCTGTCGGAGGATTCCGGCTTCGGCAAGTCGGGCCGCGAGCAGACCGTCGCCGTCGCCAAGGAGCGTGGGATCGAGCTGGTCGCCGACGAGACCTATGGCGCCAAGGACACCGACGTCACCGCCCAGCTGACCAAGATCAAGAACAACGCGGCAGCGCAGGCGGTGCTGGTGTTCGGCCTGGGCCAGGGTCCTGCGGTGGTGACCAAGAACTACCGCCAGCTCGGCATTTCGCTGCCGATCTACCAGTCGCACGGCGTCGCGTCGAAGGAGTTCATCCGGCTGGCCGGCGGTGCCGCCGAGGGTGTCCGCCTGCCGGCCGCCGGTCTGGTCGTCGCCGCGCAGCTGCCCGACAGCGATCCGCAGAAGAAGGTCGTGACCGAATTCACCAAGGTCTACGAGGACAGCTTCAACACCGAGGTCTCGACCTTCGCCGGCCATGCCTATGACGGTCTGATGATCGCCCTGGACGCGGTGAAGCGCGCCGGCGGCACTGACAAGGCCAAGCTGCGCGACGCCATCGAGCAGACCAAGGGCTATGTCGGCACCGGCGGCACCGTGACCATGAGTGCCAAGGACCACATGGGCCTGACGCTGGACGCCTTCCACATGGTGGAGGTGAAGCAGGGTGACTGGGCTCTGGTGAAGTAGACCGCCGGTTCTGGGTTATCCCCTCTCCCCGCTGGGGAGAGGGTTAGGGTGAGGGGGATGCGTGGCGTGGATTCACAAGAGTTGTGACGCTGCGATCATCTCCGCCAATCCACCCTATGCATCCCCCTCACCCCGACCCTCTCCCCGGGGGGGGAGAGGGGGAGATGTGTGCGGGATAGGATCACAGGAACCCAACGATGTTCGCGGAACTGCTGCAATACATGCTGTCGGGGCTGACCATCGGCGCGATCTATGCGCTGGCGGGGCTCGGCTTTTCGATCATCTACAACGCCAGCCATGTCATCAACTTCGCCCAGGGCGAGTTCATCATGGTCGGCGGCATGGCGTCGGCCACCCTGACCGCGTCGGGCGTGCCGCTGCCGCTGGCGATCCTGATCGGCTGCGGCGGCGCCATGCTGGTCGGCGTTCTGGTGGCGAAATTCGCGGTGGAACGGGCGCGCAACGCCTCCACCGTCACCCTCATCATCATCACCATCGGCGCCTCGATCTTCCTGCGCGGTGTGGCCGAGCTGATCTGGGGCAAGGATTTCAAGCGGCTGGACGCCTTCTCCGGCGAAACGCCGATCCAGATCCTGGGCGCCTCGATGCAGCCGCAGTCGCTGTGGGTGGTGGGCACCGCAGGCGTGCTGATCGTCGCCATCGGCCTGTTCTTCAACAAGACGCTGACCGGCAAGGCGATCCTCGCCACCTCGCACAACCGGCTGGCGGCGCAGCTGGTCGGCATCGACGTGAAGCGGGTGGTGCTCGCCTCCTTCGCGCTGTCGGCGGCGCTGGGCGCCATCGGCGGAGCGGTGGTAGCCCCCATCACCTTCTCCTACACCGAGATGGGCATCATGCTGGGGCTGAAGGGCTTCACCGCCGCGGTGCTCGGCGGCCTCGGCCATGGGCCGGGCGCCGTTGCCGGCGGGCTGATCGTCGGCGTCGCGGAGGCGCTGGGCGCCGGCTACATCTCCTCGGCCTACAAGGATGCGGTGGCCTTCGTCATCATCCTGGCCGTCCTTCTCTTCATGCCGAACGGGCTGTTCGGCAAGCGCGGCACCGAACGGGTGTAAGGACTTATCTCCGATGAACGCACTCCTTCACGGGCGGCTGACCGGGCTTTTGGCACTGGGCGCGGTGATCGCGGTCCTGCCGGCCTTCCTGCCCAACAACTTCTATCTCGACATCGCCATCCTGGCCGGCTTCAACGCCGTGGTCTGCGTCGGGCTGAACCTGCTGATCGGCTATGCCGGACAGATCAGCCTCGGTCATGCCGGCTTCTTCGGCATCGGCGCCTATGCGTCGGGCGTGCTGGTCGGGACCTATGGCTGGCCGCCGGTGCTGGCGCTGCTGGCCGGTGCCGTGTTCGTCGGGCTGCTGGCGTTCCTGGTCGCCAAGCCGATCCTGCGGCTGAAGGGCCATTACCTTGCCATGGCGACTCTCGGCATCGGCATCATCGTGTCGATCGTCCTGCGCACCGAAAGTGGCCTGACCGGCGGTCCCGACGGCATGATGGTGGAACCGTTCAGGATCTTCGGCTTTGAGCTGTATGGCGAAAAGGTCTGGTACTGGGTGGTCGGCGTTCTTCTGGTCGGCGTGGTCTGGCTTTCCCTGAACCTGATCGACAGCCCGATGGGCCGGGCGCTGCGCGCCGTCCACGGGTCGGAGGTGGCGGCCGAGGTGGTCGGCGTCGACACCGCCCGCTTCAAGGTCATGGTCTTCGTGCTGTCGGCGGTGTTCGCCAGCGTGGCCGGCAGCCTCTTCGCCCATTACGCCGGCCTGATCACCCCGGCCAAGGCCGACTTCTTCAAGTCGATCGAGCTTGTGACCATGGTGGTCTTCGGCGGCATGGCATCGACCTTCGGTGCCGTCGTCGGGGCCGTGGTGCTGACGCTGCTGCCGCAGGCGCTGACCGTCTTCCAAGATTACCAGCAGATCGTGCTGGGCGGCATCCTGATGGCGACGATGGTCTTCATGCCGAAGGGCCTTCTCCCCACCCTGGCGGCGCTGATCCCGGCGCGGAGGCGGGCATGAACATGCTGGCGACCACGGATCTTTCCCCCGATATGACGACCCAAGCCCGCCGCATCGGCCCGCCGATCCTGCAGGTGGAGCATCTCAGCCGCGAGTTCGGCGGCGTGCTCGCCGTCGGCGATCTCAGCTTCACCATCGCGGCCGGCGACATCCATTCGATCATCGGGCCGAACGGGGCGGGCAAGACCACGCTGTTCAACCTGGTGACCGGCGTCTACAAGCCGTCGGGCGGCCGGGTGCTGTTCGACGGGGCCGACGTGTCGGGCATGGCGCCCTACAGGCTGGCGGCCCGCGGCATGTCGCGCACCTTCCAGAACCTGCAGATCTTCTTCAACATGACGGCGCTTGAGAACGTCATGGTGGGGCGGCACCTGCACCTGAACACCCGGCTTCTGCCGGCGCTGTTCCGCTTCCCCTCGCTGGTGCGCAAGGACCGCGAGGCGAAGGATCGGGCGGCGCAGCTGATGACCGACGTCGGGCTGGAGAAGTACATCGACGCCGACGCCGCCTCCATGCCCTACGGCGCGCTGAAACGGCTGGAGATTGCCCGCGCGCTGGCGTCGGAACCGAAGCTGCTTCTGCTGGACGAGCCGGCCGCCGGCCTGAACGCCACCGAAAGCCGCGAGATCGACGAGGTGATCAAGACCGTGGCGGGGAGCGGCGTCACCATCGTCCTGGTGGAGCACGACATGAAGATGGTGATGGGCATCTCGCACCGGATCACCGCGCTGAACCAGGGCCGCATGCTGGCCGAGGGGACGCCGCAGGAGGTGGCGGCCAACCCGGACGTCATCGCCGCCTATCTCGGCGCAGCACCGTAAGGAGGCCCGGACATGCTTCTGGAGATCGAGGGCCTCAACAGCCATTACGGTCGCATCCATGCGCTGAAATCGGCCAGCCTGTCCGTGCGGGAAGGGGAACTGGTGGCGCTGGTCGGCGCCAACGGCGCCGGCAAGACGACGCTGCTGCGCACCCTGTCCGGCGTCCACCCCGCCAGCAGCGGGCGCATCACCTTCGACGGCTGCGACATCACCCGGATGAAGGCGTCGCGCCGCGTCGCCGAAGGGGTGGTGCAGGTGCCGGAAGGCCGGCAGCTGTTCGGCCCGCAGAGCGTGGAGGACAACCTGCGCCTCGGCGCCTTCCGCCGCGGCAGCGGCAAGCCCGACGACGACATCGACCGGCTGTACGAAATGTTCCCGGTGCTGAAGGTCAAGCGCGACCAGCCCGCCGGCACCCTGTCGGGCGGCCAGCAGCAGATCGTGGCGCTTGCCCGCGCGCTGATGGCGAAGCCCCGCCTGCTCCTGCTCGACGAGCCCAGCATGGGTCTGGCGCCGCTGCTGGTCGCGGAGATCTTCGACGCCGTGCAGCGGCTGAAGCGCGAGGGCACGACCATCCTGCTGGTGGAGCAGAACGCCCATGCGGCGCTGGCCATCGCCGACCGCGGTTATGTGATCGAGACCGGCGAGATCGTGCTGAGCGACAGCGGTGCGGCCCTGCTGAGCAACGAGCGGGTGCGGCAGGCTTATCTGGGGCTGTGAGGGTTGGTAGAGTGTCGGCTTCGGATGCCCCCTCCCTAACCCTCCCCCGCTCTCAGCGGACCTACGGTCCGCCTGTCGCGTCAGCACAAAGCAAAGCTTTGTGCGAGAGCTTCGCGGGAGAGGGGACTGCCGCTGTTCCTTTGCTTTAACTCCCGCCAAGCATCCTACCCCCTCTCCCACCGAAGGTGGGGGAGAGATGGGGAGGGGGCAACCGCCGCGACACTTCACAGGACAAACCCCCCGTGAAACTCCACACCTACTTCCGCTCCTCCGCCGCCTACCGCGTGCGCATTGCCCTGAACCTGAAGGGGCTGGCGCCGGAGCAGGCCTTCGTCCATCTGCGCCGGGGCGAGCAGGCCAAGCCGCCCTTCGCCGACCTCAACCCCGAGCATCTGGTGCCGGCGCTGGAGGTCGACGGGCCGGACGGGCACCATGTGCTGACCCAGTCGCTCGCCATCATCGAGTATCTGGACGAGACGCACCCAAGCCCGCCGCTGCTGCCGGCCGATGCGCTGGGCCGGGCGCGGGTGCGGGCGCTGGCGCTGGCGGTGGCCTGCGACGTCCATCCGCTGAACAATCTGCGGGTGCTGGGCCGGCTGAAGGCGATGGACCACAGCCAGGAGGAGGTCGACGACTGGTACCGCCACTGGATCGCCGTCGGGCTGACCGCGCTGGAGGCGCAGCTGGCCGGCGATCCGCGCACCGGCCGCTTCTGCCATGCCGACGCGCCGGGGCTGGCCGACATCCTGCTGGTTCCGCAACTGGCGAACGCCCGCCGGCTGGCCTGCCCGTTGGACGGCTATCCGACCCTGCTGCGCATCGACGAAGCCTGCCGGGCCCTGCCGGCCTTCGCCGCCGCCGCTCCCGACCGCCAGCCCGACGCGGAGGTGTGAGGCGGAATCGCCAGACGCCCGGCTTTTGTCCCGTCCAGGTCACATCCCGCCCGTCGGTGTTAGCGGTTTCGCGACACTCTTCCGTGGTATAGAGGTAGCCGGGAATTGTGCGGGGACGATGGCCGGGCGATGTTGGGCAACTTTTCTTCGATGGCCTACGATCTTGCCGAGAACATCGCGGCAAGCGCCTTCGTCGTTCTCGCCTATACCTTCCTGATCCGCCGGTCCGGCGGCTGGAACCAGCTCACCCGTCAGGTCGTCTTCGGCGCGGTGATGGCGCTGACCGCCCTGTTCTCCATGGTCCACCCGATCCATGTCGGACCGGGCATCTTCATCGACGCGCGGGCACCGCTGATCGGGCTGGCCGCCCTGTTCGGCGGGCCGGTCTCCGCGGCGATGGCGGCGGCGAGCGTGGCCGGCTACCGCTTCTCGCTGGGCGGCGTGGGAATGGAAGCCGGGGTCGCCAATGCCGGGTTGTCCTTCCTGGTCGGCGTCGGCTTCGCCGTCTGGGTGAAGCGGCGCCGCGTCGGGCTGGGGGTGCTGCCGCTCCTGCTGTTCGGCCTGCTTTTGACGCTGGCGTCGCTGTCCACGCTGGCATTGCTTCCCAACCTGGAGTTGGCGCTGCAGGTGGCGGGGCGGACGGCGGCGCCCATGCTGGCGATCGTGCCGCTCGGCACCCTGTTCCTCGGCGTCCTGCTGCTGCGCGAGCGGCGCCATCACGGTTCCGAGCAGCGGCTGGGCGAAAGCGAGGCGCGTTACCGCCTGCTGGCCGACAATGCCACCGACATGATCCTGGAGATGAAGGCCGACGGATCGGTGCGCTACCTGTCGCCATCGGTGCGCGACATCCTGGGCCATGATCCGGCGGAGCTCGTCGGCCGCGCCCCCGCCACCCTGCTGCACCCCGACGATCTGGAAAGTGCGGCGATGGCCTTCGCCGGCATGCAGCCGGGGTCGCCGCCCGTCACCTTCACCCACCGGCTGCGCCACCGCGATGGCCATTATCTGTGGGTCGAATCCAGCATGCGCCCGACGGTGGGGGCCGACGGCGTGTTCGTCGTGGTCGGCGTCGTCCGCGACGTGACCGAGCGCAAGCGTTATGAGGAGGAACTGTCCGCCGCCCGCGCCGAAGCCGAGGCGGCCAACCGCGTGAAGTCGGAATTCCTGGCCTCCATGAGCCACGAGATCCGCACGCCGCTGAACGGCGTCATCGGGTTCGCCGACCTGCTGCTGGGCACCGACCTGACGCCGGAACAGCGCCAGTATGTCTCGCTCCAGCGCGAAGCCGGGCGGGGGCTGCTGGCGATCATCGGCGACATCCTGGACTATTCGAAGATCGAAGCCGGCAAGCTGGAACTGGAGGAGCGCGCCTTCGACCTGCACCGGCTGCTGCGCGACTGCCGCGACCTGATGAGCAACGCCGCCTCGCAGAAGGGGTTGCTGCTTCAGCTGTCGCTGGGCGGTACGGTGCCGCGCTTCGTCCGCGGCGACGAGGCGCGCATCCGCCAGATCCTGCTGAATCTGGTCGGCAACGCCGTGAAGTTCACCGAACGCGGATCGGTGCTGGTCTCCGTCGGGCTGTTGTCGGGGGAGGAGAACGGCCGTGGCGAAGGCGCGCCGGCCCTGGTCCGCTTCTCCGTCAGCGACACCGGACCCGGCATTCCGGCTGCCGATCAGGCGAACCTGTTCCAGCGCTTCAGCCAGGGCGACCGCTCCACCACGCGGCGCTTCGGCGGCACCGGGCTGGGGCTGATCATCTCCAAGCAGCTGTCGGAGCTGATGGGCGGGCGGATCGGCGTGCAGAGCAGCCCGGGCGTCGGCAGCACCTTCTGGTTCGAGCTGCCGCTTCCGGTGGCGGAGGCTCCCGGCCTCGTGGCGGAACGGCGGGCCGAGGGTGCCGCCGGGCGCAGTGCCCGCATCCTGCTGGCCGAGGATGTGCCGATGAACCAGATCGTCACCTCCTCCATCCTCTGCAAGGCCGGCCACACGGTGGAGGTGGCGGAGGACGGCGTGGCGGCGGTGGAGGCGGTGCGCGGCGGCGAGTTCGACCTTGTCCTGATGGACATGCAGATGCCCCGGATGGACGGCTTGCAGGCGACCGCGGCGATCCGTCAGCTTGGCGGACGGCGGGGCGCCGTGCCCATCATCGCGCTGACCGCCAACGCGCTGACCGATCAGCTGCAGCTTTGCCTGGATGTCGGCATGAACGACCATGTGACCAAACCGATCGAGCGCGACACCCTGCTGTCGGCGGTCGACCGCTGGCTGGAGGCCAAGGCGGATGCAGACGCGAAAGCTGCGGCGGATACTGCCCAGTCCGGCGGCGACGCGGAGGAGGCGGCCGTGCTGGCCGGGGTCGCTCCGGTGTCCGGCGGCGCGCCCGTGCTGAACCGCGCCACGCTGGACACGCTGGCGGATACGCTGGGCGGCGACGTGCTTCCCCGCTTCGTCACCGGCACGCTGGCGGAACTGGCCCTGCGCGCCGACCGCATCAGCGAGGCGGAGACCATGAAGGACGCCGCCGCCGACGCCCATGCCATGGTGTCGCTGGCCGGCAATGTCGGCCTGCTGGAGCTGTCGCGGCTGGCCCGCAAGCTGCAACATGCCTGCGAACAGGATAGCCCCGACGTGCCGGCGCTGAAGGCGCAGCTGCGCGACGCCGTCAACCGCGCCTCCGGCGCGCTGCAGGCGGCACTGCCCACCCTGGGCGTCGCGGTGGAGCAGGCGCGCTGACGCTCTCTTCTAACGGTTGAGGGTCAGCGGTTGACGATCAGGGCGACGCCGGCCACGGCGACCGCGGCGCCGGCCCAGGCGCCCAGCGACGGGCGCTGGCCGGTCATCAGCCACATCATCGGCAGGATCAGCACCGGGCTCAGGGCCGACAGGGTGGCGACCACCCCGGCATTGCCGTGTGCCAGCCCGACCAGCAGAAGCGTCATCCCCAGACCGACGCCCAGCAACCCGTTGCCGGCGACCTGCAGGGCCAGCTTCGGCGTCAGGCCCCGCGGCAGGAACAGGCCGCCGCCGGCCGCCGCCGCATCGCCGCCCCGCAGCGCCGACAGGGCGCCGATGGCGGTGAACATCAGCGCCGCCGTCGTCACCCGGACGGTGGCCGAGGCGACCGGATCGGCGCCGGCCGCCATCACCGGCTTGGCGATCACCGATCCCACCGCCTGCGCCACCGCCGCCACCAGACAGACGCCGACGCCGGCCAGCAGGCTGCCCTGCACCGCTTCCCAATTGTGGGTAGAGCCGGAGCGCAGGGCCACCGCCAGCATCACCCCCAGCGTCACCAGCACGATCCCGAGCGTCGTCCACGTCCCAAGCGCCTCGCCCAGCAGGGTGTAGCCGAGCAGGGCCGTCAGCGGCGCGTTGGCGGCGTAGATCACCACGTTGCGCCGCGGCCCCAGCCGGCTGAGCGACCAGAACAGCGCCATGTCGCCCATCACGATGCCGGCGGCTCCCGACAGAGCCAGGGTCAGGACCGCTCCGGTGTCCAACGTCTCCCAGCCGCCCAGCAGCGTGGTGGCGACGAGCAGGACCGCGGCGACGATGGTCAGGCGCACGCGGTTGAACGCGATGGAGCCGAGCACCCGCACCGGCCCGATGGCGATCAGGCCGCCCGCGGCCCAGCACAGCGCCGCGCCGAGCGCAGCCATATTGGCGATCATGATGAAATTAAGAACCGTTGGTTGAGATCGTGGACCGGCACTCTACAGCAGCCGGCGACTGCCCGCGAAATGAGCAAGCTGCATGGCCGGGCCTATCTTCCGCTCGGCCATCGGAAGCGGCCATCGAACTCGCCATCGGAACCCGCCATCGGAACCCGCCATCGGAACCCGGCCCTGCCGGCCGCCGTTGAATCGGTTGACATACGCCGTCCGTGGCACAGCCAACCCAGGAGGATGCGACCGATGCGGACAGATTTCACGAGGCTTGGCCCCATCGCCCCCCTCGCGCTTGCGGTGGCGGCCGGGCTTCTGGCCGTCCAGCCGGCTGCCGCACAGACAGGGGCGCAAACCGGATGTGCCGCGATGGTAGAGCAGTTCGCCGCCAACCGCGGCCTGTCGACCGAACCGCCGCCGGTCGCCGTCCCCGACGGCGCTGCACCCGGCCTGTCCGGCTCGACCCCGCGCGACGAGCAGGGCTCCGGTTCCGGATCGGGCACCAGCAGCGAGGAACTGGCCCAGTCCGGCGGCATGGTGGCGCCGCCCGCCGTCGGCGACCGGTCGGTGATCGAACCCCCGGCGACCGGCAGCAACATGCCGACCGCCCCCTCCGTCGCTCCGCAGGCCAACTCCCGCGCCATGCCGGACAGCGGACCCGGCGGTTCCGGCGGGGCCAACGGGCTGATGGGGCAGGCGGCGCGCAACGCCCAGTTGGAGGCCCTGGTCACGGCGGCCCGCAGCGCCGCCCGCGACGGCGACGAGGCCCGCTGCATGGAAAGCCTGGACGACGCCCGCCGCCTGTCGCAGACCGCTCCCGGCGGCCAGGGCGGCTGACCCGCCGCGTCCATTCCGATCACCGCTGCCCTTCCACCGATGCAGGACACCGAGCATGAATTTCAGCCTTGGTCCTTTTCCGCCGTCTCCGCCGCGCGAGCCGTCCATTCCCCCGGCCGGTCCCGACGAGCCGTTGCCTGTGCCGGGCGATCCGTCCCGCCCGCCGCTGGGGGAGCCGCCGGCGCCGATCCCCGTTCCGCCGCGCGAACCGCCGCCGGTGCCCGACCGCCTGATGGACCGTCTGATGGGCTGATGGACCGCAGTTAAGATTTTACAGCCTGTCCGGCGTATTCGGAGTGGTCCCGACTTGCCAAAGCCGCCGGGACGGGCGATGTGTCAGGGGTTGGCGTCCGCCGGTCCATGTCGGGACCGGTGCGGGCGCCGCTTCTGTTTGCCGGAGTTCGGGTTTCCCATGTACAATCAGCCGCCCCGCAGCCACGTCTATCGTCAGCCCAATGTCGTCGCCACCCAGGTGACGGCCACCGTGAAATGGTTCAACCCCGAACGCGGCTACGGCTTCGTCAAGGTCGGGGACAGCGGCAAGGACGCCCTGCTGCCGGCCTCGCTCGTCGTGCCCGCCGGCCACACCACCCTGCCGGACGGCGCCACCGTCGTCGTCGACATCGTCGAGGACCGCAAGGGCCAGCAGGTCAGCGTCCTGCATTCCGTCGACCTCTCCACCGCCGCCGCCCCGGCCCGTCCGCAGGGTCGCGACCGTGGATTCGGCGAGCGCAGCTTCGGCGATCGGGGCGGCGATCGGGGCGGTGACCGCGGCTTTGGTGATCGGGGTGGCGATCGCGGGTTCGGCGCGCGCCGCGATGCCGGTGGCCCGCGCGACCGCAACTTCGGAGACCGGGGCGGCGACCGCGGCGGCTTCCAGGACCGTGGCCAGGGACGCGGTTTCCAGGACCGGGGCCAGGATCGCGGCCAGGATCGCGGTGGTTTCCAGGACCGTGGCCAGGGTCGCGGTTTCCAGGATCGTGGGCAGGACCGCGGCGGCTTCCAGGATCGCGGTCCGCGTCGGCCGCAGCAGGACAGCGGCCCGACCAGCGAGATGGGCGCCACCGTAAAGTGGTTCAACGGCGGCAAGGGCTATGGCTTCGCGCAGCCCGATGGCGGCGGGCGCGACGTGTTCATCCCGGCCCGTGCGCTGGAGAGTGCCGGCCTGCGCAGCCTGGATGACGGACAGCGCGTGCGCATGACCGTCCGCCAGACCGAAAAGGGCATGGAGGCGGTCAGCCTCAAGGTCGAGTGACCGCTTCCGCCGCCCGGCCTACTGGTCGGACGGCAGCGTGGACTGCCCCAGATGCTCCGCCGCTTCCCGCTGGTTGCGGGCGGCGGGGTCGTCGGGGACGGCAAGCCCGGCGTCCGGGCTGTTGACGCGGGGACCGCCCGAGTTGCGGCGGTCCTCCTCCTCGATCTCGCGGGCGGCCTGCGCCCAGTGGTCGAGATGGCGGTGTTCGGGCCGCCCTTCCTGTTCCCAAAGCCGATAGGCGCGTTCGCGGACCCGCGGGTCGTCCGGACCCAGTGTGTGTTCCATGATGGTCAGTTCCAATTCGAATGGTTGCGTGCCGGTCAGCTGCGGTCCGGCTGGGAGGGGGAGGAGATCCGCTCCAGCGCGCCCTGCACGGCGCGGTCGTTCTTGGCTTCGGTTGCCAGATCGCCCAGCGAGACGATGCCCGTCAGCCGGTCGTTGCGGTCGACCACCGGCACGCGCCGGATCTGCTGGCCGGCCATCAGTTCGGTGACGCTGCCGACCGGGTCGTCCTCGTAGCAATAGCGGGGGTTTGCGGTCATCACCTCCGCCACCTTGCAGCGGTCGGGCTGCTTTCCGGCCGAGATGGCGCGGACGGTAATGTCGCGGTCGGTCACCACGCCGACCAGATCCCGCCCTTCGCAGACGGGCAGGATGCCGACGTTCAACTCGTCCATCAATTGCGCGGCCCGGCGGATGCTGTCGTCGGGCCGTACCGTCTGCACGTCGCGGGTCATGATCTCGCGGATTTTCATGCGGGGGCTTCCTGGCACAGTGGCGGTGAGGCGCGGTACTCCAGTCCCGTCTCAACAGATGCGCCGGTCCACCGTCGCGCTCAACCTATCCAGTAGAGGGGTTCCACCCCGAAGAGCCAGGGATGCAGCAACAGCATGCCCCCATAAGCGGCCAGCCCTCCCGCCAAACGCGCCGGCCCCATTTCCGCCAGCCCCGCCAGCGCGCCTCTTACCCCTTGCGGGCCGGCCAGCGGCAGAAGCGAGGTCTCCGCCCGGAAGGCGCGGCCGGCCGGGCTGCGGCCCAGGACGATCTCGTTCTTGACCAGCGCGAACAGGGCGATGGCCGCCATGGTGCCGAACAGAAGCACGCGGCGCCCGTCGCCGGTGGCGTTCAGATGCGCCAGCGCCCACAGCAGCAGCGCCAGGCTGCCCGGCGCGCGGGTCAGGCGGTAGATGCCGTGTGGCGGGTTGGGGGCGCTTTGGCTGCCGAAGCGAGTGGTGACGCGGGCGACCAGCAGAAGGAAGACCACCGGCATCACCACCGCCACCAACGGCGCCGCCCAGTCGAAGGGCGTGAACACCACCTCCCCGCCATCGGCGGCACGGTAGGCCAGCACGAACAGGGTCAGCGTCAGCAGCGAGCCGACGGAATGGATCGTCACGAAGCCGCCGCGGCCGAGCCGGGCGATCAGGGCGGGCCGCACCCCCGGCCAGGACGGCAGGGCATGGCTGAGGAACAGCAGGGCGGCGGCGAGGGCGAGGGATGCGGTCATGATGGAGACACTAAACCGTGGACCAACGGCCCGCGCCTTGACTCGGGTCAAGAGGGGGGGCGGGTCAAGAGGAGTTCGCGTGCGCAGTCGGGGAACGCCCGCGCCGGTCGCGCGGTTCACAGTATCGATACTCCCCATTTCACCGCCAACCCGATCGAGCAAATGACCGAGTGGATCATCCAGATCGTGCAGCAGTTCGGCTATCTCGGCATCTTCCTGATGCTGATCCTGGCCCGCGCGCTGCCGCCGATCCCGGCGGAGACGGTGATCCCGCTGGCCGGAATGGGGGCGGCGACGGGGGAGTTCAACCTGCTGCTGGTGGCGCTGGCCGCCGGGCTCGGCTCCGCAGTGGGGGAACTGGTCTGGTATGCGCCGGCCCACTGGATGGGGCGCGAGCGGTTCGAGGCCTTCCTCGGCCGCCATGGCCATTGGCTGACCGTGAAGCCGGAGCAGGTCCATCGCGCCACCGGATGGTTCGCCAGGCGCGGCGGCCTCGCCGTCCTGCTGTGCCAGCCGTTGCCGGGCCTGCGCACGCTGATCTCCGTCCCCGCCGGGGCCTGCGGGCTGCCGATGGGGGTGTTCCTGCTCTATGCCGCGGCGGGAGCGACGCTGTGGTCGCTGGTGCTGGCCAGCACGGGCTATCTGGTGCGGGTGGGGTTCCCCTGGATCGCCGACCTGATGGTGCCGGGGACACTGCTGCTGTTCGTCGTCCTGATCGGCGCCTATGTGCTGCGGCTGGTCCGCCACCGCCGCGACAGCCGCCGCGCGGCCCGGAGCGGGGTGTCGCGCAGCGGAGGCTGATCCGCCGTGAAACGCCGTGGAACCTTCGTGCAGGCTTGCGCGTTGGAGGCACGAACCACCCGAACGGACATGGCCTTACGGCCAGTGGCGTCGGCCAGGATTTTCGGCATGAGCCGTTTCCGAAAGGACCCAATGCGATGACCCGCAATTCCGCAACGACGAACCGGTGGCGTGCCGCCGCCGTCCTGTCGGCGGCGCTCGGCATGGCCGCCTGCGCCTCCGACGTGCCGCCGCCCACCGCCCAGCTTGGTGCCGCCTCCCAGGCGGTGCAGGAGGCGGAGCGCGCCAACGCCCTGCAATATGCCCCGGTCGCCCTGCAGAGCGCCCGCGACAAGCTGGCCGCCGCCGACAAGGCGATGCGCGCCGACGAGCGCACCCGCGCCCGCCGCCTCGCCGAGGAGGCCCGCGTCGATGCCGAACTGGCGACGGTGACCTCGCAGCGCGCCGTGACCCAGCAGGCCGCCACCGCGGTCCGCCGGTCCGCCACCCCGACCACGCCGCAGTCGGCGATGGCGCCCAATGCCGTGCCGGGCGCTGCACCGGTCTACAGCGGTTCGACGCTCGGCACGCTGCCGGCAACGGGCTCCGGCGCAAGCGGCTCCAGCTACCCCGCACCGTCCGCCGTCCCGCCGGCGCCCGCCGGTTCGCTCGGCACCAGCACCGGCAACAGCTGGGGCTACAGCTATCCGGAGGTGCGGCAATGAACGCCTTCGCCCCCCGTACCTTGCTGGTGCTGGCCGGCCTCGGGCTCGGCCTTGCCGGCTGCGCCACCCAGCCGACCGACAGCGCCGCCCTGACCCAGGCGCGCCAGGACTACAGCCTCGCCGCCGCCAACCCGCAGATCGCCGGCAACGCTCCGCTTCAGTTGCGCGACGCCGAGCAGGCGCTGCGCCGGGCCGAGGCCCTGCGCGACCAGGGCGCCGATGCCTCCGAGGTCGATCATCAGGCCTACATCGTCAGCCGCCGCGTGCAGATCGCGCAGGAGACGGCCGGGGTGAAGGGCGCCCAGACCGTGGTCGCCAACGCGGATACCTACCGCCTCCAGGCCCGCAACACCGAGCTGGAGCAGCAACTGCGCGACCTCCAGGCCCAACGGACCGAGCGCGGCCTCGTGATGACGCTCGGCGACATCCTGTTCTCCACCGGCCGGGCGGAACTGACCCCCGGCGCCTATGAGCGCATGGACCGGCTCGCCCAGTTCCTGCAGGCGCATCCGGCCCGCACCTTGCGGATCGAGGGCCACACCGACAACACCGGCAGCGACACCACCAACCTGCGCCTGTCGGAAGCCCGCGCCCAGGCCGTCCGCGATGCCCTGTCCGCCCGCGGCGTCTCGCCGTCGCGCATCGTCACCCAGGGCATGGGCGAGGCGCAGCCCGTCGCCTCCAACAGCAACGATGCCGGCCGCCAGCAGAACCGTCGCGTCGAGATCATCATCTCCGACGACGGCACGGTGGCGCAGACACGCTAAAGGGGGCTCGCGCCCCCTTCTCCACCGCCTCAAAAAAAGCCCCCCTCTCCCGCATACAGCGGAGAGGGGGCCTTGGCTTGAGGACGAATGGCCCTACCGCCCGCGTTCGCCGTTCCGCACCGCCCGAACCACCCCCCAGGCACCCGCCGCCAGACCCACGGTCAGCAGCGCCGCCGCGGCCACGCGCAAGGCTGAGCGCGGCGGTGCCGGCAGGCGCTTCCACGGGGCCCAGGCCTCGTCCGGATCGTCGGGATCGGCGATGCGCAGGGCGGCGAAGGCCTGTTCGGTCAGGCTGGGATCTGTGGCGGGAAGGTCCACCAGACGGCGGCCGGACTGCCGGCACAGGCGGTCGATGGCAGCGATCAGGCTTCCGGTCTCCCGCAGTTCGGCTTCCAGCCGGTCCTGGTCGATGCCCATATGCTCGGCCAGCAGGCGGTTGCGCACGCCGGTGATGGCGTCCGCCGCCCGGTCGCGCTCGGGACCGTCCTCCTCCGGCGCCTCGATGGTCAGGTCGCATTCGGTGTCGTAGCCCATCGAGCGGTTGTTCAGGTTGGAGGAGCCGATGCGCAGCAGCCGGCCGTCCACCGCCACCACCTTGGAATGGACGATCACCGGCGCGCCCTGTTCGGTCACCGGGGTCATGGCGCGCAGGCGGCCGAAGCGGTCGGCCTCGCGCAGGCAGCGCAGGGCGACCGACCGGGGCGTGTCCATCGCCATGCGGTCGAACCAGCTCGGGCTTTCCATCGACACCACCACCACCACCTCCGGCCCGTCGGGCTCGGCCAGCCGTCGGGCCAGCGCACTGGCGACGCGGGCGGAGGCGAAATACTGGTTTTCCAGATAGATGGTCCGCTCCGCCGCGGCGATGGCGGCGAAGGTCAGCGCCTCGCTTTCACGGATCGCCGGGCTGTCGTCCGTCGCCGGCACGGTGCGCGACACGCCGATCACGGCATCGGTCAGCACCGGGTGGGAGCAGTCGCGCAGCGGGCAGTCGGGCCAGGGATCGTGGGCCAAGGGAGCAAGACTTGGCGGGGGACAGGGCTCCAAAGCCTCTCCGGTGGCGCATCGCCAGCGCTCCCGCGCCAGTTCCGCCAGCGCCTGGGCGGCGTCGCCGTCGACCATCATCATCACGTCGTGGCGGGGCCCGTAGGGTTCGCCATCCGGGCAGCGCCGGCGCGGGTCGTCGTCGCGATGCTCCGACGTGTCCCAGCGGTCGAAGGAGAAGTCGATGCCGCCGCAGAAGGCGAGCGCGTCGTCGATCACCAAAATCTTCTGGTGCTGGGCGGCACCGACCGGCAGTTCCCCGTCCAGCCGGGCGTTCAGCCGGCGGCCGGTGTTGCGGTTCCAGCGTTCCAGCGGCTCGTGCGGGTGGTCCAACGCGATCGGGAAGGGCATGTCCCATTTCAGCGCCCGCACATGCAGGCCGGGGCGCGACCGCATCAGCCGGGCCAGGAAGCGGCCGAGCGTTTCCGGGCTGTGGGGATCGAGCCGCATGCGCGGATCGACGTCCCAGCCGACCAGCAGGATCGAATGCTGCGCCTTTTCCATCGCGGCGCGGGCGGCAACGAAATAATCGGCGCCATCGACCAGGACCGCCACCCGCCCGGCCCGCTCCGTCCGCCAGCAGGTGACGCCTGGGCGCAGCACCGGCCCGGCTGCGGGTTGCGGGGAATGGATCGGCGGGGCGGAAGGATTGAGCTTCATCGGGAAAATCGACTCCGGGCGCGGCGGAAACGCATGGATACCGTCCGGTCGGCTGTCCGGCACACTGTCCGCCTCGCGGCTTGAACCCCGGCGCGGGCCGGTTGTTCCCGCCGCAGGGCCGGTCCGTCGGGATCACGCCGAAGGAGGCCCCGCAGGCACGCTTTTGCCGCGGATTCTTGAAAAAAGCGCATTCACCGACCGAAACCATGGCCGGATTGCCCTGTTGAACCCGGTGAAAGAGGCGATGGCCCGGCCTGCAAGCGCGACGCCGACGCGGCACGCGATGCAAGGTCCGTCATCGGCCCCGATCCGAAAGACGCCCGAATGCGAGGCGTTGCCACCATGAAGGAGTTCGAGGATGCGTAACCTGATGATCGGCGCCGTTTCGGCGGTTCTCCTGATGGCTACCCCGGCCCTGGCCCAGACGGCCCCGCAAGTTCCGCAGGGTTCGGCCGACAGCGCCACCAGCTACACCGGTCCGGACGGTGTGGTCCGCACCACGCCGGGCGCCACCACCTCGCCGTCGGCCGGCTCGTCGGGCAGCGGCCCGCTGAATGCTCCGGGCACCTCGGGTTCGACCGGCACTTCCAGCGGCAGCATGTCCGGTTCGTCCACGCCGGGCGTGACCACCGCGCCGTCGGGCATGGGCAACAACACCGGCAGCAACATCCCGCGCGACAACCAGACCGCCACGGGCACCCACTGCCCGCCGGGCACCCCGAACTGCGGCCCGGACCAGGGCGGCAGCCAGTAACGTCCCCTTAGCGGCCCTTACACCGCGGGCGCCCCGGAGCCATCCCTCCGGCGGCGCCCGTGTCGTTTTGGAATGGGACGTTTTCACGTGTATGGCGCGACGGTCCGCGCGAGGCGGAGGACAGACGCGGCGGCTGCCGCGATCCGGAACGTCTCAGCCCTGCGCCCGCACCGACTGGCGGGTGGGTGAGGCCTCGGTCCGGTCAAGGTCGGCCGGGGCGGTTCCGGCGATGTCGTCCAGCGGGACGGTGCCCATGGCGGTGGCGACCAGACGGCGGAACAGGCCCTGCTGGCGGTTGTCCGTCACCAGATATTCCGGGTGCCACTGCACGCCGATCATGAATGGCTCGTCGGGCGCCTCGATGCCCTGGACGACGCCGGCGCGCTCGCGGGCGACGACGCGCAGGCCGTCGCCGACACGGTCCACCGACTGGTGGTGCAGGGCATTCACCCGGCATTCGGCGATGCCGAGGATGTGGTAGAGCCGGCTGTCCGGCTCGATGCGGATGCGCTTGCGCGGCAGCACGGTGCGCATGTGCGGCGCTTCCTCGTACACCTCGTGGATATCGACGTGCAGCGAGCCGCCGCGGTGGACGTTGATCATCTGCGACCCGCGGCAGATGCCCAGAACCGGCAAGCCGAGCTGGGCGGCGCAGTCCAGCGCATGCATTTCCAGCCGGTCGCGTTCGGGATCGATGCGGATGTGCGGCCGGGCGGATTCGCCGTAGAGCGCCGCGTCGATGTCGTCGCCGCCGCCGACCACCAGCGCGTCCAGCCGGTCGATGGGGAAGGGCGCCTCGGCCGTGATGCGGACCGACGCGGCACCGGCCCGCCACAGGGCAAGGCGATTGGCCATGGCGGCGATGCGGCTGCCATGGACGGAGGCGGTGATGCCGACCAGCGGCCGGGATCTTCCGATGACGGCTGCCATGGCACGCTCCCTTTTCAGCCGGCCTGCCGCAGAGTGCCGTCCGCGGCATCGCCCTCACCGGGTGGGCCATGGATTACGGGATTCGCGGCCATGAAGCCGTCGATCCGCTCGGCCCAGCGATCGAGCGCCTGCGTGTCGGCCATCTGCCGGTACTCGGCACCCAGCCCGTCCAGCAAGGCGCGGTCCGCCGCCAGCCGTTCCACCGCCACCCAGCGGTTCCAGTCGGCGGCGAGCGACCAGTCCGGATCGCTCAGCCGCGCGTTGGGCAGCCGGTAGTGGAAGGTCGGGCGCGGGCGGACATGCGGGTCTTCCATCGCTTTCGCCAAGCGATCGGGGTCGAGATGGGCGAACAGCGGGAACAGGTCCAACTCGCGATTGCGGGTGGGATTGTCGGCCAGATAATCGTCGATCAGCCCGCCCAGGTCGGGGCGATAGGCCGGATCGACGAGCTTGGCGGCATAAGGGGCGGGGAATGCGGCGATGAAGCCGGACAGGCGGCGGGTCGGATCGACGCGGATCTCCCGCCGCAGCCAAGGCGCCAGGATCAGGAAGGCCTTCAGGTGGTCCAGCACATAGTCGCCGTCCGTCCGCGCCACCTCCGGATTGAAATGCAGGCCGAAGGCGAACAGCGGGCTTGCCTCCGTCCCGGCGGCACCGCGGTCGCGCAGGCAGGCGACCAGCCTCTCCAGGTCCGGCATCCGCTCCACCGTCACCGGCGGGGCGGCGATCTCGAAGGGCATCACCAGACTGCCGATGTTGCCCCAGAGCGGACGCAAGGGGTCCAGCACCGCGGCCCCTCCCTTGCCGGGGTGGGCGGAGCGCATGTCCAGTTCCACCGTGAAGTCGCCCAGGCTGGTGCCGCTCACCAGACATCGGTGCGGGTTTTCGACGGTGACCGTCCCCCCGAACAGCTCGCGCACGCAGGACGCGGCCGACGGCGCGTCCAGGTCGGCGAATTCAAGTTCCACCCCGACGCGGCGCGGCGTGCCCTGGGGGGTGGTGCGGAGCGGGGGGAGGAAGAAGGGATTGGTCATTGCAAGCCATCAACACCCCATTCCCGGCGCTGTTCCCGCACCGTCGGAAATCCAAATCCTCTCTTGGGGTGGGAGGTTCAGGTGCTGGGGACGTCATACCTCTTTCGGCTGTAGCCACTCGTTGGGGGTATGTTTTGGATTTTTATACAAATTCGGCTAACCAACCGGCATTCTTGAGGGCGATTCTTTCGATTGGTTGGGAGCTTTCAGCCTATTCTACCCAACTGTTTTCTAAATTAACCGGCGCTTAACCATAAGTGCGTTAGCGATAGGCAAGCGGCACGGTGGCGCGCCCGATGCGCCATCCGGTCGGTTTCGCGGTGGGAGCCTCGTCTACGCCATGACCCTTCTGGCACGCCTCTTCATCCTGGTCCTGCTCGCGGTTCTGCCGGCGATCGGCATCCAGATCTACAGCGTGCTCGAACAGCGGGCGGAGCGCGAGGCGGAGGTCACCCTCCAGGCCGAACGGCTGCTGCGTCAGGTGGAAAGCGAACATGTCCGCATCCTGGACAGCGCCCGCCTGATGGTCACCGCGGTGACGGAGGCCCCCTTCCTGCGCGGCGACGGGAGCGGGGGCGAGGTCGCCGGCTGCCAAGCCTATCTGGAGCGGCTATCCGCCCGCTCCGCCGACTATCGCACCCTGTCGGTCACCGATGCCGGCGGGCGCATCAGGTGCAGCGCCGACCCGGCGCGCATCGGCTCCTCCCTGACCTCCCAGCCGCATTTCCGCCGGGCGATGGCCCAGGGGCGTTTCGTGGTCGGCGAATGGACGATCACCCATTCCGGCGTCGCCGGCGGCGAGCTTCCGGTCGCGGTTCCCTACACCGATGCCGAGGGCAAGCGGGCCGGCGTGATCGCCCTGTCTCTCGACGTGCCGCGGCTGACCTCCATCTTCGCCACCCGCCCGATGCCGGAGAACACGGCCCTGACCGTCGCCGACCGGTCCGGCACCATCCTGGTCAAGCTGCCGGGTACCCAGGGCCGCGTCGGCGAGCGGCTGCCCGACAATTACCTGCCGCTGCTGTCGGCGACCGACATGGGTGTGACGATGCTGCCCGGGATGGACGGCGTGTCCCGCATCCTGGCCTTCTCCCCGCCCACCGCTGGAATCCGCGACCTGTTCATCAGCGTCGGCGTCGACCGTGGCGCCGCGATGGGGGCGGTGGATCGCGCCACCCGCGACGGGTTGCTGATGACCCTGTCCGGCTTCCTGGTCGCCGCCGCCGCCGCCTGGATCGGCGGCACCCTGTTCATCCGCCGCCCGGTCGACGCGCTGGTCTGCGCCGCCCGCGACTGGAGCGAGGGCAAGACCGCCACCCGCGTCAAGCTGTCCGACCGCTCGTCGGAGATCGGCCAGCTCGGCCATGCCTTCGACATGATGGCCGACCGGCTGGAAGCGCGCGAAGCGGCGCTGCGCCAGTCGGAAGGCCACATCCGTGCGGTTCTGGACGCGCTGCCGGCCTATGTCGGCGTGCTGACGCCGGACGGGGCGGTGGCCCAGGTCAACCGCGCCGCCGCCGATGCCGCCGGGCTGCCGGCAGCCCGCATCGTCGGCCGTCCCTTCGACGAGATCTGCTGGCTGTCCTTCGACGACGCCGGGCGTGAACGGCTGCGCCAGGCGCTGGCGCTGGGCGCGCATGGCCGATCCTCCCGCTTCGACTCCGGGCTGCGGCTGGGCGACGGGCGCGAGATGACCGTCGACGTCAACCTGACCCCGATGGTCGATGCCGACGGCCATGTCACCCACCTGATCGCGTCGGGCATCGACATCACCGAGCGCAAGCGCACCGAGGAGGCCCTGCGCGTCGCCGAGGAGCGCGTGCGCACCGGGCTGCGCAATTCGGGCGTGGCGGTGTTCAACCAGGACCGCGAGCTGCGCTACACCTGGTCCCATTCCGAATTGCTGGGCTTCTCGCCGGAGACGCTCAATGGCCGTACCGACGCCGACCTGTTCGACCATGGCGAGGAAGCCGACAACCTGATGGCGCTGAAGCGCCGCGTGTTGGAGAGCGGCGTCGGCGCGCGGGAGGAGGTTCGCATCCGCTGCAAGGGCGAAGAGCGCTTCTTCGACCTGACCGTCGATCCGTTGCGCGATCCCTCGGGCCGGGTGGAGGGCGTCACCTGCGCCGCCGTCGAGGTCACCGACCGCAAAAAGGCCGAGGCCGAGCTGCACCGTGCGCGGGAGGAGGCCGACCAGGCCAACGAAGGCAAATCGAAGTTCCTGGCCGCCGCCAGCCACGACCTGCGCCAGCCGGTCCAGTCGCTCTATCTCTTCACCGCGGCGCTGAGCGACCGGCTGCAGGGGCACCCGGCACTGCCGATCCTGGACAACATCCGCCAGGGGCTGGACACGCTGAAGAGCCTGCTGGACGGCCTGCTCGACATGTCGCGGCTGGAGTCCGGCAAGATCGTCGCCACTCCAGTCGAGGTGCGGCTGAACCAGCTGCTCGGCCGGCTGGTCGCCGAATATGGCCCGCGCGCCGCCCAGAAGGGGCTGGAACTGCGCGCCGTGCCGACCCGTGCCTGGGTGCGCACCGACCCGGCCCATCTGGAGCGCATCCTGCGCAATCTGGTGGAAAACGCCCTGCGCTACACCACCGGCGGCAAGGTGCTGCTGGGCTGCCGCCGCACGCCGTCGGGCATGCGGGTGGAGGTCTGGGACACCGGCGCCGGCATCCCCGCCGACCGGCTGGAGGATATCTTCGAGGAGTTCACCCAGCTGGGCGAGCGCAGCGAGCGCGGCCTGGGCCTGGGGCTGGCCATCGTCAAGCGGCTGTCGCGGCTGCTCGGCCATCCGGTGACGGTGCGGTCGTGGGAGGGCAGGGGCTCGGTCTTCGCGGTGGAGCTGCCGCGGGTGATCCTCGGCAATGCCCGTCCCGCCAGCGGCACGGCCGCCGCCGCGGCGACGCTGGCCCGCCGCTCCGCCGCCGCCAACGATGCGGCCAATGCCGCCGCCAATGACCGCGGACAGGCGATCAGCGCGATCGCCAGCGCGTTCGGTGGCGGCAAGGGCAGGGGGGCGACGAATGGCGGTGGAGGCGACGTTGCGGTCAAGACAGCGGTCGCCGGGTCTGCCGCGGCCTCTTCGTCGGCCCAATCACCCGCAGCGCCCGCCGCCCAGCGGGCGACGGCGGTCACACCCGGCCAGGGAGCGGATGCCAAGGGCATGGTGCTGGTGATCGACGACGAGGCGATCATCCTGCTCGGCCTGAAGGCGATCCTGGAGGGTTGGGGCTATGACGTGCTGACCGCCAAGTCGGGCGATCAGGCGCTGGAGCGGCTGCGCGCCGACGGACGCTGCCCGCAGATCGTGCTGGCCGACTACCAGCTCCAGCAGGGCCGCACCGGCCCGGAGGCGGTTGTCGCGGTGCAGGCCATGCTGGGCCGGACCGTTCCCGGCATCATCCTGACCGGCGACACCAGTTCCGAACGCCAGGAAGAGGCCGAACGCCGCGGCTTCCGCCTGCTGCACAAGCCGGTCTTCCCCAACGACCTCCGCCGCATGATGGCGAGCGCCGGGGCTGCGTGAGGCGCGGACAGGCGGAGGTCAGCCGGCCTCCGCCACGAAGGCGTCGAAGAACAGCCCCGCAGTTTCCTGGTTGGCGTGCCGGCGCGACAGCTGGTAGCTGAGTTCGAGGATGTTGACCACGGGCATCTTGGAAGGAACGAACAGCTTCCGGACCAGCAGCGTCGCAGCCAATTCCTGCACAAGGTGGAAGTGGCTGTTCGCCCAGGCTTCCTCCTTGAAGTGAACGATCTTGAAGCGGCTGAGGCGGAATGCCAGGACCCCGGCGATCTTGCCGGCGGTGATGCCACGTGTTCGTGACCGACGTGCGAGCATGGCTTGCAAGTCGATTTCCGCCTCGTCTATGGCAAGCGCGAGCTCGCGATTGCTGTATTCGACACATGATAGCGGAAGGCCGAATACCTTGCAGGCCTTGATCAGAAATCCGACATATTCGGCGTAAATTTGCTCGCGAATATCGTCGGAGATCGCGATCGCGGGAATGGGGTCAACCGACCCTGTACCGCCGATCATTCCTGTTCGATACCCAGCAGCCGGCGAAAGGCCTCGACATCCACGTCGTCGGACGCATTCTGCTCCAGGGAGCGGCGCACCAAGGCATCCAGCTCTTCCGTGGTACGAATGCCGTGGTTCAAGCAAACCTCACCGTGGCTGCCGCGCAGGCTCATCATCGTCCTGATCGACTTTTCCAGGAGTTCGGGATTATCAACCACGTCCTGAAGATTGGGCATATCCGTATCAACCCATGTTGATCCGCCTCTGTGCCGGTCGGAACCGCATTGAAGGCCGGGTTGGGACCGGCTGTGGGGCCGGACCGAGAGCGATTGGGGAAACCCCCAATCCAGCGATTGGGGATCCCCGATCACTCTTCGCATTTCCTAAGCCAGTCGGGCGGCACCCGTCAAGAAAGAAGAGAACAGGCGCCGCCCAACCAAGACTCCGTCCAGCGTGGCATTCGCTCACGAATGAAGTGGCGAATGCCGCGCGGGCGCGATCACTTCGCCAGATTCCGCAGCACGAAGTTCAGCACGCCGCCATTCCTGTAATACTCCACCTCGTCCACCGTATCGATGCGCAGCAGGAGCGGATAGGTCTCCACCTTGCCGTCGGCGCGGGTCAGGGTCAGGGTGACGTCCTTGCGCGGGCGCAGGTCCTGTTCGATGCCGGCGATGTCGAAGGTCTCCGACCCGTCCATCTTCAGGTCGGCGCGGGTGATGCCGTCCTTGAACTGCAGCGGCAGGATGCCCATGCCGACGAGGTTGGAGCGGTGGATGCGCTCGAAGCTCTCGGCGATCACCGCGCGGATGCCCAGCAGCCGGGTGCCCTTCGCCGCCCAGTCGCGGCTCGACCCCGTTCCGTATTCCTTGCCGGCGACCACGACCAGCGGCACGCCTTCGTCGGCATAGCGCATGGCGGCGGTGTAGATCGGCAGTTGTTCGCCCGACGGATAGTGCTTAGTCTCGCCGCCTTCCACGCCGGGGATCAGTTCGTTGCGGATGCGGATGTTGGCGAAGGTGCCGCGCATCATGACTTCATGGTTGCCGCGGCGGGCGCCGTAGCTGTTGAAGTCCTGCGGGCGGACCTGATAGCTCAGCAGATACTCGCCGGCCGGGCTGGTCCTCTTGATCGAGCCGGCGGGAGAGATGTGGTCGGTGGTGATCGAATCGCCCAGCACCGCCAGCGCCCGCGCGCCCCGCACGTCCGACACCGGGTCCGGCGTCTTGGTCAGGCCGCTGAAGAAGGGCGGCAGCTTCACGTAGGTGGAGCCCTCCTGCCACTGGTAGGTCTGGCCTTCGGCGGTGGCGATGGCCTGCCACTGCTCCGGGCCCTTGAACACGTCGGAATAGCGGCTGCGGAACATGTCCGCGGTCAGCGAGGCGTCGATGGCGTCCTGAACCTCGCGGTTGGTCGGCCAGATGTCCTTCAGATAGACCGGGCCGTCGGTGCCGTCGCCGATCGGGTCCGTCGTCAGGTCGATGTTCAGGTTGCCGGCCAGCGCATAGGCGACGCACAGCGGCGGCGAGGCCAGATAGTTGGCGCGGGTGTGCGGGTTGACGCGCCCTTCGAAGTTGCGGTTGCCCGACAGCACGGCGCCGACCACGAGGTTGCCCTCCTCCACCGCCGCGGCGATCGGTTCCGGCAGCGGGCCGGAATTGCCGATGCAGGTGGTGCAGCCATAGCCGACGATGTTGAAGCCGATGCGGTCCAGATAGGGCTGCAGCCCGGCCTTGGCGAGATAGTCGGTGACCACCTGGGAACCCGGCGCCAGCGAGGTCTTGACCCACGGCTTCTGCTTCAGCCCCTTTTCCACCGCCTTCTTGGCCAAGAGGCCGGCGGCGACCAGCACCGCCGGATTGGAGGTGTTGGTGCAGGACGTGATGGCGGCAATGACGACGGCGCCCTGTTCCAGGCTGTAGTCGGCGCCCTTCACCGGAACCGCCTTCTTCGGATCGTCGGCCTTGTAGGCCTCGGTCATGTCCTTGGCGAAGCCCTGGGCGAGGCCCGACAGGGCGACACGGTCCTGCGGACGCTTCGGACCGGCCAGCGACGGCTCCACCGTGGCCATGTCCAGTTCCAGCGCCTCGGTGAACACCGGATCGGGGCTGTCCGGCTCGCGCCACATGCCCTGGGCCTTGGCATAGGCCTCGACCAGCGCCACGCGGTCGGGATCGCGGCCGGTGAAGGTCAGGTAGCGGATGGTCTCGGCGTCGATGGGGAAGATGCCGCAGGTGGCGCCATATTCCGGCGCCATGTTGCCGATGGTGGCGCGGTCGGGCAGCGTCATGCTGTCCAGGCCCGGCCCGAAGAACTCCACGAACTTGCCGACCACGCCCTTCTTGCGCAGCATCTGGGTGACGGTCAGCACGAGGTCGGTGGCGGTCAAGCCCTCCTTCATCCGGCCGGTCAGCTTGAAGCCGACGACTTCCGGGATCAGCATGGAGATCGGCTGGCCCAGCATCGCGGCCTCCGCCTCGATGCCGCCGACGCCCCAGCCCAGCACGGACAGGCCGTTGACCATGGTGGTGTGGCTGTCGGTGCCGACCAGCGTGTCGGGATAGGCCACCGTCTTGCCCGACGGGTCGCTGTCGGTCCACACCACCTGAGCCAGATATTCGGTGTTCACCTGATGGCAGATGCCGGTGCCCGGCGGCACGACGCGGAAATTGTCGAATGCCTTCTGGCCCCAGCGCAGGAAGGCGTAGCGTTCCAGGTTACGTTCGAACTCAAGCTCGACATTCTTCTCGAAGGCGTCGTTGCCGCCGAAGTAATCGACCATCACCGAGTGGTCGATGACGAGGTCGACCGGAACCAGCGGGTTGATCTTCGCCGGATCGCCGCCCAGCGACGCCATTGCCTCGCGCATCGCCGCCAGATCGCAGACCGCCGGCACGCCGGTGAAGTCCTGCATCAGCACGCGCGCCGGACGATAGGCGATTTCACGGTCGGACCGCTTGTCGACCAGCCATTGGGCCACCGCCTTCACGTCGTCGACGGAGACGGTGCGCCCGTCCTCGAAGCGCAGCAGGTTTTCCAGCAGCACCTTCATCGAGAACGGCAGCCGCGAC
>NZ_DASPIS010000066.1:0-33047 GCF_035628975.1 Azospirillum sp. | reverse complement strand
GACCGGCTGATCGCGCAGCGCGGGCTGATCGTCAATCTCGCCTCCGTCGCCTCCAGCTGGCCCTATCCCGGCGGCAACGTCTATGGCGGCACCAAGGCCTTCGTGAAGCAGTTCTCGCTCGGCCTGCGCTGCGACCTGTCGGCGCAGGGTGTGCGCGTCACCTCCATCGAGCCGGGCCTGTCGGAGAGTGAATTCACCCTGGTGCGCACCGGCGGCGACAAGGCGGCCTACGACGCGCTCTATGCCGGCGCCAACCCGCTGCAGCCGGAGGACATCGCCGAGACGGTGCGCTGGGTGGTGTCGCTGCCGCCCCACGTCAACATCAACAGCGTGGAGATCATGCCGGTCAGCCAGTCCTGGTCGCCGTTCAAGATCCACCGCGAAACGCCGGCCTGACACGCCCCCCACCTGTTCGCCGATTGAGACGAGCGCCGCCGGACTTCGGACCGGCGGCGCTCGTTTTTCGAGTTCCACTGGTTCCGCCCACGGCATTTGCGGAAAAAATCCAACGAAGCCAGACATCTGTTGCGCCCAGCAAGAATCGGTGCTTATAGTGCGAACGATTCGCATTATCGATGCGAGTAACACGCATTCGCTAATTTAGCACCGTCGTCCGACCGGCCTGGGGGGAACCGCGCCGGCCGCCGATGTCGTGCGGAAGGCATCGTTTGGCAGGGGAGCCGACAGCATGAAACGAGTTCGCGGCAAAGCCGCCGTCCGCCACACCGCCCATCCGTGTGGCGACCGTTCAGCCGCGCCTGATACCCGCAAATCCGGCCTGCGTCCCGCTGCCGTCGCGGCCGGGCTGGCCGCTGCGGTCCTGGCGGGCGGTGCGTTCCTCGCGCCCGCGGCCCATGCCCAGGCGACGGCGGCCACCGTCAACGCCGACATTCCCGCCGGCCCGCTGGGCGAGGCGCTGAGCCGCTTCGCCGCGCAGGCGGGCGTCACGGTCCAGGCGGACCCGGCGGCGATCCGGGGCAAGAGCTCGCCCGGTCTGAAGGGCGCAACCACGGTCGAAGACGGCTTCCGCCGGCTGCTGGCGGGCAGCGGCTATGGGATCGCCCGCGCGGGATCGGGTTATGCCCTGGTCGCGCAGAGCGCGGCTGCCCCGGCGACCAACCAAGCCGCCACCCCGACAGCATCCCCCGACAGCGCGACCCTGCCGGCCCTGCAGGTGACCGCCAGCGGGATGATGCCCGGCGGATTGGCGCAGCCCTATGCCGGCGGGCAGGTGGCGCGGGGCGGATCGGTCGGCCTGCTGGGCAGCCGCGACGTCATGGACACGCCCTTCAGCACGGTCAACTACACCTCCGAGCTGATCGAGAACCAGCAGGCGCGCACCGCGGCCGACACGCTGATCAACGACGCCTCCGTCCGGCTCACCACCGGCAGCAACGGCTTCGACGACACCTTCCAGATCCGCGGATATGCGGTGGGAGCCGGCGATGTCGGCTTCAACGGCATGTTCGGGCTCGTGTCGTCCAACCGCGTGCCGGCGCAGATCGTCGAGCGGATCGAGCTGCTGAAGGGTCCCGGCGCCCTGGTCAACGGCATCGCCCCCAACGGCAGCACCGGCGGCGGCATCAACATCCTGGCCAAGCGCGCCGGGGACGAGCCGCTCACCCGCGTCACCACCACCTACACCAGCGACGCCAATCTCGCCGCGCATGTGGATGTCGGCCGCCGCTTCGGCGAGAACAGGGAATGGGGCGTCCGCTTCAACGGCCTGATGCGCAACGGCGAGGCGTCGGTCGACGGCGGCAACCTGCGCTCCGGCCTGGGCGCCCTGGCGGTCGATTACCGCGGCGAGCGGCTGCGCTGGTCGATGGATGCCATCACCCAGCGCGACGACACCGACAATTTCCGTCCGCAGATCAGCATCCTTCCCACCACCACCGCCATCCCCTCCCCGCCCGACGCCCGCAGCAACTGGTTCCCCGGTACGACCCTGGTGCAGAAGGACGTCACCGTCGCCTCGAACATCGAGGTGGACGTGACCGACAGCCTGACCGCCTATGCCGGCATCGGTTACCGCAAGGGCGAGAACGACCAGACCTTCCCGGGTACGACGACCGCGGTGAACGCGCTGGGCAACTTCACGGTCCGCAACGCCTATTACGATTCCTACTCCCGCACGGTCAGCGGCACCGCGGGCGTCCGCTGGCGTTTCGAGACCGGCCCGGTCCATCACTCGCTGAATGTCGGCTACAGCGGCTTCAAGCGCGACGAGGGCAACGCCTACATCCAGTCGGCCGGCTCCGCCCTGTCGAACATCTACAATCCCGTGCCGCTGCCGGCCGTCACCGCTGCCCGCACCTCGGCGCGCAAGTCGGCGGAAACCACGCTGACCAGCTTCGCCGTGGCCGACACCCTGTCGGTACTGGACGACCGGGTGATGCTGACGCTGGGCGCCCGCCGGCAGAAGGTTCATGTCGACAGCTTCAGCACCGCGACCGGCCTGCAGACCGGCACCTACGATGCCAGCGCGACCTCGCCGCTGGCAGGGTTGGTGGTCAAGCCGCTGTCCAATGTCTCGCTCTACGCCAACTATGCCGAGGGTCTGACGCGCGGCACCGTGGTCGGCGCCGGCTATGCCAACACCGGTGCGGTGCTGGCCCCCTTCAAGTCCAAGCAGTACGAGGCCGGGGTCAAGGTCGATTGGGGTTCGGTCACCACCACGGCGGCGGTGTTCCAGCTGACCCGGCCGAACTCGATCCGCAACGCCGCCAACGAGCTGGCCTATGACGGCGAGCAGCGCAACCGCGGCCTGGAGCTGTCGGCTTATGGCGAGATCCTGCCCGGCCTGCGCGGCATGGCCAGCGCCTCCTTCATGGACCCGCAGCTGACGCGCACCGCCAACGCCGCGGTGCAGGGCAACGACGCCGCCGGCGTGCCGGACAAGACGTTCTCGGCCGGGCTGGATTGGGAAACCCCGTGGGTCCAGGGCCTCGCCCTCAACGGGCGGGTGATCTACACCTCCGGCTCCTACCTGACCGACGCCAATACCCTGCGCTTCGACGGCTGGACCCGCTTCGACATCGGCGCGCGCTATGCCACCACCATCGTCGGCACGCCGGTCACCTTCCGCGCCAATGTCGAGAACCTGTTCGACAAGGACTATTGGCTGACCACCGGCACCTACGTGACCGTCGGCGCGCCGCGCACGGTGCTGCTGTCCGCCTCCGCCGATTTCTGATCCCCACCTCCCCGATCCAGTTGGATTAGCCATGAACAGACTGTCCATCGCCATCGTCGCCCTGCTGGGACTCGCGGTGCCCGCCAACGCCCACCAGATCTGGATCGAACAGCCCGACGGCCAGAACGCGGTGATCCGCTTCGGCGAGTTCGGCGAGAACCTGCGCGAGGCGTCGCCCGGCCTGCTCGACAAGTTCGTCAAGCCGGCCGGCACCCTGGTCTCCGCCAAGGGAGAACGGGCGTCGGAAGCGGCCAAGACCGCCACCGGCTTCACCCTGCCCTTCAAGGCCGGCGAGGGCGAGAGCATCGTCGCCGACGACCCGCTCTACCCGCTCTATCCCGGCAAGGAGAACGGGAAGGAGACCGCCAACTGGTATCACCCGTCGGCGCGCCTGATCACCGGCTTCAAGGAACAGAAGCCGAAGCTGGCCCTGGACCTGGTGCCCGCCGGCCAGCCCGGCAGCTTCAAGCTGTTCTTCAAGGGCCAGCCCAAGGCGAAGACCAAGGTGTCGCTGGTGACCCAGTCCGGCTGGGCCAAGGAGGCCTATACCGACGAGCAGGGGCTCGTCAGCTTCGACCTGCCGTGGAAGGGCACCTATGTGGCGGAGGTCAGCCTCACCGACCCCACCCCCGGCGAGCGTCCGGGCACCAGCGGCATTGAGCGCTATGACGCCGTGAGCTACGCCACCACGGTGACCTACGTCCATGGCGACGGTCTGGCGCCGCTTCCCGCCGGTCCGGCGGCAGCGCCGCACCAATGACCCCGCTGATCGACCGCGCCCGCCGCTCGGCGCCGGTCGCCTCGCGCATCGTCGCCGCGCTGTTCGGCGGCTATGCACTGGCGGCGCTCGGCAGCGTGGCGGCGCTGGCCCTGCCGATGAGCAAGCCGCAGGCCGTGCTCACCGGCATGCTGGCGAGCTTCGCCATCTATGCGGGCGCGGTGGTCTGGGTCTTCGCCGCGCGCAATGCGCTGCGGGCCTGGGCCGGCCTGCTGGCGGCGGCGGTGCCGCTGGCAGCGGCGGCGTGGTCGGTCTGGTGAGGGGGAGTGGGGCCGTGAAGACGGACAACGTAATGCGGGACAAGGCACAGCGTCCCGCCGGCCGCGGCATCCGCCAGAGCATGTCCGGCTTGCACATCTGGGCCGGCCTGCTGATGGGCTGGATCTTGTACGCCATGTTCCTGACCGGGACGGTGTCCTACTTCAAGGACGAGCTGTCGCAATGGATGCGGCCGGAACTGGCGCATCAGGCGGAACTGCCCGACCCGGCCCTGGTGGCCCAGCGCATCGCCGACGAACTGGTCGCCAGCGTGCCCGGCAGCCCGCAATGGAGCATGCGCCTGCCGGACGCGCGCACCAACAGCGTCTACGCCTTCTGGCGCACGGCGCCGGGGGGATCGGGCGCGGAGGGGGGCCGGCGCGCCTTCGGAGAGGCGAGTTTCGATCCAGCCACCGGCGGCAAGGTCACCGCGCGCGACACGCTGGGCGGCGACTTCTTCTACCGCTTCCATTTCCAGTTCCACTACATGCCGGCGCTGTGGGGACGCTGGATCGCCGGGGCGGCGGCCATGTTCATGCTGGTCGCCATCGTCAGCGGCGTCATCACCCACAAGAAGATCTTCGTCGATTTCTTCACCTTCCGCGGCGGCAAGGGACAGCGGTCGTGGCTCGACGCGCACAACGCGCTTTCGGTGTTCGGCCTGCCCTTCCACTTCATGATCACCTACACCGGGCTGGTCACGCTGATGGCGCTCTACATGCCCTGGGGCGAGCAGATGGCGATCAGGACGCAGGCCGAGCGCCAGCAGATGACCGCCGAGCTGAACGCCTTCATCCAGCCGGGCAAGCCCAGCGGGCAGGCGGTGCCGCTCGCCTCCGTCGCGGAGATGGTGCGCCACGCGCAGGAGCGCTGGGGCCATGACAATGTCGGCCGCGTCACCGCCACCAATCCCGGCGATTCCACCGCCCGCGTGGCCGTGGCGCGCGGCGAGTCCGGCCGCGTCTCCATGAGCCCGCAATACATGCTGTTCGAGGGCACGACCGGCAGGCTGCTGGAAACCCACGAGAGCGTCGGCGCGGCGGCGGAGACGCGTGGCGTGCTCTATGCCCTGCATCTGGGGCGGTTCAGCGACGGGGTGACGCGCTGGCTGTATTTCCTCGTCAGCCTGATGGGCACGGCGATGGTCGGCACCGGGTTGGTGATGTGGACGGTGAAGCGCCGGCAGAAGCTGGCCGATCCCGAACGGCCCCATATCGGCTTCCGCATCGTGGAGCGGCTGAACATCGCCAGCATCGCCGGGCTGTCGGTCGCCATGACGGCCTATCTGTGGGGCAACCGCCTGCTGCCGGCGGGCATGGCGGAGCGCGCGGCCTGGGAGATCCACCTGTTCTTCGCGGTGTGGGCGCTGACGCTGGTCCATGCCGTGCTGCGCCCGGCCAAGGCGGCCTGGATCGAGCAGTTGTGGGCGGCGGCGGCGCTGCTGGCGCTGCTGCCGGTGCTGAACGCCGTCACGACCGACCGGCCGCTGTGGCACAGCCTGGGTCAGGGCGATTGGGTGTTCATCGGCACGGATCTGATGTGCTGGGCGCTGGCCGCACTCCACGTGGTGCTGGCGCTGCGCACCGCCCGCCACCGGCCGAAGCTGCGCGCCGCGCCCGCGAAGGAACGGGGTGGCGTCATCGGCGGCGCAGTTGAGGAGGGACGATGATGATGCACCTGCTGTCTTTCGCGCTGTGCCTTGCCGGCTTCGGGTCGCTGGCCCTGGCGATGGAGCGCCAGCAACACGACCTGTTCGGACGCCGGCTGGAACCCGCCGTGACGCGCGCCCTGCGCGTGGCGGGAACCAGCGCGCTGCTGCTGGCGCTGGGGGTGCTGGTGAACTGGCAGGGCTGGGGGCTCGGCCTCGTCATGCTCAGCGGCCACACCAGCCTCGCCGCGGGCGTCGTGTTCTGCACGATCATCCGTTTGACGAATGCCGGTGCTCCGCCGCGGGCGGCTCAGTCGCGGCCCTTGCCGACCAGCAGCCGTTCCAGCCCATAGACGCGGTCGAGCACCAGCATGGCGGCGACCGTCAGGAAGATCAGCACCGCCGACACCGCGGCGACCAGCGGGTCGATGTTGTCCTGGATGTAGAGGAACAGGCGCACCGGTAGGGTGGTGGTTTCAGGCGAGGCGATGAAGACGGTCATCGTCACCTCGTCGAAGCTGTTGATGAAGGCCAGCACCCAGCCGCTGGCGACACCCGGCAGGATCAGCGGCAGCGTCACCCGCCGGAAGCAGGTCCAGGAGGAGGCGCCGAGCGACGATGCCGCGTTCTCCACCGCGCGGTCCATGCCGGTGGAGGCCGCCAGGATCAGGCGCAGCGCGAAGGGCAGGATGATGATGACGTGGCTCAGAACCAGCCCGACGAAGGTGCCGCCCAGTCCGATCATGGTGAAGAAGCGCAGGAAGGCGATGCCGAGAACGATGTGCGGCACCATCAGCGGCGACAGGAACAGCGCCTGGATCGCCTCGCGCCCGAAGAACTGGTGGCGCGCGATGGCGAGTGCGGCCGGAACCGCCACCAGGATCGCCAGGGTCGACGACACCGCCCCCAGCAGCAGGCTGTCCTTGAAGGCGCGGATGAATTCCGGATTGTCGCCGATGGCGCGGAACCAGCGCAGCGACAGGCCCTCGGTCGGCAAGGACAGATAGCCCTGCGAGGTGAAGGCCACGGCGCAGACGATCAGGATCGGCGCCAGCAGGAAGCCCAGGAACAGGACGTGGAAGATCAGCGCGATCGGGCCGTTGCGGTTCATTCGAACACCTGTTTGTAGCGACGTTCGACCAGCCGGTTGCAGCCGACGATGATGACGATGTTGGCGATCAGCAGCAGCACCGCCACCGTGGCGCCCAGCGGCCAGTTGAGCGTGTTCAGGAATTCGTCATAGGCGAGAGTCGCCGCCACCTTCAGCCGCCGCCCGCCGATGATCGCCGGGGTGGCGAAGGCGCTGGCCGCGAGCGCGAAGACGATGATGGAGCCCGACAGGATGCCCGGCACGATCTGCGGCAGCACCACCCGGCGCATCACCGTCAGCGGCCCGGCGCCCAGCGACAGCGCCGCATTCTCCACCTGCGGGTCGAGCCGCTGGAGAGAGGCCCAGACCGACAGCACCATGAAGGGCACCAGCACATGGGTCAGCGCGATGATGACGCCGGTTTCCGTGTACATGAACTCGATCGGCGTCGCGATCAGCCCCAGCGCCATCAGCCCCTGGTTGACCAGCCCGGTGGAGCCGAACAGCAGCGCCCAGCCCAGCGTGCGCGACACCACCGAGATCAGCAGCGGTCCCAGCACGATCAGCAGGCAGAGCCCGCGCCAGGGCGATTTCATGCGGCGCAGGATGTAGGCCTCCGGCGCGCCGAACACCGCGCAGAGGATCGTCACCACCGCGGCGATGCGGAAGGTGCGCAGGAAGACCTCGTGGAAATAGCTGTCGGCGATGATGTCGGCGTAGTTGCCGAGCTGCCAGACATTCTCGATGCCGCCGTAGAAGCTGAAGCTGTTCAGCGACAGCAGGAAGGTCATCACCAGCGGCACCAGCAGCAGCACCGCGAACAGGGCAAGGCCGGGGGCGCTCAGCAGATAGGGCGCCCAGGGCAAGCGGCGCCGACGGCGCGGCGGAGGTGCGTGGGCGCCCTGGGGAGTTGCCGGGTTCGCAGCGGACGCCTGGACTTGGGAATCGGTGGAGGCCGCCATGCTCATGCCGCCTCCCGGGCGGACAGGTCCGCCTCCGGATCGGCCGGCATCACCGCCATGTCCTGCGGACGCCATCCGATCATCACACGCTCGCGCTCCGCCGGCAGGGGGGAGCCGTCATGCTGGCGGATCACCATCACGCGGCCGGCAGCGGTCTCGATCTCGAACAGCCACTGCGTGCCCTGGAAGACGCGGGCCAGCACGGTGCCGCTGAGGCCGCCGGCATCGACGAAGCCGATCTTCTCCGGACGGACGGCCAGCGCCCCCTGCCCCACGGGCACCGGCTGCGACACCGGCCAGACGGAATCCGCCACGGTGATGACGATACCGCCGGAACCGCTGCCGACCATGCCCGGCAGCAGGTTGGTGCGGCCGAGGAAGTTGGCGACGAAGGCGTTGGCCGGGCGGTCGTAGGCCTCCTGCGGGGAGGCGACCTGCTGGACGCGCCCCTTGTTCATCACCACGACACGGTCGGACAGGGCCATCGCCTCCGACTGGTCGTGGGTGACGAGGATCATGGTGGTGCCGACGGTGCGCTGGATGCGGCGCAGCTCGATCTGCATCTCCTCGCGCATCTTGGCGTCGAGATTGGACAGCGGCTCGTCGAGAAGCAGAAGGCTCGGCTTGATCACCAGCGCGCGGGCCAGCGCCACGCGCTGCTGCTGGCCGCCGGACATGCGGCGGGGGTGGCGGTCGCCGTACTGCTCCAGCCCGACCAGCTTCAGCGCCTCGGCCACCATGCGGTCACGGTCGGCGCGGTTGATCTTGCGCATCTCCAGTCCGAAGGCGACGTTTTCCGCGGCGGTCATGTGCGGGAACAGGGCATAGCTCTGGAAGACGATGCCCAGCCCGCGCTCGTTCGGCTTCTTCGCCAGCAGGTCCTGGCCGTCCAGCATCACCCGCCCGCCGTCGGCGTCGAGGAAGCCGGCGATCATCTGCAGGGTGGTGGTCTTGCCGCAGCCCGACGGCCCCAGCAGCGAAATCAACTCGCCCTTCTCGACGGTCAGCGAGACGCGGTCGACCGCCGTCCAGTTGGCGAAGCGCTTGGTCAGTTGGTCGAGTACCAGATAAGTCATGCCGTCGTCTCCCTCTCCCTTCATCCCCCTCTCCCCCCCGCTCACGCGCAAACTTCGTTTGCGCTGACGCGACAGGCGGACCTTCGGTCCGCCGAAAGCGGGGAGAGGGTCGGGGTGAGGGGGATGCACAGGAGTGGATTCTCGAGAATCCTCACAGCGCGCCCCCCTCACCCTAACCCTCTCCCCGGGGGGAGAGGGGATGCGGCCTCACACCTTCAGCGCTCGATCTCGCGGGTCCAGCGCTTGTTCCACTGCTCGCGGTTCTTGTTGATGGTGTCCCAGTCCACCACCAGCAGCTTGCCGACCTGTTCCGGGCCATAGGGGATGCCGGCCTGCTTGTCGGCGGGCAGTTCCACCGTCTTGTTCACCGGGCCGAAGCCGGCGCTGACGGCCAGCGCGGTCTGCGCCTCGACGCCCAGCATGTGCTGGATGAACTTCTGCGCCTCGGCCGCATTCTTGCTGCCGGCGACCTGACAGGCGGCGGAACCGAGAACGATGCCGCCTTCCTTCGGATAGACAAAGGTGGCGGGGAAGCCGGTGTCGGCCAGCGCCTTGGCCCGGCCCGAACCCCAGACGGCGATGACGGCCTGGTTGCTCTGGAACAGCTCGGTCATCTTGCCCGGCGACGGCTCGTAGGCGAGCACGTTCGGGTTGATCTTGTCCTTGAATTCCTTGAAGCCCGGCTCGATGTTGGTCTCGCCGCCGCCGTTCAGGCGGGCCATCATCACCAGCGCGTGCAGGCCGTAGCTGTTGTTGATCGGCGGAACGACCAGCTTCTTCTTGTAGCGCGGATCCTCGATGTCCTTCCACGAGGTCGGAGCCGGGATCTTGTTCTCGTCGAAATAGGCCTTGTTGTAGAGGATGCCGGTGCCGACGGCGCCGAAGTTGATCGCCTTGCCCGACGGCATCTTCGCCAGGTCGTAGAGCTGGTCGTAGACCGGCGCCTTCTCCAGGTCGGCGCAGAAATTCAGCGCCACCGCCTGATACATCGGGCCATCGTCGAGGATGACGACGTCGATCTGCTGGTTGCCCTTCTGGGCCTGCAGCTTGGCGAGGTTGTCGGTGGAGTTGCCGGCGACATACTCGACCTTCACGCCCATCGCCTTCTCGAAGGCCGGGATGATGTCCTTGCGCATGGTCTGCTCGAAGGACCCGCCATAGGCGGCGACAAAGAGCGTCTTGTCCTGGGCCGCCGTTTGGGCCTGGGCCGTCTGGACCGCGGCCATGCCGCACCACAGGGCCGCCGTCGCCATCAACCCGCACATCACGGAGCGCATCGTCATTCTCCTCTTGAGCCTTGGTCCCTGTTTACGGTCGCTGTCCGCTGTTCTCGGGGGTTCATCTGGGCCTGATCTTCGGACCGCATCGCGACACGGATCCGGATCGCCGTTTTACCGTTCCTCACCTTGCCGCCGCCGTTGTCTGCGGGCTGTTTTTCGGAAAGGTCGCGGTCAGGACGCGGACCAAGGGTGCTGGTGTGGTCACATAACCGTCAAATCGAATAACCGCCATCATTCATCCAGTAATGTTATAATTCCGTATTCCGAACCAGTTGAGGGCCGGCTTCGGTGCCGCCGCCCGGTTCGAGGAAGCCGTCACGGAAGCGGGTCGCTTCCTCCATGAAGCCGGCAAGGAAATCCTCCGCGATCATCGACAGCGGCACCTGGGCGGATCTGAGGATGGCGATGTCGAAGCCGATGCTCGGTTCGAACGGGCGGACGACCAGCCCGTGCGGGACATAATCCTGGGCGGTGAAGGGATCGACGATCGACACGCCGTAACCGGCCGCCACCATGGCGCAGGCGTTCATCGTCAGCTGGGTTTCCACCCGCATCGCCCGCGACACGTCATGGTCGGCGAACACGGTGTCGATGCGGGAACGCAGCAAGGCCGGCGGGCTGGTGGAGATGAAACTCTCCCCCTCGAAGTCCTTCGGCGTCAGGACGTCCTTGTCGGCCAACGGATGGCCGGGCGGCAGGATGGCGACGGCGGGAATCCCGTGAATCTTCTCGGTCAGCACCGCCGCATGATCGATGGGGGTGTGTGCGAACCCAAGCTCGCACTGGCCCGTCGCCACCCAGTCCAGGATGATGGGCGAGGTGCTGCCGCGCAGCGCGATGTCCACCCGCGGCCGTTCGCTGAGGAAGCGCGCGACGTAGCGCGGCAGGAAGCCGACGCCCAGCGCCGGCATCGCCGCCACCCGCAACGCCCCGCTGCGCCGCGCGGTCAGGTCGCGCGCGGTCTGCTCGATCAGTTCCAGCCCGACGAAGGCACGGTCGACCACCTGATACAGCGAGATGGCCTCGCTGGTGGGAGCGATGCGGGGGCCGCGCCGTTCGAACAGAGTCAGCTTCAGCGCATATTGCAGGTCGCTGATCAGGCGGCTGACCGCGGGCTGCGAGATGTTCAGCAGCTCCGCCGCCGCTGTGATGCCGCCGGTCAGCATGACGGCGCGGAAGGCTTCGATCTGGCGCGGATTGATCATGGCGCCCGGCCCGCTCCCGTGGCGGGTACATAACATTCGGTCATGAAACACCCCTTCAATCTGATTTGACAGTTATAAGTTGGCTGCCGATGCTGTCGCAAGGATCAAGGAGCGGCCATGCGTCGCCGGGAAGCATCCCGCGGCGCTCAGCCCGTGAAAACCCTGCAGTTCGCAAGCCATCCATGCGCAAAGCCGGCACGGTCCGGGCTTTGCGGAAGATTACGCGATGCATCGGGAAGTATTCGGCACCGCATGCGGGAGCCGGACCGGCAGATGCGCGCATCACGATAACGGCGGCGGCCGGTGCGCACGGTGTCGGCGCCGGCGGGAGTGGAGACGATGACGCAGCCCAGTCGGGGCGGAGAGTACGACGTCGCCGTGATCGGTGGCGGGCTGGTCGGATCGGCGCTGGCCTGGGGCCTCGCGCGGTCGGGGCAGAAGGTCGCGATGCTGGACGAGGGCGACATCGCCGTCCGTCCGTCGCGTGGCAACTTCGCCCTGGTCTGGGTGCAGGGCAAGGGCCTGGGCATGGCGGAATATGCCGGCTGGACCAAGCAGTCCTCCGACGACTGGAGCGGTTTCGCCGACCTGCTGCGCGAGCAGACCGGGCTTGACGTCGCCTACCGGCGCCCCGGCGGCTTCATGCCGATGCTGTCGGAAGAGGAGCTGCAGGCCCGCGCCAACACCATGATGCGGCTGCACAACCAGCCCGACATGATCCCGTACCCCTACGAGGTGATGGACCGCGAGACGCTGCGCAAGGAGCTGCCCTTCATCGGGCCGGACGTGGTCGGCGGCACCTATTGCCCGCTGGACGGCCACTGCAACTCGCTGCGGCTGCTGCGCACCCTACACAAGGGGATCGGCATGCTGGGCGTCGATTACCGGCCCAACCACCGGGTGGAGAGCATCGAGCATCGCGACGGCGGCTTCCGCATGACCACCGCCGGTGGTGAAATCCGCGCCGGCAAGGTCGTGCTGGCCGCCGGTCATGACAGTGCGCGGCTGGCGCCGATGGTCGGGCTGTCAGCCCCTGTCCGCCCGCAGCGCGGCCATGTCATCGTCACCGAAAAGACCGCACCCTTCCTGCATCATCCCACCGTCTATGTCCGCCAGACCGACGAGGGCGGGGTGATGATCGGCGACAGCTTCGAGGAGACCGGCTTCGACACCACGCTGCAGCCGGGCATTTCGTCGGCGATCGCCCAGCGCGCCATCCGCTTCTTCCCGCTGCTGGGCAAGCTGAACGTGGTGCGGAGCTGGGCGGCGCTGCGCGTGCTGACGCCGGACGGCTTCCCGATCTACGAGGAGTCGAAGACGGCCCCCGGCGCCTTCGTCGCCACCTGCCACAGCGGCGTGACCCTCGCCGCCAACCATGCGCTGACGCTGGCGCCGCTGATCGCGGCCGGCGGCCTCGGCGACCGTTTTGCGCCCTTCAGCGCCCGGAGGTTCCATGTTCCGCAGGCTGCCTGAAATCGAGACCGCGGCTGAGAAGGTTTCCTTCACCATCGACGGCCGTCCGGCCAGCGCGCGGGCCGGCGACAGCGTCGCCGCCGCCCTGCTGGCCAACGGCGTCACCGCCTGCCGCAACACGCCGGTCAGCGGTGCGGCGCGCGGTCCTTACTGCATGATGGGCGTCTGCTTCGACTGCCTCGTCACCATCGACGGGACCGGGAACCGCCAGGGCTGTCAGGTGCGCGTGGCGCCGGGCATGGCGGCGGAAACCCAGAACGGCAAGCGCGAGGTGGAGCGATGAGCGCATTTGACTTCGACATCGCCGTCGTCGGCGCCGGGCCGGCCGGTCTGGCTGCTGCCGCGCTGGCCGCTTCCAAGGGCGCGTCGGTCGTCCTGCTCGACGAGCAGGCGGAACCTGGCGGGCAGATCTACCGTGCCGTCACCGAGACGCCGGTGCGCGACCGCAAGGTGCTCGGCCCCGACTATTGGCATGGCGCCGAGCTGCTGGGTCCGCTGCGCGACAGCGGCGCCGCCCACTGGCCGGGCAGCACGGTGTGGAGCGTCGCCCGCCCGCGCGAGGATGGACCGGACGGGCAGCGCCGCATCCAGATCGGCCTGTCGCGCAACGGCGCCGCGGCGCTGCTGACCGTGCGCCACGTCATCCTGGCGACCGGCGCGCTGGAACGGCCCTTCCCGATCCCCGGCTGGACCCTTCCGGGCGTGCTGGGAGCCGGTGCGGCGCAGGTTCTGCTGAAGACCTCCGGCCTCGTGCCGTCGGGCGCCACGGTGATGGCGGGCAGCGGGCCGCTGCTGTGGCTGCTGGCGTGGCAGTACCTGCAGGCCGGCGCCCGGATCGACGCCATCCTCGACACCACGCCGAAGGAGAACTGGCGCGCCGCCCTGCCGCTGCTGCCGGGCTTCCTGCGCTCGCCCTATCTTGGCAAGGGCATGAAGCTGATGCTGGAGGTGCGGCGCAAGCTGACCGTCATCGGCAACGTCACGGCTCTGCGCGCCGAGGGCGGCCTTGCCGGTGAGGGCGTGCTGAAGAGCGTCGTCTACACCCGCAACGGCACCGAACACCGGCTGCCCGCCGACACGCTCCTGCTGCATCACGGCGTCATCCCCAACCTGAACCTCGCCAACGCCACCGGCTGCGCCCAGCGCTGGGACGAGCAGCAGCGGTGCTGGCGTCCGACCACCGACGAATGGGGCGCGACCTCGGTCGAAGGCGTGTCGCTGGCCGGCGACGGCGCCGGCATCGGCGGCGCCCGTGCGGCTGAGGAGGCGGGCCGTCTGACCGCGCTCGACGCGCTGCACCGGCTGGGCCGCATCGGACGGGAGCAGCGCGACCATTCCGCCGCCCCCTTCCGCGCCGCGCTGGACCGCGCGTTGACCGGCCGCGCCTTCCTCGACACGCTCTACACCCCGGCGGAAGCCTTCCGCGTGCCGGCCGACGACACCATCGTCTGCCGCTGCGAGGAAATCACCGCCGGCGCGGTGCGCGAGGCGGTGCGGCTCGGCTGTTCCGGCCCCAATCAGGCCAAGAGCTTCCTGCGCTGCGGCATGGGTCCGTGCCAGGGCCGGCTCTGCGGCCCGACGGTGACCGAGGTCATCGCGGCGGAGCGCGGCGTGTCCCCGGCGGAGGTCGGCTATTACCGCCTGCGCCCGCCGGTGAAGCCGATCACGCTGGCCGAGTTGGCCGCCCTGCCGAAGACCGACGCCGACATCGACGCCGTCTTCAAGCACTGAGCGGAGCCGCGCGATGACCGCCACCGCCTCCCCCAAACCGGTCTCCTTTTGCCCGGACGTCATCGTCATCGGCGGCGGCCTGCACGGCTGCTCCGCCGCGCTGCACCTGTCGATGCGCGGCGTCCGCGTGCTGGTTCTGGAGAAGGACCATGTCGCCCGCCACGCCTCCGGCGTCAATGCGGGCGGCGTGCGCCAGCTCGGCCGCCATGTCGCGGAGGTGCCGCTGTCCGTAGCCTCGATGGCGCTGTGGCACGGCATCCGGGATCTGGTGGACGATGATTGCGGCTTCGAAAGCCACGGCCAGATCAAGGTGGCGGAGACCGAGGCGGAGCTTGAGACGGCGCGCGCCCGCGTCGCCGATCTCAACGCGCTGGGCTTCACCCACGAGGAGGTGGTCGGGCAGGAGGAACTGCGGTCGCTGGTGCCGGCCATCGCCGATCATTGCGTCGGCGCCCTGGTGTCGCGTGGCGACGGGGCTGCGATCCCCTTCCGCACCACCTTCGCCTTCCGCCGCAAGGCCATTGCGCTGGGCGCCCGCTTCCAGGAGGGTGGTGCCGTGACGCGGCTGGTCCGACAGGGTGGCCTATGGACTGTCGAGACGGCGGACGGCGGCCGGTTCGAGGCGCCGGTGGTGGTGAACGCCGCCGGGGCCTGGGCCGACCGCATCGCCGCGCAGGCGGGGGAGCCGGTGCCCTTGGAGGTCATCGCGCCCATGCTGATGATCACCGCCCGCGTCGCCCCTTTCATCAAGCCGGTGGTGGGCGCCACGGGCCGCACCCTGTCCTTCAAGCAGTTCCCCAACGGGACCGTGCTGATCGGCGGCGGGCTGCTGGGCCGGGCGGTGCGCGACGAGAACCGGACGGAGCTGGACTTCTCCCAGGTGTCGGTGAACGCCCGCACAGTCTGGGACCTGTTCCCGTGCATGCGCGGCGCCACCATCGTCCGTTCCTGGGCGGGGATCGAGGCGCGGATGCCGGACGATATCCCGGTGATCGGCCCCAGCGGCACCGAACCGGACCTCTACCATTCCTTCGGCTTCTCGGCGCACGGCTTCCAGCTCGGCCCCATTGTCGGGCGCATCACCGCAGACCTGATCACGGCCGGGTCCACCGACCTGCCCATCGACCCCTTCCGCATCGGCCGCTTCGCCGCCTGACCCTTGGAGCATCATCCCGTGACGATCCAGCGCTTCCACCCGACCCCGCGGCTCTGCGACATGGTGATCCACAAAGACACCGTCTATCTCGCCGGCCAGATCGTCGATGACGGCTCCACCACGGTGGAGGCGCAGACCCGCGACGTGCTGCGCCAGATCGACGCCCTGCTGGCCGAAGCCGGCACGTCCAAGAGCGGCATCCTGACCGCCACGGTCTATCTCGCCGACATCGCCACCTTCCCGGAGATGAACGCCGCCTGGGACGCCTGGGTCGACAAGGCCAACCCGCCGGCCCGCGCGACGGTGGAGGCCAAGCTGGCCGACCCGTCGATCCTGGTCGAGATCGTCGTCGTCGCCGCGCGCTGATCCCTTTCCACCTGTCGGAGCCTGCCATGAAGCGCCTCACCTCGGGCGTTGCCGCCCTTTTGTTGCTTGCGTCCGGCGGCATCGCCGCGGCGCAGGAGATCCGCATCGCGACCGAGGGCGCCTACCCGCCCTTCAACTTCACCCAGCCCGACGGCAAGGTGGCGGGGCTGGAGGTCGATCTCGCCAATGCCCTGTGCGAGCGGATGAAGCGTCCCTGCACCGTCGTGGCGCAGGAATGGGACGGCATCATTCCGGGGCTGCTGGCGAAGAAGTACGACGCCATCATGGCGACGATGAACATCACGCCGGAGCGGGCGAAGGCCATCGGCTTCTCCACCCCCTACATGGTGGTGCCGGCCTATTTCGTGGCGCCGGCCAAGTCCGCCATCGACGGGTCGCCCGCCAGCCTGCGCGGAAAGACCATCGGCGCCCAGGTCTCCACCACCCATTCCCGCTATGTCGAGAAGCATCTCGGCAGCGAAGCGACGCTGAAGACCTACGACACCGCGTCCAACCTGCTGGCCGACCTGAAGGCCGGGCGCGTCGACGCCGCCATCACCACCGGCGCCACCGCGTCCGACTGGGTCAAGGGCGACGGCGGCAAGTCGGTCAAGCTGGTCGGCCAGCCGGTGATCGACGCCGAGGTGTTCGGCCCCGGCATCGGCGTCGGCCTGCGCAAGGAGGACGAGAGCCTGAAGCAGTCCTTCGACGAGGCGATCCGCGCGGTCGTGCAGGACGGCACGCTGGCCCGCATCGCCGCCCGCTACGTCGATTTCTCCATCACCCCCTGAGTTCTTTTCAAGCCAAGGAGCAGTTTCCAGTGATCAAGCGCATCGAGAAGACCAAGATCATGCACCGCGTCGTCGTCAACAACGGCACGGCCTATCTCGGCGGCATCATCGCCGACGACGTCAGCGTCGGCATGGGCGGCCAGGTCACGCAGATCTGCGGCAAGCTCGACCAGGTGCTGGCGATGGCCGGCAGCGACAAGACCAAGCTGCTGTCCGCCCAGCTGTTCATCACCGACATGAGCCTGAAGAACGAGATGAACGACGCGTGGCTCGCCTGGCTGGACGGCAACGACCTGCCGGCCCGCGCCACCATCGGCGTCGCCGACCTGGGCGCGCCGGAGATCAAGATCGAGGTGGTGGTCACCGCTGCCGTCTGATCCTCCGCTTTCCGAGTGGATATGTGACGCCCTGTGCCCGACGCGCGGGGCGTCACTGTTTGGGTGTTGGGCGCAGCAGCGCGATCAGCAGCAGCCCGCCGACGATGAACCAGCCGATCACGATGAAGCCGTCGATGTACGCCAGCACATAGGCCTGCTTGCGCACCGCCGACGACAGCAGCGACAGCGCGCGCAACGACGCCTCCTCGTTTCCGGCGGAACGCGCGGCGATGCCGGCGGCGGTGCCGGCCAGCCGGCGGACGGTGTCGGGATCCCCCGCCACCACGTCGGAGACGAGGCGGAAGCTGTGGAACTGCTCGCGCATGCGGACGAAGGTCTGCATGAAGGCCGCGCCCAGTTCGCCGCCCAGCAGGCGGGAGGTCTGCAGCAGCGCGCCCAAGGCCAGGATGTAGGCCGGATTCAGATTCTTGATGTTGAAATAGATCAGCGAGGTCATGGCGAAGGACTGGCCGAAGGCCTGCAGCATCTGCGACGGCAGGAAATCGGCGCCGACCCAGTCGGCCGTCAGGTGCGAGGCCAGCCAGCAGGCCAGACCCACCGCGGCGAAGCCGGCCGCCATCAGCACGCGCGGATCGGCATGGCGCAGCAGCGTGCCGACCAGCGGCGCCAGCAGGAACTGCGGCAGCGCGATCAGCAGCAGCGTGTCCCCCACCTCCAGCGCCCGGTAATTGTTCACCGTGATCAGGAATTGCGGGACGAGAAAGGCGGTCGACAGCATCACCAGCCGCAGCAGCACCAGCAGCAGGCACAGAAGCGGGATGTTGCCGCGGAACAGCGCGCTGAAGGTGATCCAGGGCTTGGGACAGGTCAGCTCCTGCACGATGAAGGCGGCGACCAGCAGGCCGCCGCCAAGGAACAGCCCGGTGATCAGGCCGGAATTGAACCAGTCCAGCCGGTTGCCCTGGTCCAGCCCGGCATAGAGCAGGGCAAAGCCGAGGCTGGCATAGGCGATGCCCCACCAGTCGCCGTCCTTCAGCAGGTCGCGGCGCACCGGTTCGGCCGGCATGCCGAAATGGACGCAGAGCGCCATCAGCGGCGCCAGCAGCGCCGTGTCCCAGAACAGCCAGCGCCAGTCGAGATTCTCGATCACCCAGCCTTCGATGGAGGCGGAGAAGTTCAGCGACAGCTCCACATTCATCGCGTAGACGGCGATGCCGTAGACCAGATAGCGCGGCGGCAGGTTGCGGACGATGAAGCCGATGGTCAGCGGGATGAAGGTGCCCGACGACAGGCCGGCCAGCACCTGGAAGGTCAGCACCCCGGTCAGCGTGCCGGTCAGCGGCAGGGCCAGCGTCGCCAGCCCGTAGGTGACGGAGGACACCAGCAGCACCCGCCGCGGTCCGAACACCACCCCCAGGAACGCGGCGGCCGGCGCCACCAGCATCTGCGCCACCGTGTAGGCGGTGGGGATCCACGACCCTTCGTCGAAGCCGGCGCCGATGGCTCCGCGGATGTCGGCAAGTCCGAAGGCGGTGACGCGCGCGGTCAGGGTGGAGATCAGCGCGCCCAGCAGCACGCCCAGCAGCCCGATGACGGGATGGTGGGTGATGACCGGCGCCGCCTCCCGCCGCAGGAACGGCAGCGGAAAGCGGCCCGGCGGCCGTGCTCCGGCGAGGTCGGCGCTCATTTCGCGGTATCCCCTTCTGCGCCGCCTTCCGTCTCGCCCTCGGTATCGATGGTCACCACCACCGACATGCCCGGCCGCAGCCGGTCGCGCAGCGGGTTGGGATCGTCCAGGGCGATCTTGACCGGGATGCGCTGGACGATCTTGGTGAAGTTGCCGGTGGCGTTGTCGGGCGGCAACAGGGCGAACTGGCTGCCGCTGGCCGGGGATTCGCCGGCCACCCGGCCGGTCAGCGGCGTGTCGGGGAAGCTGTCGACCCGCACCGTCGCCGGCTGGCCGGGCCGGATGCGGGTCATCTGGGTTTCCTTGTAGTTGGCGATCACCCAGACCGACGGCAGCGGCACCAGGGTGATGATCTGGCTGCCCTGCGCGACATACTGGCCGGGACGGACCTGCCGCTGGCCGACCATGCCGTCGGCCGGCGCGCGGATCGTCGTGCGGTCCAGCGTGATGCGGGCGAGATCGAGGTCGGCCTGCCGCTGCAGCCGGGTGGCCTGGGCCTGACGGACCTGCACGTCGATGCCGTCGAGCGCCGCCTTCTGCTGGTCGACCAGTGCTTGGCCCGCCTCGAGTGCCGCCTGGGCGCGGCGGGATGTCGCCTGGGCCTGCTGCAGCGCCTGCAGCGTACCGGCCAGACCCTGTTCGGTCAGGGAATGCTGGCGCGATTCCTCCAGCCGCGCCCGCCATGCATCGGCCTCCAGCCCATGGACGTTGGCCTCGGCCTGATCGACCAAGGCGCGCTGGGTGCGCTTCTGGATGTCGAACTGGGCGATGGCGGCGTCGGCCGCCGCCAGCGCCGCCTCCGCCTGCTGGACGCGGGCACGGTAATCGTCGTCGACGATGACCGCCACCGGATCGCCGATCCGCACCCGCTGGAAATCCCCCACCGGCATGTCGCGGACGATGCCCGACACCTGGGCCGACAGCGGCGTGATGTCGGATTGCAGATAGGCGTCGTTGGTGGACTGGCTGACCGCCGATCCGACCCAGCGGTCCCAGCGCGTGGCGAAGACCACCACCAGCAGAACGGCCAGCCCCAGCACCGCCAGCCGCACCACCCACGGGCTCCAGGCCACCGGCGGCGGTGCCGCCGGGGGAGGGGGAGGCGGGGGTAGGGACGGCTGCTGGTCCGATCCCCGGGTCGGCGTGGCGGCATCGGTCATCCGGGACGCTCCATGGAAAATTCCTTCCGAGCGACCCTACGCGATGATTCGTGAAATGGCCTGCTGAACCAAGGTGTAGCCCCGCTTGGGCCAGCAGCGGCGAAGGAAGCGCGCCGGCCGTTCGCCTGCCCGCCTGCCTCTGGCTCAGATCACCATTTGACGGTGGCGTGGACGAGGAAGGAGCGTCCGGCCTCCAGGTAGCGGCGGCGGTCGGTGGAGGTCTCGGCCACGCTCACCACGTTGATGTAGTTGTAGTATTCCTGGTTGAACAGGTTCTTGACGGAGGCGCCGAGCGACAGGTGCTCGGTCGGGTTCAGATAGGCCGACAGGTCGACGGTGGTGTAGGCTGGCGCCTTCAGGTAGGTGGAGCTGCTGACGTCGTCCGCCTTCTTGGCGAAGGCGTGGGTGGTGACGACCTCCGCGCCCCAGAAATTGTCCGGCGCGGTGTAGGACAGGCCGGCGTTCACGGTCAGCGGCGCCACCTCGTCGATGGCGGTCTTGGCGTCCAGGTCGAAGCCGCGGGCGAAGGCCGCCGCGCCGAACAGCGACCAGCCCGGCCGGAAGCGCCATTCACCCTTGCCCTCGACGCCGAAGATCTCGACCTTGGAGATGTTCTGCGACTGGTAGCGCAGCAGGCCGGCGCCGCTGCGGCCGACCGCGCGCTGGGCGATGAAGTTGCTGTAGCGGTTGTAGTAGCTGGAGACCTGGAAGCTGGAGCCGTCGGCGTATTTGGCACGGAAGCCGGCCTCGACGCCGTTGCTGGTCTCCGGCTTCAGGCTGGCGTTGGGCAGAACCTCGTAGCCGAAGGCCGGGTTGGAGAAGCCGAGGTTGGCGTCGTCATAGGGCGGCGCCCGGAAGCCGTGGGCATACTGGCCGAACAGCGAATATTCGCGGGTCAGCTCGTAGGTGACGCCGAATTTCGGCGACAGCGCCAGCTTGTCCAGCTTCGACGGGGTGGAGGACGGGTTGGAGGCGAGATAGGCCGCGTCCAACTCCGGGTTCATCCGGTAATAGTCAAGGCGCAGCGCCGGCACCAGACGCAGACGGTCGATCGTCACCTCGTCCTGCAGGTAGCCGCCCAGCATCAGGGTGCTGGTGTTGGGGAAGGTGCGGCTGGGATAGGTGTCGCCGTTGTAGCTCTTGGCGCTGGCGCCGGTCGCCGTGTTTGTCAGCGTCACGTCGCGCATGCGCTCGGTGCGGATGTGATCGACGCTGAAGCCGTAGGACAGGCGGTTGGGCAGCCCGAACCAGCTGGTATCGGTGCGCATGTTGACGCCGCCGCCGAAGATGCGCTGTTCGGATTCGTTGTTGGTCTCTTCGCGCAGGGTGGAGCGGGCCGGGAACAGCGTGTTGGTGGAGGTGGCGACGCCGGCGGTGCGGGTGCGGTTTTCCTGATGGTCGTAGCCGGTGGCGTAGAGCCGCCAGTCGAGATGGTCGATGAAGCCGATGGGGGCGTCGTGGGAATGCTCCAGCCCGATGCGCCAGCGCGCCGCCTCGTCGTCGCTGACCGAATTGGCGACGGTGCCGCGGGTGGTCCGCGGCGGGGCCATCGAGAAGATGTAGCTGGCGGCGGCGGCGACGTCGTTGCGCAAGGTGGTGTCGGTGTCGCGGTGGAAATACTCGCCGGTCAGCGTCACCTTGTCGGGGCCCCGCTCCCACACCAGCTTGGCCAGGCCATTGTTGACCTGATAGTCCTGCGGGTTGCGGAAGCTCTTGTCCTTGGACTTGTACTCCTCACCGTCGCGGCGGGTGAAGAGACCGAGGAGCGAGAACTCGCCCGCACGCATCGCCGCGGTGCCGGTTTCGGAGAAGGAGCTGTCGACGCTGTCGTAGGCCCCCTTCAGCGAGGCGTAGAAGTCCTTGCCGGGATAGAGGTAATCGGCCGGATCCTTGGTGACGTAGCCGACGACGCCGCCCAGCGCGTCCGACCCGTAGAGGGCGGAGGACGGACCGCGCACGATCTCCACCTGCTTGAGGGACTCGAGGTCCACCGCGTCGCGGCTGTAGCCGGCGGACGGACCGGCGGATTTGGGCGTTTCAGGCAGGCGGGTGCCGTCGATCAGCATCAGCACGCGGTTGTCGGTGATGCCGCGGATGGCGAAGCCGCCGGCCCCGGCCCGGGCCGGCGAGTTGCTGACCGTCACGCCCGGCTCGTAGCGCGTCAGATCCTGCAGGCGGTGCAGGCCGCGCGTCTCGATCTGCTCCTCCCCGATCACGGAGATGGTGGAGGTCGCCTCGTCCAGCCGCCGTTCCCCGCGTTCGCCATAGACGGTCACGGCATCGAGCACGGTCGCCGGCTGGCCCGCCTGCGGGGCGGCGGCCGTCTGCGTTGCCGACTGCACCGCAGTTTGGGCGAGCGCCGCACCGGCGCCGGCCAGGGTCAGCGCCGATACCGACAGCCACAGCACCCGGCGCAGCCGTCCAGTCCCTGCAATCCGCTGCGGAATGCTCGGGGTTGCGGTCATCTCTGTCTCTCCTCGCTCTTTTTGGGGTCACGCCGGACCCGGCCGGCACGGTGATGTCAGTTTTGCTATTGATTATTATTCGCAGCTGCTGGGCGCAGAGCGGCAAAGTTGCTTTTTCGGCCGTCATTCCCGCGCAGGCGGGAATCCAAACTTTGCAAGCCCTTGCACTGGAAAGCCTGGATCCCCGCCTTCGCGGGGATGACGACCGAGGGAGGCCCATGGTCTGATCGGATGCGGAACGGTTCAACCCTCAAACGGCGAGCAGAGCCGGTCGCGCAAGGCCAGGAAGCGGTCGACCTGATCGGCCAGAAGCTGGCGCTTCTCGTCGCGGCCGACGAAGATCTTGAACATCGCCTCGCCGTCGCCGTTGAAGAAGATCACGGCGCAGCTGTCGCCGCTGCCCATGAAGGGACGGCGGACGAAGGCGAGATCGGCACAGCGGTCCAGCCGGATATGGCCGCCGATCGGGCTGCCGCCGGCCAGATTGTAAAAGCCGCGCCCGAACTGGCCGCGCGGCAGCGGTCCCTTGCATTCCAGGACCAGATCGGCGCTGTGCACCAGGAAGGTGATCGGTCCCCATCCGGCGATGTCGGTCATCGCCGCCTCCGCCGCCGAACCGGGGACGAAGCTGCGCATGGCCGCCGGCAGGCAGTCGACGACGGCGCACAGGCTGACGCCGGTCTCCGCCGCCACCGCCTCCAGCACCCCGCCGGGTTCGGCAAGAAGCCGGGCGCGCAGGGACTCCAATGCTGCATCCTGGCTGGCGGCGGGGGTGTTCTGTGCGGTCATGGCGGGATCCGAATGGGCAGGACGGGAGGGGACAGGCGACTGTCCGATGACATTTATGAGAATAATTCGCAGTCGCGTTTAAGCTCAACCGTGCTTCCCTTAACGCCGCTTAATGTGACCGGTCTCGTCACTCCATCCGATCACTCCATCTGGGCATGGCGGCCCAGCCGGATGGTGACGCGGAGCCCCGGCGCGTTGTCGTCCAGCAGCAGCCCGCCGCCATGCAGCGTGGCGATGGCGCCGACGATGGACAGGCCGAGCCCATAGCCCGGCACCCCGTCCTGCGGGTTGAGCCGGAAGAAGCGCTGGACCGCCAACGCCCGCTGGCCAGGGACAAGGCCCGGCCCGCGGTCGGCGACGCACAGCTCCTCCCAGCCGTCGCGAATGCCGGCCGACAGCCGGATCTCCCGGCCTTGGGGCGCATATTTCAGGGCATTGTCGACGAGATTGGCGACGGCCTGGAACAGCAGGCTGCGGTCGCCGCGGATGCGCAGCCCCGGCTCGGCCGAGACGGACAGCGCGACGCCCGCCTCCTCCGCCAGCGGCAGGTAGGATTCGCGGATCTCCTCCAGCAGCGGCACCGCCTCCAGCGGTTCCATGCTCAGGCTGCAGCGGGCGGTCTCGATCTCGCCCAGCCGCATGATGGCGCGGAACAGCTGTTGGATGCGCCGGGTCTCCTCGATGCCGTCCTCCAGCGCGCGGCGGATTTCGGGGTCGGCACAGTCCTCGGCGATGCCCGCCAGCCGGTTGTGCAGGTGGGTCAGCGGCGTGCGCAGCTCATGCGCGATGCTGCTGGACACGCTCGACACCTCCTCCACCAGCCGGTTGACGCGGTCGAGCGTGCGGTTGATCTCGCGGCCGAGGCCGGCGAACTCGTCGTCGGTCCGGCCAACGTCGATCCGGCGGTTGCGGTCGCCCCCGGCATAGGCGGCGAGCGCCTCGCTCATCGCGCCGACCCGGCGCAGCGTGCCGGAACTGAAATAGACGCCGAAGGTCAGGCTGGTCAGCAGGAACAGCAGCACACCGACCCCGGCCGCCAGCGGCACCGCCCGCATCTGGCTCAGCATCGGCTGGATGTCGTAGGCGTTGATGAAGCGTCCGCCGTCGGGCAGCGCCACCACCATCGCCTGCATCTTCCAGCCGTCGGTGGCGTCCTTGCCCCGTCGTTCGACCAGCCCCGTCGGGCAGGAGGCGAGACGGGCCGGGTCGCAGGACAGCACGTCCAGCAACCGCGCCGCCGTCGCGTCGTCGCCGTAGAGCAGCCGTCCCGATGCATCCAGCACCAGCCGCTTGCGCGCCGTCTCCGTTTCGAATTGGGCGCGGCGGCGCAGGTCGGCGGCCAGATCGAGGGCGTCACCGAAGCGGCCGAGCTGGCGCTGGGTCGCGGTGTCGCGTTCCAGCAGCTCGACGACATGGTCCTTGACCAGATCGGTCAGCAGGCTGCGGCTCCACATCACGGCCCCGGAGGTGACGACGACGAAGACGGCGCCGATGGTCATGGTCTGGCGGAAGCTGCGGGTGTCGAGCAGCGGGCGGATGCGGGCAGGAAGCCGCTCAACCAAGCGCATAGCCGATCGCCCGCACCGTGCGCAGAAGCGGCGGATCGAAATCCTTGTCGATCTTGCTGCGCAGCTTAAAGACATGCACCTCCACCAGATTGGTCGGCGGGTTGAAGCCGTAGCCCCAGGCCTTTTCCAGCAGCATGGTCCGGGTCACCGTCTGGCCCGGATTGCTCATCAGGATGTGCAGCAGGCGGAATTCCTTGTCGGTCAGTTCGATCGGCACCCCCTGCCGCGTCACCCGCCGCTGGGCGACGTCCATCACCAGATCGCCGACGGTCAGCAGGTCGCCGGGGGCGGCCATCGCCTGCCCATGGCGGCGGGACAGATGCTCCAGCCGCACCAGCAATTCGGCGAAGTCGAAGGGCTTGCCCAGGTAATCGTCGGCCCCGGCGCGCAGCCCGGCGACCCGGTCGGAGGTCTCGTCCAACGCCGACAGCACCAGCACCGGCGGATGCCGCATGCCGTTCAGCCGCTTCAGCACCTCCATGCCGTCGAGCTTCGGCAGCATGCGGTCGAGCACCACGACGTCGAACGCCTCTTCCGCAAGCAGGCGCAGCGCCTCCTCGCCGTCGCCGGAGAAGCGGCAGGAGTGGCCGGAGCCGTTGAGCTTGGCCCCGATCCAATAGCTGACGGCCTCATCGTCCTCGACGACCAGAACGCGCAACGCCTCCTCCCTCCTCGGAAAGTGATATTAATAATCAGTCGCGTTTACGCCGTCCAGCCTGGATGCCAACTGGGCCGGGGGGCTGCTTTTGGAACTGAAGCGAGAACGTTTCGTCTCTGAAGCCCTTCTCCCCTTGCGGGGCTTTTGTCAGCGGAACAATTTTTTTACGATCCTCCTGACGGCTGGTTGGAGGGCGGCTGGCCGGTGGTGGCGAAGACGGCCCCCTGCCCGTCCGGCGCCGGCATCCGGACGAAGCGGGTGGCGAAGACCCGTTCCAGAACCGGCACCGGCAGGGCGGACATCGGACCGCTCCAGGCCTCGCGCCCGTCCGCCAGCACCAGCGCGTCGTCGCAATAGCGGGCGGCCAGCGTCATGTCGTGCAGCACCACGGCGCAGGCGCCGCCGGTCCGCTCCATCCAGCTCCGCGCCGCCCGCAGCAGGTGATGCTGGTGCGCCGGATCCAGGCTGGCGGTCGGCTCGTCCAGCAGCAGGAAGGGGGATCCGTCCGGTCCGTCGCGGTGGAGCGCTCCGGCCGCAAGCTGGGCGAGCGCGCGGGCGAAGGCGACGCGCTGGCTTTCGCCGCCCGACAGCTGGGGCAGCAGGCGGTCGCGCAAGCCCTCGGCATCGGCGGCCCGCAGGCTTTCGGCGATCAGCCGCCGCCGGTCGGCCGCGCTGCAGGGCGCGGTTTCGACCGCCAGCATGATCGCCTCATCCACCGAAAAGGCGAAGCCGGCGGAGGGATGCTGGCCGACCAGCGCCCGGCGTCGGGCAAGCAGCCGCGCCGGCAGGCTGCGCAGATCGCGCCCGTCGAGGCGGACGGCGCCGCCGGTCGGACGGCGCTCGCCCGACAGCAGGGCCAGCAGGGTCGATTTGCCGGCACCGTTGGGACCGAGGATCGCCAGCAGCCGACCGGGTACCAGATGGACGGTCACGCCGTCGACCAGCCGGCGGCCGCCCACGGCGAAGGAAACATGCTCGGCTTGCAGCAAGATGAAAGCTCCTCAACCGAACGAGCGTCCGCCGCGGGCGCGCAGCAGCCACAGGAAGACTGGCGCGCCGACGGCGCCCAGCAGCAGCCCGACCGGCACGTCGGCCGGGGCGGCGATGCTGCGGGCGGCGGTATCGGCCAGGATCAGCAGGGTCGCCGCCGCCAGGGCCGTCGCCGGCAGAAGCCTGCGGTGTGCCGGCCCCAGCCACAGCCGGACCATGTGCGGCACCACCAGCCCGACGAAGCCGATCAAACCGGACACGGCGACCGCCGCCCCCACCCCCAGCGCCACCAGCAGAACGGTGCGGACGGCGAAGCGGTGCGGCTCCAGGCCGAGAAGGAAGGCGTCACGCTCGCCCAGCGCATAGAGGTCGAGCCGCCGTGCGTTGGCGAGCAGTCCGGCGGTCGCCGCCAGCATCAGCACCAGCGCCGGCCCGATGTGGGTCCAGGCGGCGCCGCCGAAGCCGCCCATCATCCAGAAGGTCATCTGCCGCAGCGCCTGATCGTCGCCAAGATAGCTGGACAGGCCGATGCCGGCGGCGCCCAGCGCGTTGACGGCGATGCCGGCCAGCAGCATGTCGGTGGCGGAGCAGCGCCCGTCGCGCCGCGCCAGCGCCAGGATCAGGATCGTCGCGGCCAGCGCGCCCAGGAAGGCCGTCGCCGGCAGCAGGGTGGACAGCGACAGGCCGCTGCGCGACAGACCCAGACCCGAAACCCCCAGCATCATGGTGACCGACCCGGCGAACGCCGCGCCGCTCGACACGCCGACCAACCCGGGATCGGCCAGCGGGTTGCGGAAAATCGCCTGCAGCGAGGCCCCGGCGACGCCCAGCGTCACGCCGACCGCCGCCGCCAGCACGATGCGCGGCAGGCGCAGGGTGTAAAGGACCGCGGCGTCGCGGCTGGTCAGTACTTCGCCCGGCAGGCCGACCGCCTGCGCCAGATGCGACAGCACCCGGTTCAGCGGCAGCGGGATGCTGCCGCTCGACAGGGCGATCAGGACCGCGAGCGCGAGCGCAACGCCCAGCAGCCCCAGGGCGGGGCCGAGGCGAGGCCGGCGGGCGGCGGGCGCGCCGGCGATGGACAGGCTGGCGCTGCCGCTCATGGCCCGGCCTTCCCGGTTTGGGCGCGAAGCAGCGCCTCGACCGCTTCCGGCGTGCGCGGACCGAGCCCGACCAGAAGCGCGCCGTCGATCTGGAGGACGCGGCGGTCGCGCGCCGCCGGGGTCATCGCCAGCTGCGGCAGGGAGAGCAGGCCGTCGAGCCCGCCGGACCGCTCCACCAGCGCGCGGCTGACCAGCAGGATCTGCGGCTCGGCGGCCAGCGCGGATTCGGCCGACAGCGGCGGGAAGTCGCGGTCGCTGTCGATGGCGTTGCGTCCGCCGGAAAGCGCGATCAGGGCATCCGGCACGGTGCCGCGCCCGGCCGCCATCATGCCGCCGGGACCGCCGCCGACCAGACAGAGGATGCGGGCTCCCGCCTTGCCGGAACCGGCGGCCTGCTGTGCCTCGGCCGACAGGGCGGACAGCCGGCCGGCCAATTCGGCGGTCAGGCGCCTGCCCTCCTCCTCGCGGCCCAGGGCGCGGGCGACGGCGGCGATCTTGGCGGTCAGCCCGACCGGGTTGGAGACCTCCGGCACCATCTCCACCGTCACGCCCATGGCGCGAAGCTGGTCGAAGGCGGTCTGCGGCCCGGCCCCCTCGACGGCCAGCACATGGGTGGGGGCGAGCGACATCAGCCCCTCCGCCGACAGGGTTCGCATATAGCCGACATCGGGCTTCGCCGCCGCCGCGGCCGGCTGGCGGCTGACCGTGTCGCGCCCGACCACCGCATCGCCGGCCCCCAGCGCGAAGGCCAGCTCGGTCACCGGCGCCCCGATGGTGACGAGGCGCATCTTCGCCATCCCCTCTGCCGCCCCGGCGGCCGGCGCCGTCAAGCCGGCGGCAAAGCCAATGGCGAGGACGGCGAAAAGGCGGTGGGCCGGCAGTCGGCGGGGGAGCGCGCGCATCATCATGGGCTCGCGCACCTCAGCCGACGCCCGGCAGGTCGGGCATCGACCGGGCCAGCGTGCGCCATTCCGTCCGTTCCGGCTTGTCCTCGTCGCGCTGGCCGCACAGGATCGCGCAGTTCTCGCCTTGCGCGTTGTAGAGTTCGACGGTGGTGATGCCGCCCTTGTCGGTCGGCTTGAACACCGCCCAGGCACTGGACAGGCGCGCCGTGTCGACGTGCAGGCGGAAGCCGGGATCGTCGATGCCGAGCAGAGCCCCGTCCGTCCGCAGCGTGGCGATCGTGCCCGTGTGGATCTGGATGCAGCCGGCATTGCCGACGAAGATCATGATCTCCATCCGGTCGCCGCGGGCGGATTCCAGAAGTCCGGTCACCGCCGTAAGCGGAATTTCGCGGGCGAACTCGCCGCCGGCCAGACGCATGGCGTCGAGGCGGGCCACGCCGAACCGCTTCAGCATCCCGTGGAATTCATGGACATCGGCCATCGCCGTCCAGGCGGCACGCAGGCCGGCGACGTCGATGTCGGCCGGGACGGTGGCGACCGTCTGGACCGGCGGTTCGCCGCTTTCGACCTCGTCGGCCAAGTCGCCATCCGCCCGGTGCTCGTCCAGGAAGGCGTCCCAGGCCGCGGCATCGGTATCGGCCGTGCGATGGATGGCATGGACCGGTTGCCCGGCAGCATTGCGGATCAGGATGGCGCCGACTGCGGGATCGTAAGCGGTCCGGCACCAGTGACGGGGGAAGATCCGCAGATCGATCTCGCGGTTCAGCACGATGATGGCATGGCCGTTGCCGGACACATTGCCGAAGCGGCCGACCTTCTCATGGGTGATGGCGCGGTTGGCGGTGACGACCCGGACCGGACCGAGGACGTCGAGGCGCGGCAGCACCGCCGGCCAGTCCACCTCCAGCCGCAGATGGCCGGTCGCGGTGTCGGTGACGGTGGGCGCCTCGATGGAAGGCAGGGAGGTGTCGGGCATCGGGGAATATCCTGGAGAGGGCTGGCGCGGCGTCGCACCGGTGACGTCCCCCAGATGATTATGATAGTCATTATCAATGACAAGGCGGGGTTCATTAACCCGCATTAATTCCGGTTCCGAGGTGTTTACGCCGATGGCGGCGAAAGCCGGACAGGTCCGTGATTTTCCAGACGGATCCGTTTGCGGTACACACAAAGCACAGTTGATATGTGCTAAATAGGTATTGGATTCCCTTGTTAGGGAATATTCTTTCCTGTAGCGTGACGGTAACCGTCCAGCGCAAAAATGCGCCCAAGGTGGCGGACCAACCCAAGATCCAATCCCCAAACACCGGGCATCAACCGATGAATTGGCTGAAATCGCTTCTCGTCGCCGGCCTTCTGCAGGTCGCCGCCGTCTCCGCCGCCCAGGCCCAGAGCGACCTCGACCGCATCAAGGCGGACGGCGTGATGAAGATCGGGACCGAGGGCACCTATGCCCCCTTCACCTATCACGACGCCTCCGGCGCGCTCGTCGGCTTCGACGTCGAGATCGGGCGCGAGGTCGCCAAGCGCATCGGCGTGAAGGCGGAGTTCCTGGAAGGCAAGTGGGACGGCCTGATCGCCGGCCTCGACGCCCGCCGCTACGACGCCGTGATCAATCAGGTCGGCATCACCGAGGCGCGCAAGGCAAAGTACGACTTCTCCGATCCCTACATCACCAGCCGCGCGGTGCTGATCGTGCGGGGCGACAATGACGCCATCAAGAGCTTCAACGACCTGAAGGGCAAGAAATCGGCGCAGTCGCTGACCAGCAACTTCGGCAAGCTGGCCGAGGCGTCGGGCGCGCAGCTGGTTGGCACCGACGGCTTCGACCAGTCGATCCAACTGGTCCTGAACGGCCGGGCCGACGCGACGGTCAACGACAGCCTGTCCTTCCTGGACTTCAAGAAGCAGAAGCCGAACGCGAACGTGAAGATCGCCGCGACCCAGGACAATGCCGACCAGTCCGGCATCATCGTCCGCAAGGGCGAGGCGAAGCTGGTCGCCGCCATCAACGAGGCTTTGGCCGCCATGAAGGCCGACGGCACCTACGGTACGATCTCGCAGAAGTATTTCGGCGCCGACGTTTCCAAGTAACGGCCGGCCAAGCACCGGACAGTTCCCAATGCCCCCTGCCCCATCCGGGCCGGGGGCATTGTCGTTCCTTCACCACGAGAGGCACCTTCCCCCTTGCTGCACTGGCTTACCCTGATGGCGGACTCGCTTCCGTCGCTGCTGTGGGCGGCACTGGTCTTCACCGTGCCGCTGACGCTGGCCTCCTTCGCGCTGGGCCTGACGGTCGGGCTGGTGGCGGCGGTGGTCCGTCTGTTCGGGCCGGCGCCGCTCGCCGCCATCGTCCGCTTCTATGTCTGGATCATCCGCGGCACGCCGCTGCTGGTGCAGCTGTTCCTGATCTTCTACGGCCTGCCCAGCGCCGGCATCGTGCTGGACGCCTTCCCGGCGGCGCTGATCGGCTTCACGCTGAATGTCGGCGCCTACACCTCCGAGATCATCCGCGCGGTCATCGGATCGGTGCCGAAGGGGCAGTGGGAGGCCGCCTATTCCATCGGCATGAGCTGGTCGCAGGCGATGCGCCGCACCATCCTGCCGCAGGCCGCCCGCGTCGCGGTGCCGCCCCTGTCCAACACCTTCATCTCGCTGGTCAAGGACACCTCGCTCGCCGCCGCCATCACGGTGCCGGAGCTGTTCCAGGCGGCCCAGCGCATCGTCGCCACCAGCTACGAGCCGCTGATCCTGTATGTGGAGGCGGCGCTGATCTATCTGGCGCTGAGCTCCGTCCTGTCGGCGCTGCAGGTCCGGCTGGAACGCCGGCTCGGCCAGTATGGCGGTTTCCTGGAGGCGAAGTCGTGATCCGGCTGTCGAACATCGAAAAGCGCTTCGGCGATCTGACCGTGCTGAAGGGCGTGTCCGTGACGGTGGCGGAAGGGCGCGTCACCGCCCTGATCGGCCCGTCCGGCGGCGGCAAGAGCACGCTTCTGCGATGCATCAACCTGCTGGAAATCCCGACCTCCGGCAGCGTGCGCATCGGCGAGGAGGAACTGGCCTTCCAGCCCGGCGGCAAGCCCGCTTGGAAGGACATCCAGCGGCTGCGCGGCCAGACCGGCATGGTGTTCCAGAACTTCCAGCTGTTCCCCCACCGCACGGCGGTGGAGAATGTGATGGAAGGGCTGGTGACCGTGCAGAAATGGCCGGCGGAAAAGGCGCGGGAGCGCGCGATGGCCCTGCTGCACAAGGTCGGCATGGCCCACAAGGCCGATGCGTGGCCGGCGACCCTGTCGGGCGGCCAGCAGCAGCGCGTCGCCATCGCCCGCGCGCTGGCCCCGTCGCCCCGCGTTCTGCTGTGCGACGAGCCAACTTCCGCGCTCGATCCCGAACTTTCGGGCGAGGTGGTGGAGGTGCTGGGCACGCTGGCGGCGGAGGGCACCACGATGGTGATGGCGACCCACGACCTGCGCCTCGCCTCGCGCATCGCCCATGAGGTGGTGTTCCTCGACGGCGGCGAGGTGGTGGAGACCGGCCCCTCGCGCAAGCTGTTCACCCACCCGGAGCGTGAACGCACCCAGCGCTTCATCGCCACCCTGACCCAGCAGGGGCAGCAGGGCGAAGGCGTCTGAGCTGCCGGTCTGATATGCCGGCTACCGGCGCCGCTTCGCCGGCTTGTCCGGGCTGCGGGTGACGCCGCCGCTTTCGACATCGCCGCCGGCATGCCCGGCACCGGTGTTGCCGGCGTCGCTTCCACCGCTCAGTCCGCCACCGGTGTCCGGCACCGTCGTCCGCCGGGCGGACGCTCCCGGAGCGCCGCCCTTCCCTGCCGCACCGGGAATGTCGGCCCCTTCGTTGATCTCGTGGCTCGGCGGGAAATAGCGTTTGGTCATGGCGGCTCCTGCTCGATGGAGTTGGACATGGTCCTCCTTCATCAACGGGCCGGGGCGGCAACCTGTTGCGTCCGGCACCTGACCGGAACGCAGTCGGGGGCCGCCGGGCGCGGGATTCTCATCCCGGCCCGACAGCCCCCGATGGTCACGTAAGGTTGCGCTTGGCGGTTACTCGGCAGCCGTCTTCGTCTGGCCGACCACGCTCAGCACCGCCGGGCTCCGGTCGCTCTCCGGCTCGGCATAGGCGCGTCCATAGTAGCTGTCGATGAGCAGCTGCTTGATCTCGGCGACCAGCGGATAGCGCGGATTGGCGCCGGTGCACTGGTCGTCGAAGGCGGCTTCGGCGATCGCATCGACCCGCGCCAGGAACGCCGCCTCCGGCACCCCCGCCGCCTGGATCGAGGCCGGGATCTCCAAGGCCTGCTTCATCTCCTCGACCCAGCCGATCAGCTTCTCCACCCGCTCATGGTCGCGGCTGCCG
>NZ_DASPIS010000065.1:0-17147 GCF_035628975.1 Azospirillum sp. | reverse complement strand
GGATGCCGGCCTGCCGCTCTACCGCTATGTCGGCGGCGCCTTCGCCTCGCTGCTGCCGGTGCCGATGATGAACATCATCAACGGCGGCGCCCATGCCGACAACCCGATCGACATCCAGGAATTCATGATCATGCCGGTGGGTGCCGAGACCGGCGCCGACGCCATCCGCATGGGCTCCGAGATCTTCCAGTCGCTGAAGAAGAAGCTGAAGGACGCCGGCCACAACACCAACGTCGGCGACGAAGGCGGCTTCGCCCCCAACATCGGCTCCACCGACGAGGCGCTCGGCTTCGTCATGAAGGCCATCGAGGCCGCCGGCTACAAGCCGGGCGACGACGTCATGCTGGCGCTCGACGCCGCCTCGACCGAGTTCTTCAAGAACGGCAAGTACGAGCTGGCCGGCGAGGGCAAGTCGCTGTCGCCGGAGCAGATGGTCGCCTACTGGTCCGATCTGGTCGGCCGCTTCCCGATCATCTCGATCGAGGACGGCATGGCGGAAGACGATTGGGAAGGCTGGAAGGCGCTGACCGACGCCATCGGCAGCAAGGTGCAGCTGGTCGGCGACGATCTGTTCGTCACCAACCCGAAGCGTCTGGCCCAAGGCATCCGCCAAGGCGTCGCCAACTCGATCCTGGTGAAGGTCAACCAGATCGGCACGCTGTCGGAGACGCTGGAAGCGGTGGATATGGCGCACAAGGCCGGCTACACCGCCGTCCTGTCGCACCGCTCCGGCGAGACCGAGGACAGCACCATCGCCGATCTGGCGGTCGCCACCAACTGCGGCCAGATCAAGACCGGCTCGCTGAGCCGTTCGGACCGCCTCGCCAAGTACAACCAGCTGATCCGCATCGAGGAGCAGCTCGGCGTCGCCGCCCGCTTCGCCGGCCGCGGCATCCTGAAGGCTTGATTGCGGTGAATTGAAGAAGCCCCTCTCCGGATTGCCGGAGAGGGGCTTTTTTGTTGGTGGGGTGCGGTCTTCGATTGCCCCCTCCCTAACCCTCCCCCACCTCCGGTGGGAGAGGGGACTGCCGCCGCTTCGCATAAGGCACCCTCTCCCGCGAAGCGGGGGAGGGCTTGGGGTGGGGGCACCCGCCGCCGAACCTCACTCCCCGGCGAGCGCGCCGATCATCTTGCGGACGGCGGTCATCTGGAAGCCGCCCTTGCGGGCGAAATCGTAGCCGGTGTAGCCGAACCAGTCCCAGCAGGCCTTGGGGTTGGAGGACGGCTTGGCGTTGGCGTCGATCTGCGGGTACAGCACGACGATGTTGTTGACGTCGGCCCAGCGGTTGTAGCCGGCATTCACGGCGAAATGATCGCCGATCAGGTTCGACGCCATCTTGCAGCCATGGAAGGCGACATGGATGCGGCAGGTCTGCTTGCCGCCCTCGCATGCTTCCGGAACATAGATGTAGCCGGTCTTGGCCATGCCGCTGCGGCTGGTGTCGCCGACGAAGGGGGCCTGGTTGAACAGCTGCGGCTGGCGGGCCGCGGCGGGAGCATTCGGGATTTTGGCGTCGGCGTAGAAGAAGCGGACGATGGCTCCTGCCTGATCGTATTGGCAGTTGTTGATGTATTCGCTCTTCTCATCCTCTTTCGGGATGAAGTCGCAGGCGGCGCCATAGCCGTCGGTGATGTAGGCATGCGCCGCCTTCGGGAACTTCACATAGGTGAAGTTGGCGTCCGTCACGCCCAGCGCCTTGTAGAACTGCTCGGTGGCGTCGGCGACCGGGCGCTTCACCGTCAGGTCGTTGTCGCCGTTGAACAGGTAGATCTTCGACTGCGCCATGTTGGACAGCGGGTCGATGTCCTTCGACTTCTCGCGGGCCTTGGCGTTGGCGACCAGCGCGTCGACATTCGGCGCGCCCATCGCCACGTCCATGCAGCGCTTCAGCGCCACCACCGCCGGGGCGATGCCGCCTTCCGACACCTCGGCACAGGCATAGGGGCCGCCGGCGACGAGACCGGCCGCCTTGACCAGACCCGAATAGGCGACCTGGAACTGGCCGGCCATGTAGGCGCCGGAGGAAATGCCGGATACCGTGGTCTGCGCCGGATCGATCTTCAGCTTCAGATCGGACAGCTTGATCTGAGCGCTGTTTTGCGCGGCAACGGGAAGCGGCGCGAGAGCGACGAACACCGCCAGCGCCGATTTCAAAATGACTTTATTGGAAATGCTCATTGGAGGGTCACCTTTGCCCTGCAAGGGTTGTCAACATCGCATGGACAGCGGCGATCTGCGCCCCGCCCTTCGTCGCGTAATCCGTCCCCGTCGTGCCGATCCAGTCCCAGCAGGCGATCGGGTCCGCCGAACGGCGGGGCGACAGCTGCGGGTAGAGCACGATCAGATTGTTGTTGGCCGCCCAGCGGTTGAAGCCGGCGCCGGTGGTCACCGCGTCGCCGACCTCCGCCGCGGACTGGCGGCATCCGTGAAAGACGATGTGCACGGCGCAGGCCGATCCCCCCGCACAGGCCGGCGGCACATAGACGTAGCCGGCCGGCGCCAGACCGGTCCGTTCCGGATCGCCGAAAGGCGTCTGGTCGAAGGGACTGGCCGCCGGCAGATCCGGGGCAGGCGGATTCAGGCCGCCATAGATATGCGACAGGATCCGTCCGGCCTGGTCGTAGTCGCCGCAGGCGTTGACGTAGGGGCTGCGGTTGGCGTTGCAGTCGTTGGGCGCGCCCGGTGAGATGAAGCCGTTGCCGGCCTCCAGACCCGCTTCCAGGCGGATCCGGTTCGCCGGAACGCGGGCGGCGCGGTAGAAGGCCTCCGCCTCCTCCACCGCCTTGCGGTTCACCACCATGTCGGCACGTCCGCTGAACAGGTAGACCTGCGCCTCCGGCAGACGGTCGAGCGGATCGATCGCCCCGGCGGCGGCCAGCGGCTGCGCCGCCTCGTACAGCGACTGCCCGCGCGGCCAAAGCGCGTTGCCCTGCATGCAGGACGCAGCCAGCAGCGGATTCTCCGCGGCACAGAGGAAGGGGCCGCCGGCAACCAGGCCGACGCCGGTGATCTCAGCGGAATGGGCGACATGGAACTGGAGCGCCATGAAGGCACCCGCCGCCAGCCCCGACGCCGAGCTCTTCTCGATGACGACCTTGCGCGGCAGGAGCGGGGGCGCCGCTTTGCCCGCCATGGCGCCCGGCCCATCGGCGAAAGCGGCAAGCAACGTCAGCGCCGCAATCCATGCAACCAGGAAATTCCGGGCCTGCCGATTCGATGCCACCTGATACGCCCCATCCGCGGTAATCGATGCGGAAGGTAGCAAGGCAATGACATTTGTCTATCGAAAAGGATCAGATGCCATCCGATGCACGCACATGCAGGACGCTTCACAACCCGAAGGCTTCCGAATGGTGCTCAATGCCTTTCGGTGGGCACGGAAAAGGCCGGCGGAGCCCCCGCCCCGCCGGCCTTCCGTCATCGGTCAACGAATCGGCGGCTTCAGCCGCGCAGATAGGCCAGCACGTTCTCCGGCGAGGATTCGCCGTAGGGATCGCCGTTCTCGCCGTCGTCGTTGATGCCCGGCTCCTCGAACCACTTCTCGACAACGCCGTCCTTGACCACCATGGCGTAGCGCCAGGACCGGAAGCCGAAGCCCAGATGGTCCTTGTCGATCAGCATGCCCATGCGGCGGGTGAAGTGGCCCGATCCGTCGGGGATCAGCTTGACCTTCTTCAGGTTCAGGCTCTTGCCCCACTGGAACATGACGAAGGCGTCGTTGACGCTGAGGCAATAGACCTCGTCGACGCCGAGATCCTTGAACTCGTCGTAAAGCCGTTCGAAGGCCGGGCATTGCTCGTTGGAGCAGGTCGGCGTGAAGGCGCCGGGCAGGGAGAACAGAACGACGCGCTTGCCCTGGAACAGTTCGTCGCTGGCCACGTCCTGCCAGCGGAACGGATTGGGACCGTCCACGCTTTCGTCGCGCACACGGGTCTTGAACACCACCGAGGGGACCTTGCGCCCTTCCATCCTCATCTCCGAATATGGTTTCGACTGTGTCGGCCAATGGGGTGAGCCGCGCCGCATCCGGACCTTCCGGGTCCGACGCCGGCCACGATACCGGCTCCCCCCGCCTCCTCCAACCGGCAATAAGTCATGCACCCACTTCCGGCAAAATGCCGCAAGTCTGACCGTAAGAGCAGCCAAGACAGGGGTAGAGCTGCGCAAAAGTGGTGGCATCCCGTGGCAATCCTGTGACGCCCCCGGATGTTAAGGTCCCATTTACCAAGATCGCGTTCCCTGAGCTCGCCTGCATCCAGTGGGCACTGTGCCGACCGGTGACAATTGGAGGGCTGTTTATGCCTATTTCGACCAAGTCCAACACTACGCAAGGGACCGGCATCGATAAGCCGGAAGCGGCTTTCAACCGCGGCTATTTTACCAGGGTACTTGTTAGTACATTTATCTTCAGCGCCACCATCAATGCTCTGATGCTGGCCATGCCGCTTTATTCGCTTCAGGTGTTCAGCCGGGCCATTCCGTCCGGCAACTACGACACCCTGGTCATGCTGACCCTCATCGTGGTCATCGCGCTTACGCTGAGCGGTGTGCTGGAAATGGTGCGCTCGCGCCTGCTGGCCCGTGCCGGCAACGCGCTGGAGGTGCGGTGGCGCCGCCGGCTGACCGCCGACGCCCTGGACGCCGCCGGCCGCGGCCGTCCGGACAATGGCCCGCTCGCCGACCTGATGGAGCTGAAGGGCGCCTTCGGCCGTCCGTCGCTGCCGGCGCTGATGGACCTTCCCTGGGCTCCGCTCTACGTCATCGGCATCTACGTGATCCATCCGATGCTGGCGCTGGTCCTGGTCGTGTCGATGGCGATCATGGCCGTGATGGGCTGGATCGGCTATGTGGCCGTCAAGGACGTCAACGACGAGAGCAAGCTGCCGGCCGGCCGCGCCCAGAAGCTGTTCGAGGCCCTCGCCTCCCGCTCCGACACCGTGCGCGGCCTGCGCATGGGCGATACCGCCCTGGATGCCGTCAACCGCGACTTCCTGACCGCCAGCGCCCTGCAGAACCAGGGCTACGAGCGCAGCGCCTCCATCGGCGCCGCCACCAAGTGGGTCCGCATGGTCCTGCAGATCGCCGTGACGGGCATCGGCGCCTGGCTGGTGATCGAGCAGCACCTGTCCTTCGGCGGCATGATCGCCACCTCGATGCTGGTCGGCCGCGGCCTCGCCCCGATCGAACAGACCGCCGGCGCCTGGGGCGGGCTGGTCCGCTCCGCACAGGCCGTCCGCCGCCTGCTGCCGCTGCTGAAGCGCCTGTCGCGTGAGCCGGAGCGTCCCGCCGTCCCGGTGGAGAGCGAACGCCTGACGGTGGAGAACCTGCTGTTCGTCTCCCCCCGCGACCAGAAGCCGATCCTGCGCAGCGTCAACCTGTCGATCGAGCCGGGCGAGACCGTCTGCATCGCCGGTCCCAACCGCTCGGGCAAGTCGGTCCTGGCCCGACTGCTGGCCGGTGTCGCCCTCCCGTCGGCGGGAACGGTGCGGCTCGGCGGCCTGTCCGTCGCCACCCTGACCCCCGACGCTCCCGAACACGGCATCGGCTACCTGCCGCAGCAGGTCGATCTCCTGCCCGGCAGCATCGCCGACAACATCGCCCGCTTCACCAGCGCCACCCGCGAACAGGTGGAGGAGGCCGCCAAGGCCGTCGGCATCCACGAGTGGATCGAAAGCCTCCCCATGGGCTACGAGACGGAAGTCAACGACCCGCTGTCCCCGATCACCGGCGCCAGCGCCCGCCTGATCGGCCTTGCCCGCGCCGCCTTCGGCCAGCCGCCGCTGATGGTGCTGGACGAGCCGACCGCCGGCCTGGACGAGCTGGGCATCAAGGCCGTCCGCGCCTTCGTGGCGGCCGCCAAGCAGCGCGGGGCGACCACCATCGTCATGACCCACGCCCCGGTCTTCGTCGACATGTCGGACCACACCTACGTCCTGAAGAACGGCATGGCGATGGAGCTGCCGCGTCCGGAGCAGCAGCAGGCCCAGCCCGGCGCCGTCAACCTCGCCCGCCTTCGCAATCTCGGCCCTCAGGCCGGTCCGTCCGCCGCCACGGCAGGGGCCGCCGGCTGACCGCCGGCACCGCCCCTGAGACCCGAGCATCCGGCCCCTTTTACCCGGCTGGCGACGCCCGACCCGACAGAGCCAAGGAAGTCCCATGACCACGATGACCACCAGTTTCCCCGCCCCGCTCCCCTCCGACACCGGTCCCGAGACCCCCGCCGGCAAGCCTTCGCGCAAGACCGCGACCATCACCTCGATCCATGCGCTGCGGGCGGCGATGCCGGAAACGGGCGTGCGCGGCCTGCTGCTGGGCGGCTTCCTGGTCCTGGCGGTCGGCTTCGGCGGCATGACCGGCTGGGCGGCGGTGGCCCCGCTGCACAGCGCCATCAGCGCCGTGGGCTCGCTGGCCCCGGAAACCGGCCGCAAGGTGGTGAAGAACACCGAGGGCGGCGTGATCAGCGCCATCCTGGTCAAGGAAGGCGACCGGGTCGAGGCTGGGCAGGTCCTGATGCGGCTGGACAGCACCGAGGCGCAGACCCGGCTGGAGATGCTGAACGTCGCCCTGTTCGACACGCTGGCGACCGAGGCGCGCCTGTCCGCCGAGATGTTCGAGAAGCCGGCGATCGAATGGCCGGCCGAGCTGGCCGCCCGCCGCGCCAAGGAGCCGGCGGTCGACAACGCCATGCGGAACCAGGAGAAGCTGTTCCAGGTTCGCCGCAACCAGCTGGAGACCGAGGCCAAGCTGACCCAGGACCGCATCGCCACGCTGGGCGACGAGGTGCGCAGCCTGGAACAGCAGCGCGCCTTCCTGGCCCGTGAGATCAAGCTGTCGGACGAGGACATCCAGATCACCCAGGGCCTGCTGGACCGCGGCAACTCCACCCGCACCAAGCTGGTCGCGGCGCAGAAGGAGAATGCCCAGTTGCACGCCCAGGACCATGCGCTGGAAGCCCGCATGTCCCAGTCGCGCCAGCAGGCGGTCGACGCCCAGGGCGATCTGGTCCGCCGCCGCAGCGACTTCCGCGAGAAGGTGCTGGTCGAGCTGGAAAAGTCCCGCGGCGACGCCCAGAAGCTGGTCGAGCAGATCCGTGACGCCAGGAACCGCCTGGACAACCGCACCATCAAGGCGCCGGATGCCGGCAACGTCGTGATCTACGGCCACCCGGCCGTCGGCGGCTCCATCACCGCCAACGAACCGGTGCTGGACATCGTCCCCGACGACAAGGCCCTGCTGGCCGAGGTCCGCATCCAGCCGAAGGACATCAAGTCGATGGCCGTCGACCTGCCGGTGAAGGTGCAGCTGACCGCCTATGACAGCCGCGTCGTCGGCACCATCGACGGCACCGTGTCCTACGTCTCGGCCGACCGCCTGACCGACAACGCCACCCGCCAGGACTATTATCTGGCCCGCATCCGCCTGAAGGACGCCGATAGCCACGAGGTCGGTCACCTGAAGATCAAGGCCGGCATGCCGGTGGAAGCCCGCATCGTGCTCTCCCCCCGCACCCCGCTGGATTACCTGATCCAGCCGCTGAGCCAGTCCTACGTGAAGGCGTTCATCCAGGAGTGATGGGGTTCTTGGGGGGGAAGGTGCTTTGCCCCCTCCCCGACCCTCCCCCGCTTCGCGGGAGAGGGTGCCTTACGCCCAAGCGGCGGCAGTCCCCTCCACCGCTAGAGGCGGGGGAGGGTTAGGGAGGGGGCACTCGAAGCCGAAACCTCCCCGCACAAAAAAGCCCCCGGCCATCCGGCACGGGGGCTTTTCCTTTACCCGAAACTTCAGCTCCGCCCCGGCCGCAAATCCGGCCGCGGCGGGACCGCCATCGGGGTGGGAAGCGGTTCCGGCACCTGGATCGCCTCCGTCTGCTCCTTTGTGCGGCGAGATGCCGCACGGTCCTGCGCCAGACGGTCCATCGCCTGCTGGCGCTCCGCTTCCGTGGTCAGGTCGGTCGGGCGCGCAGGCACGGTGCCCAGATTGGGATATTCCGTACGTTCACCGCTCATGCCGCGGATGGGCGACGTATTGTCGCTGACCGGCGAGGGCTGGCCGGTGACGGCGCCCAGAAGGCCGGTGTCCAGCGCCCGGTCGCTGCAGGCCGTCAGCCCGAAAACCATTGGCATTACAAAGATCAGGGTGCCGAACACCCGTCCGGTCGCCGCGATGCCCCGACCGCCTTCCTGACTGCCCGTCACCATCATCCTTCCCCGTGTCTGGCCGCGACGCCGCACTTGTGCGACGATCCGTGAAATGAAATGTTCACATCAGCGGTGTATGAGAGGTTCCGGATTTCTCCCGCACCGCACCAGAAGGCCGGACCGCCGCACGCCACCCACAGCGACATGGTGCAGAACGCCCGCTGATAACATCAACCGCAAGCCTGTATAGCCGCCCGTCCGCAAGGCCCAAAGCCCTATCTGGGCCATATGGACCGTGGTGGCCGATACGACGTGACCGACGACGCGACACCCGCCCAAAGAAGAAGGACCGTGCACATGGCCGAGACCAAGGCCCCCCCTCAGGCTTCCACCCCGGCTTCCCCCCAGGTGCCCGACGTCAAGCTGCCCGACCCGGTCGAGATGTCGCGGGCGATGACCCGCATCGCCGAACAGAGCCAGCGGCTGGTTTCCGAATTCCTCGCGCGCCAGGCGTCCGACGGCGCCGGCCCGAAGAGCCCGGATCCGATGGGCGTCGGCCATGCCTTCCTGGAGATGACCACCCGCATGATGGCCGACCCGGCCAAGCTGATGCAGGCGCAGATGTCGCTGTGGCAGGACTACCTGACCCTGTGGCAGCGCACCACCCAGCGCTTCTTCGGGCAGGAGACGCAGCCGGTCATCGCCCCGGCCAAGGACGACCGCCGCTTCAAGGACGCCGCCTGGGACGAGAACACGCTGTTCGACTTCATCAAGCAGTCCTACCTGCTGAGCGCCCGGTGGATGCAGTCGACCGTCAATCAGGTCGAGGGGCTGGACGACCACACGGCCAAGAAGGTCGATTTCTACACCCGCCAGTTCGTCGACGCGATGGCGCCCTCCAACTTCGTCATGACGAATCCGGAGGTCCTGCGCGCCACCATCGAAAGCGGCGGCGAGAATCTGGTCAAGGGGCTGGAGCACCTGCTGAAGGACCTGGAGCGCGGCAAGGGCGAGCTGCGCATCTCCATGACCGACTACGACGCCTTCCAGCTGGGCAAGAACATCGCGGTCACGCCGGGCAAGGTCGTCTTCCAGACCAGCCTGATGCAGCTGATCCAGTACACGCCGACCACGCCGGACGTGAACAAGCGCCCGCTGATGATCGTGCCGCCCTGGATCAACAAGTTCTACATCCTGGACCTGCGCGAGAAGAACAGCTTCATCAAGTGGGCGGTCGACCAGGGCCACACCGTGTTCGTCCTGTCCTGGGTCAACCCGGACGAGACGCTGGCGGCCAAGGGCTTCGAGGACTACATGGTCGAAGGCCCGCTGGCGGCGCTGGACGCCATCCAGAAGGCGACCGGCGAGCGTGACGTCAACGCCATCGGCTATTGCCTGGGCGGCACGCTGCTGGCCTCGACGCTGGCCTACATGGCGGCCAAGAAGGACGACCGCATCAAGTCGGCGACTTTCTTCACCACCATGCTGGACTTCACCGAAGCCGGCGAGCTGTCGGTCTTCATCGACGAGGAGCAGCTGACCTTCATCGAGGGGCAGATGGCCGAACAGGGCTATCTCGACGGCTCCAAGATGGCGACCACCTTCAACATGCTGCGCGCCAACGACCTGATCTGGTCGTTCGTCGTCAACAACTACCTGCTGGGCAAGGATCCGTTCCCGTTCGACCTGCTGTACTGGAACGGCGACAGCACCCGCATGCCGGCGGCGATGCACAGCTTCTACCTGCGCAACATGTACCAGAAGAACATGCTGGCGCAGCCGGGGGCGGTGACGCTGAAGGGCGTTCCGATCGACTTGGGCAAGGTCAAGGTCCCGACGCTGTTCCTTTCGGCGCGCGAGGACCACATCGCCCCGTGGAAGAGCACCTACAGCGGCGCCCAGCTGTTCAGCGGCCCGGTCAAGTTCGTGCTCGGCGCCTCCGGCCACATCGCGGGCGTCGTCAACCCGCCGGCGGCCAACAAGTACTGCTACTGGACCAGCGACAAGCTGGCCAAGACCTCCGACGAGTGGCTGGAGAAGGCGACCCAGACCCCCGGCTCCTGGTGGCCGGAGTGGAACAAGTGGGTCGGCCAGTACGCCGACGGCAAGGTCCCGGCCCGGCAGCCCGGCGACGGCGCCCTCCCCGCCCTGGAAGACGCCCCCGGCTCCTACGTCAAGGTCAAGAACGAGTAGGCCCGACAAACGGGCTCCTAATGATGAAGGCCCCTCTCCCGACCGGAGAGGGGCTTTTTCTTTGTCCGCCGAGCCGGCAGGGCAATCGATTTGACCCGGATCAAAGAGAGGTTTCCGGCAGTTCTGGCATGATCCTCCGACGCTTTCGGCAAGAAGGGATTGAAACGTCCTCACCCGCCGACGAACAGGGGGCCGAAGTCAGCAGGATCCGATACCGGGCAGTTGAGACATGAGCTTGATTTTCTCTCCTGATTCCTTCCTCAGCACGCGGTCGACACAACGGAACATCAGCTCCCATCTTCTTGGGATCGTGGTCACCGCCCTGATTTCGATGGCGCTGATCGCCATCGGTCTCGTCACCTACACCATCTCCGAACAGCGGGAGTTCGCCGAGGCGGAGATGTCGGTGACCGCCCGCGCCCTGTCCGTCGCGCTCGACCAGCAGTTGCTCGTCACCAGGGCGGCACTCGAGAGCATCGGCGCGGCCGTGACCGAAGGCGGCGACCCGGAGCAGCTCCGCCGCATCTCCCGAACCGTCCAGGCGATGCATCCCAACTGGTCGTCCGTGAGCCTGCGCGATGCCGACGGCGCCACGCTGTTCACCACCGCGGCCCCCTCTGGAACCCCGGCGCCGCAGCCGGCCGATGTCTCCACCCAGATCGCCGAGGTGATCGGCAGCGGACATCCCCGGGTCACCGGCCTGATGTACGATCCGGTTTCGAAGACCCCCGTCGCGGCGGTCCTGGTACCGGTTCAGGGCCGGGACGGCCGGCGCTTCGCGCTGGTGGCGGAGGTCGCGGCATCCAAATGGGAAGACCTGCTGCGCAACCAGCAGATCCCTGCGGGCTGGGTGGCGGGCATCGTCGACCGGAACGGCATCGTCATCGCCCGGACCCGCGCCAGTGAGCAGTATATCGGCAAGCCCGTCCGCGACTGGATGAGAGAGGCGATCCAGTCTGCACCCGAAGGACGGTCGGAAGGCCCCGCTCTGGAGGGAGAGCTTCTGTCCCTCGCCTTCTCGCGCTCCGCGGTTTCCGGCTGGACGGTGACCTTCGCGGCACCTGCCGCCTTCTTCGAGGAGCCGCTGCGCCGGTCGCTGTGGACCGGCATGGCGATCTGCGGCCTCGCACTCGGTGCCGCATCGCTGCTGGTCCTGCACTATGCCCGGCGGTTGTCCCGGTCGGTCGTCGGGCTGGCGCGGATGGCGGAAGCGATGCAGACGCCGGGCGCCACCCTGCCGCCGCCGCCGCCCGCCGACATGGAGGAACTGACTTCCGTCTATGACAGCATGAGGCAGGCGACCGACCAGCTGCGCAAAGCGGACGAACAACGGATGACCTCGATGCGCGAACTTCAGCATCGGGTGAAGAACGACCTGCAAGCGATCATGGCCCTGCTCGCGCTGGAAAGCCGGCAGAGCAAGAGCGACGAGACCCAGCGCATCCTGAAGGAGTTGGAAGGCCGCATCGAAGCGCTCCGGCTCGTCCACAGCCGGCTGTACGAAGCCAAGCTGATCGGCCGGATCGAGCTGGGCGGGTATCTGCGCGAGTTGTGCGGAAACTCCGTCGCCCTGTATGGGCGCGGCCATGCCGGGGCCATCCGCTTCGAAGCGGCGGTCGACGAAATCCATGTCGACCACGACACCGCCGTCTCGCTCGGCCTGATCGCCAACGAGTTCATCACCAACAGCGCAAAGCATGCATTCCCCGGCCGGGCCGGGACCATCAGCCTCGACCTTGCCGTGCCCGAACCGGGCGAAGTCCGCCTGCGGCTGTCGGACAACGGGGTCGGGCTGCCGCCGAACCGGACCCGGTCGTCCGGCATGCGGCTGATCTCGATGCTGGCCGGACAGGTAGGGGCGAAGCCGGAATGGGGCGCGGGGGCCGGCACCTCCCTGGGGCTGTCCTTCCGCGTCGAGGAGGAACGGGCGGCGGCGTGACGCGAATCCTCCGCCGCAGGCGTCGCGAGGAGAGGTGCCGGTGGGGGCTCCCGGCGGGGGTTTTCCTGTCCGGGCCAATCCGATAGTGTTACGCACGCGCACGTTAAGGGTTTGTTTGCCCTTTTCACGCCACCTAAGGCCTGCGCACATTCGCACGCCCCGGGGATCCGCCGTCCATGCCTTCCGACGCCCAGACTGGAACGATGGGAACCGCCGCGGCAGCGATGGGCAATGCCGAACCGGTCAAGCTCGCAGAACGCTACGAGATACAGCCCGGCGCGCCGATACCCCTGCTGAATGCCGTCGGCGGCAACGCCTTCACCGCCAAGGCTCTGCGCGAGAAGCGGATCGAGCCCTTCGCGATCATCTGCCACGCCGCGATGCTGCCGCGGATGGACATCTGCTCCACGGTGGGCAGCCTCGACAACGCAACCCACATGCGGCTGCTCGACTGGGGGCTGGTGGACTGGCCGCAGGACCGCGGCCGGCGCTATTGCCTGGTGTTCGAACGGCCGGGCGGCAAGCGGCTGATGGGGTCGCTGACCGACACGCTGGACCCGATGCCGGAAGACCAGCTGACCCGGCAGATCATCCACCCGCTGGTGTCGGCGCTGAAGGAGCTGTCGAGCCGCGGCGTGATCCACGGTGCGATCCGCCCGACCAACCTGTTTTACCGCGATCTCGCGGGTGGCGGGCTGATGCTGGGCGACTGCGTGTCCACGCAGCCCGGCTATGGCCAGCCGGTTCTGCTGGAGACGATCGAGCGCGGCATGGCCAACCCGGCCGGCCGCGGCACCGGCACCATCGCCGACGACCTCTATTCGCTGGGCGTCACCCTGCTGATCCTGGCGCTGGGCCGCAACCCGCTGGCCGGGCTGGACGACGACGCGGTCCTGCAGGCGAAGATGGAGCGGGGATCCTACCCGGCCCTGGTCCAGCAGCTCCGGCTGCCGCTGGCGATCAACGAGGTGGTGCGCGGCCTGCTGGTGGACGATCCGAAGCAGCGCTGGACCCTGAACGACCTGGACCTCTGGGTCGCCGGCCGCCGGCTCAGCCCGAAACAGCCGCAGATCTCCCGCCGCGCCGCCCGGCCGCTGGAATTCCAGGGAGCCGAATACTGGCACTGCCGCACGCTGGCCCGCGCCTTCGCCCGCCACGCCCCAGCCGCCGCAAGCGTCATCGAAAGCGGGGAGCTGGACAAGTGGCTGCGCCGGTCGATGGGCGACGAGGTGCGGGCGGAGGCGGTCGGCAACGCCATCCAGACCGCGTCCAGCGGCAAGGGCGGCAGCCAGGGCGACCGGCTGGTGGCGCGCGTCTGCATCGCGCTGGACCCGACCGCCCCCATCCGCTACCGCGGCCGGGCGATGATGCCGGACGGCATCGCCACCATGCTGGCCGAGGCCTTCATGCGCGGCGAATCCCCCCAGGCGGTGGCGGAGGTGATCGCCAACCAGCTGCCGATGTTCTGGGTCAACGTCCAGACCGACTTCAAGCCGGAATTCGTGCCGCTGGTGCAGACCTTCGACCAACTGCGCGGCTTCCTCGACCGCTCGTCCCACGGGCTGGGGGTGGAGCGCGTGCTGTACGAGATGAACCCGACCATGCCCTGCATGAGCGCCCTGGTCGCCAAGCAGCTGCCGACGACGCCGGCCGAACTGCTGCGGGCGCTGGACTGGATCGCCGCCGGGGGCGAGCGGCACAAGGACCCCATCGACCGGCAGGTCGCCGCCTTCCTCGGCGCCCGCAACAAGCGCGGCGACGAGCTGCTGTTCACCCAGCTCGGCAGCGGGGTGGAGCCGATGCGGCGCGTCATCGCCATGCTGACCATCCTGTCCGACATCCAGGCCCGCACCGGGGTGGACGGGCTGACGCATCTGGCTTCCTGGGTGGTGGCGCTGCTCGACCCCGCCTTCCGCCGCTTCCACAACCGGCCCCAGCAGCAGGAGGTGCGCAAGATGGCCGACGCCGCCGCGCACAACGGCCGGCTGACCGAACTGCTGAAGGTGGTCGACGACCCCGAGGCGCTGCGGCGCGACCGGCTGGAATTCGAAGCGGCGCAGATCGCCTATCGCGAGGCGGATGCGGAGATGGACAAGATCCGCCACACCATCGCCGACCGCAACGCCATCATCGAGACGTCGGGCCGGCAGGTCGCCGCCATCGTGTCCAGCCTGCTGTCGACCGTGCTGGTCGCCGGCATCATCCTGCTCTTCGCCTTCTGACCGGACATTGTGGGGATCGCCATGGCGCGCAAGAAAAAGAAGAAGGGCGGCGCCCTCACGCTGATCCTGCTGATCATCCCGGCGGCGCTGATCGTGCTGCCGACCACCATCCTGTTCGGGGTGGGGATGATCCCGACCATCGTCGCCTATGTCGTCGACCGCGATCCCGACAAATCGGCGCCGATCACCGTCGGCGGGCTGAATTTCTGCGGCTGCATGCCCTTCGCCATCGATTTGTGGAAGCACCAGCACACCATCGGCGCCGCCGCGAAGATCTTCGCCGACCCGCTGGCCTGGCTGGTGATGTACAGCGCCGCCGCCGTCGGCTGGGGGCTCTATTACGGCATCCCGCCGCTGGTCGCCGGCATGGAGGTCACCCGCGCCGAAAAGCGGGTGGAGGTGCTGAAGCAGAAGAAGGTGGCGCTGGTCCAGGAATGGGGACCGGACGTCGCCGGCGATTACTTCGACGAGTCCGGCGGCATGGAGCCGGGCGCCGAAATGGAAGGCGCGTGAAGGAACCCGCCCCCTGCGACAGGCCCTGCTTGCAACCGGGGCCGGCGGCAGGGCATGATCGGCGGTACGGACCGCTTGGTCGGCCGAGGGGTCGGGATGTTCAGCGTCAGCCAGGATGAAGCCGCCGCCATTCAGAAGGCGTTTCACGAAAGCGGCGAATGGGCGGCGGTCGTCGAGTTGCGGCGGCATTTCCCCATTCAGGACAATGTGAACGCCCTGAACGCCGTACGGGCTATCGTACGGTGGGCCCGGCCGCCGCATGCGGCTCCCGCCGATACGCCCGTCTGACCGGGATCAGCCGACGCTGGCCGCCACCGCCCGCGCCACTTCGGCGTGGATGGAATCGTGCTGCTTGAAGTCCTTCGCCGTCTGGGTCAGGTAGCTGGCGACCAGCAGCGGCGCGCGGTTCTCCGGCCAGAGGATGGCGATGTCGTTGGCGGTGCCGTTGGTGCCGGTCCCGGTCTTGTCGCCGACACGCCAGCCGGCCGGCAGCCCGGCGCGCAGCCGCTTGTCGCCGGTCTTGTTGGCGATCATCCAATCGGCCAGCTGCCGGCGGGAGTCCGGGCGCAGCACCTCGCCGACCAGCAGCCGTTCCATGCTGCGCACCATGGCGGCCGGCGTGGTGGTGTCACGCGGATCGCCGGGAATGGCGGTGTTCAGCGTCGGTTCGTTGCGGTCCAGGCGGGTGGTCTTGTCGCCGATTCCCCGCAGGAAGGCGGTGAGGCCGGCCGGGTTGCCGACGCCCGGCAGCAACAGGTTGGCCGCCACATTGTCGCTGAGCGTCATCGTCGCTTCACACAGTTCCGCCACCGTCGGCGGCGTGCCGTTCAGCCGGGTTTCCGCGAAGGGCGCATAGGGCACCAGATCGGCCGATGTCACCGGAATCCGGCGGTCCAGCCGCTCCTTGCCCTGGTCCACCGCCTTCAGCACGGCGGCAGCCAATAGAAATTTGAAGGTGCTGCACATCGGGAACCGCTCGTCCACGCGCCAGCCCTGCAACCGGCCCGTTCCGGTGTCGAGCATCGCGACGCCCAACCGTCCGCCGGTCCGTCCCTCCAGCGCCGACAGGCGCTCTGCCAGCCCATCGGCCGCGGAGTCCTTGACTTTCGCCGCCTGCGCCGCAGTTGCAGCAAACAGCAGCGCCCCGCCCGTCGCCACCAGGAAACCCCGTCTTCCGATCATTGCGACCTCCATCCTTGCCGTTGCGATGGCCGGACGATAGAAAGCCGGCGCCACGCGAACAAACGAGGTTTCCTCGCGGAAGCCAAAAATAAAACTAATGGCGGAAGAGCTTTCCCGGTCCGCCGCCGCCGTGGCACCCTATGGACCGCCAGCGATGGGCGAAGGGAGCAGGCGGATGCCGTTGCGTCAGGACATGGAGACCGGCCGGTTCGAGGCGCGGGCCGAGGATGGCACCGTCCATTCGGTCGTGGAGGTCACCAGCTACATCCAGATGGTCACTTTCCGCGGCCCGGCCGGCTGGGTGCCGGAAGGGAAGAGCTATCGCCTGGACGGCGGCGAGGTGGTGGAGGAGACGGCAGACGGCGGGCTCCGCATCGCCGCGACGGGGCTGGCGCTTCGGCGGATCGGCTGAGGACCGGCGTTTCTGTTTCACGCATGCTCTCAACGGCCGTAGGACGGAAGCCACCAACATGGCCCGGTGCTGACAGCCAATCAAGCTCGCTAATTTTCTTCATTCCGCCAGTCAAGAGAAGCGCCTTCCGGCGTACGTCATGAACTATACCTTGGATGTAGCTAAACTACATTCTAGAGCTTCGAGCTTTCTCAACACTGTTGCTTCTGTCGTGTAAGTGGTCGCGCCATCGGATGATCCAGATCAATCATTCCGACAAGTGGTATGACCACTCTTGCGAACCGATCAGGGAGGATGTAGGTTTCCTACATACCGCAGGGAACCGCGACATCGCAGGTTCCGGGCCCGTTTGCCGGCCGCATGGCGACACCCGACGGGAGACGCCCGATCATGGTTACGACTGTCAAATCCCTCTCCGACCTGAACGCCCTGATATCCCGGGTGAAGGCTGCGCAAGCGCGCTTTGCCGACTACCCGCAGGAGAAGGTCGACCTGATCTTCCGCAGCGCGGCGCTGGCCGCCGCCGACGCCCGCATCCCGCTCGCCAAGA
>NZ_DASPIS010000064.1:0-55464 GCF_035628975.1 Azospirillum sp. | reverse complement strand
TTACAGCCAGCCGCGGCGGCGGAAGTACCAGAGCGGGACCACGGCCGACAGCACCATCAGCAGGATGGCCATGGGATAGCCGAAACTCCACTCCAGTTCCGGCATATGCTTGAAATTCATGCCGTAGGCGGACGCGATCAGCGTCGGCGGCATCAGCGCCACCGAGACGACCGAGAAAATCTTGATGATGGCGTTCTGCTCGATGTTGATCAGGCCGAGCGTGGCGTCGAGCAGGAAATTCGCCTCGTGCGCCAGGAAGCCGGCATGCTCCGTCAGCGACCGCAAGTCGCGCGTCATCGTCTTCAGCGCGGTCTTCTGTTCCTTGTTCAGCCGGCCGCCGCTGACCGAGGTCATGAACACCACCAGCCTGTCGAGGCCGGCCAGGCTGTCGCGCACCTTGTGGGTCAGGTCGCCGGCACGGCCAATGCCGCGCAGCACGTCCTGCAGCTCGTCCGGCTTCTTGGCCGCCTTGCCGAAACCGCCGCCGTCCAGCGAATCGTCGAAGACACGGGCGGACAACTCGTCGATGCGGCCGCCGACCAGCTCCAGCACGTCGGCCACCCGGTCGATCACCGCGTCGAGCAGGCCGAACAGCGCGCTCTCCCCCGTCGCCAGCAGTTCCGGCTGGCGGACGCAGCGGGCGGCGAAGGTGATGACCGGCAGCGGTTCTGTGTAGCGCAAGGTAATCAGGTGGCGCGGGGTCAGCACGAAGGTCAGCTCGCCCTGCTCCGGATGGGGCGAGGTCGCGCGCGAGATGATGGGAGAGGTCATGTAGATCCCCTCCCCCTCCACATAAAGCTGGCTGGAGGCCTCGATCTCCTTCATCTCCTCGCGCGTCGGGAGATCGAAGCCGGTCAGCGCGCCGACATGGGCACGCTCCGCTTCCGTCGGGCGCAGAAGGTCGATCCAGACTGCGCCGACCGGCAGATCCTCGCCGAGTTCGAGCGGCTGGCGCACCACCCGCCCGTCTTCGGCACGGGCATGGACGGTGATCAAAGGGCCGCCTCTTCCGGCACCGGCGCGCCGGCGGCGCGGCAGGCGGCGGCCAGCGTGTTCAGCATCAGGCAAGCGATGGTCATCGGGCCGACGCCGCCCGGCACCGGCGTAATGGCGCCCGCCACCTTTACCGCCTCGTCGAAGGCGACGTCGCCGACCAGCCGGGTCTTGCCGGGCTCTGCCGCCGCGACGCGGTTGATGCCGACGTCGATCACGGTGGCGCCGGGCTTGATCCAATCGCCGCGCACCATCTCCGGCCGGCCGACCGCCGCCACCAGGATATCGGCGCGGCGGCATTCCTCGGGCAGATCCGCCGTGCGGGAATGGGCCATGGTCACCGTGCAGTCGGCCTGCAGCAGCAGCTGCGCCATCGGCTTGCCGACGATGTTGGAGCGGCCCAGCACCAGGGCGCGCTTGCCCTTCAGGTCGCGGCCCAGCGTGTCGCGGATCAGCAGCAGGCTGCCCAGCGGCGTGCAGGGCACGATGGCGCCCGGCTGGCCGGTGGCGAGCAGGCCCGCGTTGACGACATGGAAGCCGTCGGCGTCCTTTTCCGGCACGATGCGGGCCAGCACCTTCTGGCTGTCGATGTGCTTGGGCAGCGGCAGCTGGACCAGAATGCCGTGCACGGCCGGATCGGCGTTCAGGCGGTCGATCAGGGCCAGCAGGTCGGATTCGGCCATGTCGGCCGGTTCGTGATGGTCGAAGCTGTTCATGCCCAGTTCGACCAGGGCCCGCTCCTTGGAGCGGACATAGACCTGGCTGGCCGGATCCTCGCCCACCAGCACGACGGCCAGACCGGGGGTGACGCCATGGCTGGCCTTCAGCGCCGCCACACCGTCCGCCACCCGCGCGCGCAGGCCGGCCGCAAAGGCCTTGCCGTCGATGATCTTCGCGTCCGCCATGCTACTCTCCACCCTCGGTGCCCACATCGTCGATCAGGGCCGACAGCCGCGGCAGCAATGCCGCCGGGTCGCCGGCCACATGCAGTATCTTGTTCCGGTCGGTGGCGCCGGCCACCACCGTCAGGCTGGTCTTGGGCAGTTTCCATGCCTTCGACAACAGTTTTATGACAGCCTCGTTGGCTTTGCCGTTTTCCGGCACCGCCGTGACCGCCAGCTTGAGAACCTTCCCGCCTCCGGCAGTCTCGGCCGTGCCGGTCACCGCGTTGCGCGACGCCTTGGGCGTCACCCGGAGTGCCACCCGCAGGCCGTCGGCCACCGCCTCGAGCGGAGAGGACGCCGCCACGGTCAGAAGCGCGGCCAGTACTGGGCCATCAGGTTCTGGATGAAGGAGATCGCCAGCAGAACCACGATCGGCGACAGATCCAGCCCGCCCATGTTGGGCAGGACGCGGCGGATCGGGCGCAGCACCGGTTCGGTGATGCGATACAGGAAGTCGCCGATCACATAGACCGCGCGGTTGCGCGTGTTCACCACATTGAAGGCCACCAGCCAGCTGAGGATCGCCGACAGGATGAGGACCCAGAAGAACAGGTCCAGAATGGTGTTGATGAGCATATACAGCGCGATCATGCCGGCCCAGCTCCATAGCAGTTCTTTGGGATGGCCGCACGCAACGCGTTGCGAAGCGGGCGCCAGCCTTTTCCGGGCACCCTAAGCATAAGCGGAGAGACCTGTCCAGTACGGCGGCCCGCCGATAGGCCGGGTGGCCTGCGGCGCATAGACCGGTACGCCGCCGACGCAGGGGGCGGGGCGGGCCTTTGCGCCGGCGCTTCATTTTTTCTGAATCAAGCGCTTGACAGCACCCCCCGTCATGGACAATATCCGCGCCACGCCGGGGCAACGAAGACGCCACGGTGTGAGTGTGGGGCCGTAGCTCAGCTGGGAGAGCGACGCGTTCGCAATGCGTAGGTCGGGAGTTCGATCCTCCTCGGCTCCACCATTTTCCTCTTCTCTGGAAGGGTGAGACAAGTTGACTGGTTGTCAGCGGGCGTTGCCGGGAACGGCATCTGGCCCGCTTTTTTGTTTTTCCGATTGCGTCCGCCCCGACAATGTTCCCGACGGCAAGCCGACTTCCCCGCGCTTCCCACAAGCTTCCCCACCGGGGCTTCGGCCCATGCCTTAGTGCGTGTGAACGTGATGGGCATCAGGGTAATGGGGGTGCCGGTGCCGCAAACGTCCGTGGCGGTGCCGGTGGCTGTGCGGCTCGGTCACCGGGCCGTCGTGACCATGCTGGTGGTGCTCGTCATGGACATGCGGGTGATCGTGTTCGATCTCCTCATGGACATGCTCATGGTCGTGGTCCTCGGTCAGGTGCAGCCAGACGCCTATTCCCATCAGGACCGCCGCAACGACCAACCCGACCGTCAGCGGCTCCCCGAACATCGCCAGGGAGGCGATGCCTCCAACGAAGGGGGCCGTGGAGAAATACGCTCCCGTCCGGGCGGCGCCGATGTACCGCAGGGCGAACACGAACAGGACGAGGCTGACGCCGTAGCCCAGCAGCCCGACCAGCATGGCCGCGACCATCGTCGGCACGGCGGGCATGCCGTCGCCCAGCGCCAGGGCGATCCCGACATTGACGCCCCCGGCGACCAGCCCCTTGATGGCGGCGATGTCCATGGGGTCGGCCAGCGAGACCTTTCGGGTCAGGTTGTTGTCCACCGCCCACATCAGACAGGCGGCGGCAACCGCGGCCGCTCCCCATCCGCCGGTCCAACCGTTTTCGATATCCACCGGTCCGCCCCAGGACAGCACGACCGCCCCCGCGACGATGGCGATCATGCCGGCGACGAGCCGCCGGTCGAAGCCTTCCTGGAAGACGAACCACGCCAGGAGAGCGGTGAACACCCCTTCCAGATTGAGCAGAAGCGAGGCGCTCGATGCCGGCGTGGCCGCCAGGCCGGACATCAGCAGCACCGGTGCGGCGATCCCCCCGGCCAAGACGGCGCCCAGCAGCCAGAACCACTCGGTGCCGCGGATGCTCCGTTCGCTCCACTCCGCCGAGACCACCAGCCCACGGACCAGCCGGACCAGCCCCAAACCGGTTCCGGAGCCAAGATACAGCAGGCCCGCCAGCATCCAGGGCGACAGGTCATGGACCAGCAGCTTCGCCAGCGGCGTGCTGACGCCGAAGAGCACGGCAGCCAGAATCGCGGTCGTCGAACCCGTTCGAACCATGGGAGCTGCACCCGTCCGGTGGCTGGAAAAACCCGCCACCCGACAATGACGGATCTCAGCCGTTCTCCGCCAGCACCGTCCCGGCCAGATAGAGCGAGCCGCAGATCAGGACGCGCGCCGGTCCCGGACGATTTGCCACGAGATCGGCCAGGGCGGACTCCACGCCATCGGAGGCCGCATGGTCGCGGATGCCGCAGAGTTTGGCGGTCTCGCAGGACTCCTCCGCGGTGAAGCTGGCTTCCTCGCCGGGAATCGCCACCGCGCGCAGGGAATGGGTGAAGGGAGCCAGCGGGCCCAGGAACTCGAACGGGTCCTTGCTGGACAGCATGCCGTAGATGACGAACAACGGCAGGGCAGGAGAGCCCTCCGATTGACCGTTGCCCGGCTGGCCGCGCGACCAGTCGACCGCCTGCCGGGCCAGCACCTCACCCGCCGAATCGTTGTGGCCGCCGTCCAGCCAAAGTTCCCAGCCCGGCGGCAGGCTTTCGGCCAGCGGGCCGCGGGTCAGGCGCTGCAGCCGGGCCGGCCACTCGACGGTGGCGAGCCCCTTGCGCACCGCCTCGTCGTCCACGGCCAGCGGCAGGTGGTCCAGACAGGCGATGGCGACACCGGCATTGGTGATCTGGTGGACACCGGCCAGCCCCGGCATCGGCAGGTCGAGCTGCCGTTTGGCGCTTTCGAAGCGGAAGCCATCCGGTCGCTCCTGCACCGACCAGCTCTGGATGGGGGCGGCGATGGCGTGGGCGCGCAGCTTCAGCGCCCTGAGCGCGTCGGCCTCCGGCTGCGGGGCCAGCACGACCGGAACGCCCGGCTTGAAGATGCCGGCCTTCTCGCTGCCGATCTCCAGCAGCGAGTCGCCCAGGAACTGGCGGTGGTCGTAGGAGATGCGGGTGATCGCCGTCACCGCCGGCTTCGCCACCACATTGGTGGCGTCCAGCCGCCCGCCCAGCCCGGTCTCCAGCAGGACCACGTCGGCCGGGACACGGGAGAAGGCGAGAAAGGCGGCGACCGTCGTCACCTCGAAGAAGGTGATCGGGTTGCCGGCATTGGCGATCTCGCACTCCTCCAGCAGGGCGGCCAGATGGTCGTCGTCGATCAGCCGCCCACCCTGATCCCCGCCCAGCCGGATGCGCTCGTGAAAGCGCACGAGGTGCGGCGAGGTGTAGACATGGACGCGGTAACCGGCCGCCTCCAGCATCGCGCGCAGGAAGGCGATCGTCGATCCCTTGCCGTTGGTGCCGGCGACATGGACCACCGGCGGCAGCTTCCGCTCCGGATGGTCCAGCGCCGCCAGCAGACGGTGCACCCTATCCAGCGACAGGTCGATGACCTTGGGATGAAGCCCCTTCAACCGGTCCAACACCGGGTCGGAACGGGTCGCGGCCGGCCGGGAGGGCGGATTGGCCAGCGGAAGGGAGGCGTCGGTCATGATCGTCTCTGGTCGGGGGCTGAGGGTTGGCGGTCAGTCGTCGCCGGCCTGGACCGGAGCCGCCGGCTGGGCAGCGGTCTGTTGAGAGGACGCCTGCTGCGTCGCGACCGGCTGGGCCGCAGTCGCCTGTGTGGCTGGCTGCGTGGCCGGCTGCGTCGCCGACTGGGGCATCTGGGCCGGCTCGCCGTCGGCCGCCTGGACGGCGGTCAGGTCGAGGTCCTCCACCACCGCGTCGATGCGCGGCGTCATCAGCAGTCCGATGGTGCGGACCAGCGTCGGGCGCAGGTCGCGGCGGTGGACGACCATGTCGACCATGCCGTGTTCCAGCAGGTATTCGGAGCGCTGGAAACCTTCCGGCAGGGTCTCGCGGATCGTGCTCTCGATCACTCGGGCGCCGGCGAAGCCGATCTGCGCGCCCTTCTCGGCGATGTGGATGTCGCCCAGCATGGCGAAGCTGGCGGTGACGCCGCCGGTGGTCGGGTCGGTCAGCACGACGATGTAGGGCAGGCCGGCTTCCTTGACCATCTCCACCGCGATGGTGGTGCGCGGCATCTGCATCAGCGACAGGATGCCTTCCTGCATGCGGGCGCCGCCCGAGGCCGGAACGACGATCAGCGGCGCGTTCTTCGCCACCGCCAGACGGGCGGCGGTCAGCAGCCCTTCGCCGACGGCGATACCCATCGACCCGCCCATGAAGCCGAAGTCGAAGGCGGCGACCACGGCGGCATGGCCGCCGATCCGCCCCTCGCCCACCACGATGGCGTCGGTGCGGCCGGTCTTCGTCTGGGCTTCCTTCAGGCGGTCGGTGTAGCGCTTCTGGTCGCGGAACTTCAGGGGATCGGCGACCGACTTCGGCAGCTCGACACCCTCATAGGCGCCGTCGTCGAACATCGACTCCAGCCGTTTGATGGGGTCCAGCCGCATGTGGAAGCCGCAATGCTGGCAGACGTGCAGGTTCTCTTCCAGATCACGGTGGAACAGCATCGACTCGCAGCTCGGGCACTTGTGCCAGAGGTTGTCGGGCACTTCCTTGCGGGCGTAGAGCGCGCGGATCTTGGGACGGACGTAGTTGGTAAGCCAGTTCATGGAACGCCTTTCAACGACATGGCGGTACGCCGAAGCCCGGCGCCGGCTGGACATCGGGTCCGTGCCGCACCGGGCTCTTCAGCCGTTCGTCGCCATGAGCGATCGTGTTGCAGGTGTCGTAAAGCTGTTTGCCGTCGTTGTAAACCGTCCGTCCCTCAGCCCCGCGCCGCGCGCACCCCGGCGGCCAGTTCGCGGACGAAGGCCAGCACGTCCTCGACCGTGCCCGGCTTGACACCGCCGGATGCGTCCAGACCATCGGCCAGACGGGTGACGATGGCAGAGCCGACCACGGCGGCGTCGGCGACGCGGGCGACCTCGGCGGCCTGGTCGGGCGTCTTGATGCCGAAGCCGACGGCGACCGGCAGGTCGGTGTGGCGCTTCAGCCGGGCGACCGCCGCGTCGATGGCGGTGTTCGACGCGCTGGCGGTGCCGGTGATGCCGGCGATCGACACGTAATAGACGAAGCCCGACGTGTTGCGCATCACGGCCGGCATGCGTGCCTCGTCGGTGGTCGGCGTCGTCAGGCGGACGAAGCTGATGCCGGCCTGCAGCGCCGGGATGCACAGCTCCTCGTCCTCTTCCGGCGGCAGGTCGACGACGATCAGGCCGTCCACCCCGGCAGCGCGCGCGTCGGCCAGGAAGGGCTCCACCCCATAGGCGTGGATCGGGTTGAAATAACCCATCAGGATGATCGGCGTGTCGGCATCCTGCTTGCGGAAGCCGCGGACCATCTCCAGCGTCTTGCGCACCGTCATCCCGGACTTCAGCGCGCGCAGCGAAGAGGCCTGGATCGCCGGGCCGTCGGCCATCGGATCGGTGAAGGGCATGCCCAGTTCGATCAGGTCGGCGCCGGCGGCCGGCAGGCCGTTCAGCACCGACTGCGACACGGCGGGATCGGGGTCGCCGGCGGTGATGAAGGTGACCAGACCGGCGCGTCCTTCCGCCTTCAGCGCGGCAAAACGGCGGGCGATGCGGCCATCGGCCCCAACATCGGCACTCTTCATGTCGGCACTCACAGTTCCACTCCCAGATGCTTGGCGACGGAGAAGATGTCCTTGTCGCCGCGGCCCGACAGGCACAGCACCATCAGGTGGTCCTTGGGCAGTTTCGGTGCGCGCTTGATGACCTCGGCAAGGCCGTGAGCGGATTCCAGCGCCGGGATGATGCCCTCGGTGCGGGCGCAGAGCTGGAAGGCGTCCAGCGCCTCCTGGTCGGTGGCATAGGCGTATTCGACGCGGCCGACGTCATGCAGCCAGCTGTGCTCCGGCCCGATGCCGGGATAGTCGAGGCCGGCGGAGATCGAGTGGCCTTCCAGGATCTGGCCGTCCTCGTCCTGCAGCAGGTAGGTGCGGTTGCCGTGCAGAACGCCGGGACGGCCGCCGTTGATCGAGGCGGCATGGTCGAGCGGCCCCTTCTCGATGCCGCGGCCGGCGGCTTCGACCCCGATCATCTGCACCGACGAGTCGTCCAGGAAGGGGTGGAACAGGCCGATGGCGTTCGACCCGCCGCCGACGCAGGCGACCAGGCTGTCGGGCAGCCGGCCTTCCAGCTCCTGCATCTGGGTGCGCACCTCGTCGCCGATCACCGACTGGAAATCGCGGACCATGGCGGGATAGGGGTGCGGGCCGGCGGCGGTGCCGATGATGTAGAAGGTGTCGGAGACGTTGGTGACCCAGTCGCGCAGCGCCTCGTTCATCGCGTCCTTCAGCGTGCCGCTGCCCGACGTCACGGGACGGACCTCGGCGCCCAGCAGCTTCATGCGGAAGACGTTGGGCTGCTGGCGGGCGATGTCGGTCTCGCCCATGTAGATGACGCAGGGCATGTTGTAGAGCGCGCAGACCGTCGCGGTCGCCACGCCGTGCTGGCCGGCGCCCGTCTCGGCGATGATGCGGGTCTTGCCCATGCGCCGGGCCAGCAGGATCTGGCCGATGCAGTTGTTGATCTTGTGCGCGCCGGTGTGGTTCAGCTCCTCGCGCTTGAAGTAGATCTTGGCCCCTCCCAGCTGCTCGGTCAGGCGCTCGGCGTAATAGAGCGGGTTGGGGCGGCCGACATACTGCTTCAGCTGCTGGCGCATCTCGCCTTCGAAGGCGGGATCGGCCCGCGCCTCGCGATAGGCCTTCTCGACCTCCAGGATCAGGGGCATCAGCGTCTCGGCGACGAAACGGCCGCCAAAGATTCCGAAATGCCCGCGCTCGTCGGGACCGGAGCGGTAGGTGTTCAGTTTGGTCATCGTCTGCGGCACTGCCTGAAGTCGAAGGAAAGCCGGGATAGGGCTCGGTCTTGCGGGCGGCATCGGGTCCGGACGCCGGCCAAGCGCGCCACCATACCGGTGGACCGCGCCGATTTGAAGCGTCGGGCCGCGGAAATCCGTGATTTCCACCCGTCCGCAAACATGGAGCGGGGCTTTGCATGGACAAGGCCGCGCCCTTACACTGGCACCTCCTTTATTGCGGAGCATGCTTCCGATGACGCAGCGGACGCCGCCGTCGCTTCTCCCCACGGATCTCCATCCGGTTCCCCGCCGGATTCTGGTGGTGGAGGACAGTCCGCTGAACCAGATGCTGGTCACCGCCATCCTTGCCCAGGCCGGCCACCGCGCCGACACCGCGAACAATGGGCTGGAAGCGGTGATGGCGGCGCAGGCCGGCGGCTATGACCTGATCCTGATGGACTTGTCGATGCCGGAGATGGATGGGCTGACCGCCACGCGGCTGCTGCGCGACCTGCCGGGGCCGGCCGGCCGGGTGCCGGTGGTCGCCATGACCGCCGACACCGAGGAGGCCGACCGCGTCCGCTGCCAGGACGCCGGCATGAACGACCATATCGCCAAGCCGGTGGACCGGGCGTTGCTGCTGGAGACGGTGGAGAAATGGCTGCGCCTGTCCCTGTGCTCCGAGCCGCCCGCCGACGGATCGGCCGGTTTCGGTCCCTGCGCAGCGGCAGCTCACGAAGCGGCGGGCGAAGTGCTGGACCGCGAGGTGCTGGCCCAGCTGGCCCAGGATCTGGATGCGGAGTTGCTGGCCGACGTGCTGCGGCAGTTCGTGGAGGAAACGCGGGAGCGGGTGGCGCGCATTGCGGAGGAGACCGACTGCGCCATCCTGACGCGCGAGGCGCACACGCTGAAAAGCACCGCCGGAACTTTCGGCGCCCGCACCCTGTGCAGCGCCGCCCGCGCGTTGGAGATGGCCTGCCGGGCCTCGCTTGGGGCGGAAGGAGCTCAAAGGCGGGGAGACGGGGCGGCGGACACGGTGGAGGGGCTGCGCGGCGAGATTCCCCGGCTGGCCGGGGATGCCATCGCGGCCTACCGCGCCGCCGGGTATCCGGTCTGACTCAGCGGGGACCCGTCACTCGACGACGCTGATGTTCACCGCGGAATCCTTGCCGTTGTTGCCGCGCTCTACCTCGAATTGAACGCGCTGGCCTTCCGACAGGGCATGCAGGCCGGAGCGCTGGACCGCGGTGATGTGCACGAACACGTCCTTCGAACCGGCCTCCGGCGCGATGAAGCCGTACCCCTTGGTGGTGTTGAACCATTTTACGGTGCCGTTGGTCATGAGCCTCCCCCTAGTCACTGCGAGACAAGTCTTTAGCAAAACGGATTGGTCCGGAATCGCCGGCATCGGCCGCGCCATGAGGTCTGCCGGGCAAGCGGAACCAAGACATTGTGCGGGGAGGCTAGCCGCATGCTGTGGTTGCGGGCAATTCCGTCTCACGGCATAGGACAAAGGATGACGAAATCCCGAGTGGAATTACGACCAAGGCGACGGGACTTTGTCGAAGGGTATTAGCCCATTTCTTGACGGCTTCCCGACTTCTTCAGGAAATCCCTGCCGAAATAAAGGGTTAGAGCTTCCCTTCGGCCTGCCAGGCCAGACGTTTGCGGTAGATCGTGGACGCGCTGATCTGCAGCAAGGCGGCGGCGCGCGGGATGTTGCCGTCGCAGGCGGCTATGGCATCCTCGATGGCGTCCTTCTCCACCTCCCATAGGGGCTTGATGGAGTCGGGGGAAGGGGGGACATGCGGGCGCGGCGCCGGGGCGGCACCGCCCGCCGCCAGGGCGGGTGCTGCGGCGGGAACCACGGGCTGCGGCGTGCCCAGCGGCGGCGGCAGCATCTCCGGCGTCACCGTGTCGCCGTCATGCAGGACCGCGACGATGCGCACGACATTCTGCAGCTGCCGGACATTGCCCGGCCAGTGGTAATGGCGCAGCGCCTGTTGCGCTTCGGGGGAGAAGCTGGTGAATCCCTTCTTCTCCTCCTTCGCGAATTCCGCCAGATAATGGCGGGCGATCCCCAGCACGTCGTCCTCGCGCTCGCGCAGCGGCGGCAGGTGGATGGGGATGACGTGCAGGCGGTAGTACAGATCCTCGCGGAACCGTCCCTCCTCCACCTCGCGCAGGGGGTCGCGGTTGGTGGCGCAGACGATGCGCAGGTCGACCTTCTCCAGCTTCGACCCGCCGACCGGGGTGAAGGTGCCGGTCTGGATGAAGCGCAGCAGCTTGGTCTGCAGGTCGGGCGCCAGTTCGCAGATCTCGTCCAGGAACAGGGTGCCGCCGTCGGCGCGCGACGCCGCGCCCTCGCGGTCGGACACCGCGCCGGTGAAGCTGCCCTTCACATGGCCGAAGATCTCGCTTTCCATGAGATCCTTCGGGATGGCGCCGCAGTTGATGGCGATGAAGGGCCTTGCCGCCCGCTGGCTCTGGCGGTGGATCGCCTCGGCGCAGACTTCCTTGCCGGTGCCCGACTCGCCGGTGATGAAGACGGTGGCGCGCGAGGAGGCGGCGCTGTCGACGATGCGGTAGACCGCCTGCATCGCCAGCGACGAACCGATGAAGCCGTGATAGCGGGCGCGGTTCAGGTCCTTCTCGAAGGTGTCGACCAGCTGGGCCAGCCGCAGACGCTCCATCGCGTTGCGGACCGTCACCACCAGCCGATCGGCGGAGAAGGGCTTCACCAGGAAATCATAGGCGCCGTAGCGCATCGCCTCCACCGCCGCCTTCACCGAGCCGTGGGCGGTGATGACGATGACCGCGCAGGGCAGGGCCTGGGCATCAATGCGTTTCAGCACCTCCATCCCGTTCATGTCCGGCAGCTGCAGGTCCAGCAGCACCACCTTGGGCGCGCCGTCGTTCAGCTGCGCCAGCGCGTCGGCCCCCGTCTCCACCGAGATGACGGTGTGGGATTCCTTCTTCAGGTATTCCGCATAGACACGGGCCAGCGACGGCGTGTCTTCGATCAGCAGGACGGGGATGGAACCGGGCGGCATGCTGTGGGCGACACGCAGAGGTAGGGGGGGGGCTGGTCCTATTGTCTAACAGATATTTCTGAAAATCCCACCCCCACGCGCATGCACGGGCCGGCGGGCGCATCGATATCCACACAGGGATATCCCTGCCGGACCGGATATGTCGCGGTGCCGCCGCTTGCCGGGGGAGGCGCGATGAACTATCAGCAGCGGGCATCGAGGTCTCGGAAGAGGGGGTTCGCCATGGCCGATCACGCCATTCTGGCCGGCAAGCGCGTGCTGCTGGTCATCGCCGGCGGCATTGCCGCCTACAAGAGCCTGGACCTGATCCGTCGCCTGCGCGAACGGGGCGTGACGGTGCGCGCGGTGCTGACCGAGGCCGGCGCCCGCTTCGTCACGCCGTTGTCGGTACAGGCGCTGACCGAGGACACCGTCTACCGGGACCTGTGGTCGCTGACCGACGAATCGGAGATGGGCCACATCCGCCTGTCGCGCGAGGCCGACCTGCTGGTGGTGGCGCCGGCCACCGCCAACCTGCTGGCACGCATGGCGGCCGGCATGGCCGACGATCTGGCCGCCACCGTCCTGCTGGCCACCGACAAGCCGGTGCTGGTCGCCCCCGCCATGAATGTGCGCATGTGGCAGCATGCCGCGACCCAGGCCAACATGGCGCTGCTGGAGAGCCGCGGCGTCCGGCGCGTCGGCCCGAACGAGGGCGTGATGGCCTGCAACGAATACGGCCCGGGCCGCATGGCCGAGCCGATGGAGATCATCGACGCCATCGCCACGATTTTCGCGGAGGACTCGCATCGCACTCTCGCCGGCCTCCCATTGACCGGCCGCCGCGCCATCGTGACCAGCGGCCCGACGCACGAGCCGATCGATCCGGTGCGCTACATCGCCAACCGCTCGTCGGGCAAGCAGGGGCACGCCATCGCCGCGGCCCTGGCGAAGCTGGGGGCGACGGTGACTCTGGTCAGCGGCCCGACCCGCCTGCCCGACCCCGCCGGCTGCAGCGTCGTCCATATCGAGACGGCGCGCGAGATGCTGGCGGCCTGCGAGGCGGCGCTGCCGGCCGACATCGCGGTCTGCGCCGCGGCGGTCGCCGACTGGCGCGTCGATGGCCCATCCGACCGCAAGCTGAAGAAGGACGGCGGCGGCCCGCCGGCGCTGGCCCTGGCCGAGAACCCCGACATCCTCGCCACCCTGTCCAGGCCCGGGGAGCGCCGCCCGGCGCTGGTGGTCGGCTTCGCGGCGGAGACCGGCGACGTGCTGGCCTACGCCACCGCCAAGCGCGCCCGCAAGGGCTGCGACTGGATCGTCGCCAACGACGTCTCCCCCGGCACCGGCACCTTCGGCGGCAGCGACAACACCGTCCACCTGATCCGCGCCGACGGCACCGAATCCTGGCCCACCATGCCCAAGGACGCCGTCGCCGCCCAGCTGGCAGAGGCGGTGGCGGGGTATTTCGCCGGGAAGTAGCGTCTACCCGGTGCCTCCACCCGACAGTCAAACTCAGGAAATCGCCATGTCCCCCACCGTCGCCTTCCTCCGCCTGCCCGGCAACGACGACCTGCCGCTGCCCTCCTACGCCACCGAGGGCGCCGCCGGCTTCGACCTGCGCGCCGCGGTGCGGGCGGATGAGCCCGCCGTGCTGGCTCCTGGCAAGCGGATGCTGGTGCAGACCGGCTTCGCTGTCGGACTGCCGGCGGGATGGGAGATGCAGATCCGGCCGCGTTCCGGTCTGGCGGTGAAGAACGGCGTGACGGTGCTGAACACGCCGGGCACCGTCGACTGCGACTATCGCGGGCCGGTCGGCGTCTGCCTGATCAATCTGGGGGAAGAGCCCTTCACCATCGCCCGCGGCGACCGCATCGCCCAGGCGGTGATCGCCCCGGCCCTCCAGGCGGCGCTGATCGAAGTCACGTCGCTGGACGAGACCGCGCGCGGCACCGGCGGCTTCGGGTCCACCGGCGTCGCCTGAGAACTCCATCCCCCTTCGTTTCTGTGGCATGATCGCCGCGCCGGAAGGGGTATGACGCAGCGGGCGAAGCACCCCCTCCGGCACTGGCGGCGGGCGAGGGGGTGGTCATGCGGAGTCCCCGGCGGAGCGTGGCGTTCCGCATCCTGGCAGGATTGACGGTCATCGGCGGGCTGGCCGCGGCGACCAGCGTCGTCGCCGTCTCGCTGTTTTCCCGCTTCCACCAGGGCTACGAGCAGATCGCCACGGCCAAGGTGCCGGGGCTGGTCGCCGCCGCACAGTTGGTGCAGCAGAGCGGCGCCGTGGCCGCCATCGCCCCCGCCCTGGTCGCCGCCCAGGACCAGACCGCGCGCGAGGCGGTGATGGCGCGGATGGGCGACCAGATCGTCCGGCTGGAACAGCTGATGGCCCGGCTGATCGCACACGGCGGGCAAGGGAGCGGCGGCCAAGGCAGCGGTTCCCAGGCGAATGGCAGCCAGGGAAATGGCGGCCAAGGAAACGGTGGTCAGGCCGATCTGGGCGAACTCGACCGCCGCAAGAACGAGCTGGTCGGCACGCTGCTGACCCTGAACGCCCAGGTCCGGCAGCAACTGGCCCTGACTGCGGAGACCAACGCCCGCGCCCAGGCACTGGCCGCCCTGACCGGCCGGCTCGGCGCCGCCGAGTCGCGGGAGGAGGAGGCGCCCTGGCCGATGGAGACGCGCTCCGGCCTTCCGGATGCCGAGGCGGCGGAGCGCAGCCGCGACGCGCTGGAACGCTGGCGCCGGGACCTGACCGCGGCGGCCACCACGCTGCTGGCCGCCCTCCGCGCCGACCGCGACGGCCAGCTGGACGGATTCCAGGCCGAGACCCGCATGGCGCTGGACAATGCCGCCGCGGCGCTGGCCCTGCTGCCGCCGGACCGCGCCGCCCGGCTGCAGCCGCTGCAGCGCGAGGTGGAGGAAGCGGCCTTCGGGCGATCTCCCCTGTTCACCCTGCGCGCGGCGGAGCTGTCGTTGCAGCGGGCGGTCAAGCGGTCGGCTGCACGCAATCAGGCGGTGTCGGACCAGCTGGTCGGCATCGTGTCCGACTATTTCCTGGCGGTGGAGCAGGACGTCGCCCGCCGCTCATCCGAATTCGAGCGGGTGATCCGCGACGGCGAGCGGGCGGTCATCGCCATGGCGCTGCTGTCCATCCTGGGCGCCGCCGCGATTTTCGCCTACATCCACCGCAACGTGGTGGCGCGGCTGCGCCGGCTGCGCAGCGCCATGCAGGCGGTGGAGACGGTCGAGCCGGCGGCGATGCCCGACCTCGACCTGCCCCCCGCCACCCCGTCCGGCAGCCGGGACGAGATCGGCGAGATGGCCCGCGCGCTGGCTTATTTCGTCACCACCATCCGCGCCCGCGAAAGCGCGCTGGCCGACGGCGAGCGGCGGCTGCGCACCATCCTGGAGCAGAGCCCGGTCGGCGTCTCCATCGGCCGCACCGACGGCACCGTCGCTTTCGCCAACGCCCGCGCCGCCGAACTGGCTGGCCGGCCGCTGGACGCGTTCGTCGGCAGCCGCCACGCGCTGGCCCTGCCGGGCGCCAGCATCAGCCGGGGCGGAGCGGGGCAGGGGCAGGAGGTGGAGGCGGAAGCCGGCGGCGTGGTGGTCCGCGACGCGGAGGTCGCGGTCGACCGGCCGGACGGCAGCCGGGTCTGGGCCCTGCAGACGCTCCAGCACACCAGCTTCGAGGGCGAGCCGGCGGTGCTGGCCTGGAGCTACGACATCACCGCGCGCAAGCAGGCGGAGGAGGCGCTGCGCGCCGCCAAGGAACAGGCGGAGATCGCCGCCCGGTCGAAGGCGGAGTTCCTCGCCACCATGAGCCACGAGATCCGCACCCCGATGAACGGCGTGCTCGGCATGCTGGAGCTGATGGCGCTGACCCCGCTGGACGAGGAGCAGCGCACGCTGGTCTCCACCATGCGGGAGAGCGGGGCCGCACTGCTGCGGATCATCGACGACATCTTGGACCTGTCGAAGATCGAGGCCGGGAAGCTGGACCTGGAGGAACTCGACCTGCGCCCGGCCGAACTGGTGGAGGGGGTGGCCGACCTTCTGGCGCCCCAGGCCCATCAGAAGGGGCTGGCCCTGATCTGCGACATCGACCGGTCGGTGCCGGCGCGGCTGCGCGGCGATTCGGGCCGGCTGCGCCAGATCCTGTTCAACCTGACCGGCAATGCCATCAAATTCACCGACCGCGGCCGCGTGGTGCTGCGCGTCCATGCCGCCGGGTCCACGCGTCAGGATCATGTCAGCCTGCATGTGGCGGTGGAGGACACCGGCATCGGCATCGGGCCGGAGGGGCAGGCCCGCCTGTTCCAGCCCTTCAGTCAGGCCGACAGTTCCACCACCCGGCGCTTCGGCGGCACCGGGCTGGGGCTGGCGATCTGCACCCGCTTGATCGAACGGATGGGCGGACGGATCGGTCTTGAGTCGGTCCCCGGCCGAGGGTCGACCTTCTGGTTCATGGTGGACCTGCCGCAGGGGGAGGATCCCGTCTTGCCCGCCCCGGCGCCGTTGGCCGGACTGGCCGTGCTGGTCGCCGACGAGGATGACGTGCAGCGCGACGTGCTGGCCCGCTACCTGGAGCAGGGTGGGGCGACGGTGACCGCCGCCGCCACGGTGGCCGATGCGGCGTCCCGACTGGGGCGCGGCGGGGTGGGGCTGCTGGTCACCAGCGGGGCGATGGCCGGACGGCTGGAACCGCTTGCCGGCGCCTGCGGACCCGGACTGCCGCGGCTGCTGCTGGACGACGGACGGGGGAACGGGCCCGCGGTCGCTTCGCCCCACGGCGGGCCGGGCGGGCTGGCGCAGCCGGTCCACCGCGCCGCCCTGATCCGCGCCGCCGCCCTCCTGACCGGCCGCGCCGCACCCGACGCGGACCGGGCCGGCGCCGTCGATACCGAAATGGAGCGGTCCGCCCCGCCGTCCGCAATCCCGGCCGGCACGGGAGAGCGGGACAGTCAGCCGGCCCACGGCCCGGTCCTGGTGGCGGAGGACCATCCGACCAACCAACAGGTCGTTCTGCGCCAGTTGCGCCGCCTGGGCTGCGCGGTGGATCTGGCGGCCGATGGAGAACAGGCGCTGGCGGCATGGCGCACCGGCCGCCACCGGCTGGTCATCACGGACTGCCACATGCCGGTGATGGACGGCTACGAGCTTGCCCGCCGCATTCGGGCGGAGGAGGACGGGACCGGCCGGCGCACCGCCATCGTCGCCATGACCGCCAATGCGCTGTCCGGCGAGATGGAGCGCTGTCTGGCCGCCGGCATGGACGATTACCTCGCCAAGCCGGTGACGCTCGCCCAGCTGTCGCAGGTGCTGGCCCGGCGGCTCGACGCCCTTCCCCGCCCGCCGGAGGCGAAGGTGCCGCCGGGACCGCAATCCTCCCGCCCGCCCGACGACTCGGCCCTGCCGGTGCTCGACCTCGACCACCTGCGCGAGACCTTCGGCGGAGGCCGGGAGGACGGCATCGATGGCGGCACGCTGGACATGATGGACTTCTTCATCGAAACGACGCGGCCCACCCTGGACCGGGTGCGGCAGGCGCTCGACGCCGGGGAAATGGAGGAGGCGCGGGCGGCCGCCCATTCCGCCGCCGGGGCGGCACGCACCGCAGGTGCGCGGGTGCTGGCCGCCGCCTGCACCGCGCTGGAGCGCGCCATCGTGAACGCGCAGTTGGAAGAGGTGGAGCGCCACGCCCACGCGATGGCTGCAGCCTTCCCGGAGGCCGAAAAAGCGATTCACGAGCTCCGTCACACGAAAGAGACGGTGCCCCAGCCGGAAGAGAGCATGGCGTGACCGGACGTGTTGGGGCGAAATCTACCTGGACGGGAAGGGCAACCCGAAAAGGCGCACGGTGGACGCGAGTTGCTTGTCGGTGGGGTATGGCTGAACTACTCTGGATATCTTGATTCATTTCGACTGATTCAGCCGGGCCGTCGACAAGCCCGGCGATCCGGGGGTGGAAAGCGTGGTCGGTTTCGCTGGCTTCTTTTGGAACAAGGAAACCCGGCGCGAGGCCGAACATGCAGCCGCAGACCGCGACCGCTGGCGGGCGATGCTCGCCGCCTCTCCCTATCCCTGGTGCGCCTGGACCGAATCGGGCGGGTGCGCCTTGTCGGACGAGGCGGCGGCCCTGCTGGGCATCTCCAAGGCCGACGCGCTGGCGGATGCGGTGTCGTCGCCCGACTTCGCTGCCGCCCTTGCCCGCCTGCGCCGCGACGGCGAGCCTTTCCGGTGCGAAGGGCTGGCGCCCGACGGCCGGCGGCTGGTGCTGACCGGCCGGCGCGGCTGTGCCGGCGACAGCTGCTGCGACGTGGTGTGGATCGAGGACGTTACCGTCGCCCGCGACGCCGCGCAGGTCGCCACCCGCCGTCACGAGAAGGAAACCGGGGACGCCCGCTCCCGCCTTGCCGAGCTGCAGGCGATGGCAGACGCCCTGCCGATCCCGGTGTGGATGCGCGACCGCTCCTTACGGCTGTCCTGGTGCAACCGCGCCTATGCCCGCGCCGTCGACAGCGATCCGGACAACGTGGTGACGGAAGGACGGGAACTGACCGCCACCGGCCCGGCCCTGGCCGAACGGGCGCGCAGCGGCGGCTTCGCCCAGTCCGACCGCGCACCCGTGGTGATCGGCACCGAACGCCGTTTGCTGGAGGTGACGGAAGCGCCGCTGCCGCTGACCGACGGCGGCGGCACGCTGGTGGTCGGCTATGCCCTGGACCTGACCCCGCTGGAGGAACTGCGCGGCGAACTGGACCGCCACCTGACCGCCCATGCGGAGGTGCTGGAACGGCTCGGCACCGCCATCGCCATCTTCGGCCCCGACACCCGCCTGACCTTCTTCAACCAGGCCTATGCCCGGCTGTGGGACCTGGACGAGGCATGGCTGCGCACCGAACCCACCAACGCCGAGTTGCTGGAGGAGCTGCGCGCCCGCCGCCGCCTGCCGGAATATGCCGACTACCAGACCTTCAAGCGCGAGCGCCTGACCCGCTACACCCATCTGGTGGAACCGCTGGAGGAGATGCTGCACCTGCCCGACGGCACCACGCTGCGCCATCTGGCCGCGCCGCATCCGCAGGGCGGGCTGATCACCATCCTGGAGGACGTGACCAACACGCTGGCGCTGGAATCCTCCTACAACACGCTGATGGCCGTGCAGCAGGAGACGCTGGACAATCTGGCGGAGGGCATCGCGGTGTTCGGCGGCGACGGCCGGCTGAAGCTGTCCAACCCGGCCTTTGCCCGCATCTGGGATCTGGCGGATGGCGACCTGCACGGCGAACCGCACATCGCCGACGTCTTCGAACGCATGCGCCCGCTGCTGGAGATTGCGCCGCCGGACAAGGCCGGCGAGGCCGCCGCATCCGGCTGGGAAGCCCTGAAGGAGGAACTGATCGGCGCCACGCTGGAACGCAGCGTCCGCTCCGGCCGGGTGGAGCGCAGCGACGGGTCGGTGGTGGAGTTCTCCACCCTGCCGCTGCCCGACGGGGCGGTGCTGAACAGCTATCTGGACGTCACCGACGGTGCCCGGCTGGAGACGGCGCTGCGCGCCTCCAACGCCGCGCTGGAGGCCGCCGACCAGCTGAAGAGCGAGTTCATCGCCAACGTCTCCCACCATCTGCGCACGCCGCTGAACGGCATCATCGGCTTCGCCGAGGTGCTGGCGAACCAGTATTTCGGCGAACTCAACGCCCGGCAGATGGAGTATGTGCGCAGCATGCTGACGGCCGGGGAACGGCTGCTGGAACTGATCGACGACGTGGTCGACCTGACCAGCCTGGGGGCCGGCGTGACCACGCTGGAACGCGAGGCGGTCAGCCTGCCCGACCTGCTCGACTCGGTGGCCAGCCTCACCCGCGAATGGGCGAGGCGCGAAGGGCTGCGCATGGAGGTCGTGGCGCCGGAGGCGCTGGGCGAGATCGAGGGCGACGGCAAGCGGCTGAAGCAGGCGCTGTTCACCCTGGTGGTCGGCGCCATCCGCAACCCGCCGGCCGACCGCCGCATCCGGCTGGCCGGCGAACGGCTGAACGGCAGCATCACCCTGTCGGTCAGCGGCGCCGCTCCGCCGGACGCCGATCCGCAGGGTGCGGCCGCACTCGGCGTCTCGCTGGCGCGCAACGTGATGGAGCTGCATGGCGGCCGGCTGGAGCTGGACGAATCCGGCGGCACCGGCGTCTACCGTAGCGCCCATGTCCGCTGCATCATGCCGGTGCGCGCGCCCGCCAACGGCGTCAAGGCCGGGTGACCGGGACCCAAGACGCATCCCCGGCGTTATCCTTGTCCATCCGATCCCGTGCAGTGCGGAGCCGCCGACGATGCCCAAGCCCCTGACCCTGTCCATCCCCCATTCGCTCGGCCGGGCGGAGGCCAAGCGCCGGCTGGTCGACGGCATGGGCGAGGCGCGGGCCCGTCTCAGCGCCGTGGCGGCCAGCGTCGACGACAGCTGGACCGACGACCGCCTGAACTTCCGCGTCGTGGCCCTGGCCCAGACCATCGCCGGCCACATCGACGTGCTGGACGACAGCGTCGAGATGGAGGTTCAGCTGCCCTGGGCGCTGGCCCTGCTGGCCGACAAGATCAAGAACAAGGTGTCCCGCCAGGGCACGCTGATGCTGGAGAAGAAGTAAGGATCGGGGGAGGTGCGGGCTCCGATTGCCCCCACCCCGACCCTCCCCCGCTTCGCAGGAGAGGGAGTAAGTGCTTGATCTGGAAGGCGGCGGCAGTCCCTCCCCTGCGAAGCGGGGGAGGTTAGGAGGGGGCAATCGAAGCCCGCACCCCAACCCCATCCTTACCTCTACTACCCCTCAGACGGCTCCTCCACCCTGCGGCGGGCGAGCGGGTGGTGGTCGTGCATGACCTTCTTCAGCCGCTCCGTCACCACATGGGTGTAGATCTGCGTCGTCGCGATGTCGGCATGGCCCAGCATCTTCTGGACTGACCGCAAATCGGCGCCATGATCCAGCAGATGGGTGGCGAAGGCATGGCGCAGGACGTGCGGGCTGACCTTCTCCGGGTCGATGCCGGAATCAATGGCCAGCTGTTTCAGCAGCTGGGCAAAGCGCTGGCGCGTCAGGTGCCCTTCGGCGGAGCTGCGTGACGGGAACAGGAAGGGGCTGTGCCCGGCCTCGGCACCGGCGGCCGGCGGAATGAAATGGCCGCGCAAGGGGATGTAGGCGGCCAGCGCCGCCAGTGCCGGGTCGGACAACGGCACCATCCGCTCCTTGCCCCCCTTGCCGCGCACCAGCAGGCCGCGGCCGTCGCGCATGATGGCGGTCATCGGCAGGCCGACCAGTTCCGACACGCGCAGGCCGGTGGCATAGAGCACCTCCAGCAAAGCCACCAGCCGCAACCCTTCCGGCTCGCCGCGCGCCTCGGCGGTGGACAGCATGGCGCCGACCTCCGCCTCCGTCAGGATCTTGGGCAGCGGGCGGCCCTGCTTGGGGCTGTCGAGCGGCGAGGCGGGATCGTCGACCCGCCGGCCTTCCGACAGCAGGAACCGGTAGAACTGCCGCATCGCCGACAGCCGCCGCGCCACCGTGCGCGGGGCGCCGTCCTTGCTCTGCACCGCCAGATAGGCCCGCAGATCCTCGGTGCCGGCCGCTTCCAGCGCCACGCTGCGCTGGGCGAGCCAGCGTCCCAGATCGGCGAGGTCGCGCTCATAAGCCAGCCGCGTGTTCACCGCCGCCCCGCGCTCCGCCGTCAGCATGTCGAGGAAGGCGTCCAGATGCGGGGAGGTGGCGAGCGGGCGCGGCTTGCACGGCCGGCCGCGACGCTTGGCGGGACTCTTGGTGGCGGTCATCGTCGTGGCAGGCTTTCGGTGCATGAGGTCATTGCGCCCCCCGTTCGTAAAGGGCGGAATCGGGAGCGGCGGGTCCGGCGATGGCCGCCATCGCTTCGCGGGCGAGGGCGCGGGCGTCCGGCTCCAGTCCGACAGCCTTCAGGTTGGCCGCCACCCGCGCGGTGACCACCGGCGGCAGGCCGGCCGGCCCGGCTTCTCCCAGCAGGAGCAGGGCGGCGACCACCGTCTCGCCGACCCGCCCGCCGGCGGCGGCATCGCCCAGCCGCTGCCACAGCGCCGGATCGACCCCGGCATCGCTGCCGCTGGGCGGTCCGGCGCCGTCGGTGGCCTGCATCCAGGCCTCGTCCGGTACCATCACGCCCGTCGCCTGCAGAAGGGCCAGCTGCCCGGCGATGCGGCTGCGGGCCTGCGTATCGGCACCGCGCAAAGCCTCCTCCAGCCAGGCGGTCAGCGCGCGCGGATCCTCGGCGCCGCGCCCTGTCGCCACGACCGCCAGCGGCCACAGCCAGGCGGTGTCGGCGCTCCGCCCGCTGCGCAGGGCCAGATCATGCCAGCGCCGCGCCTGATCGAGGCGCCCTTGCGCGTAATAGAGCCGTGCCGCCGCCGGGGCCAGGGTCGCGGCGTCCCCGCCGGGCGACACGGTGTCGAGCAGCCCGGCCGCGGCGCCGCCGACCGGCCCGGCGCGCAGGCGCGGGTCGACCAGCTCCACGGCCAGGGACGCCAGAGCGACGCGGCGCTGCCCGTCCATCGCCGCCGCCATCGCCTGATGGACCAGGGCGCGGGTGCGGGCGCCACGGTCGCGCCGGGCGATGTCCCTCACCCGCAGCAGCTCATCGCCTGACGGCGGCACCTGGACATAGAGGTCGAGCAGTTGGCGGGCGTCGAGGAACAGGGAGGCCGCCGCCCGTTCCCCGGCAGCGGTGCGGGTGGCGGGATCGGTGGACGGGTTGGTGGCGATGGCGGCCAGAGCCGGCGGATTGTCCAGCGGAAGCCGGTCGGGCGGAATCCCGATCCGCGCCGTCCGCATGGCGGCCAGCGTCAGCGCCGGCCCGTCGGGATCGCCCTGCAGGATCAGCGAGCGGGCAGGGGGCGGCGCGGCGCCGGCCAGGGCGTCGGCCACCATCAGGAACGGGTCGGACCGCCGGCCGCCGCCGCTGCGCAGGCTCGCCAGCGCCTCGTCCGTGCCGGCGCGGTTGCCGACACGGGCGTGGCAGAACAGCGCCAGCCTGGTCCAGTAGGCGGAGGCGAAGCTCTTGCCGCGGGCAAGCGCGCGGGTGCAGTCCAGGCCGCCGCGCACCAGTTCCGCATCGGTCAGCGCCTTCGCCGCCGCCTCGTCCGCCGCCAGCGCCGCGGGCAGCAGCGCCGCGAGATCGGCCGCTCCGGCGGGATCGCCGATCCGCGCCAGCTTCTCGATGCGGAGCGCGCCGAAGCGGCGGGGCGGCGGCACCTCCCCTTCGGCCACGGCCGGCGACCCGGCGCTCAGCAGCAGCCGGCGTTCCAGCGCCTTGACGGCGGGGGAGGGGGTGTCGACCGGAAGGGCGGCGATCAGCGGCAGAAGCTCCACCCGGCCGATGCCGCGCCAGGGGTCGGCACCCAGCCCCTGCAGCCCGCTCAGCGTGCCCGCCCCGTCCGGATCGGGCGCACCCAGCGCCTCGCGCGCGACCGGCGCCGGCCGCGCCACCACGGGGGACACGGGCGGCGGCGGGACGACCGCGGGCGGGTAGGCCGGAACGACGGCGGGCGCAGCCGCAGGTGTTGCGGCAGGGGGCGGAGAGGGAGACTGGGAGGAAGCAGGCGCCTGCATCCCGGCGTCAGGCGTCAGCCGGATCGGCGGACCGACGACCTGCGCCGCGGCGGACGCCATCCAGCCGCTTGCCGTCCAGCCGGCCGCCAGCAATCCGGCCAGCAGCAGGGTGGCCGAAAACGGGGAGCCCGAATGCGGAACGGCCCCGGCCGATGGTCGGGGTTCAGCGCGGGAAGCGCTCATCCGGCAGAACCTTCTCCACCGTCTTCGATGGAGCCGGCAGGTCCCACGAGGCGAGGAAAACCATGCCACCGGCGATCACCAGCAACAGCAGGACGATGAGGATCGAGAGAAACCGGCTCATGGCACCAAGGACGCGTTGTGTCGGAAAACAGCGGATCGGAGCGGAGCTACCATGCCCGGCAGTCGCAGGGCTTGGGACAAGCAATGGCTTTTCTGCTAAAGCATCCGCACCCCGGCCGCGGCGGACCCGGCGACCGGGAGCACCGCCGACGGAGACACCGTTCGGCGGCGGCGCAGTGTAGCCACAGGTTGGACCGCCGCGCAACCCGCCCACCTGGCTTTTCAGGCCGGCTTTCCGGACGGGCTTTCCGGGCCAGCTTTCCGGGAGGGCGCCTGGGAGCGCGCTTGTGCCGGCCAGCTTTCGGCGGGTATGAGTGTTGTCTGTTTCAGCGGTATGACGGCTGTCCCGCTGGATCGGGCGGACAGCGGAGTTGCGGGTACGGGTGGCGGATCAGATGGATGTGACGGGATTGCACAAGGCGATGACGGCCCTGCTTCCGGAGACGGGGGGCGGAGCGGCGGAGGACAAGGCACCGCTGCTGCCGCGCACCGTGGTGCTGGTCGGGCTGATGGGCGCCGGCAAGAGCGCCATCGGGCGCAGGCTGGCGACACGGCTCCACCTGCCCTTCCGCGACGCCGACACCGAGATCGAGGCCGCAGCCGGCTGCACCATCGCCGAGATCTTCGCCCGCGACGGCGAACCGGTCTTCCGCTCCGTCGAGCGCCGCATCATCACCCGCCTGCTGAAGGACGAGCCGGTGCACATCCTGGCGACCGGCGGCGGCGCCTTCATGGACCCGGACACACGCGCCGCCATCCGGCAGTACGGCCTTTCGGTCTGGCTGCGCGCCGAACTGGACGTCCTGGTCGCCCGCACCGCGCGGCGCACCCACCGCCCCATCCTGAACCAGGGCGACCCGCGCGCCATCCTGGGCCGGCTGATGGAACAGCGCTATCCCGTCTATGCCGAGGCCGACCTGACCGTGGTCAGCGACGAACGCCCGCCCGACGTGACGGTCGAACTGGTGATCGACGCGCTGGAGGCCCATTTCGGCGTCCAGCTCCCCCACCGCCAGCCGCGCGGCGGCCGGACCGCCAAGGCCGACGCCCCCAAGGCCGATGCCCCCTGACGCCGGTCCAAACCCTTTCCTGAAACTCCAGCTTCGCGGACTGCCCCGATGACCTCCGTCTCCGCCACCACCCCGGCCGCACTCGACACCGTCCGCCTGGAGCTGGGCGCCCGCAGCTACGATATCCTGGTCGGCGACGGCGTGCTGGCCGATGCGGGCGAGCGCATCGCCGCCGTCACCCGCGGCCGGGCGCCCATCGTGGTGACCGACGCCAACGTGGCGCCGCTGCATCTGGACACGCTGAACGCCGCGATGCTGGCGCCCGGGATCGCGCCGCAGCCGGCCATCGTCCTGCCGGCCGGCGAGAAGACCAAGGACTTCGGCCATTTCCAGCAGCTGATGGACGACATCCTGGGCCGCGGGATCGAGCGGTCGACCGTCCTGCTGGCGCTGGGCGGCGGGGTGATCGGCGACATCACCGGCTTCGCCGCCGCGTCGGCCCTGCGCGGCATCGACTTCATCCAGGTGCCGACGACGCTGCTGTCCCAGGTCGACAGCTCGGTCGGCGGCAAGACCGGCATCAACAGCCGCCACGGCAAGAACCTGATCGGCGCCTTCCATCAGCCGCGGCTGGTCATCGCCGACACCGCCACGCTCGACACCCTGCCGCGGCGCGAGGTGCTGGCCGGCTATGCCGAGGTTGTGAAGTACGGCCTGATCCGCCAGCCCGACTTCTTCGCCTGGCTGGAGCGGAACGGCCGGCGGGTCGTCGACGGCGACAGCGACGCCCGGCGCCATGCCGTGACGGTCAGCTGCCGCGCCAAGGCCGACATCGTCGGCGTGGACGAGCGCGAGAGCGGCGACCGGGCATTGCTGAACCTGGGTCACACCTTCGGCCATGCGCTGGAGGCGGCGACCGGCTTCGGCCAGACCCTGCTGCATGGCGAGGCGGTTGCGATCGGCATGGTGCTCGCCTTCGACCTGTCGGTCCGGCTGGGGCTGTGCCCGGCGGAGGATGCGCGCCGCGCCCGCGCCCATCTGGCCGAAGTCGGGCTGCCGGTGCGCCCGGCCGACATCCCCGGCGTCGCCTGGGACGTGGACGGGCTGGTGCGGTCGATGGCCAAGGACAAGAAGGTGCAGGACGGACGCATCACCTTCATCCTGGCCGACCGCATCGGCAACGCCTTCACCCGCCGCGACGTCGATGCCGCCGCCGTCCGCTCCGTTCTGGAAGAGGCGGTGACCCCGGCCTGATCCCGGCGCCTCTTATTGGTGAATTTACGGATAGTCAGTCTTCCGCACAATAGCGGCGCTCGCCGTTGCCCGCCCATACTCCCGGCCAAGGCCGCGGCCGTCCCGTCGCGGCGGACAAGGGAGGATGGGCGATGAAGGCGATTCTTGGCATGTCGGCATTGGGTGCGGTGATGCTGGCGGCGACCGCGCCGGCCATGGCGCTGGAAGTGCGCGAGCAGGCGACGATCAAGGCGCCGATCGAGCAGGTGTGGAAACAGATCGCGCCCTTCTGCGCCATCGCCGACTGGCATCCGGCCGTGGAGGGCTGCACCCTGCGCAAGACCGGCGGCACGCAGGAGCGCGACCTCGCCCTGAAGGGCGGCGGCGCCATCCAGGAACGGCTGATGGCCGTCTCCGCCGCCAAGCACCGCCTGCGCTATACGCTGCTGAGCGGACCGCTGCCGGTGAAGAACTACAGTTCCACCATCCGGCTCAGCGCGGTGGACGCCCGCACCACCCGCATCACCTGGTCCTCCAGCTTCGAGGCCAGCGGCGCCCCCGATGCGGAGGCGCGCAAGACCATCGCCGGAATCTACACCAGTGGCTTCGAAGGCCTGCGCAAGCGGTTTGATTCCGCGCAGTAAAACCGGCGGAAGCGAAAACCAATCCGGAAACATGTATAGTTTTTAACAATCAGTTCTATTGACTATCAGAGCATCAAGCTGACAGGATCGGCATTACCGCGTTGCGAAATCGCGGTCGAGTGCATCGTTCGTCCACAAAACCTGCAATCACGAGGGAGATGGGACACATGCCGACACGCCGACTGATGCCGGACGTCATCAAGAACCAGGAGCTGTCCTGCCTGCCGTCGGGCGCCACCGTCCGCGATGCCGCCACCCTGATGGCAGCGAAGCGCATCGCTGCGGTGCTGGTCACCGAAGGGCGGACGCTGAAAGGCATCGTCACCGAACGCGACATGACCGTACGCGTGGTGGCCGCCGGCCTCGACCCCGACACCACGCCGCTGTCGGCCGTGATGACCGAGGATCCCGACACGCTGGAACCCTCGGCCACGGCACTCTCCGCGCTCGACCTGATGGAACAGCGCCGTTACCGCCACCTGCCCATCGCAGTCGATGGCGAGGTGGTCGGCATGGTGTCGATCCGCGACCTGTTCGCCGTCGTCCGCGCCCAACTGGAGGACGAGCTGCGCAGCCGCGAAGCCTACATGTTCGGCTCCGGCTATTCGGCGGAGGCCAGGCTCGGCTGAACGCAACGGTGACCGCAAGACTGACCTATAGGTAACGCTGCGTTGCGGCGGGGTCGGGTTGACCGGGCGCCCGGCCCCGCCGATAGTCGAGGGTGAGCCATCCTACCTGCTGAACTGGAAAGCCCGATGTCCGCGCCCTCGCTGTCCGCCCCCGCCGCGCGCGAGCCGATCCACACCCGCCGCGTCACCTGCCAGGGCTTCCGGCGCGCCGACGGGCTGTGGGACATCGAAGGGCACCTCACCGACGTCAAGAGCTATGGGTTCCATACCGAGGAGCGCGGGCATCTGGACCCGGGAACGCCGATTCACCAGATGTGGATGCGCCTGACCGTCGACGACAAGCTGACCGTCCAGGCGGTGGAGGCGGTCACCCAGGACAGCCCCTACAATGCCTGCGGCAGCATCACGCCGCAGTTCCAGAAGTTGGTCGGCCTGCGCATCGGTCCGGGCTGGACCCGTGCGGTCAAGGACCAGCTGGGCGGGCCGAAGGGCTGCACCCATCTGGTGGAGTTGCTGGGGCCGCTGGCGACCACCGCCTTCCAGACCGTTTACCCGATCCTGGCCCGCGAGGCGGCCGAACGGGCGAAGGCGGCCGGCAAGCCGACCCACGACGACGGCAAACGGCCGGTCCTGCTGAACATGTGCCACATCTTCGACAGCAACGGCGAAGTGGTGCGCAAGCATTGGCCCGCCCACTATACCGGGGATCAAAGCGAAGACTCGGCCCGCGAGGAAGCGGCGGAATAGGCATCGCCGCCACCGCAAACAATTGAGGGGCAGGCGGGCTGCCGCCGGTGGACCGGCCGCCGCGCCCCCTTATGCCTCCAGGTGGGTGGCCGGCAACGCGGATTGGCCGCCGGGGGTGGGAAAGTTGCCGCCCGCCGCGACCGCGGACTGGCCGCCGTCGGCGTCATCGACAACCGGCAGCTCGAAGGGCGTGCCAATGAACGGATCGCTGCCGCCGTGGCCGGCGCGCACGTGACCATCCTCCGTGCAAGCCCGCCGGTAGTAGGATGCGATGAAGACACGCACCGCGGAGGTCAGGGTGACGTCCGCCTCCTCCGGATTGATGCCGCGGCGGCGAGCTTGCTCCTCGATCCGTTCCTTGATCTGCGTGCAGAGACGATTGACGGTCAGTCCTTCCCGACGGCCGATATCCTCCAGAGCATCCCACATCGACGGTTCCAGCCGCATGCTCGTGCGATGACCGCCGATCATGATGTTCTGGCTTCTCAACGGTTCCACCCCCGCCTGTGGGGGGTTCACCCGCTTTTTCTTCGGCCCACGCTTCGCCATCCGCAGCCCCTTCCACGAAGCCGCCGGCGGACATGCGAAGTTTGTGTCCACCACGGCGCGATAAATGGTTGCATATATCGCACTTTACTAAACGCAGCGGGAATTGCAACCACGCACGCGCCTTCCATTCTTACAACATTTCCTAAAATCGACTCGTAGTTGCATTCATATGTATGCTATTTCAGCCCCTCAACCACGCGTTACTTGCGAGGCGGGAAACGTGTGTTGACGCGGAGGGAGGGGGGGCGACCCGGCGGTCAGGCTCCGGCTTCGCCGGGCGCGTGGGTGGTCAGGCCCAGCGCGTGCACCCGCTCGCGCAGTTCGTCGGCCAGCAGGGCATAGACCATGCGCTGGCGCTCCACCCGCGACTTGCCGGCGAAGGCGGCGGAGACGACGGTTACGTGGAAATGGGTCTCGCCCGCGGCGTCCGCACCGGCATGGCCGGCGTGCCGGGCGGAGTCGTCGACCACCTCCAGACGATCAGGCGCCAGTCCGGCGGTCAGCTTTTCGCGGATGCGGGTGGCGTATTCCATGGCGGGGTCCCGGTTTCTCTCGCATGAGCGGTGGAAGGGCGGCGACCGGAGGAGCGGCTCCCCCCGGCGATCCGCACCGGAAAGGAGAGGGCGCGATTCATCGTCTGTCAAGCGCCGCGACCCGCGCGTTGCGGATGACGGAAGCCCGATTCGGCATGCTTGCCAGAGGCATCGGCTCTTCCCATACTTGCCCGATGACCAGGAACCGCGCCCGCTCCAGTTACGACAGCTACGCCGCCCCGCGTGCGGCCACCCGTGTGTGCGACCACCCCGAGTGCGTCGCCGCGGGCGAATACCGTGCGCCGAAAAGCCGCAGCAGTCTCAACGAGTACTGGTGGTTCTGCCTGGACCATGTCCGGGAGTACAACCGCGCCTGGGACTATTACGCCGGCATGTCCACCGACCAGATCGAGGCGGAGGTGCGGCGCGACACCACCTGGCAGCGGCCGAGCTGGCCGCTCGGCAAATGGGCCACGCAGGAACGCTTCATCCGCGAGCGCGTGGTCAACGGCTTCAGCTTCGAATTCGGCCAGGACGCCGGCAAGACGAAGAACGAGGAAAAGGCGCACCGGCGGAGCCACGCCCGGACCGAAGAGGAAAAGGCGCTTGCCGTCCTGGAACTGACCCCGCCCGTGGACTTCACGCGCATCAAGGCACGCTATCGGGAGCTTGCGAAAAAGCACCATCCCGATGCCAACGGCGGCGACAAGGCTGCGGAAGAACGCCTGAAAGAAATCAATCAGGCCTACAATACGCTGAAAGCCTGTTATGCTGCCTGAACCTCCGTTGGCGGGCCGGGTCATCCCCGCGGCCGCTGGACAACCGACACTCGCTGGAACGTAAGAAACCACCCATGGCTTCCCAAGGAGCGACCCAGGCCAGCTCGGCCCTGTTCGACCACAAGCCCGACACTACCGTCTCGGTGCGCGAGGTCTTCGGAATCGACAGCGACATGCAGGTGCCGGCCTTCAGCCAGCGCTCGGAGCATGTGCCCGACCTCGACAGCGCCTACCGGTTCGACCGGGACACGACGCTGGCCATCCTCGCCGGCTTCGCCTACAACCGCCGCGTCATGGTCCAGGGCTATCACGGCACCGGCAAGTCGACCCACATCGAACAGGTGGCGTCGCGGCTGAACTGGCCCTGCATCCGCGTCAACCTGGACAGCCACATCAGCCGCATCGACCTGATGGGCAAGGACGCCATCGTCCTGCGCGACGGCGTGCAGGTCACCGAATATCGCGAGGGCATCCTGCCCTGGGCCCTGCAGCATGCCTGCGCCCTGGTGTTCGACGAATACGACGCCGGCCGTCCCGACGTGATGTTCGTGATCCAGCGCGTGCTGGAGGTGGAAGGCAAGCTGACGCTGCTCGACCAGAACCGCGTCATCCGCCCGCACCCGGCCTTCCGCCTGTTCGCCACCGCGAACACCGTCGGCCTGGGCGACACCACCGGCCTGTACCATGGCACGCAGCAGATCAACCAGGGCCAGATGGACCGCTGGAACATCGTGGCGACCCTGAACTACCTGCCGGTCGACGCCGAGATGAAGATCGTCCAGGCCAAGGTCGCGTCCTACGACGACGCCAAGGGCCGCGACACGGTGGCGTCGATGGTGCGTCTGGCCGACCTGACCCGCGCCGGCTTCATCAACGGCGACATCTCCACCGTCATGAGCCCGCGCACGGTCATCACCTGGGCCGAGAACGCGCGCATCTTCAACGACGTCGCCTTCGCCTTCCGCATCACCTTCCTCAACAAGTGCGACGAGGTGGAGCGGCCGACGGTGGCCGAATACTACCAGCGCTGCTTCGGCGTCGAGCTGCCGGAGACGGGAGTCCAGGCGAACCTCGTGTGAGGGGTCTGCCGGTAGACCGGGCGGAGGAGAGCGATGGGATACGCATGGATGGAACCGGACGGGAAACTCACGCTTCCGCAAAGCGTGCGTGACCGGCTTCGGCTCGGTTCTGGCCTATCCTTGCGCGTCGAGGTGAGCACCGACGACCATGGCCTCGCCCTTTCACCGGCTGATCCGCCTCTCGAACCCTACATGTGGGAAGCTCTTGAGGATATCGGCCGTCGGGAAGGCCTAACCGTCAACGGCATCTGCACGCAGATCAAGGAACGGATCGAGGAGCAGGCGCGCCGCAAGGGCATCAACCCGGAGGAGGTGGACGTCACCCTGACCTCCGCGGTGCGCGTCTTCATCGCATCCTATTACCGCCGAGCCTGCGAGGGAGGGGCGGGAACCGTCGCCGATCCGTTTGCCGGCACGCCGCTCGCCTTGCCCGAGGTTGCGGCAACCGCGACCTCTCCCGGCCCTGAATACCGGATCGAGGATCTGTTTGGCATCGTTGGCCGATCCAAGCGGGCGGTGTCGATTGAGGAGATGGACAAGGCCATCCAGGATGCCGCCGCCGAGAGATTCCGGCAGACATGATCGGACTGGACACGAACACGTTGGTCCGCCTGATTGTCGACGATGACCAGGAACAGGCCGCCCGCGCCCGCAGCGCCGTCAGCCGCGTGGTGGCGGACGGCAAGCGGCTGTTCGTGAACAGGATCGTCCTGGCGGAGGTCGTCTGGGTGATGGAGCGGGCCTACAAGCTCCCACGGGCGGAGATCTGCTCGGTTCTCGACCGCCTTCTGAACACCGTGGACCTGATCGTCGAAGACCGTGAGGTGGCGCTTGAAGCCCTGGAACGTTACCGTGCGGGCCCGGCCGGTTTCGCCGACGGGCTGATCGCCGTGGGCAATCGGGTTTCCGGCTGCGCCTGCACACTCACGTTCGACCGGAAGGCCGTGCGCCTGCCAGAATTCCAACATCCGGCTTGATGATATGACCACCCAGAACGACTCCCCCGTCGAGGCCTTCAAGCGGTCCACCACCGCCACGGTGCGCGCCATGTCCCGGCGGGCGGAGGTGCAGGTGGGCTTTTCGTCCGATCCGCCGGGGCTGTCGGGACAGCGGGTGCGGGTGCCGCTGCCGGCGCGCGACCTGAACCCGGTCGAGGTCGCCAAGCTGCGCGGGGCGGCCGATGCCGTGGCGCTGCGGCTGCGCTATCACGACGCCACGGTGCACGCCCACCGCATGCCGCTGGGCGATGCCGCGCGTCAGGCCTACGATGCACTGGAGCAGGCGCGCTGCGAGGCGCTGGGCAGCCGCGACATGGCCGGCGTCGCCCACAATCTCGAAGCGGCGCTGGACGACCGCTACACCCGCCAGGGTCTCGACCGCGTCGAGGATCGCGGGCAGGTGCCGCTGGCCGAGGCGCTGCGGCTGATGGCGCGCGAGGCGATGACCGGAGCGCCGCCGCCGCCCGCCGCCGCCCATGCGGTCGATCTCTGGCGCCCCTGGATCGAGGAGCGGCTGGGCCGCGACATGAAGGGGCTGGCGAGTTATGCCGGCGACCAGGAAGCCTACGCCAAGGCCGTGCGCCGGCTGCTCGCCGACCTCGACATGGAAGTCGGTCAGGAAGCCGACCAGGAAGAGGAGGAGGACCAGCAGACCCAGTCCTCCGAGGATGAGAATTCGCCCGAAAGCGGCCAGACCCGCGGCCAGGACGAGGACCAGTCCGAGTCCGAATCGATGGCCTCGTCCGAGATGCAGGACTCCTCGGAGGCCGGCGACAGCGCCGAGGAAGGCGCCGGCGAGGAAGGCGACATGGAGATGGGCGAGGGCGAGGGGGCGGAGGAGCCCGCCGGCCCCGGCCAGCCCTGGCGCAACGACCACAACCGCCGCAACGAGCCCGACCCCAACGCCTACAAGGCCTTCACCACCCAGTATGACGAGGTGGTCGACGCCGCCGACCTCTGCGATCCGGCGGAGCTGGAGCGGCTGCGCCATCTGCTGGACCAGCAGCTGCAGCATCTGCAGGGCGTGATCTCCAAGCTGGCGAACCGGCTGCAGCGCCGGCTGATGGCCAAGCAGCAGCGCTCGTGGAACTTCGACCTGGAGGAGGGCATCCTCGACGCCGCCCGGCTGGCCCGCGTCGTCGCCAACCCGGTGCTGCCGCTCTCCTTCAAGGCGGAGAAGGAGATGGACTTCCGCGACACGGTGGTGTCGCTGCTGATCGACAATTCCGGCTCGATGCGCGGGCGGCCGATCTCCATCGCCGCGATGAGCGCCGACATCCTCGCCCGCACGCTGGAGCGCTGCGCGGTGAAGGTGGAGGTGCTGGGCTTCACCACCCGCGCCTGGAAAGGCGGGCAGGCGCGCGAGGCCTGGGTCGCCGCCGGCAAGCCGCCGCATCCCGGCCGCCTGAACGACCTGCGCCATATCGTCTACAAGGCCGCAGACATGCCGTGGCGCCGCGCCCGCAAGAATCTGGGCCTGATGCTGCGCGAAGGCATCCTGAAGGAGAACATCGACGGCGAGGCGCTGCAGTGGGCGCACAACCGCCTGCTGGGCCGGCCGGAGCAGCGCCGCATCCTGATGGTGATCTCCGACGGTGCGCCGGTGGACGACTCCACCCTGTCGGTGAATGCCGGCAACTATCTGGAACGCCATCTGCGCCAAACCATCGAGCAGATCGAGACCCGCTCGCCGGTGGAACTGGTGGCGATCGGCATCGGCCACGACGTGACCCGCTACTACCGCCGCGCCGTCACCATCGTCGATGCGGAGCAGCTGGGCGGCACGATGATGAACAAGCTGGCCGAACTGTTCGACGAGGACGACCGCCGCGGCGGCCGGCGCGGCTGGCGTTGACGTAAGGATGGAGGGGAGGGCGTTTCCGGAGTTATCAATTACTTAGCTGGAAACACCAGCCCTGTTCAGGGCGTATCCTTACCTGCGAATGCCGGCTTGCTGCCCTCTTTGTCCTCAGGGGACAACGAGGGCGCCGCTGGTACGCCTGCCGCCGCCTTCGCGGCGTCCTTCCTTTCATCCTCCGGCACAAGGCGCCAGAGTTCGGTCATGCCGGTGCGGCCACGCAGGGAGCGGCCACCCTGGCGAACCAGCGGAACGGCGTCCTTGCCCTTGGCGGCGGTGACGCCGCTGGTCAGCACGATCACCTCGGCATCGCCCTGGAGGCCGCCCGACAGTTCCTCGATGCGGGCCGCGACGTTCACCGTGTCGCCGACGATGGTGTAGTTGATCCGGCTGTCGGAACCGATGTTGCCCACCACCACCGGGCCGCTGTGCAGGCCGACCCGGACATGGATCGGCGCCTGCCCGGCGGCGACGCGGCGGCGGTTGTCGGCGCGGATCGCGTGGTGGATGGCCAGCGAGGCGCGCAGCGCGCGGACGGCATGGTCCTCCTGCGCCTCCGGCGCGCCCCAGAAGGCCATCAGGGAATCGCCGATGAACTTGTCCACCGTGCCGCCTTCCGCCTCGATGCAGGCGGCGAGCAGGGTGAAATGCTCGTTCAGCAGGGCGGCGGTGTCGGCGGCGGCCATATGCTCGGCCATGCGCGAGAAGCCGCGGATGTCGGTGAACATCACCGTCACCTCGCGCTGCACGGAATCGAGCCCGCCCTCCGTCTCGCGCTGGCGCATCAGGCGCAGGACCAGCGCCTTCGGCACATAGGTCTCGAACCAACGCAACCCGGCGATCATGGCGTTGAAGGCGGCGGCGGCGCGCGCCATCTCGCGCAGGCGGGAATCCGGCAGATCGGGGATGGCGCGGAATTCGAAGGCGCGGACACGGTCGGCGGCCTCCGCCAGCCGCGCCACCTGCCGGCTGATCCGCCGCCCCACCAGCAGCGCCACCCCGACCGACACCAGCAGGATGGCGAGCCCCACGGCGCCGGTGATGTAGAGCCGGCGGATCTCGACGCCCATCTCGCCGTCGCGATAGCCGATGCCGATGATCCAGTCCTGTTGGCCGTATCCCGCCATGCTGCGGGTCAGGAACATGTAGTCGCTGCCCAGCACGCGCACGCCGCGCGCCTCCACCCGCTTCTTCAGCGACTGGACCGGGACGCCGCTGGTCCACAGCGCCGCCAGCGCCGGGTCATCCACCTGATCGATCCGCGGCAGCGGCGGTCCGTCGAGCTTGCCGGAAAAATCGAAGCTGCGGCCAACCAGCGCCGGATGGGCCAGCACATGGCCGTGGTCGTACAGCACGAAGGCGTTCAGCCCCTGCTCCACATACAGCACCGACAGGAAGCGCGACAGGTCGCCCAGCGAGACGCCGACCGCGACCTGCCCCAGATAGCGGCCGTCGCGCCGCACCGGCTGGTACAGGGTGAGGAAGCTGTTCTGCGCCTCCTTCAGCCAGCGCGGATCGGCCCAAGTGGCGGCACTGCGGTTGGGGCCGTCGAGGATTTCCGGCGGAATGTCGCTCTCGCCCTGCATGTCGAAGGGCTCGGCCACCAGCCCGCCGTTCAACCGACCGACGCGCACCCCGGTCAGGTCCGGCCGGATGAAGGCCAGTCCCGTCACGTCCGGCGCGCCGGCTAGCGCACCGCGCAGCGTGTCGGTCATCGCCGTGCCGTCGTTCGCCTGCAGGTCGCCGCGTTCGACCAGCCCGGCGACGAAGCGTGCCATCTCCCGCGCGGGGTCGAGCTGGTGGCGCACCCGCACCTCCACCCCCGCCAGCGCCAGATCGGCCTTGTCGTTCAGCAGGGCGAAGGTGTTGGTGCTGGCGCTGACCAGCCCCAGGACCAGCACGCTGGCGACTGCCGCCAGCATCAGCGACCCGAACCCGGCGACCAGCACCGCGGCGATCGGCAGCCGCAGCCGTCGCCGTCCGGCCGGTTCCGGGGCCAGCTTCGCCCGCGCCCTGCTGCCCGCCTGCCCGGCCGGCTTCACAGCCGGCGCCGGAGCGGGCAGAGGCAACTGTACGCGTGCTGAGGGGCTGTCGGGCATGCGCCGCAGCCTACCCGCCCGTACGTTCCGGAGCAACCCGCCGGGCTGTATCCTTACGCGGATTTCATGCGGCCAAGCTGATGTTTGCGGGCACCCTTGTCCGCTTCTATTCGCCCTTACTCGCCGACGATCACCTTCACCCGCTGTCCCGGCTGCAACGGCGTGCCGGGGGGCAGGTCGTTGATGATCCGGAACAATTCCTCGGCATAGGGCTCCTGCGGCATGCGGCGGACGAAGCCGGCAACGCTGTCGCCGGGCTGCACCGTCGCCACCTGGACGCGGCGCGGACGGTAGCGGGCGGCCTCCTGCGCGGTCAACTGATGGAAGCTGTTGGCCGTCGCCTGGAAATCGGCATCGAAACGAGTCAGCGATCCTGAGGGCGCCAGGAAGGTGAAGCGGTACATCCGCCCGTCCGGCATGCGGATCGCAACCAGCCGGATGTCCGCGCTCTCGCCCTCCGCCTCGCCGCGGGTGGTGGCGGTGGCGGCCGGCATGCCGCCGATGGTGATGCGCTGGAGGTTGGACAGGTTGGCCCCTTTTCCCCACACCCCGGTCAGGAAGGACGCCGGATCGGAGACGCCGGCCGCCGATCCGCCGTCGAAGGCCATGGCGGCGCCGTTCTGTCCCTTGGCGATCACCTGTTCCGCGCCGTTCAGCAGGGAATAGCCCTTCGGCACGGTGAAGGCGATGCCGAGCTGCGGGTGGGCGAAGTTGCGGTCGCGGACATAGCCGTTCTCCGGGCTGTCGCCATAGATCATGCCGTCGACCGCCGCCAGGTAAGGATCGCGCGGACGGGCGCCGCCCTGCGGGATGGCGCGGGCAAGCTCGGCGGCGCGGCGAACGCGCTCCTCGGTCGCCGGGTGGCTGGCGAAGAAGTCGAAGCCGCCCTCGCCCTTGTTGCCGGCGCGCAGGCCGCCATACTGGCTGTCGCGGCGCAGGGTCTCCAGGAAAGTCGCCATGGCGAACGGATCGTAGCCGGCGAGCCGCAGCGTCTCGACGCCGAGCTGGTCGGCCTCCAGCTCCTGCTCGCGCGAATAGCTGGCGACCACGGCGGTGCCGCCCAGCCCGGCCAGCTGTGCCAGCGTGTCGTTGCCGAACACCAGCCCGACCCCGGCGGCGAGGATGCCGGCGATGGTCTGCCGGGTCTGGCGCTGCGCCGAATGGCGGGCGGTGACGTGGCCGATCTCGTGCGCCAGTACGCCGGCCACCTCCGCCTCGTCCTTCGCCAGCGCCAGCAGGCCGCGGGTGACGTAGACATAGCCGCCGGGCACGGCGAAGGCGTTGACCACGTCGCTGTCCAGAACGGTGAAGGTCCAGGGTTCGCGAGCCCGCGCCGTGGTGGAGGCCAGCTTGCGGCCCAACTGCTCGACATAACCCTGCAGCCGCGCGTCCTTCACCGCCCCGCCGAACTGGGCCAGAATCTTGGGATGCTCCTGCGCGCCCAGCGCCGACTCGTCGCCACCGGACAGGACATTGTCCAGCAGCCCGGCCGTTGCCGGGGCGGGAGCAATCAGGGCGGGCGCCGTCACGGCCAGACAGAGGGCTGCCAGCAGGGCACGGAACGGCTTGCGGATGGGGTCGTGGATCGGCATACCGGTCAAAACCCCGCCCGGCGGCGGTTGTTCCGCAAAGACGGCGATCTCCATGCGACTTGTCCTGCTCCCGCTTGTGGGCCTGCCGGTTCTGCTGCTGACTTGGCTGTTGCTGGCCGGTTCCGCGTCGGCGGAGCCGTTGCGCGTCACCGCCGTGCTGGACGGGGACACGCTGGAACTGGAGGACGGCCGCCGCGTCCGGCTGGCGGGGATCGAAGCCGCCAAGCCGCCGCGCCACGCCAACCCGACCGACGGCCGCGTCTGGCCGCTGGCGGAGGCGGCGACCAGGGCGCTGTCCGAGCTGGCGCTCGGCCGCCGCGTCGCCCTGCATGGCCCGGCGCCGGTCGACCGCCATGGCCGGCTGCTCGCCCATCTGGTGCGGGAGGACGGCTTGTGGCTGCAATCGGCCCTGGTCGTCCGCGGGCTGGCCCGCGTCCACACCCGGCCCGACGCCCGCGCCTATGCCGCCGAACTGCTGGCCGGCGAGGATGCCGCGCGCACTGCCGGGCGGGGCCTGTGGCGCAGCCGGGTCTATGCGGTGCGCGACGCCGCCGATCCCGACGACCTCGCCCGCGACCGCGACGGCTTCCAACTGGTGGAAGGGGTGGTGCTGGCCATCTCCAAGAGCGGCGGCGAGGCCTGGCTGGATTTCGGCACCGACTGGCGGAGCGACGTCACCGTCCACATCGGCCGCGCCGCGATGCGCGAGGTCACCCGCGCCGGCATCGACCCGCTGTCCTTCGAAGGGCGGCGTGTGCGCGTGCGCGGCTGGATCACCCTGCGCAACGGCCCGATGATCGAGATCACCCACCCCGAGCAGATCGAGAAGCTGGAGCGGGAGGTGGTGAGCGCCCCTCCGGTGTCGCCGACGCCGGAGGGGGAGGAGGATGATTGGGAGGAGGAGTGAGGTGCTGTTGCCCCCTCCCTAACCCTCCCCCTCTTCGAGGGAGAGGGGACTGCCGCTGCTCCGCAAACTACTCCCTCTACCGCGATCGGACCGGCCTTTGGCCGGCCGAGGGCGGGGGAGGGAAGGGGCCCGTGCGCCAGCATGGGAAGGGAGGGGGCAGGGCGCCCCCACCCCTCACACCGTTGCGTTGAAGTCGTCCAGCAGCGTGGCGATCCGCCCGCTGTCGCTCTGGTCCATGATGACGCGGGCGCGGCGGCTCGCCTCCATCAGGTCGAGCGAACGGATGCGCTTCTTCACCGCCGGGACCGCCAGCGGCGCCATCGACAGCTCGCGCACGCCGAGCCCGAGCAGAAGCGCGGTGTAGCGCGGATCGCCGGCGATCTCGCCGCAGACCGACACCGTGATGCGGGCACGCAAGGCCGCCTCGATGGTGAACTGGATCAGCCGCAGAACCGCCGGATGCAGCGGGTCGTACAGCGTGGCGACCTGTTCGTCGGCCCGGTCGATCGCCAGCGTGTACTGGGTCAGGTCGTTGGTGCCGATGGCGAAGAAGTCGGCGGCATAGGCCAGCGCGTCGGCCGACAACGCCGCCCCCGGCACCTCCACCATCACCCCCACCGGCGGCAGCGGGTCGGCGATGGCGATGCCGCGGCGCCGCAGGCGGCGGGCGACCTGCCCCATCATCTCCCGTACCTTCTGCACCTCCGCCACCGATGCGATCATCGGCAGCAGGATGCGCAGCGGCCCGTGCGCCCCGGCACGCAGCATGGCGGCGAGCTGGGTTTCCAGCAGCTTCGGTTCGCGCAGGCCCAGCCGGATGGCGCGCAGGCCGAGCGCCGGGTTGGCCGGCTCGCCATAGCGGCCCGCCATCCAGCCGGCCAGCTTCTCGCCGCCCAGATCCATGGTGCGGGCGGTGACGGTGCGGCCGCCCATCCCCTCGATCATGGTGCGCAGCACGCCGTACTGCTCATCCTCGTCGGGCAGATGGTCGCGGTTCATGAACATGAACTCGGTCCGCAGCAGGCCGATGCCCTGGGCGCCGTGCTCCAGCGCCTGATCCAGGTCGCGGGGCAGTTCCAGGTTCGCCATCAGCGTGACCGCGGTGCCGTCGCGGGTGACGGCCGGCAGCTTGCGCAAGCTCTTCAGTCCCTGGCGCTCGCGTTCGCGCGCGGCGCGGCGCTCGCCATAGTCCGCCAGCACCTCGGCCGGCGGATCGATCAGCACGCGGCCCTGCAGGCCGTCGACGATCACCGTCACGCCGTTGCGCACACCCGCCAGCAGGCCGGGCGCGCCGAGCACCGCCGGCAGGCCGAGCGAGCGGGCGAGGATCGCCGTGTGCCCTTCCGCCCCGCCCAGCACGGTGGCGAAGCCGCCGACGACGGCGGGGTCGAGCAGGGCGGTGTCGGCAGGGGTCAGCTCCTCCGCCAGGATGATGCTGCCGGGGGGCAGGTTGCTGAAGGCCCGGTATTCCTGCTTCATCAGGTTGCGGGTCAGCCGCCGGCCGACCTCGCGGATGTCGTCGATGCGGCCGGCCAGATAAGCGTCGTCCATGCCGGCGAAGGTCGCGGCGATGGCGGTGATTTCCGCCTGGATGGCGGCCTCGGCATTGACGCGGTCCTGCTTGATGCGATGCTCCACCCCGCGGGTTAGGCGCGAGTTGGTGACCATCGACAGGTGGGCGTCCAGCAGGAAACCGATTTCCTCCGACGCCGAATCGGGCAGGACCAGCGCCTTGCTCTTCAGCTTCTTGATCTGGCGCCGCGCCTTGGCCGCCGCCTCGTTGAAGCGGGCGACCTCCGCCTCGACGGCGTCGGGCGCGACGGTGTATTCGGGAATGGCGACGGCGCCGCTTTCCACCACATGGGCCGGGCCGATGGCGATGCCGGGGGATACGCCCAGGCCGCGCAGGGCGCGTGCCGAACCGTTCCACGATTCGGACGAGGGGACGCCGCCGAAACCGCCGCCCGAGCCGCCGCGATCGGGACCGGCCACCGGGCCGTTGGCCGCGCCGGTGGAGGGCAGGTCACTCTTCATCGAACTTGCGGTTGATCAGGTCCAGGAGGGCGTCCATCGCCGCGTCTGCGTCCGTGCCGGTCGCGCGCAGTTCCACCGTGGTTCCGGGGCCGGCGGCCAGCATCATCAGCCCCATGATCGACTCGCCGGACACGACGGACTCGCCGCGGCGCACCGCGATTTCGGCGTCGAAGGTGGCGACCAGCTTCACGAATTTGGCCGAGGCGCGCGCGTGCAGGCCGCGCTGGTTGGTGATGGTGGCGGTGCGGCGGATTTCGCCGTCGGCGGGCGCCGTTTCGTCGGGGGGGCTCATCGCGGGCGGTTTCAGTCCGACAGGAGGGTGGAGGCGACGTTGATGTATTTCTGCCCGGCGTCGCGGGCGGCGATCACCGACTTGTCGAGCGGTTCGGTCTTCCGCACGCTGGCCAGCTTGATCAGCATCGGCAGATTGACGCCGGCGATCACCTCCACCTTCGCCTTGTCCATGATGGAGATGGCGAGGTTGGACGGCGTGCCGCCGAACATGTCGGTCAGCACCACGACACCCGACCCGTCGTCGACCTCCGCCACCGAGTTCAGGATGTCCTGGCGGCGCTGTTCCATGTCGTCGTCCGGGCCGATGCACACGGCACGCACCTGCTGCTGTTCGCCCACCACGTGGAACAGCGCGGCGATGAACTCCTCGGCCAGCCGTCCGTGGGTGACAAGAACCATACCGATCATGGGACATCCTTCAAGGTTGGGTCCTCCCCGGAGACCTGCGCGAGAACCGCTGCCGCACGGCAACCGCCCGCATCGCATCTGGATCGTTGGTTGGACGTATGGTCGTCAAGGCGCAATTTGCATCATCCCATGTTGCCGGTCTGGCTGCCGGCCGGGGTGCCGGTCTGGCCGGCGGTGCGCAGCCCCAGCCGGTCGAGTTCGCGGTGGCTCAGACTGACCCGCAGCCTCTGCTCCTTCAGCCAGGCGGCCAGCCGTTCGGCGATGAAGACCGACCGGTGCTTGCCGCCGGTGCAGCCGATGGCGATGGTCAGATAGCTCTTTCCTTCCTGGTTGTAGCGGGGCAGCAGCGGGCGCAGCAGCTCCGTCAGGTTCCGGAAGAAGGCGGGGAAGTCGGGGTCGCTTTCCACCCGTGCCGCGACGGCCGGGTTCAGGCCGGTGAGCGGCCGAAGCTCCGGGTCGTAATGCGGGTTGGTCAGGAACCGCACGTCGAAGACCAGATCGGCTTCGCGCGGAAGACCCTGGCGGAAGGAGAAGGAGGTCACGAACACCTGCAGGGCTGCCTGGGCGTCACGCCGGAAATGCCCCGACAGAATGCGCCGCAAATCGTGAATGGACAGTTGCGTCGTGTCGATCGTGACGTCGGCTTCCTCCTTCAGCGGGAACAGCAGGGCGCGTTCGCGCTGGATGCCGTCGGGGACCGTCCGGTCCTCCGCCAGCGGATGGCGGCGACGCGTCTCGGTGAAGCGGCGCTGCAGCACCTCGTCGCCGCAATCGAGGAAGACCAGACTGACGTCCAGGTCGTCGCGGCCGCGCAACTCCGCCAGTTCGTCCAGGAAGTTCTGCGCGGAAAAGTCGCGGGTCCGGCTGTCGATCACCAGCGCCAGCGGCCGGCGCTTCGGGTCGGCCTGCTGGATCAGGGCGGGAACCAGCGACAGGCGCAGATTGTCGACCGCCTCGTATCCCAGATCCTCCAGCGCCTTCAGCGCCACCGACATGCCGGCGCCCGACAGGCCGGTGACCAGCACGACGCGGCCGCGGGCCGTCGCAGGGTTGGCCGGCGCGCTGGTGGCGGGATCGGACGGCACGTCGGAAAGGCTCATGGCGCGACCGGGCTGGGCTGGGTCAGGCTGGGCTGGGTCAGGCTGGGTTGGGCCGGACCGGGCTGCGCCGACAGGCCGGCGGGCACCCGCTCCAGCCGTCCGTCACGCAGGCAGGCGGCGGCAAGACGGATCTTGGCGGGGGTGGAGGCGTCGAAGGCGTGCAGGCCCAGCCGGGGAAGGGCGATGCCCATCAGCATCTCGGTCTCCGCCTGCGGCAGGCGTTCCACCTCGTCGCGCGGCACCAGATCGACGACGAGCCCGACATCGGCCGACGCGACGGACGGAACCGGCAGGATGCCGACGCCCCGCACCTCCAGCAGCCCGGCCAGCGCCGGCGGGGCCGAAGCGGTCAGCCGTCCGGAGGCGGCGCGCAGCGCCACCCGGTCATCCGAGACCAGCCGGGCGCCACCGTCGATCAGTCGCAAGGCCAAATCCGATTTTCCGCGTCCGGACTCCCCGCGCAGCAGCACGCCGATCTCGGAGAGCAAGACGCAGGTGCCGTGAATCGTCACCATAGTCTGGCGAAGGTGAGACGTGGCGCGGGTTCTGTCAATGGAAACGGAACGGTGGCCCGACTGGTCAGGCGGGGAAACCTGACCGGGATCCCCCATCCGCTTCGGACCGTTCTTTCGGTGCGGATCACACCCTGCCGGAACACGGGAGGAGACGCCGGATGAAGAGCCGCGATCGCAGGATCGCCCCGCGTCCCGGCTCCACCCGCCCGGCTTCCGCATACGGAGCCGCTCAGTTGCCGGCGACCCCACGGGGGGTGCGGCGGATGGCCTCCAGTTCCAGGGCAAGGGCGTCGCGTCGGCGGATCATCTCGTCCAGATCCTCCAGCTCCGCCGCTTCCTGGCAGGCGTCGCGAAAGTCCTTTTCCCGCTGCAGCCGGACCAGCAGGACCTTGTAATTGTCGGCGATGCTGGCGAGATGGCGTTGCGCGCCCTGCAGTGCTTCCGCCAGCTGGTTCCGCTCCCGTGCGCCGTCCCGCATCAGCCGGGCCAATTCCCCCTGCTGCCGTCCGGCATCGCGGATCAGGCGGGCCAGCCGGTAGCGGCGGAGGTCGACGACCTCGGCCTCTCCCGGGACGGATCCACGGCAACGGGAACCCATTGGGGACAACCTGTTCGCGAGCGACTCGGGCGGAGCGGACTCAGGCACGGCAACCCCACATGTTTGTTCCGGGGGATGGCCACCCCTCGATCACCATATGGAGCGGAGGAAACAACCGGGCCGATAGGGACCGGCCGCCGCATCAGCCGGCAAGCGAGAACGACCACCGCCATGATCGGTCGATAAACCGGGCTTGTCCACCCGATAGTGCCGCAGATGTATGTATTTTAGTCGAAGGTCTCATAACAAAGGCAGGGTAACGGTGAAGTCGGCGCCGTCGACCGCTCCCTCCGATACCTGACGGTTTCGCGCGGATATCGCACCGTTGTGAGCGCTGACTATCTGCTTTGCTATCGAAAGTCCGAGACCGGAATGAGTCCCGAACTTCTCGCCCGCCGGACGTTCGGTGTAGAAGCGGTCGAAGATCGCCTCTTCCTTCCCGTCGGGGATGCCGGGCCCCTGGTCCGACACCACCACGGTCACGGTGCGTCCGGTGCGCCGGGCGGACAGCCGCACGACGCCGCCCGGCGGCGAGAAGGACAGGGCGTTGTCGATCAGGTTCTGGAACACCTGCGTCAACCGCCCCTCCAGCCCCGGCACCACCAGCCGCTCGCCCGCGGGAATGTCGATCACGACGCGGGGCGGCATGGGCCGGCCATCCTCCGCGCCGCCTTCTCCAGGCGCTTCGCCACCACCGGCCGCCACCGTCTCGTCCACGGTTTCGGCAACCGTCTGGCGCAGCTCGGCCAGCATGGTCAGCAGAAGGCCGATGTCGACCGGTTCCGGCTCCGCCCGCGACAGCTCGGCGTCGAGGCGCGAAGCGTTGGAGATGTCGCTGATCAGCCGGTCCAGCCGCTGCACGTCGTCGGCGATGATCGCCATCAGCCGGTCGCGGTGGCGCGGATCGCTGACGCGGCCGGCGGTTTCCACCGCGCTGCGCAGCGACGTCAGCGGGTTCTTGATCTCGTGGGCGACGTCGGCGGCGAAACGTTCGATGGCGTCCATCCGCGTCCACAGCGCGTCGGTCATCTCGCGCAGCACGCCGGACAGCTCGCCGATCTCGTCGCCGCGGCGGGTCAGGTCGGGGATCCCGGCATGGCGGCCGTGGCTGGTGCGCAGCCGGTCGGCGGCCTGGGCCAGCCGGCGGATCGGCCGGGCGATGGTGCCGGCAAGATAGAAGGACAAGGCGACCGTCACCAGCAGCGCCACGCCGAACACCCGCAGGATGTCGAAACGGACGGAGCGGATGGCCCGGTCGATCTCGCCGCCGTTGCGCGCCAGCAGCACCGCACCCAGCACCTCGCGGTAGCGCTGCACCGGCACCGCCACCGTCAGCAGCAGTTCCGGGTCGCCGCCCTCGCCGTCGACGCGCCAGACGGTGGCCGCCGCCTCGCCGCCGAGCGCCCGCTCCACGTCGGGGTTCGGCCGGCCGGGCGCTTCGCGGTAGGCCGGCAACCCCTCGCGGCTGGGCACCACGTCGATCAGCCGGGTGTAGAGGTCGTTGATCGCGCGGCTGACCGGATCGCCGGCGGGCGGAGTGGGCAGCTCGCGGATCTCGATGCGCCCCTGCGAGCCGACCAGCACACGGCTGTCGGACAGCATGTGCCCGTCGATGTCGTACAGGCGGGTGCGGGTCGCCGTCGCCTCCGCCAGGCGGCGGACCATCGGCCGGGCCAGTTCGGGGGCCAGTTCGAACCGCTCGCCCCCCTCGTCGGTGGTGGATGCGCCGGTGGGGGAGGGAGCGGTCAGGATGCGGTTCACCGCGCCCTCGCCCAGCGCGGAGGCGAAGATGCGCGCCTCGGTGGTCAGCGCCTCGGTCTCCGCCTGGATCAGCCGGTCCTGGTAGCGGCCGAGATAGAGCAGGCCCGCCGCCAGCACCAGCAGCGCCAGCACGTTCACCGCCAGGATGCGCAGGGTCAGCGGCGACACGCCGCGCCGCTGCACCGGCCTCTCCTTGGGCCGCACTCCGCCCGTCGCGGACACCGGTCTACTCCTTGTACCGGTAGCCGACGCCATAGAGCGTTTCGATCTGGGAGAAGTCGGCGTCGACCGCCTTGAACTTCTTGCGCAGCCGCTTGATGTGGCTGTCGATGGTGCGGTCGTCGACGTAGACATGCTCGCCATAGGCCGCGTCCATCAGCTGGTCGCGGTTCTTCACATGGCCCGGCCGCTGGGCCAGCGCCCGGACCAGCAGGAACTCGGTCACCGTCAGGTCGATCGGCTGGCCCTTCCAGCTGCAGGCATGGCGGGCGCCGTCGAGCAGAAGCGGCCCGCGGGTGATCATCTGGCCGGGATCGGCGTCGGCGGTCTCCCCGCGCAGCGCCTCGCGCCGCAGCAGAGCCCGGATGCGCTCGATCAGCAGGCGTTGCGAGAAGGGCTTCTTGATGTAGTCGTCCGCCCCCATGCGCAGGCCCATCAGCTCGTCCAGCTCGTCGTCCTTGCTGGTCAGGAAGATGACGGGGATGTGGCTGGTCTGACGCAGACGTTGCAGCAACTCCATGCCGTCCATGCGCGGCATCTTGATGTCGAGCACGGCGAGGTCGGGCGGGCGCTGGGTCAGGCCGCGCAGCGCCTCGGCGCCGTCGGTATAGGTGCGCACGTCGAAACCTTCGGCCTCCAGGGCGATGGAGACGGAAGCCAGGATGTTGCGATCGTCATCCACCAGGGCGACGGTGTGGGCCATGGTCGTAACAGCTTCCCAATCGGTCAGAACGGAACGGTCGAGCGGGGCGGGACCTGAAATGTTAGCGGAAACATCAGGCATAGGCCGGGTGGTCATCCCAATACTTTATGCCAGAGTCCAGGTACCAGCGGCAGTTTTCTCTTTTCCCGCAGCATTTGTATGGTCCAATATGGCGGCAATGCGGCGCCGAACAACGGTGCCGCGCGGGAGAACGCACTCGTTTTGGAATGAGTTTTCTGAACGCCCTTTCGGCGTCCTCTCCGGCCGGCACCGCTCCGGATGTGAGGGAGGGCGCGATGCCTCCCGGCGACCGCCCGGGCGGCACGGCTCCGGCCACCAGTGCCCGGCGCCTGATGCGCGCCTGCGACCGCGCCGCGCTGGCCACCGCCCAACGGCCCGACGGCACCGGCAGCGCCGAGGCCGGCGGCGCGGACACGGGCGGCTGGCCCTACCCCTCGCTGGTGCTGGTGGCGTTCGACCATGACGGCAGCCCGCTGCTTCTGCTTTCCACACTGGCCGACCACACCCGCAATCTGCTGGCCGACAGCCGGGTCGGACTGCTGTTCGACGGCACCGCCGGGTTGGCGCAGCCGCTGACCGGTGCGCGCCTGTCGGTCCTGGGCCGCGCGGAGCGGTCGGACGACCCTGCCCACCGGGCGCGTTACTTGCGCCGCCATCCCGATGCCGATTTCTATGCCGGCTTCGCCGATTTCGCCATCTACCGCGTGACGGTGGAGCGCGCTCATCTGGTCGCCGGCTTCGGCCGCATCCACTGGCTGTCCGCCGCCGAGCTGGACCTGCCCACCTCCGCTCCCGCACTGGCGGCGGGGGAGACGGAATTGCTCGACCGCCTGAACGGCGAGGGGTACGGCCCCCGGCTGGCTCCCTCCACGGATGGGGACGGCACCGGGCAAGGGGCAAGCTGGAGCTTGACCGGGGTGGACCCGGAGGGATGCGATCTGCGACGCGGGGGGTACGTCGCCCGCGTCGATTTTGAGCAGAGAATCCACGACCCGGAATCGGCTAGACTGATGCTGGATGCACTGATCCGGCCGCAGGACGGGACCGGACCGCCAGGACATGCGACAACCGGCAAAGGGGGCGCCTGACGGACCCCGAAGCCCAAGAAGGGACGCCCGACCAACAGGGACGCCCGGATAAAGGGCCATTGAAAAGAGCCCGACCACAACAGCCAAAGAAGCCGAAGGCGGAACAAGCCAAAAGGCGCGATCACAGACCGAGAGAGACGAGAAGCCAACCGTCAGCCCGAACGACCAGCCGAGAGGTCGCTTCGACACGACCGGGCGCCGCACCAATAACAAGAAGGCGGCGCTCGGGCATGCGCAACCAGGAGAACACTTCAGTGGACCATAACGGATCGACCCGTTTCCCGTCCGGGCCAATGGCCCCCAGACCTGTCGCCTCAGGGCCGCCCTTTGCACCGTTTCGTCGCCGCGCCTGCGCGGTGCCGCTGATCCCGGCGGGCCTCCGGCCCTGCCGCCCGTTCGGACCGGCACACCGCTGATCCGGCGGACGCTTTCCATCTGACACGACAACGGACAAAGACGGCCGGACCGGCCGCGGGATCCCGGTGGGGGATGCCCGGCGCGGCGGTACCGGCCCAGCCTTCGAGAGGACGATATGACTGGCAATATGCGGACGCGGAACAAGAAGCTCCTGGCCTGGGTCGAGGAGATCGCGCTGAAATGCAAACCGGAACGCGTTCACTGGTGCGACGGGTCGCAGGAGGAATATGACCGTCTCTGCAACGAGATGGTGGAGGCCGGCACCTTCATCCGCCTGAACGAGGCCAAGCGCCAGAACTCCTTCCTCTGCCGCTCCGATCCGGGCGACGTCGCCCGTGTCGAGGACAGCACCTACATCTGCTCGCGCTCGCGCGAGGAAGCCGGTCCGACCAACAACTGGATGGACCCGGAGGAGATGAAGGCCAAGCTGGACGGCCTGTTCGAGGGCTGCATGCGCGGCCGCACCATGTATGTGGTGCCGTTCAGCATGGGGCCGCTGGGCTCCGACATCTCGCACATCGGCGTGCAGATTTCCGACAGCCCCTATGTCGCCGTCAACATGCGCCTGATGACCCGCATGGGCCAGAAGGTGCTGGACATCCTGGGCGACGGCGACTTCGTCCCCTGCCTGCACTCCATCGGCGCGCCGCTGGAGCCGGGCCAGCAGGACGTGGCGTGGCCCTGCAACGCCGACAACAAGTACATCGTCCACTTCCCGGAGGAGCACCGCATCGTCTCCTACGGCTCCGGCTATGGCGGCAACGCGCTGCTGGGCAAGAAGTGCTTCGCACTGCGCATCGCGTCCTCCATGGGCCGCGAGCAGGGCTGGCTGGCCGAGCACATGCTGATCCTGGGCGTGGAAAGCCCGACCGGCGAGAAGACCTATGTCGGCGCCGCCTTCCCGTCGGCCTGCGGCAAGACCAACTTCGCCATGCTGGTCCCGCCGAAGGAGTTCGAGGGCTGGAAGGTCCGCACCATCGGTGACGACATCGCCTGGATCAAGCCGCAGCCCGACGGCACGCTGCGCGCCATCAACCCGGAGGCCGGCTTCTTCGGTGTCGCCCCCGGCACCAGCGTGAAGTCGAACCCGAACGCGCTGAAGACGCTGGACCACAACGTCATCTTCACCAACGTCGCGCTGACCGACGACGGCGACGTCTGGTGGGAAGGCCTGACCGACGAGGCGCCGGCGCACCTGATCGACTGGCAGGGCAAGGACTGGACCCCGGGCTGCGGCCGCGTCGCCGCCCACCCGAACAGCCGCTTCACCGCCCCGGCGGCGCAGTGCCCGTCGATCGACCCGGCCTGGGAGGATCCGGCCGGCGTTCCGATCAGCGCCTTCATCTTCGGCGGCCGCCTGTCGAAGACCTTCCCGCTGGTGTTCGAGGCCTACAACTGGCGCGAAGGCGTCTATTGGGCCGCGACCATGGGCTCGGAAGCCACCGCCGCCGCCGTCGGCCAGGCCGCCATCCGCCGCGACCCGTTCGCCATGCTGCCCTTCTGCGGCTACAACATGGCCGATTACTGGAACCACTGGCTGTCGATGGAAGGCAAGGTGGAAAGCCTGCCGCGCATCTACCGCGTCAACTGGTTCCGCAAGGACGAGAACGGCAAGTTCGTCTGGCCGGGCTTCGGCGACAACATGCGCGTGCTGAAGTGGATCGTCGACCGCGTCCGCGGCCGCGCCACCGACGTGGCGGAATCGCCCTTCGGCTACTCCCCGCGCTACCAGGATCTGAACTGGTCCGGCCTGAACTTCCCGGCCGACAAGTTCGCCAAGATCATGGACATCGACCGCAAGGAGGCCGAGGCCGAGGCGAAGGACCAGGAGGAACTGTTCAACCGCTTCGGCGACCGCCTGCCCAGCGAGATCGAGCAGCAGCGGATCGCCCTGCTGAAGCGGCTGGAGAACAGCCCGGAGGTCTGGCGCATCGGCTGACCGGCCGAAACGCCGCACAGGTAAGGATGGGGGCTGCCGCAAGGCGGCCCCTTTTCCTTATGCGGCGGATAAGGATGAACCGCCTGTCATCTTGGCTCCGCCGAGGCGGCAGCCGGTCGTGCCTCATGCCGCGGCAAGTCTCCAGCCGTTGCAATGGCTCCCGCTCTTTGCCGGATCTTCCGATCTTTCAGCGATTTAACCGGCTTGTCGCAATGGTCGGGCATAAAGTCGGTCACCCCGGTCCGCGCATTCGAGGGAGGGCGACATCATGACCGATCATCAGCTTCCACCGGAGGACGGCGACGAGTCGGCAGTGCCGAACCTTACCGCCGCGGAGCAGGAGGATGCCGCCTTGCTGGCGTCCAGGCGCCAGCCCTGCGCCATCAGCGGAAAGCGCCGGCCCAAGCGCGACCTGATCGCACTGGACGCGCTGCGCCCCAACCTCGCCGACCGCATCCGGCAGGACCACCCGCATCTGGAGCCGGACTCGCAGATCAGCCGACAGGAACTGGCGCGCTACCGCTCGCTCTATGTGGCGGAGCTGCTGCAGGCCGAACATGGCGAGCTGAGCGAACTGGACCGCGAGGTCGCCGAAAGCCTCGCCCGCCACGAGACGCTGGCCGAGAACCCGGAGGAGGAATACGACGACCGCCGCACGCTGGGCGAACGCCTGTCGGACGGATTGGCCAGCTTCGGCGGCAGCTGGGCCTTCCTGATCTCCTTCGCCGTCTTCCTGGGCGTGTGGATGATCATCAACATCCTCGAAGGCGATCCGAAGGCCTTCGATCCCTACCCCTTCATCCTGCTGAACCTGCTGCTGTCCTGCCTGGCCGCCATCCAGGCCCCGGTCATCATGATGAGCCAGAAGCGGCAGGAGGCGAAGGACAGGCTGCGCTCCGAGAACGACTACCGGGTCAACCTGAAGGCCGAGCTGGAAATCCGGCACCTGCACGAGAAGATGGATTACCTGATCCAGCGCCAATGGCAGCGCCTGACCGAAATCCAGCAGCTGCAGCTGGAGATCATGCAGGAAAAGCGCCTGCGCAAGTGATCGCTTGCCGACAGGACGGCAGTCGCGTCAGCGCTTGCGCTTGCCGTCCAGTTCCAGCATGCCGCGCAGTGCCGCGATGGTCTTGCTGAGCGGCGTCGGATCGACCGCCTTGGGAGCGGCCTGCTTGGCAGCCGGTTCCGCGGGCTCTGCCTCTTCCGCCGGAGGAGCGGGCGGCTCGATGCGGGACGGCGGGCGCGGCTTGCCGGCGCGCGGCTTCGGCGGCGGGGCGGGTGCCGGAGGAGGCTCGGGCGTCACCTCCTCCTCGATCAGGCCGCGCAAGGCCTTCATCGCCTCTTCGATCTCGCGTTCCTGGGCAGAGCGGCGCCCCGCCGGCGCCGGATCCCGGTCGGGATCGGGGTCCATCTCCGGATCGGGCGCCGGATCGGCATCGAAGCGGGAAAGCGGATCGTCCCGGCTCGCGTCCTCATCCTCCCAACTGGCCGCCGTGCCGGGGTTCCTGTCGGCGTTCCTGCCGGGGTTCCCGTCGGGGCCTCTGCCGATGCCCCTTTCCCTCGCGGCAGGTGACTTCCGCGGCGGGGGCGGAGCGTCGTCGTCCGTGTCGTTGGCCGCGTCCTCGATCATCGACCGCAGAGCGGCGAGGGTGCGGTCAAAGCCTTCCTCATCCTCCGGCGGCGGGGGCGGTCGCTGGGCACGGCGTTCGGCCCGGTGCTGGTCGAAATCGAGCGGTTCATCGGCCGGCGGCGGTGCGGCGGGCTTCGAAGACTTGACCGCCGGCCGGACGGCCGGTCGGGCAGCCGGCTTTTCCGGGTCGCGGATCGCGAAGGACAGGATCTCCTCGTCCGATGGCTCCTCATCCTCATCGAAGCCGTCCGCCGCGTCGCGGTCGTCGTCGTCGTCGTCGTTGTCGTCCTGCCAGCGGTCGGAGTCAGGATCGGCCCAATCCTCATCGAAATCCCTGCGCACCAGGACCTTATGGGAGAAGACCGGCGGCCGATCCTCTTTCGCTTGCCCGTCGAGGTCCGGTTCGGATTCCGGCTGCTCGAAACGGCGGGCAGGCGCCGGCTTGCGGTCGTCCGGTTCGTCGTCCTCGCTCCAGTGGGCCTGGGCCAGCAGGCGATGCATCGCCGCCAGTGTCTCATCCCCGCCCTCGTCGGGATCGGAGTTCAGCGCCGTGTTGCGGGCGATCTCTTCCCCCGCGGAGGCCGGCGGTGCCGGATCGTCCCATTCCGCATCGACCGGTTCGCCGCCATCCAACTCGCCGTCGCGGTCGGGCTCATCGTCGCCCGGCCTGATCGCACCCAGCCGTGCCGCCATGTCCGCCAGCGAAACCGGCTCCCACAGCGGAGCGGCGCCGTCATCCCCCGGACCATCGGCCACCAGATCGGACAGCGGCAGCTCCGACAGCGGCTTGCCGCGCATCGGGGCAGTGGGAGGCGGTGGGGGAGGCGGTGGGGGAGGCGGTGGGGGGGGAGGCGGAGACGAGGTCTGCGCTCCCACCACCGGACCGCCGCCGCGCAACGAGGCGAGCAGGCCGTTCAGCGCCGCCAGCGGGGCGTCGAAGGACGGCTCCTCGTTCGCGGCCTCGAATGAAGCGGCCGGCGGTGCCGCCAGGATCGGCCGGCTCTCGATGTCGCGGGAATCGCAGCGCGAGCAGCGGTAATGCGGTGCGATCGACAGCACCGGATAGTTCGGGCCGAAGCGCCGTTCCAGCATGGCACGGGGAAGCACGCCGCCATGCCCGCAGGCGCGGCAGCGCAGTTGCACGTCGGCGTCGATGTCGCGGAGGAACAGCATGCGGGCCATGCCGCGCAGTATAGCGGCGGGCCTGCGGCTTTCCCATCCCATTCGGGAGACGTGGCTTGCGCAACGCACCGCTTGCCGCGATGCAGCGGCCTTGGCACAGTCGCGCCATGACGCAAGCGACCCGCGACGATCAGGTTCCATCCCCCTGCATCCGGCTCTGCACGCTGGACGAGCGGGAGGTCTGCGTCGGCTGTTACCGGACGCTGAACGACATCATCGTCTGGAGGGATCTCGATCCCGCCGGGCGCCTCGCGGTGCTGGACGCGGCGGACCGGCGTCGTGCGGCGGCGGCGGGGACCGGGATATCGGGGCAGGCGCCTGCTGTGGCGCCCGGCCGGGTCACATCGCGCTGGTGACGGTCAGCCCCTGTTCGGACAGGCTGTCGAAGACATCCTTGAACTTCCGCAGATAGCGGGAGCGGTAGGCGTCGAAATCGGCGGCGATGGCCGCCTCGGCATTCTTGGACTTCTTGAATTCGGCCACGCGGTGGGCGTTCTCGGCGTGGTAGAGGGCGAAAGCGCCCTTGGTGACCAGATCGTTGCCGGACTGGTCTGCTTTCTGTTTGTCGCTGTTCATCAATCCATGTCCAGGTGGAGCCGACATCCGGCCACCATAAGCCGGATGATCGGCGGGGCAGTTGGTCCGGCCAGCGGGCTGGACCACGGACGGAAAGCCTACGCCCGCTCCGGCGCCCCCGCAATGCTGCGACGCACCATCATGCCACCACCCCGCGCAACGCCGCCATGCGGTCACGGTCGACGCGGATGCGGTCCAGATGCTGGGCGATGACGGCGGTGATGGGCAGGGGAAGCTCCTTCGCCATGGCTTCGTCGAAGCGGCGCAGGCATTCGGTTTCGCCGCGTTCGACCTCCGCGATGATGGCGGCGCAGTCGTGGCCCATCACGGCGGATTTCAGTTCCAGGAAGAAGCGGTGGGCACCGCCCATCATGGTGCCGCCCATGTCGGGCGCCCCGCCCTGTTCGGCGACCAGCCTCTGGATCTCGCGGACGATGGCGCCGCGCTGGGCGGCCAGATCGTTGAACAGGGCCTTCAGATCCTCGTCCTCGGCGGTTTCGGCGGCCTGCCGGTAACCTTCGTGACTGTCCTCGACGATGCGGATCAGGTCGTTGAGCGTATCGACGATCTGGTCTTTTTCCATGACGGCAGGTCCTCCCAAACATCCCCTTCGTTGCCACAACCCTGCCGTAGGGCTGAATGTTCCCGCGCCGCACCGGGAGCAATCGGGGGTGCACCGGTGGGGTGCGCTGACGGATTTAGGCAGCCGCCCCGGAAACGGCGGGCACGGCGGACCGGCGGCCGAACAGCCCCCGGAAGGTCCCGGCGCGCCACAGGGCGAGGCCATGCCCGGTCAGCGCCATCGCGTCCGACACCAGTCCGAAGACCGACCCGGCCAGCAGATTGTGACCCGACCCGACCAGCGTCGCGCCGACGAAGAACAGCCGCATCCGCCCGACCGCGCCCTGCCAGCGGCCGAGCGTCGCCAGCAGGAAGCCGGTTGCCGACAGCGCCGACATCGGCCCCTGCCAGGTCAGCGCCGCCACCGCCAGGGCCGCCGGCACGGTCAGCGCATAGAGCAGCCCCAGCACCCGTCCCGGTTGCAGCCGGCAGCGCACGGCCATCTGCACCAGCCCCAGCGCGCACATCAGCATGCCGGTCCAGGCCCCCAGCAACAGGAAGTGAAGCAGAAAAAGCGTGGACGCCATCGCCTGCGCCAACAGGATCGCCCGCCGGTCGCCGAGCAGCGTCGACAGGGTTCCGGCCAGCAGTCCGGCAATGCCGGTCGCCGCAATGGGAGAAATGGCGGTAAGGGTGGGAAGATAATCCAGTAGAAATGCCGTCATGGAGTGCCTTCGCATGAAGAACATGCCGCAATGCAGCGAAGGCAGCGGACGCTAGTCTCCGACGGTTAACTGGTTATGAACGGCAGTGTGACCGGAAACAGACCAAAAGATGACCGCTCCATGGCCCCAGACAATTGGCGGAGGCAATCATGTGAAGCACGCCGAACTCTGTAGTGACTATTGTGTATTCTCTGCACAGCCGTTCGACAACAAAGAGTTTCGAGCCGCCTTCCCCACGGAAGAGCAACGATTTCGGGTTGGAACCTGTCCATCCTTGTTGTTGGCAATGCAGCGCAACGACGGCATTCTCGCTCCGCCACGACCGCGTTGTTATCGACGCCTATCGACGCGGTACGGCCGTGATCGGGGGATCATCGCAAATCAGGGGAAAGACCATGGCGCAGTACGGACGGCATCCCGCGTCGCTGGGATGGGAACCGAAGCCGAAATCGGCCAAGACCGGCGCCACGCGCGCCCAATCCGGGCGTACGACGCGCAACGGTCCGCTGTGCTGCGCCTGCGGGCGGCCGATCCGCACGGGCGATCCGCATTGGGCCGGTCATGGCGACCAGCGCCCCTGGCATTACGCATGCGCCGAGCGGGCGGGCCTCACATGGTCATGGGCCTCCCGCCCGGCCATGTCCCCTCTTCCCGCCGCGGAGATGGATTGACCGCGGCTTTCCGGTCCTCTGTGCTCACCGGAACTGCGGCGCCGCCCGATCCGGCAAGGGCCTCCTCGCGCCCCCGACGATAGGCGTCGCGCTCCGCCTCCAGGATGGTTTCCGCCAGCCGCCGTTCGAACTCGCGCTCCACCAGGGCGGAGAACAGGTCGATGCGGAAGCGCGCTTGCAGGGACCGGCTGAGGCGGCGTGCTCGTTCGATCGGCTGCATGGGCGTTCCCCTTCTGGCAAACGGACGACACCGCCCAGCCTCAGGGATCGCCGCCAGCCCGGCAATCACGCCATCGGCGAACCGCCAACGCAAAAGAGAGCGCCCATCCGTACCCACCGGCACAGACCGTTCAGCCATCACGATCAAATTTTCAAAAGGGAATTTTCGAACCGCAACCGGTGCGGCGTTTGGAGCGGGTGAAGGGAATCGAACCCTCGTCGTAAGCTTGGGAATGATTCCTGTTCTCCACTGTGCCACCCCGTGGTCCCGGAACCCCTTCTGGATCAATTGCTTCCGTCACGTGGCTGCATGATGCCGTCGGTCACGGT
>NZ_DASPIS010000063.1:0-38713 GCF_035628975.1 Azospirillum sp. | reverse complement strand
GGGAGCGGCGCCATAGGCCGCCCAGGCGCCGTAAAGGGAAACGGCGCCGAAGCCCAGTCCGGCGATGAAGCCGCGACGGGTCGTGAAATGCCTCGGATCGGGCATGGAGGAAGTCCTCTGATCGCGTTTGAAAGCGCTGGCGGGAACCGCGACCGGCTGGCCGGAATGGACAGCACGGCGCGCGGCCGATCAGAGGCTGGCTTTGGGAGGGGGTGTTTCCGGTGCGATGGCGCGCCTGTCCGGCGCATAGTCCGGGCGCGGCGGCCAGGAAGCAGTGGCCCAACGGGCGGGGGCGGGGAGCCTGTCCGTCGCCGGTGCTTCGGCGGCCGGGCAGCAGGGGGCGGACACGGTCAGCGCGGCTTTGTGGGTGCCGTCGCGCGTTTCGCCATGATGATGGTCGGCCGGGCCGGCCTGCATGTCCACATGCGCCATCGCTCCGCCCGCCGCGCCGAACAGGAGCGCGAAGGCGAAGAGAAGAACGGCAAGGATGTGGCCCGAACGCGTCATGTCCGCCGCAAGGTCAACCGGCCGGGGCATTCCCCAAGCCATGCCGACCCTAGCCGATTACGGGAACCCCGCCATTGATCGACATCAAACGATCGGCAGCTGAGGCTTCAGGACCGCTCGCCCTTGCGTGCCTCCCCCCGGCAGCGGTCGGAGCAGTATTTCACCTGCTCCCACACCCGCTCCCATTTTTTCCGCCAGGTGAAAGGACGGTTGCAGACTGGGCAGGTCTTGGTGGGAAGGTCGGCCTTCTTGACGCCTTTCATCGCGAGCCGGCCCCCGCACCTATGCCGAACCGCTGCCCAGCACCGCGGCCGGACGGCGCAGTACCGGGTCGAAGGGGTTCAACTGGCGGCTGATGGCCGCAGATTCACGTTTCAGGATGTCGACCACCACCGGCAGCCGTTCCTCGTTCAGCCGCTCGCTGATCGTGCCGACGCTGAGCGCCGCCACCGCGTGCCCGTCGCGGTCCAGCACCGGAACGGCCACGCCGGACATGCCCGGCAGCAGGCCGGTGGAGCGGCTGGCATAGCCCAAATCCCGCACGCGTGCGATTTCCGTGCGCAGATAGACCTCGTCGATGATGCCGACCCCCTGCATGCGCGGCAGGTTGAAGCGGATCACCTCCTCCCGCTCCTCCGCATGCAGGAAGGCCATGATGGCGAGGCTGCCCTGGCCGACGCCCAACGTCACCCGGCCGCCGATGTCGCCGGTGAAGGAGCGGATGGGAAACGGCCCTTCGCTGCGGTCCAGGCACACCGCGTCGAAGCCGCTGCGCACCAGCAGGAAGATGGTGTCGCGCAGGGTCGCCGACAGGCGCAGCAGGATCGGCCGGCAGATGTCGCGCAGGTTGTTGGGATTGCCGGCCTGCGCCGCCAGTCCGAACAGGTCGATGCCCAGGCGATAGCGCTTGGTTGCCCGGTCCGGCTCCACCATCCCTTCCTCCGCCAGGATCTTCAGCAGGCGGTGGACGGTCGGCGGCGTGAGGTCGAGCGCGCGGGCGATGTCGGTCAGCCGCGCCCCCGTCTCGTTCGACGAGGCCAGCAGGCGCAGGATCGCCAGCCCGCGCTGCAGGCTGGATTTCGCGCCCGTCTCGTCGCTGCCCGCACTGTCGTTCGCCTTGCCGCGGGTGTCGGCGCTCATGCTCCGGCTCCGTGTGAAAATCGGTGTTGTTTGCTGCCCCATCTATTCCGCATAACGGAATCTTTTGCAAAATCTTTTCTGTAGACGGAAAAAGCGGATTGACGCCACCGGTCGTCAGGCTGAACCATCGGGTCATACAGGTGAGGCCCCGAAAGTCAGAGGCCCGGTCAGCAAGAGGGAGAATTCCCCCCGTGTCGTTCCTCGAATTGAAAAACATCACCAAGCGTTACGGGCCGCTGACCGCGGTCGGCGACGTGTCGCTGTCGGTGGAAAAGGGGGAGTTCGTCTCTCTGCTCGGCCCGTCCGGCTGCGGAAAGACCACGACCCTGCAGATGATCGCCGGTTTCGTCGAACCGTCGGCCGGCACCATCCGGTTGGATGGGCGCGACATCACGCGGGCCAAGGCGAACAGCCGCGGGCTGGGCATCGTGTTCCAGAGCTACGCGCTGTTCCCGCACATGACCGTGTTCGACAATGTCAGCTTCGGCCTGGAGATGCAGCGCGTGCCCAAGGGCGAGCGCAAGCCGCGGGTGGAGGAGGCGCTGTCGCTGGTCCACCTCTCCCCCTACGCCAAGCGCTATCCGCGCGAGTTGTCGGGCGGCCAGCGGCAGCGCGTGGCGCTGGCCCGCGCGCTCGTCATCCGCCCGCCGGTGCTGCTGCTGGACGAACCGCTGTCCAACCTGGACGCTAAGCTGCGCGAGGCGATGCAGTTCGAACTGCGCGAAATCCAGCGCAAGGTCGGCACCACCACCGTCATGGTCACCCATGACCAGGCGGAAGCCTTTTCCATCAGCGACCGCGTCGTGGTGATGGAGGCCGGGCGCATCACCCAGATCGACCAGCCCTATCGCATCTACGAGCATCCGGAGACGGAGTTCATCTCCCGCTTCGTCGGCAAGACCAACCTGCTGCCTGGCAAGGTCGCCAGTGCGACCGATGCCGGCGCCACGGTGTCGCTGGCCGGCATCGCCGTGCCGGTCGAAATGCCGGGTCTGTCGGTGGGCGAGACGGTGACGCTGTGCATCCGGCCGGAGAAGATGCGGCTGACCGCGCCGTCGAACGGGCTGCTGACCGGCCGGGTCGCCGACCGCTTCTTCCTGGGCAGCCAGTGGCTCTATCACATAGACGGGCCGCTCGGCACGGTGATGGTGGTGACGCCGAACGACGGCTCCGCCCCGGCCGACCAGGGTGCGCCGGTGGGGCTGGAATGGACGCCGTCCGTGGTGCGCGTCCATCGCGGCGCCATGGCGGAGGCGCCCGACGTTGCGCTCGAGGTGACCTGATGAGCGCCGCCCTTCCCGATAGCGCGCCGGCCGCTCCCGCTGCCCCCGGCGACGAGGCGCCGGAGCGCCGCATGCGCTCCGCCCCGCTGTTCCTGTCGGCGCCGGCGGCGCTGCTGTTCGTGGCGCTGGTGCTGACGCCGCTGTTCCTGACGGCGCTGCTGTCCTTCAACCAGTTCGACTATGCGACCGGGCGCACCGGCGGCTTCACGCTGGAGCATTACCTGTCGGTCCTGACCGACGAGTATTACCTGGAGATCTTCTTCCGCACCTTCCGGATCTCGGCGCTGGCGACCGCCATCTGCGTGGTGATCGGCGTGCCGGAGGCCTACATCCTCAGCCGCATGGGCAATCCCTGGCGCTCCGTCTTCCTGCTGGTGATCCTGGCGCCGCTGCTGGTCTCCGTCGTCGTCCGCGCCTTCGGCTGGAGCATGCTGCTGGGGCCGGAAGGGCCGGTGAACGGGGCGCTGATCGCGCTCGGCATCGGCAGGATGAAGCTGCTCTACACCGAAGGCACGGTGGTCGTGGCGCTGGTCCACGTCATGCTGCCCTTCATGGTCATCCCGGTCTGGACCTCGCTGCAGAAGCTGGATCCCGCGGTGGAGCAGGCGGCGCTGTCCTTCGGCGCCTCGCGCGGGACGGCCATCGTCCGGGTGGTGGCGCCGCAGATCCTGCCGGGCATCCTGTCGGGAAGCCTGATCGTCTTCGGCCTCAGCGCCAGCGCCTTCGCCATTCCCGGTCTGCTCGGCGGGCGGCGGCTGAAGATGGTCGCGACCGTGGTCTACGACCAGTATCTCAGCGACCTGAACTGGCCCATGGGGGCCGCCGTCGCCGTGATCCTGCTGGCCGCCAACCTGATCATCATGCTGACCTACCACCGCGTGGTGGAAGGCCATTACCGCCGCCGGCTGGGGTGAGGATGCCATGACCCGCAACGGACCCGTCGCCCTGCTTTTCCACGCGCTGGTCGTCATCTTCATGCTGGCGCCGCTGGTGATCGTCTGCCTCGTCGCCTTCACGCCGGAGAACACGCTGTCGCTGCCGACCAAGGGCCTTTCGCTGCGCTGGTTCGAGGCGGTGTTCCACCACCCCGACTTCGTTCAGTCCTTCTGGAACAGCCTGTGGCTGGCCTTCCTGGCGGCGACGCTGGCGGTGGCGCTGGCGGTGCCGGCCTCGCTGGCCATCACGCGCTGGGAGTTTCCCGGCCGCGGCTTCCTCAACGCGCTGTTCCTGTCGCCGCTGATCATCCCGCATCTGGTGCTGGGTGTCGCCATGCTGCGGCTGTTCGCCGTCATCGGCGCCACGGGCAGCTTCGGCTGGCTGGTCGCCGCCCACATCGTCATCGTCACGCCTTATGTGATGCGCCTGCTGATCGCCGCAATCTCCGGCTTCGACCGCAGCGTGGAGCAGGCGGCCTTCTCGCTGGGCGCCAGCGAGGCGACGGTGTTCCGCCGCGTCACCCTGCCGATGATCCTGCCCGGCGTCACCGGCGGCTGGCTGATCGCCTTCATCAACAGCTTCGACGAGCTGACCATGTCCATCTTCATCACCTCGCCGTCCACGGTGACGCTGCCGGTGCGGATGTACATGTACGCCACCGAATCCATCGACCCGATGATGGCGGCGGTGTCGGCGCTGATCATCGGCATCACCGCGGTCGCCGTGCTTCTGCTCGACCGCGTCTATGGGTTGGACCGCATCCTGGTCGGCCAGCACTGAGCATCCGCTCCGGCCGACCTCTCTCCTCGGAGACCAGTCATCATGGCTTTGCTGCAGCGTGTGGCCGAACAGGGCCGGCGCGTGGTCCGCTTCACCCTCGACGGGCGCCCGGTGGAGGCGCTGGAAGGCGACACCGTCATGACCGCCATGCTCACCAACGGGGAGCGGCTGCGCCGGACGGAGTTCGCCGACACCCCGCGCGCCGGCTTCTGCATGATGGGCGCCTGCCAGGACTGCTGGGTGCGGACGGAGGAGGGCGAGCGCCTCCGCGCCTGCGGCACCTTCATCGCCGACGGCATGCGCCTGCTGAGCAATGGGGAGTGGACGTCGTGAGCGGGTTCCTTCCCCCCGTCATCGTCGGCGCCGGCCCGGCCGGCATCCGCGCGGCGGAGCGGTTGGTCGCCGCCGGCCTGCGTCCGGTGGTGGTGGACGAGGCGGCGCGCTGGGGCGGCCAGATCTACCGCCAACCGCCGGAAGGCGGCTTCACCCGGCCGAAGAAAGCGCTGTACGGTTTCGAAGCGGACAAGGCCGACGCGGTTCATCGCGCCATGGCGGCGATCCGCGACCGCATCGACTACCGCCCGCGCACGCTGGTGTGGAATTGCGAGGCCGGCGCGCTCGACCTGCTGTGCGACGGCGCGAGCGAGGCTCTGCCCTTCAGCCATCTGATCCTGGCGACCGGCGCAACCGATCGCGTTCTGCCCTTCCCCGGCTGGACGCTGCCCGGCGTCTTCACGCTCGGCGGGTCCCAGGTGGCGCTGAAGTTCCAGGGCTGCGCCGTCGGCCGGCGGGTGGCTTTCCTCGGCACCGGGCCGCTGCTCTATCTGGTTGCCTACCAGTATCTGAAGGCCGGGGTCGAGGTGGCGGGGGTGTTCGACACCACCTCCTTCACCGCACAGACCCGCGCCACCCCCGGCATGCTGCGCGATCCGGCGACGCTGGCGAAGGGGCTGCTGTTCGTCGGCTGGCTGCGCGCCCATGGCGTGCCGATCCACAACGGCGTCCGTCCGGTGCGCGCCGAGGGAGCGGAGCGGGTCGAGGCGTTGGTCTGGCGCGACGCCCGCGGGCGCGAGCGGCGCATCTCCTGCGACGCTGTCGCCTTTGGGCTGGGCCTGCGGTCGGAGACGCAACTGGCAGATCTCGCAGGCTGCCGATTCCGCTTCGACGAGGCCGACCGGGCGTGGTTGCCCGAGCGGGACGGGGCAGGGCGCAGTTCGGTTCCCGGCGTCTATCTGGCCGGCGACGGCAGCGGCATCGCCGGCGCGGATGCGGCGGAACTGGCGGGGGAGCGCGCGGCGCTGGCTCTGCTGGAGGATCTCGGCCGGCCGGTGGATGCGGCGCGGGTGCGGGACCTGGACGGCCGCCTCGCCCGCATTGCCGCCTTCCGCCGGGTGCTGAACGCCGCCTTCCCGTTCCCGGCGGACTGGGCCGACGCCATTGCCGACGACACCATGATCTGCCGCTGCGAAGGCGTCACCGCCGGGGCCGTGCGCGAGGTCGCCCGCAGCGGACAGGCCCGCGAGATGAACCGCGCCAAGGCGCTGACCCGTGCCGGCATGGGCCGCTGCCAGGGCCGCATGTGCAGCGCCACCACGGCGGAACTGCTGTCCCGCACCCTCGGCACCGGCCCGGACGGGGTGGGGCGACTGCGGGCGCAGCCACCGATCAAGCCCCTTCCCATCGCGACGACCATCCCCTCTCCCCCCCGGGGAGAGGGTCAGGGTGAGGGGGATGCATTGCGAGGATCCGGTCAGCCAGCCGCAGCGTTCCAATCTCCCGTGAACGCTCCGCCGTGCATCCCCCTCACCCAACCCTCTCCCCACTCTCAGCGGACCGAAGGTCCGCCTGTCGCGTCAGCGCAAACTTCGTTTGCGCGTGAGCGGGGGGGAGAGGGCTCCAGCGGCAGGGAGGTCGCGTGATGCGGGAACGGATCGACTGCGACGTCGCCGTCGTCGGCGGCGGAATCGTCGGCGGATCGGCGGCGCTGTTCCTGCGGCAGGCCGGCCTGTCGGTAATGCTGCTGGAGCGCGACTGGTGCGGTGCCAAGGCGAGCGGCGTCAATTTCGGCGGTGTGCGCCGGCAGGGCCGACCGCTGGAGCAACTGCCGCTGTCGCAGCGCGCCCACGCCATCTGGGGACAGCTGCCGGAACTGCTGGGCACCGACGCCGAATATATCCGCTCCGGCCATCTCAAGCTGGCGCGCAGCGAGGCCGACCTCGATGCGCTAATCGCCTACCGCGAGCGCAGCCAGGGCTTCGGCCTCGGGCTGGAGATCATCGCGGGTGACGAGTTCCGCCGCCGTTGGCCGGCACTGGGCGATCGGGCCATCGGCGGCTCGCTCTGCCCGGAGGACGGCCATGCCAACCCGCGCCTCGTCTCCCCCGCCTTCGCCCGTGCCGCTGCGGCGTTGGGTGCTGTGGTGCGCGAACAGACGCCGGTCGACCGGGTGGAGAAGGACGGCGACCGCTTCGTCCTGCTGAGCGGCGATGATCTGGAGGTCCGCGCACGCTTTCTGCTGAACACCGCCGGCGCCTGGTCCTGGCGGGTGGCGGAAGCCTTCGGCGAGCCGGTGCCGCTGGAATCGCTCCATCCCAACATGGCGGTGACGGAGCCGCTGCCCCGCTTCCTCGACGTCAACATCGGGGTGGAGGGCGGCGGGGTCTATGGCCGGCAGGTGCCGCGCGGCAACATGGTGGTGGGCGGCGGGCGCGGCTTTGCGCTGGACGCCGACCGCGCCCGGCCGCAACGCGACGCCGTGCTGACCCTGATGCGCGACGCGGCGGAGCTGTTCCCGCAGTTGCGCCATGCCCACGTCATCCGCTGCTGGACCGGGGTGGAGGGCTACACGCCCGACCGCAACCCGATCATCGGCGCCAGCCGCACCACGCCCGGCCTGTTCCACGCCTTCGGCTTCTCCGGCGCGGGATTCCAGATCGGCCCCGGCGTCGGCCAGACGCTGGCCGAGCTGGTCACCACCGGCGAGACGGCCATGCCGCTGGAGCCCTTCCGCATCGACCGCTTTCCGCCCTCGGCTTCCGACCGACCGCTTTAGATTTCACCCCTTGGCCCATTGGAGGACTGCATGCCCACCTTGCGTTCCCTGTCGCTCACCGGTCTCGCCACGGTTGCCATCACGGCCGCCGCAGCCCTCTCCACCCCGGCCGCCGCGCAGACCAAGACGGTCTATATCGGCATGAACGGCGGCACGATGGAGAAGACCTACACCGAGCATGTCTTCCCCGCCTTCGAGAAGGCGACCGGCATCAAGGTGGTCGTCGTCCCCGGCACCTCGTCGGATATCCTCGCCAAGCTGCAGGCGCAGAAGGACAATCCGCAGATGCACGTCGTCTTCCTGGACGACGGGCTGATGTACCGCGCCATCGGCATGGGCCTGTGCCAGAAGATGGAACCGTCGCCGGTGCTGGACCAAGTCTATCCGTCGGCCCGGCTGAAGGGCGACATGGCAGTCGGCGTCAACATGGGCATGACGGGCCTCGCCTATAACAAGGCGATGTTCGAGGAGAAGGGCTGGACGCCGCCGACCAGCTGGATGGATCTGGCCGACGCCAAGTACAAGGGCAAGATCGTCGTCCAGTCGGCCGCCAGCAGCTCCTTCGGCCTGCATGCCTTCCTGATGTATAACCGCATCAAGGGCGGCAGCGAGACCAACGTCGATCCGGGCTTCACCACCTGGCGCAAGACCATCGGTCCGAACGTGCTGGAATACATCCCCAGCTCCGCCAAGATCGCGGAGATGGTGCAGACCGGTGAGGCGGCCATCTTCCCACTGACCCCGACCGGCGTCGGCACGCTGAAGGCCAAGGGCATTCCGGTGGAATATGTCCAGCCCAAGGAAGGCTCGGTCGTCCTGATGGTCGGCGAATGCGTCGTCGCCAAGAACCCGGACAACGAAGCCGCCCAGAAGCTCGCCGCCTATCTGCTGGGTCCGGATGCGCAGCTGGCCGCCCTGCAGTACGGCGCGCAGATCCCGTCCAACACCACGGTCAAGCCGCCGGCTGAGGTCGCCGACGACATGAACAAGTTCCAGGGCTACATGAAGACCGCCGTGACGGTGGACTGGGACGTCATCAACGAGAAGCGCCCGGACTGGAACCAGCGCTGGAACAAGGAAATCGAACGGTAAGGGCGGAGGATTTTTGGCTGGGGGGGAGTTCTTGACGGACGGCCCCCTCCCCAACCCTCCCCCGCCCTCGGCCGGCCAAAGGCCGGTCCGATCGCGGGAGAGGGGGCAAGCACGAAATCGGCGGAGTTCCCTCTCCCGCGAAGCGGGGGAGGGGTAGGGAGGGGGCAAGCGTTGCTTGAGCCTATTCTCGGCCCCGCCCCAACCACTTCTCCATCGCATAGTTGTGGATCGGCACGTCGCCGATCCGCAGCTCGCGGCGTGCCAGCAGGGTGAATCCGCGGCGCAGGAAGAAGGGGCGGGCGGCCTCGCTCGCCTCCACATGCAGGCGGGGATAGCCCAACGCCGCGGCGCGGTCCTCCAGCAGGTCGACCAACGCCGACATGGTGCCCCGGCCGGCCGCCTCCGGGGCGCAGTAGAGGAAGTTGATGTGGCCGTCCGGCTCCACGTCGCTGAAGGCGACCGGCCGGTCGTCGTCATCCACCGCAACCAGGGCGATGCGCCCGTCGCCATAGGCCTCCCGCACCCGTTCCACCATTGGTGCCTGCGCCGCCCAGGCCTCCACCTGCTCGGGAGTGTAGAAGCGCGGGCCAATGCCGCGGACGGAACGGGCGTAGATCTGCGCCAGCACCGGGGCGTCTGACGGTCGGTAATCGCGGATCCTCATCGGCCCCTGTCCTTTGCGCTCCCCCCATCCGTCGGAGGCTATTTCGCCGGCGCCAGCCGCAGGACCGCGCCGTCGGAAGCATCGGTGATCACATAGAGGGCGCCGTCCGGACCCTGTGCCACATCGCGGATGCGCGCGTCGAGCGGAATGCGCTCCGCCTCCTTCGCGGTGGTGCCGTCGACGGCGACCCGCACCAGCGCCCTGGCGCTCAGGCCGCCGATCAGGGCGCTGCCCTGCCAGTTCGGGAACAGGCTGCCTTGGTAGAAGGCCATGCCGGACGGCGAGATCACCGGCGTCCAGTGGATCACCGCGTCGGTGAACTCCTTGCGGGTCGGCGGATCGGGGATGTCACGGCCATCGTAATGATTGCCCCAGCTGACCAGCGGCCAGCCGTAATTCTTGCCGGCCTCCGGCCGGTTCAGCTCGTCACCGCCCGCCGGTCCCATCTCCGCGATCCACAGCGAGCCGGTGCGCGGGTCGATGGCCGCCGCCTCGATGTTGCGGTGGCCATAGGACCAGACGCTGGCCGCCACCTTGCCTTCGCCGGCGAAGGGGTTGTCCTTGGGCGGCGAGCCGTCGCGGTTCAGCCGCACCACCTTGCCCAGCGTGGCGTTGCGGTCCTGCGCCGGGCTCATTTTGTTGCGTTCGCCCAGCGTCAGGAAGATTTGACCGTCGCCCGAGAAGACGATGCGGGTGCCGTAATGGTGGCCGCCGTCCATCTTGGGCGATTGGCGGAAGATGACTTGGAAATTCTCGATCCCACGGTCTGTCAGCGTGCCGCGCCCCAGCGCCGTTCCGGACAGGCCGTTGTCGCCGGCCTCGGCATAGGCGAGGTAGATGGTCCGGTTCTGCGAGAATTGCGGATCGACCGCCACGTCCATCAGCCCGCCCTGACCCTGGACCAGAACCTTCGGCGTGCCGCCGAGCGGGGCGGAGAGAGTGCCGTCGCGCGCCACGATGCGCAGCCGCCCCGGCTTTTCCGTCACCAGCGCCCGGCCGTCCGGCAGGAAATCGATGCCCCAGGGCCGCTCCAGCCCATCGGCGAACCGGCTGACCGCCACCGGGCCGGCGCTGGTCTGGACGGTCTTGACCACCTGTCCGGCGCCCGATTGGGCCAGGCCAGGGGTGGCGGCAAGGGCGGCGAGAAGGGCGGCCGACAGGGTCAGGGTGCTGCGCATCAAGATCCTCCGGTGAGCGGTGAGGCCTTTCAGATGGGGGTATCGGCGGGGCGGCCAAGATCCGTTCGCCGAAAGAATCCCTCCGGCCGGGTGGCCGGCTCCCGCTTTCAGGGTGTCACCCCAATCCGTGCGTCGGCGCAGGCCGTATGAAGAGTTCAGCTGTTATGGGTTCGATCCTGCTGTACGGAGACCTGTCGTCGTGAATCGTGCGCGCGGTATGGAAAAGGTTCTGCACCGGCTGTCGTCCAGCTTGCCGCGTTCCGCCTGGGCGCGCTACGGGATTACATTTGCGCTGGTCGGGCTGACGACGTTGGTGCGCTACATGCTCGATCCACTCCTTTTCAAGTATCCATTTCTGGTCTTCATCCCCACCATCTTCCTGATTTCAATCCTGTTCGACCGTGGATCGGGGTTCGTGGCCGTGATCCTGTCGGGTTTGTGCTCGGCCTGGTTCTTCATGAAGCCGGAAGGCTTGCTTTGGATCGCAGATCCTGGCGACCGGTTGGCCTTTCTGATCTACATGGCATTGGGGTTCGGCATCGCCGCGGTCGCGGATGCCCTGCATCGGGCGAACAAGCAGCTCCGCCTGTCCTGGGACCAGCTGTCGGCGGTCAACGAGGAAAAGGAGCTTATGCTGCACGAGATCCACCATCGGATCCGCAACGACCTGCAGCAGATTTGCGCCCAACTGATGCTGGCCGCCCACCGGTCGGAAAATCCGCAGGAGATCGTCGGCGGCACCATAGAGCGCATCGGCGTGTTGGCCCGGGTCTATGTCCGCCTGCGCCGTGTCGAAGGTGTCACCGTCGTCAATTCCAAGGAGTTCCTGGAAAGCCTGGTGGAGGATCTCCAACTCGGCGTGGTCGGGGTGCGGCCGGTGGCGGTGAATGCCGAGGTGGAGGATGTGGTCCTGGACATGGGCGTCGCCATCGCGGTCGGCACCATCGCCAACGAGCTGATCACCAATGCGCTGAAATATGCCTTTCCCGACGGCCGCTCCGGCCGGATCGACCTCAGCTTCCGCAAGGAGGGGAAGGACTGCGTGCTGTGCGTCTGCGACGATGGGGTCGGCATCCTGTCGGATCAGCCGCAGGGGACCGGGCTGGGCGGCAAGATCATGCAGCAACTGGCCCAGCAGCTGCGCGGCAGCCTGGACATCCGGCCGCTGCCGGAGGAGGGGGTGAAGGCAACCCTGCGCTTTCCCCTGCCGGAACCGGGCAAGTCATTCGTCCACTGAGAAAAAGGGGCCGCGCCGGTGTGGCGCGACCCCGTCCAGGGAACATCCAGTCCGAAACCGTTCGGCTGGGAGGCCTGTGGAAAATGACCTTGATCGGAAGGTTGGGATCAGAAGTCCATGTCGGCGCCGGGGGCGGGAACCGCGGGCTTCTTTTCCGGCAATTGGGCGACCATCGCCTCGGTGGTGATCAGCAGGCCGGCGACGGAGGCCGCGTCCTGCAGCGCGGTGCGCACCACCTTGGCCGGGTCGATGATGCCGGCCTTCACCAGATCGCACCATTCGCCCTTGGCCGCGTCGTAGCCGACGCTGTAGTCCTTGCTGTCGTTCAGTTTGCCGACGATGATCGAGCCGTCGACGCCGGCGTTGGTCGCGATCTGGCGGACCGGCGCGCTCAACGCCCGGCGCACGATCTCCACGCCGACGCGCTGGTCGTCGTTGGCCGGCTTGACGGTTTCCAGCACCGCGACCGCACGGGCCAGCGCCACGCCGCCGCCGGGCAGGATGCCTTCCTCGACCGCGGCGCGGGTGGCATGCATGGCGTCGTCGACGCGGTCCTTGCGCTCCTTCACCTCGACCTCGGTGGCGCCGCCGACGCGGATCACCGCGACGCCGCCGGCCAGCTTCGCCAGCCGCTCCTGCAGCTTCTCGCGGTCGTAGTCGGAGGTCGTCTCTTCGATCTGCTGGCGGATCTGGGTGCAGCGGGCCTTGATGTCGTCCGTCGACCCGACGCCGTTGACAATGGTGGTGTTGTCCTTGGTGATGACCACCTTGCCGGCGCGGCCCAGCATGTCGATGGTGACGCCGTCCAGCTTGATGCCGAGTTCCTCGCTGACCACCTGGCCGCCGGTGAGGATGGCGATGTCCTCCAGCATGGCCTTGCGGCGGTCGCCGAAGCCGGGGGCCTTCACCGCCGCGACCTTCAGGCCGCCGCGCAGGCGGTTGACCACCAGGGTCGCCAGCGCCTCGCCCTCCACCTCCTCGGCGATGATCAGCAGCGGCTTGCCCGACTGCACAACCTTCTCCAGCACAGGGATGATCGCCTGGATGCCGGACAGCTTCTTGTCGTGGATCAGGATGTACGGGTCATCCAGTTCCACCTGCATCTTGTCGGCGTTGGTGACGAAGTAGGGCGAGGTGTAGCCGCGGTCGAATTGCATGCCCTCGACGACATCCAGCTCGGTCTCCAGGCTCTTTGCCTCCTCGACCGTGATGACGCCCTCGTTGCCGACCTTCTCCATCGCGCGGGCCAGCATGTCGCCGATCTCGCGGTCGCCGTTGGCGGAGATGGTGCCGACCTGGGCGATCTCCTCGTTGGTGGTCACCTTCTTGGAGCGGGCCTTCAGTTCGGTCACCACGGCGTCGACCGCCATGTCGATGCCGCGCTTCAGGTCCATCGGGTTGATGCCGGCGGCGACCGACTTGGCGCCCTCCCGCACGATGGCCTGGGCCAGCACAGTGGCGGTGGTGGTGCCGTCACCAGCCAGATCGGCGGTCTTCGACGCGACCTCGCGCAGCATCTGCGCGCCCATGTTCTCGAACTTGTCGGCCAGTTCGATTTCCTTGGCGACCGACACGCCGTCCTTGGTGATACGCGGGGCGCCGAACGACTTTTCGATCACCACGTTGCGGCCCTTCGGGCCCAGAGTGACCTTCACGGCGTCGGCCAGGATGTCCACGCCGCGCAGCATCTTGTCGCGGGCGGTGGAGCCGAACTTCACGTCCTTCGCAGCCATGGTCCTGTTCCTCCCCTAATCACGCGGCCTTCTTGGCGGGTTCGGCGGCACCCTCGATCACGCCGAGGATGTCGCTCTCCTTCATGATCAGGAGATCCTCGCCGTCGATCTTCACCTCGGTGCCGGACCATTTGCCGAACAGCACGCGGTCGCCGGGCTTCACGTCGAGGGCCGCCAGCTTGCCGGCCTCGTCCCGAGCGCCCGCGCCGACGGCGATGACTTCGCCCTCCTGCGGCTTTTCCTTGGCGGTGTCGGGGATGATGATGCCGCCCTTCGTCCTGGTGTCGGATTCGACGCGGCGGACCAGAACGCGGTCGTGAAGCGGTTTGAACTTCATGGTGTGACACTCCTTGTTCTTAAGCGAATGTCGGACTTTCTCAAGCACGCCCGAATGGGCCGCGCTTTCGGTTGGGAAATCTACTCAGGCTGTTTTTGCCGTCAAGAGGATTTTCAAAGAAATTGTTCGCGTGTTTCTTTGTTGTGATCGTGAAACGGCAAGTGCCCGTGTCTGCGATCGCAGGCACAGGTGATCCATTCCTCTCGGGAATTCTTCAGATTTTTCCGGCCGGATGTGGTCGTTATCTCAGGTGGGCGCCAACTCCGACCGGACCGGGTAGGGTAGGGGGACGCAATAATCTGGTCGCCGGCATCGCACACATCCTCCGCAGAGCAACATGCAGGACACGGATTTCGGGTACGCCGGGATCCTGTGGGTGAGGCACCCCGGCGCGGGCAAAATTTAGTCGGGCGCGGGCGGGCGTCAAGATGGGACGGCGAGGCCGTCGGCAGCTTGCTTGGCAGTACCGCCGGTGATACCATTCGAGCATGACTCAAACGGACAAGATCCTTGCCCGCATGAAGAACAATCCGCGGGATTGGCGGATTGAGGATCTTGAGGCTGTCGCCCGCACACAGGGTGTGAATATCCGCAAACCTTCCGGCAGCCACATCATTTTTGACTATCCCGGTATTGTCGAGGCGCCATCTGTTCCCGCTCATCGCCCGATCAAGCCGGTCTATGTCAAAGCCTTCCTCGCCTTCATCGAAGCCGTCCGGGAACGGCAGGCGATGGAGCAGCGCGAAGCACAGGAGAATGACCGATGAAACTCGACTATCCTTTCACCATCCGTCCCCTCAGCGAAGAGGATGGCGGCGGATACCTGATCGAGTTTCCGGATCTTCCCGGCTGCATGTCCGACGGCGACTCCATCGAAGAGGCGGTTGCCAATGGTGCCGACGCCATGCACGGCTGGATCGAGGCGATGCGCGCCGCCGGTCGGGAGATCCCGCCGCCGTCGGTCGCCGATGACGGGGCCTTCAGCGGGAAATGGCAGCAGAGGGTGCCGAAATCGCTGCATCGGCGGCTCACCGAACGGGCCGGTCGGGAGGGCGTCAGCCTGAACACCCTGGTCGTCTCGCTCCTCTCCGAAGGGTTGGGGCGCCGTGACGGCGCGGGGGCCGACCCCAAAGCTCCCTCCATTTAATCTGCATCAACGCGGTCTTCTCCCGGCCGCGCTACACTGGCCGGCGTGAAGCACAGCGCCGGCCGCGGGCCGTTTGCGAAGGTCACGCCAAACAGCCCCTCGACCGGCGGCCACCAGAATGGGAGGACGCCATGGTCATGATGAAAGCGGCGGTGTTCGTCGAACCGGGCCGCATCGTGCTGGACGACAAGCCGATCCCCGACGTCGGACCGCTGGACGCGCTGATCCGCATCACGACGACGACGATCTGCGGCACCGACATACACATCCTGAAGGGCGAATATCCGGTCAATCGCGGCCTGACCATCGGGCATGAGCCGGTCGGCGTCATCGAAAAGCTGGGCTCGGCCGTCAGCGGCTATCGCGAGGGTCAACGGGTGATCGCCGGGGCAATTACCCCCAGCGGCCACAGCAACGCCTGCCTATGCGGCTGCCATTCGCAGGACGGCGCCGGTACCGCTCATGGCTGGAAGCCGCTGGGCGGCTGGCGATTCGGCAACACCATCGATGGTTGCCAAGCAGACTATCTGCTGGTGCCGGACGCGATGACCAACCTCGCCCCCGTCCCCGACGATCTGACCGATGAAGAGGTGCTGATGTGCCCCGACATCATGTCCACCGGCTTCGCCGGGGCCGAGCGCGGCAACATCCGCATCGGCGACACCGTGGCGGTGTTCGCGCAAGGTCCCATCGGGCTGTGCGCCACCGCCGGGGCCAAGCTGAAGGGCGCCACCACCATCATCGCCGTCGACGCCGTGCCGGCGCGGATGGAGATGGCGCGGCGCATGGGCGCCGACCATGTGGTCGATTTCCGCAGCGTCGATCCGGTGGAGGAGATCATGCGGCTGACCGGTGGCCGTGGAGTCGACGTCGCCATCGAGGCGCTGGGCACCCAGGCGACCTTCGAGGCGGCGCTGCGTGTCCTGCGGCCGGGCGGAACGCTGTCCAGCCTCGGCGTCTATTCGGGCGACCTGCGCATCCCGCTGGGACCCTTCGCCGCGGGGCTGGGCGACCACACCATCATCACCTCGCTCTGCCCCGGCGGCAAGGAGCGGATGCGCCGGCTGATGGAGGTCGTCGCCTCCCGCCGGGTGGATCTGAAGCCGCTGGTCACCCACCGCTTCACGCTGGACCGGATCGAGGATGCCTATGAACTGTTCGGCCATCAGCGCGACGGCGTGCTGAAGGTGGCGATCACTCCGTAGGGCGGAGCCGGCCAGGGCCGGGTGGTATCGCCTGGCCCTGGTCGATAGCCCCTTGGCCGCTCCCCGCAGGACGCCCATCTGCTGTGCCGGTTGCCAGCCTTGGGGAAGGGGAGAGACGATGAGGAGCCTGTCGGTCGGTCTGTTGGGATTCGGCCTTGCCGGGTCGGTGTTCCACGCGCCGCTGATCCTGAGCGAGCCGCGCCTAAATCTGAAGGCGGTCGCCAGTTCGCGCGTGGACGACATCCGCCGCAGCGCACCGGGGGCGGAGGCTACGACGGTCGAGGCGGTGATCGGCGATCCGGACATCGATCTGGTGGTGATCGCCACCCCCAACACCAGCCACGCCCCCTTGGCGCGCGAGGCGCTGCTGGCCGGCAAGCATGTGGTGATCGACAAGCCGATGGCGACCACTGCGGCGGAAGCCGACGAACTGATCGACGTCGCCAAGCGGCAGGGGCGGCTGCTGACGGTTTTCCAGAACCGCCGCTGGGACAACGACTTCCTCACTCTGCGCACCTGCCTGGAAAACGGCGAGGTCGGCCGCCCCTATCACTATGAGGCGCATTTCGACCGCTTCCGGCCGCAGATCAAGCAGGGCTGGCGCGAACAGACGCTGGCAGGATCGGGGGTGCTGTTCGACCTTGGCGCCCATCTGATCGATCAGGCGCTGACCCTGTTCGGCATGCCCGACCGCATCCTCGCCGATGTCGGTGCCCAACGGCCGGACGCACAGGTCGACGACTGGTTCCACATCGTGCTGGGCTATGGCCCGCTGCGGGCGATCCTGCATTGCGGGACGGTGGTCTGCCGGCCGGGACCGCGCTTCCAGCTGCATGGCGACCGCGGCAGCTTCCTGAAACACGGCATGGACGGGCAGGAGGCGGCGTTGCGTGCCGGCCGCATGCCGACCGAGGCGGATTGGGGCCTGGACGAACCGGAGAACCACGCCTTGCTGGTCCAGGCCGACGGGACGGAACGCCGGGTGGAAACGCTGTGCGGCGACTATCCCGCCTTCTATCGCGGGGTGGCGGCCGCCATCCTCGACGGCGCGCCGCCGCCGGTGACGGCGGAGCAGGCGCGCGACGTGCTGACCGTGCTGGAGGCGGTGCGCAAGGCGGCGGGACTGCCGGCCTGAGACGTCTATTCGCGCCAGGGCACCACGCCGGGCGGCAGGCGGCGGCCCAGCGCCCCGGCGGCGACCATGGCGGCCAGCACCACCAGAATTGCGATGACGCCTAGCGCGGCGCCCAGCGTCGGGCTGCCGCCTTCCTCCAGCGCATAGACGACGACGCCCAGTGTCTCCCGCCCCTGCGACCACAGCAAGATGGAGACGGTCAGTTCGTTGAAGGCGGTAAGGAAGACCAGCAGCCCGCCGGCCGCCGCCGCCGGTGCGACCAGCGGCGCCACCACCGTCAGCAGGCGGCGCAGCGGCCCGGCGCCGAGCGCGCGGGCGGCCTCCTCCACCGTGGGGTCGAGCGCGGCGCAGGCCGCCTGCACCGGGCGCAGGGCCAGCGGCAGGAAGCGGACCAGATAGGCCGCCAGGATGATCCACAGCGTGCCGTACAGGCTGAAGCCCAGCCCTGGCAGCGGCTTCAGGAACAGCAGGATGCAGCCGATGCCGAGCACCACCCCCGGCACGGCGTGCGGCAGTTCCACCAGCACCCCGACCGCACGGGCGATCCGCCCGGCACCGCCGCCCCGCGCCATGGTGTGGGCCAGCGGAATCGCCAGCAGCGCCAGCAGCAGGGCGGCCGATCCCGACAGCAACACCGAATTGGCGAAGGCGCGCCCAACCTGATCGAGCGCCAGCACCTCGCTGTAATGGGACAGCGTCAGCGTGTCGAGACCGATGGGCACGCCGTAGACCCGCACGAGGCTGGTCGCCAGCAACGCCGCCAGCGGCGCCGCGACCAGCAGCAGAAGAACGCCCCAGGCCATCGTCTCGACTGGTGCGCGGGCAGCGCCGAGCGGCAGCGCGGCCAACGGACGGGCGCCGCCGGGCAGGCGGGTGGCGATGCGCGATTGCAGGATGGTCTGGGCGGCGATGCCCAGGCAGGCGATCAGTCCGATCAGCGCGGCCAGCACCGCCACCTCGGGCAGGGCGGAGGGGCCGAAGCCGGCCAGCCGGCGGTAGATCAGCGTCGGCAGCATCGGGATGCCGGCCGGCACGCCTAGCAGGGCGGGAACTCCGAAATTCCCCAGCGCCGCGACGAAGGCCATGGCGAGCCCGGCGATCAGGCCCGGCAGGCAGAGCGGCAGCACCACGCCGCGCACCGCGCGCCAGGGACCGGCGCCGGATGCCCGCGCCGCTTCCAGCACGTCGCCGGGAATGGCGCGGAGCGCTGCGCGCAGGGCGAGGAAGACCAGCGGCGCATGTTCGATCCCCATCACCAGGATCATACCCGCCGCCGACTGCACCGGGTTCGGCGTGCCGACCGGCGGAGCGAGGCCGAGCGGCTTCAGCAGCGGGCTGCTGGAGCCGGCAAGATGGGTCCAGGCCATCGCCACGATCTGCGGCGGGATCATCAGCGGCAGGATCAGGGCGAAGGTCATCGCCGTCCGGGCGCGCAGGTCGGTCAACCCGATCAGCAGGGCGAAGGGCCCGCCGATCAGTGCCGCCGCCAGCGTGGCGCCTGCGGCGATGGCGATGCTGTTGCCGGTGGCCCGCCATGTGGCGGGGGAGTCGAGCACACGGCCCAGCACCGCCGGATCGCCCGCTTCCCACAGCAGGCGCAGGACCGGGAGAAGCACGAGCAGGCCGACCAGTAGCGGCCAACCGGGGAGGGCGGGCAAAGCGCCTTTTCCCACCCTCCAACCTCCCGGGGCAATCCCCCTCTCCCCCCCGGGGAGAGGGTCGGGGTGAGGGGGGTGCACAGCGTGGATTTTCACAGACGGATCGGAGTGCGCGATTCTTGAAAGTCCCCGCAACGCATCCCCCTCACCCTAACCCTCTCCCCGGGGGGAGAGGGGATGCTTACCGTACCTCACTCACCCGCCGAACAGGTCGGCGAAGGCGCGCTTGTTGGCGTCGTCCTCGGCCAGCGCCTTGGCCGGGTCGTAGGGCAGCAGGGTGATGGTTGCCGGATCGGGGAAGCCCGGCGGCGGGTTGACGCCCGGCAGGGCCGGCAGGAAACCTTGGCGGGAGGCGAGATCCTGACCGTCGCGGCTCAGCAGGAAGTCGATGAAGGCCTTGGCCGCGGTGGGGTTCTTCGCGGTGCTGAGGATCGCCACCGGCTCGCTGACCGCGCTGACGCCCTCCTTGGGGAAGACGAAGGCGACGGGCGCGCCTTTCAGCTGTTCGCGGATCGGCAGGTAATCGACGACCATGCCGTAGAGCTTCGCCCCGCCGGCCACGTCCTTCAGGATGCCGCCGTTGCCCTTGGCCGCGGTGACGGCGTTGCGCTGCAGCGCCTCGTAGTACGCCATGCCCAGCGACGGCTGCGCCTTGATCGACGCCATGTGGATGGCGGCGGCACCGGAATAGAGCGGGCTCGGCATCACCGTGCTGCCCTTGGCTTCCGGCTTCAGCAGATCCTGCCAGGAGGTCGGCTTCATCGGAGCGGCGGTGTTGTAGACGATGCCGGTGGTGATCAGCTTGGTGCCGAACCAGTAGCCCTGCGCATCGTGGGTGCCGGGACGATAGCCGGCCACCGGAGCGCCGGCATAGGGCTGCAGGCGCTTCTCAGCCTTCAGCGATTCCATCGTCACCGCGTCGGCGATCAGCAGCAGGTCGGGCTGCGGCGCGCCGGCGGTGAACTCCGCTCGCAGCTTGTTCATCAGCTCGGTCGTGCCGTTGCGGACCCACTCCACCTCGACGCCGGGATTCTTCGCCTTGAAAGCCTCGACCGTTTGGCGGGCGTCCGGCTCCAGCTGTGAGGTGTAGAGCACGAGCTTGCCGGTGGCGCCGTCGGCCTGTGCGCTGTGGCCAAGCGCCAGGGTCAGCACCGTGGCGAGGGTGGCGAGAAACGCCTTCATCTCTGTCGTCTCCGTGGGATCGGCGGTGAGAGCTGTGTCTTACGCGAAGCCCGTGACAGGCGCGTGACAGCCGGCCGAATAGCCGAGCTAGTCGATCAGCTTTCCGTCCTTGAAGAAGGGATAGGGGCCGTCATAGTCGCCGATGACGGCGGTATGGCTGACTACGCCGGTGTCGGCGCGCCACATGTGGATCTGGTAGCCCGGCGGCTCCATCACGAAGGCGGACGGCGCGTCGTCGCGCAGGTCGAGCGCCACCTGATGCGCGGTGGAGGGCGCGGTCGAGGCGATGGTCCCGGCCCAGCGCACCTGGATCGGCCGGTGCAGATGGCCGCACAGCACCCGTTCCACTTGGCGATGGCGGCGGATCACGTCGGCCATGGCGTCGGCGCCGCTCAGGCCGAGCCGGTCCATGTGGCCGATGCCGGTGGCGAAGGGCGGATGATGCTGGAAGACGATGGTCGGCCGCTCGGGCTGCTCGGACAGGCGGGTGTCGAGCCAGGCGAGCCGCTCCGCACAGACCTCTCCGGCGCCGGAGCCGGGCAGGACGGTGTCCATGGCGATCAGGCGGACCGGCCAGTCCTCCACCGTGTAGTGGAAGAAGGAGCTGTCGCCGACGCGCGCCTTGAGATCTGGAAAGGCCTCGGCGAGACCAGCACGTTCGTCATGGTTGCCGGGCACGGCGAAGAGCGGGATGTCGAGCGGGCGCAGCAGGCCGAGCAGGCGTTCGTACTCCTCGGCATGGCCCGCATCAACGAGGTCGCCGGTGGCGAGGATCACGTCTGGCCGGGGGGTGAGCGCCAGGACGGCGGCGACGGCGCGCTCCAGGAAGGGCGCGGTGTCGACGCGGCGGTAGGCGAGGCGGCCGGGCGGCTTGATGTGGGTGTCGGTGATCTGGACAATGATCATGGGTGGGGCCTTGGGCTTAAGTGTTTGATTTGGAGGCGTATGCCCCCTCCCTAACCCTCCCCCTCTTCGAGGGAGAGGGGACTGCCGCCGCTTCGCAATTCAGTTCACTCGCACAAGCATCCTGCCCCCTCTCCCGCCGAAGGCGGGGGAGGGATGGGGAGGGGGCAAAGCGTCGCGACGACCAAACTCACGGCACCGCCAGCACCCGCGCCGGATCGACGCGCAGCCACACCCGGTCGCCGCGACCCAGCTCGCTCCGCCCGAGGGTGTCCACCGTCAGCGCCGGCCCGTCCGTGGGCTCCACCACCAGCCGCGTGCGGTCGCCCAGGAACACCGCCGCGGCGACGCTCCCGCCGAGATGCCCGTCGGCCTCCGATGCGAGCGCCAGATCCTCCGGCCGCACCAGCAGTTCCACCGCACCGTCCGGCCCCGACCAGGGCAGCGACGCCGCCCCGATGGACAGCATCCCGCCCTGCACCGTTCCGCCCAGCCGGTTCATCGTGCCGATGAAGTCGGCGACGAAGCCGTCCGCCGGCTGGTAATAGATCTCCCGCGGGGTGCCGATCTGCGCCACGCGCCCCTTGGCCATCACCACGATGCGGTCGCCCAGCGCCATCGCCTCCCCCTGGTCGTGGGTGACGTAGACGGCAGTGATGCCCAGCCCGCGCAGCAGCCGGTCGATTTCCAGCCGCAAACTGTCGCGCAGCTTGGCGTCGAGCGCCGTCAGCGGCTCGTCCAGCAGAAGCACGCGCGGCCGCACCACCAGCGCGCGGGCCAGCGCCACGCGCTGCCGCTGCCCGCCGGACAGCTGGTCGATCCGTCGCCCTGCGAACTCGCCGAGATGCATCAGGTCCAGCATCTCCTCCACCCGGCGGGCGCGGTCGGCGCGCGGCAGCTTGCGCACCTTCAGGCCGTAGGCGACGTTTTCCGCCACCGTCATGTTGGGGAACAGGGCGTAGCTCTGGAAGACCATGCCGACATTGCGCCGCTCGATCGGCAGGGCGGTGACGTCCTCCTCCCCGAACAGCACGCGGCCGCCAGGATCGGGGCTCTCCAGCCCGGCGATGATGCGCAGCGTGGTGGTCTTGCCGCAGCCGCTGGGGCCGAGGAAGACGATGGTCTCGCCGCCGCGGATGGTCAGGTCCAGCGGTTCCAGCGCACGGGCGCTTCCGGCGAAGGTCTTGCCGCAGCGCTCCAGGCGGATCGGCACGGCGTCGAGGTGGAAGCTGTCGGGCATCAGGCTGTCGGGCATCTCTGGAAGCCTCAAACGGACGGGCGGCCGCGCTTCGCCAGACCCTGCAGCAGGATCAGGCTGGGCACGATCATCAGGAAGAAGACGAGGGTGTAGGCGCTGCCGATCTCGATCCGCAGCGAGGCGTAGCTGTCGGCCAGCCCGACCGGCAGGGTCTTGGTCAGCGGCGTGTGCAGCAGCCAGGTCAGGTTGAACTCGCCGACCGACAGCGTCAGCACCATCAGCGACCCGGCCAGGATGCCGGAGCGGCAGTTGGGCAGCACCACCGTGGCGAAGCGGCGCAGGAAGCCGGCGCCCAGGCTGGCGGCCCCCTCCTCCAGCGTCTTCAGGTCGATGGAGCCCAGCACCGCCAGAACGGCGCGGACCATGAAGGGCAGGGTGAACAGCACATGGCCGATCAGGATGAACAGCCAGCTGCTGCGCAAATCACCCACGCCGCCATAGGTGACGATCAGCGCCAGCGCGGTGGCGAGGCCGGGGATGGCCACCGGCATCATCAGGAGTTCCTCCACCAGCCGGGCGATCCGGCCGGGACGGCGCGCCAGCGCATAGGCCGCGGGCACGCCCAGCAGCAGCGTGCAGGCGAGGCAGGCGAAGGCGATCTGCAAGGACAGCAGGATGGTGCCGGAATAGACCCGCCACACCTCCTCCACCCAGCGCAGGGTCAGGCCGCTCTTCAGCCCGACGAAATAGTTGGCGGTCAGCCCGGCCAGCATCGACATCACCATCGGCACGGTCAGCAGGGCGCAGACCAGCAGGGTGAAGCCCAACTGCAGCCAGAACCCCCAGCCGCGGCGGTTCGAGAGACTATGCATTGCCCGTCACCCCGCCGCCGCGACGGAGGTGCCGGCGACGCTGCGCGCAACCGCCAGGGCCGCCCAGGTGATGAGGCCGAGCAGGACGCTGAGCGCCGCCGCCGCCGCGATGTTCGCCTGGAGTGTGAATTCGGTGTAGATCGTCATCGGCAGCACATTGATGCGTGTGGCGAGCGTGAAGGCGGTGCCGAACGCGCCCATGGAGGTCGCGAAGCAGAGCGCGCCTGCGGAAATCAGTGCCGGTTTCAGCGCCGGCAGGATCACGTCGGCCACCACCCGCCAGGGGGATGCCCCCAGCGATCGCGCCGCCTCCTCCAGCCGCGGGTCCAGCTTCTCCGCCGCCGCCATCACCGTCAGGATGACGCGCGGGATCGAGAAATAGACGTAGCCCAGGAACAGCCCGGCCATCGAATAGGCGAAGACCAGCTTTCCCCCGGTCAGCGCCTGGGTGATGGTGCCGATCAGCCCCTGGCGTCCGGCCAGCATGATGACCATGAAGCCGATCACCACGCCGGGAAAGGCCAGCGGGAAGGTCAGCAGCGCCACCAGCAGGGCGTGCCCGGGAAAGTGATGGCGCACCAGGAAAAGCCCGGCGACGGTCGAAACCGCCAGCGTCACCAGGGTCACCCCGGCCGACAGCGCCAGCGTGGAGATCAGGCTGTCGAGATGTCCGGGATCGACGAGCGTGGTGAGATAGGCGGACCAGCCCTCCGCCCCGCCGGCGCCGATCAGGATCAGGCGGACCAGCGGCAGCAGGAAGAACGCTGCGAACACCGCCGCCGCCGGCGCCAGCAGGGCCGCCAGCCGCAGCGGTTCGCCCGTCCCTTCCAGGCCGGCCCGCGGGGATGCCGCGGGCCGGTGCGGGAGGGGAGCATCCTGCACGCAGGCGCTCACTTCACCTCCGCCTGATAGCGGTCCATGAAGCCCTTCTGCGCCTCGGCCATGCGGGCGAGGTCGACCGGCTTGGCGCGGGCGTAGTCGGCGGCCGGCAGGAACTTGGCGGCGGTCTCCGGCGACATGGCCTCGGCCCGGACCGGGCGCATGAAGGCGTTGGCCCACAGGGTCTGGCCCTTGTCGGACAGGACGTAGTCCAGAACCTTCTTGCCGTTCTCGGGATTCGGGCCGTTCTTGACCAGCGCCATCACATAGGGGACCGACACGGTGCCTTCCTTCGGGATGACGAAGGCGACCGGGGCCTTGTCGGTGTATTTGGCGCGGTAGGCGTTGAAGTCGTAGTCGATCAGGATCGGAATCTCGCCCGACAGAACGCGGGCGTAGGAGGTTTGCTTCGGCACGATGGGCTGGTTCTTCTGCAGGTCCTTGAACCAGCCGACCGCCTTGTCGAAGCTGCCGTAATCGCCGCCCAGCGCCAGGTTGACCGCAACCGCGCCGACATAGCCGACGGCGGCACTGGTCGGGTCCAGATAGCCCACCATGCCGGAATAATCGGGCTTCAGCAGGTCGGCCCAGCTCTGCGGTACAGGCTTTCCGCCCAGCGCCTCGGTGTTGACGAAGAAGCCCAGCGTGCCGCTGTGGATGGCGAACCAGTTGCCGTCGGCGTCCTTCATCCCATCGGGGATCTCGGCCCAGGCCGCCGGCTTGAAGGGCGCGACGACGCCCGCCGCCTTGGCCTGGATGCCGACCGCCCCGCCGAGATAGACGACGTCCGCGACCGGCTTGTCCTTTTCCGCCAGCATGGCGGCAAGAGACTGGCCGGAGTTCTTGTTGTCGAACGGCACGGCGATGCCAAGATCGGCCTTGATCGCCTTCAGCTGCGACGCCCAATCGGCCCATTCCGGCGGGCAGTTGTAGCAGATGGCGGTCTGCTCCGCCGCCTTGGCGGGAGCGACCGTGGCGGTGAGGGCGGCGGCCAGAGCGGCGGCGCCGAGCAGGAACGGCTTCATCATGATCGAGGGTATCTCCGTTCGGAAAGCGCTTGGATCGGTTCGGAAGGCGCGGCCCCGAGCGATTCGCCCGGACGCAAAGTGAAGGGCAGCATCACGGCGCGGCCCTGCAGATCGCCGGAAAATCCGGTGCGCAGGCATTCGAAGGCGGTGGCGCCCATCGCGCGGGCCGGCTGCACCAGGGTGGCGAGGCTGGGCGACATCAGCCGGCCGACCTCGATCCCGTCGAATCCGCAGACCGACACGTCGTCGGGCACCCGCAGGCCGAGGTCGCGCAGGGTCCGGATCGTGGCGAGCGCCAGCATGTCGTTGGAGGCAAAGAACGCGGTCGGCCGCTCCGGCCCTTCCAGATGCGGGGCCAGCCGGTGGGCCAGCTGCAAATCGTTGAAATCGACCTCCACCACCGGCCCCGGCGGCAGGCCGGCATCGGTCAGCGCCGCCTGCCAGCCGGCATGGCGCCGCCGCGAGCGGTCGGATTGGCGGAAGCGCCCGGCGATCATGCCGATGCGCCGGTGGCCGAGCACCGCCATCCGCTCCGCCACCGCGCGGGATGCCGCGACATTGTCGACCGACACATGGGCGCGCAACGCGCGTTCCGGCTGGTTGTAGGCCAGCACATAGGGCAGCCGCACCTCGTCCAGCGTGTCGAGCGAGCCGCTGCGGTCGGCGTCGGCGACGGTCAGTACCAGCCCTTCCACCCGATTGGACAGCAGTCCTTCGATGGCGCGGGATTCCTTGCCCGGATCATAATCTGTAGAGGCGATCAGGACGCTGTATCCGGCCTCCGCCGCCGCTTCCTGGATGCCGGCGACGCTCTCGGCGAAGACGGGATTGGTCAGCGACGGCACCAGCACGCCGACGGTGCGCGTGCGCGCCGCCTTCAGGCTGCGCCCGATGGTGCTGGGGCGGAAGGACAGGTCCGACGCCGCGGCACGGACCTTTTCCATGGTTTCCGGCGTGGCGTTACCGCTGCCGTTGAGGACGCGCGACACGGTGGCGATGGACACCCCGGCGCGCGCCGCCACATCGCGGATCGTCGCCACGCGCTCCACCCCGCGGGCGGTGCCCCGCGGCGTCTGCCCATCCGTGAACCGCATCCCATCCCGTACCATCAACCACCCGTCCTTGCGTCACCGGCCGATCCGGTGTGGGGCAGAGTGATGGCGGCGTGTTGCAATCGCGTGACGTCAGGAAAACGGTTTCATGAAGAATGGAAACGTTTCCACGAAGCGGGGGCGAGGCGTTGCGGCGTCTTCAGAAAAAGGCTGAATTTAGTGTTTGCGTCGCCGCAGGGCTTGGACTATGTTCCACCTCCACCAGCGATGGACCCGTAGCTCAGCTGGATAGAGCGCTGCCCTCCGAAGGCAGAGGTCATGAGTTCGAATCTCGTCGGGTCCGCCATGAATTCAAGGGCTTAGCCGTTTCAGCGGCTAGGCCCTTTTCGTTTTGGCTCGCTTTGCGTCATGTTGCGGGCGGATTTGGCGTTCACCGTGGTCGCGGCGTCTGTCACGGATCCGGCGGCGGTCCAGCCGAACCGCTTCTTGCTTGAACTCTTCCATCGGCCTGCGCCGATAGGCGGCACCGCCGCCAAACCTCCCGCTCCCTCAGACCATAGCGGGAGGTTCTTCACGTTCTCCGGGCAAGTTCATGCAGGGAATGCCCGATCCCGCGGAAGCGTATCCTCAACTAAGGATACGACCTCCCAGGAAGCGCGGGACTACTTACTCAGCCCATTCGCAGGCTTTATTCTCCGCCGACAACAACTACACTCTGCGCCTTCTGCTTTACTCGACAGTAACCGACTTCGCCAGATTACGCGGCTGATCGACATCCGTCCCCTTCAGCACGGCCGTATGGTAGGCCAGCAACTGGACCGGGATGGCGTAGAGCAGCGGGGCAACCAGCGGGTCGCAGGCCGGCAGTTCGACCGACCAGCGGACCTTGTCCTTCAGCTTGTCGATGCCCTTCTTGTCGGCCAGCAGCAGGACCTTGCCGGAGCGGGCGCAGACCTCCTGCACGTTCGACACCACCTTCTCGAACAGGGCGTCGGACGGGACCAGCACGATCACCGGCACATTGTCGTCGATCAGCGCGATCGGACCATGCTTCAGCTCGCCGGCGGCGTAGCCCTCGGCATGGATGTAGCTGATCTCCTTCAGCTTCAGCGCGCCTTCCAGGGCCAGCGGGTACATGGCGCCGCGGCCGAGATAGAGCACGTCGCGGGCCTCCGACACCTCTTGAGCCAGTTCCTTCAGCCGCTCGTCATGGGCCAGCACATCGGCGGCGCGGGCGGGGACTTCGCGCAGGGCGTGGGCGATCTGCTGCATCCGCTCCTGGTCGATGGCGCCGCGGGCGCGGCCGACGGTGACGGCAAGGCAGGCCAGCGTGGTCAGCTGGGTGGTGAAGGCCTTGGTCGAGGCGACGCCGATCTCCGGCCCCGCCATGGTGTAGAGCACGGCGTCGGATTCCCGGGCGATGGTGCTTTCCGGGGCGTTCACGATCGACAGGATCTTCTGGCCCTGGCGCTTGCAATAACGCAGGGCCTCCAGCGTATCCAGCGTCTCGCCCGACTGGGAGATGAACAGCGCGATGCCGCCCGGCGGCAGCGGGGCCTCGCGGTAGCGGAACTCCGAGGCGATGTCGACCTCGACCGGGATGCGGGCCAGCGTCTCGAACCAGTATTTGGCGACGAAACCGGCGTAGTAGGCGGTGCCGCAGGCGACGATGGTCAGCTTGGACGCGCCGGCCAGATCGAAGGGGAAGTCCGGCAAGGCGAAGGCGCCGGTTTCCGGGTTGATGTAGGCGTTCAGCGTGTCGCCGATGACCTGCGGCTGCTCGTAGATTTCCTTGAGCATGTAGTGTCGGTAGCCGTCCTTGCCGATCAGGGCGCCGGAGACCGCGGTGGTCTTCACCGGCCGCTCCACCACCGCATCCGATGCGTCGTGGACGATGGCGGCGGTGCGGCTGACCTCGACCCAGTCGCCGTCCTCCAGATAGCAGATGCGGTTGGTCAGCGGCGCCAGGGCGAAGGCGTCGGACGCCAGATACATTTCGCCGTCGCCATATCCGACGGCCAGCGGCGTGCCGTGGCGGGCGCCGATCATCAGTTCATGCTCGCCCGCGAAGATCAGCACCAGGGCGAAGGCGCCGGTGAAGCGCTTGAAGGCGGCGGCCGACGCCTGGACCGGCGTCATGCCCTGCTGGTCCAGGTAATAGGTCACGAGGTGGACGATCACCTCGGTGTCGGTGGCGCTTTCGAAGACGTAGCCGTGGCCGGTCAGCTCGTCCTTCAGCTCCTGGTAATTCTCGATGATGCCGTTGTGGACGACGGCGACGCGCTTGGTGGCGTGGGGATGAGCGTTGTTCTCCGTCGGGCCGCCATGGGTGGCCCAGCGCGTGTGGCCGATCCCGACCGTGCCGGACAGCGGCTGGTCGCGCAGCTTCATATCCAGGTTGACCAGCTTGCCCTCGGCGCGGCGGCGCTCGATGTGGCCGTTCACCAGGGTGGCGACGCCCGCGCTGTCATAACCGCGGTATTCGAGCCGGCGCAGGCCCTCCACCAGCCGGGGGGATGCGTCGTGAATGCCGTTGATGCCGATGATGCCGCACATGGACCTGATGCTCCTGAAAAAAGATGCCGACCGGAGAGTGAGGACCCGAACCGATCCTACGCCTTTTTTGCTTTCTCGTTTTGCTTCCGTTCGCGGAAACGCTGTGCCCAGCCGGCGTAAGCCTTCTGGCTGCCGCGGGCGACCACCAGGGCATCGGCCTCCACCGCCATCGTCACCACGCTGCCGGCGCCGACGATCGCGCCTTCGCCGATGACCACCGGTGCGACCAGCGCGCTGTTGGAGCCGATGAAGGCCCCGGCGCCGATCTCGGTCCGGCTTTTGTTGAAGCCGTCATAGTTGCAGGTGATGGTGCCGGCGCCGATGTTGGCCTTGGCGCCGACGCGGGCGTCGCCGATGTAGGTCAGGTGGTTGGCCTTGGCCCCGGCCTCGATCACCGCGTTCTTCACCTCGACGAAATTGCCGATGTGGGCGTCCGGACCGATTTCCGCACCCGGACGCAGCCGGGCGAAGGGGCCGATGACGGCGCCGCTGTCGATGCGCACGCCCTCCAGATGGCAGTAGGGCTTGATCTCCACCCGGTCGCCCACGGTCACGCCGGCGCCGAAGAAGCAGCCCGGACCGACGACCACGTCGCGTCCGAGCTTGGTGTCGACGCTGAGGAAGGTGCTGTCGGGGTCGATCAGGGTGGCGCCGTTGTCCATCGCGGCCTTGCGCAGGCGGCGCTGCAGCAGCTTTTCCACCTCCGCCAATTCGGCGCGGGAGTTGACGCCGACCACCTCGGCCGGGGCGGCCTCGACCACGGCGCAGGCCATGCCGGCGCGCCGCGCGATCTGGACGACGTCGGTCAGGTAGTATTCGGACTTGGCGTTGTCGTTGCCGACGCTGCCGATCAGGTCGAACATGCGCGCACCGTCGAACGCCATCAGGCCGGCGTTGCACAGGGTGACCGCACGTTCCTCCTCGCTGGCGTCGAGATACTCGACGATCTTCTCCAGCCCGCCGCGGGCATTCAGGATCAGGCGGCCATAGGCGCCGGGATCGTCGGGCCGCATGCCCAGCACCACCACCGCCGGGTCGGCCGCCTGCCGGCGCGCCTGCACCAGGGCACGCAGCGTGTCGGGAGTGACCAGCGGCGTGTCGCCGTACAGGACGATGACGTCGCCGGTGAACCCCTCCAGCAGGCCGAAGGCGGCGCGCACGGCGTCGGCGGTGCCGCGCTGCTCATGCTGGACCGCGGTGGGGTAGGGGGCGACTGCGGCGGCGACGCTGTCCATGCCGGGGCCGACCACCACCACGACATGGTCGGGGTCGAGCGTCTTCACCGCGGCCAGCACATGCCCGACCATCGGCCGGCCGGCCACCCGGTGCAGCACCTTGGGCAGATCGGATTTCATGCGCGTGCCCTTGCCGGCGGCGAGGATCACGCAGGCGAGCGGACGATGGGCCATGGTGGTGTTCCTGGTCGGACCTTGGTGTGGACGGGAAGGGGTGGAGGGAAACCGATCGATGAAAGCGCCGTACTTGAGCCGGGAAAGGTTAAGACATCACTGCTCCTGCGGGCGACGCATCTTCCGGAGTGCGCACTGCACCATCGGCAATTCCGAGAGTGGTGTGCCACAGCACGCAAAGGAAGCCCAAGTCAACTTTTGTTTCAGCCTGTCATAGCCGCGCCGGCCATGGCGTGGTCCTGCACCGGACGGCGGAAATAGCCGCTTCGGTCGGGATCGTCCCAAGGCGGGCATGCGTGTGGAAAGGGTGAGTGCCGGCCCGTCCCGCACCACTTTGCCGATGCGCCGAACGCTCCCTGAAGGCTGCGGACAGTCCGTTCACCGCGGCGACCGCCGGTGCAACGGAACGATGCATACGCTGATACTATCCTTTTGGACAGCTGCGGTATCCCTCAGGATCCGCCCACGGCCACGGCAAAGCCCCTACAGTATTAGGGTCGATCCGGGAGGGCGCACCATGATGCAGGACGATGCCGTGACGGCCGGTTCGCTGGCCATCTGCACCACGCTCCTGCTGCTGTCCGCTTCCGGCTGGCAAGACAAGCAATCAAGAACCTGCCGGGTGCGGGCCGGGCGGCGGCACGTCGTGCCGCAGTCGACGCCGCGCTACGGCGGTCCCCAATGGGAAGGAACTCCACCATGGTCTCTCGCATGGCTCGGGTCGTTCATATGGGAAAACTGGGCGGCTATGCGGCGCTTCTGGATGGCGCGCTGCTTGAACTGGACGGCCGTCTTCTCTGGCCGTCGGCGGGGGCGCTGAACGAAGCGATGCGGCGCGCCGGCATTCAGCCGTCGGACCTGATCCTCGACACCCGCTCGCCCGCCGGGATCACGCCCGCCGCAACGGTCAACGGATCGGCGGCTGTGAGGCCCCGGTCCGGCGGTCTGCCGCTGGCGGCGTGACGCCCGTCAGGTGGACGACCACGCTGCCGAAATCGCTGTCCGTCTCCAGCCGCACCGGCAGGGGCGGATAGCCGGCGGCGACGGGGGCCAACCACAGATCCACCGGCGGCCGGTCCGCCGGATTGCTCCGCTGCCAGAAGCGGCCGGTGGGGCCGGACCTGCCGTATCCCGCCACCGGCTTGTAGCTGACCCGGCATTGCTGGGCGACGCCGGAGAAGACCGAATAGCGTGACGGATCGACGATCCGCCGTCCCACCTCGGTGAACATCATGTCATAGCGGCGGCGCCCGTCGAACACCGGCAGCGACCGGTCGCAGCGTTCGGTCGCCCCCACCGCGAAGAGCAGGTCCAGCACGGCGGACAGCGGGTCCAGCGTGCCGCGCTGCAGGGCGGGCGGCACCGGCTCGCGGTCGTCGGTCTCCGGCGGGGGCGTGACGGTGGCGGAAACATCGCCCTGCGGCCCGTAGGTCAGGGTGACGTTGCGCGGCTCCCCCCGGAACTGGCTGGACTGACGGTGGCTGGCCGGCCTCAGGTCGTCGCCCTGGCGGCGGCCGTCGCTCTGCGATTCCGTCTTCCAGGTGAACAGGCGGCCGATGGTGCCCCCGGTCACCGCCGACACCGCGATCCGGTAGCGGTCGCCGGTCACGTCCAGGGTCGCATCCACGTCCAGCGCGGTGACGCCGCCGACGAACACGCGGTAGGTCGCCTTCAGCGGCTCCGCCATGGCTGCCGGTGCTGCGAGCGGCAGCAGGGGGAGCGACAGGCCGGCGGCCAGCAGGGCCGTTCCGAAACGGTTGGGGAGGCGGAGAGGGCTGGGATGGGGCACGGTCCGGGGCTCCTGCGGTCGGCGAAATCTTTTTTAAGATGGTGATGAATCTGGTGCTTGACACCCGGCGGGGAAGGCCGTAGAAACCCGCCCACCGCAGCGGCGGGGCCGACGAAAGACGGTCGCGACGCTCCCGGGAAAGCCAGCCGGATCGGCTGGACGGAACGGGGCAAAGAGTTTCAAGGTTCGGGCGCGTAGCTCAGCGGGAGAGCATTCGCTTCACACGCGAAGGGTCACAGGTTCAATCCCTGTCGCGCCCACCATTAAGAAAAGGCTTCGGACGAAAGTCCGGAGCCTTTTTCTTTTCCCGGCATTTTTGCCCCGGGACTACACTGAAAATGTGCATCAGTTTATACTTATATAATTGCCGAATCCGCGGTCGATTGACGCAGATCAGCCCCGTTTGCGTTGCAATACGGTAGGTTGGGTCATTCCCTGTCACCCGTTTCGGAAAGCCTCACCTCATGGACGATACCCGCATCGCTCTGCTCTCTCTCGGCCTGCTCGTCGTGGTCCTCGCCATCATCATCGGTTCGGTGATTTTCGTCCCGTCCTTCACCGCGCTGCTTGCCACGCTGCTGGCCTGGGCGAACCTGGCCTATCTGGTCGGCATCACCATCAAGCGCTGATTTTCCAAGTTCGACGCGGCGGGGGAGGGGGTGCCTTCGCCGCCGCTTCGGCAACAGTATGTCTTACAGAAAGCTTTTCTGGACAGGAACGGTCCGACGCGTTATCCAGCGCGCGAATTCGACGCGCAAGGACCGCCGCCATGACGTTGACCGCCGCCCAGACCTCCAGCGACCTGCCGATCATGAGGACGGTCGAGGATCTGCGAGCACAGGTCGCGGCTTGGCGCGGGGAGGGGCTGACCGTCGCCCTCGTGCCGACGATGGGGGCGCTGCATGACGGACATCTGGGCCTCGTGCGGCGCGGGCGGGAATTGGCCGACCGGGTGGTCGCCAGCGTCTTCGTCAATCCGACCCAGTTCGCCCCGCATGAGGATTTCGACCGCTACCCGCGCGACGAGGCCGGCGATTCCGCCAAGCTCGCGTCGGCGGGGTGCCACGCGCTCTATGCCCCGTCGGTACGCGCCATGTATCCGGAAGGCTTCGCCACCGCCATCTCGGTCGGCGGCCCGGCGGAGGGGCTGTGCGGTGCCTTCCGGCCGCAGATGTTCGGCGGCGTCGCCCTGGTGGTGACCAAGCTGTTCCTGCAGGCACTGCCCGACGTCGCGGTGTTCGGCGAGAAGGACTATCAGCAGTTGATGGTGATCCGCCGCTTCACCCGCGATCTCGACATCCCCGTCCGCGTCGAAGGACTGCCGACGGTGCGCGAGGCCGATGGGCTCGCCATGTCCTCCCGCAACGCCTATCTCAGCGCCGACGAGCGTGCCCGTGCGCCGGAGTTGCACCGGGCGCTGACCGCGGCGGCTGAGGCGCTGGCTCGTGGGGCCGAGGCCGACGGTGCCCTGACCGGGATCCGCGGCCGCATCGCCGAGGCTGGATTCGGCACCATCGACTATGTCGAACTGCGCGACGCCGAAACGCTGGAGCCGGTGACCGCCGTCACCCGTCCCGCCCGGCTCCTCGCCGCGGCCTGGATGGGCAAGGCCCGGCTGATCGACAATGTTCCGGTGATTCCGGCCGGCTGACCGGACGGATTGTTCTCCGGACTGATCGATCGGCATTTGACCTGACTTTGCTGCAGGCCTAGCATCGTCGGCGATGGGACGTGAGACCCCCGGGATTGGGGGCGGAAAGGCGATCGTGCGGCTCGTCCGTCGCAACCGGCATGGGGAAACGGTGTCCCTGATGCCGCTGGTTCTGACCGGCCTGCTGCTGGCGCTGGCGGCGCTCGGCACCACGGGTGCCGTGGTGGCCAGCAAGAACCGCGCACCTGCGCCACAGGCACAGCCGGGGGTCAGCAAGAAATACGCCGCCCTGCCGATGATGACCTTCGGCTTGGGCGGTGGCGGCGCACGGATGGTCGACGTCAAGGTTCTGCTGGAGATCGATCCGTCGGTCGACGGCAAGGTCGCCGATCCCTACGTCCCCCGCATCTCCGACCAACTGTCCGACCGCATGCGCCAGATCGACCCGCAGCAGCTGACCGGCGCCGACGGGGCAATGCTGATGAAAAGCACGATCGCGGGCGTGCTCGACCGCGAACTGCGGGGCGTGCGGGTGAAGGATATCCTGCTGGACCGGATGGTGGTGCGGTAGAAGAGAGTGGAGGCAGGCGCCGCGAGGACGCCCGCCCCAATCCGTTCACTCTGTTTCGATCACTCGGCCGCGACGGCGGCGCGGCGCTGGGCGTCGCGCGACTGGCGGCCTTCCTTCAGCTTTTCGGCCAGCAGGAAGGCCAGTTCCAGCGACTGGCTGGCGTTCAGGCGCGGGTCGCAGGCGGTGTGGTAGCGCAGCGCCAGATTGTGGTCGGTGATCGCCTGGGCGCCGCCGGTGCACTCCGTCACGTCCTGCCCGGTCAGCTCGAAATGCACGCCGCCGGCATGGGTGCCTTCGGCTTGATGCACTTCGAAGAAACCGCGCGCCTCGGCCAGCACCCTCTCGACCGGACGGGTCTTGTAGCCGGTGGTCGACTTCACCGTGTTGCCGTGCATCGGGTCGCAGGACCACACCACCGTGCGGCCTTCGCGCTGGACCTTGCGCAGCAGCGGCGGGAACTTCTCCGCCACCTTGTCGGAGCCCATGCGCACGATCAGCGTCAGGCGCCCGGCCTCGTTGGTCGGGTTCAGGATGTCGATCAGGCGGATCAGTTCGTCCGGGTCGGTGGTCGGACCGCATTTCAGGCCGATCGGGTTCTTCACCCCGCGCAGGAATTCGACATGGGCGCCGTCGGGCTGGCGGGTGCGGTCGCCGATCCACAGCATGTGGGCCGACACGTCGTACCAGTCGCCGGTGGTGCTGTCGACGCGGGTCAGCGCCTGCTCGAACGGCAGCAGCAGCGCCTCGTGGCTGGTGAAGAAGTCGGTCTCGCGGATCTGCGGCGTCGTCTCCGCGGTGATGCCGCAGGCGGCCATGAAGGCCAGAGCCTCGTCCAGACGGTTGGCCAGCTCCTGGAAATGCTCGCCGGCCGGCGACTTCTCGACGAAGCTCAGCGTCCACTGATGGACCTTGTGCAGGTCGGCGTAACCGCCCTGGGCGAAGGCGCGCAACAGGTTCAGCGTCGCGGCGGCCTGGGTGTAGGCCTGCATCATGCGCTCCGGATCGGGAACGCGGGCATCGCTGGTGAAGTCGAAGCCGTTGATGATGTCGCCGCGGTAGGACGGCAACTCGACCCCGTCGATGGCCTCCATGTCGGCCGAGCGCGGCTTGGCGAACTGGCCGGCCATGCGGCCGACCTTGATGACCGGGATCGAGGCGCCGAAGGTCAGCACCACGGCCATCTGCAGCAGGACGCGGAAGGTGTCGCGGATGTTGTTGGGGTGGAATTCGGCGAAGCTCTCGGCGCAATCGCCACCCTGCAGCAGGAAGGCTTGACCGGCGGCGGCCTCGGCCAGCTTGGCCTTCAGCCGGCGGGCCTCGCCGGCGAAGACAAGCGGCGGATAGGAGGACAGACGCTGTTCGACCGCCTCGACCTTGGACCGGTCGGGATAAGTCGGCAACTGCTTCGCCGGTTTCGTCTTCCAACTGGCGGGTGTCCAACGCTCGACCATGACGCGCCTGCTCTTCCTTGACGATTGCGGAACGGGGGCCGGGCGGGCGGCGAACGACCGGCGGCGAATCCCATTGGGGGGTACTCTATAGCGCGACTCGCGGTAACTTTTCCACAGTTTCGGCCCGCCTGCCGGCAATGCTGTGCCGCGGCGCCCCATGCTTCGCCATCGGGGGTGATTGCAGATGAAAGGAAGTTCGCGTCGGCGCCGCTGGCGGCGGGGCCTTGCGCCCTTTATACATCGGGGCAACCGGCCACCCCGACCGATGCCCCCGATCATTGCCCGAGAGGAGCCCTTTTTGGTGAAAGCGACATCCTGGCGGGCAAGGCGCCTGTCCTCCTGGGGGCAGGCCCTGGCGGTCTACCGCGACCCGCGCGTGCTGGCGATCCTGTTCCTGGGCTTTGCCGAAGGGTTGCCGCTGGCACTGACCGGAGCCACGCTGAATGTCTGGCTGACCGAGGAAGGCGTCAGCCGGACCAACATCGGCCTGTTCGCGCTGGTCACCATGCCCTATGCGCTGAAGTTCCTGTGGGCGCCGCTGATCGACCGCATGAGGCTGCCGGTGATGACGCGGCTGTTCGGGCGGCGGCGCGGCTGGGCGCTGACGGCGCAGGCGGCGCTGATCGCAGCATTGGTGGGGCTGGGCACCACCGATCCCGGGCAGGATCTGTGGTGGACCGCGCTGTGCGCGGTGTTGGTCGCCTTCTGCTCTGCCAGCCAGGACATCGTCGTCGATGCCTACCGCGTCGAGGTGCTGGAGGAGCATCAGCAGGCCGCCGGTGCCGCGGTGCTGGTGCTGGGCTATCGCTTCGGCCTGATGGCGGCGGGGGCGGGCGCCCTCTACATCGCGGAGGCCTATGGCTGGCGCACCGCCTACGAGGCGATGGCGGCGCTGGTTCTGGTGGGGATGGCGACCATCCTGCTGTGCCGCGAACCGAAGGAGCCGCCGCCCAGCGCCCGCGAAAAGCTGATCGCCGAGTGGCTGGCGCGCCGGCCGCATCTGTCGGGCCGCAGCGCGGTGATGCTCGCCTGGCTCTATGGCGCGGTGGTGGCGCCCTTCCTGCAGTTCATGGAGCGGCGGGCCTGGGTGCTGATCCTGGCCTTCATCGCCAGCTACAAGCTGGGGGAGGTTCTGGCCGGCCAGATGTCGTCGACCTTCTACATCAGCCTGGGCTTCACGAAGTCGGAGATCGCCACGGTCAGCAAGCTGTTCGGCCTGTGGGCGACCATCGCCGGGGGACTGCTGGGCGGGCTTCTGGTCGGCAAGGTCGGGGTGCTGCGCGGCCTGATGATCGGCGGCATCCTGCAGATGGTGTCGAACCTGGGCTACGTCCTGCTGGCCTGGACCGGCCACGACGTATCGATCCTGGCGGTGACGGTGGTGATCGACAATGTCTGCGGCGGCATCGCCACCGCGGGCTTCGTCGCCTATCTGTCGGGGCTGTGCAACGTCGCCTATACCGCGACGCAATATGCGTTGCTGTCGAGCTTCTACAAGCTGGGCGGCGACCTGTTCGGCGCCTCGTCCGGCTGGCTGGCGGAGCGGATGGACTGGATCAGCTTCTTCCTGCTGTCGATGGCCGGCGCCATTCCGGCACTTTGCCTGCTGGTCTGGCTGATGGGGCTCCACCGCCGGGAACGGGAGACCGCCGTCCCCGCGCAGTGACGGGGACGGCATCGCCGGAGAGAGCTGTCAGCCCCCGGTGGTGGTCTTGGTCTTGCCGGCGCCCGGCCCGGCGCCCAGGTCGGCACCGGTCATCGGATCGGCGTCGGGCTTGGACATGGTGCGGGCGGCCACGGCGTTGACCGCGGCCATTTCCGATGCGGCCAGCTTCACCGTCGGGTTGCCGTCGCCGCCGTTGACCGGGGCGTCGCCCATCTTGACGTCCACGAACTCCCACTGGGCGCCCTGGTTCCAGGGGCCGCGCATGTCGCCTTCGCCCTGGCTCATGTTGTAGTACTTGTCGGTGTATTCCGGCTTGCCCGGCAGCTTGCCCGGCGGGAAGTTGTTGTCGATGGCGTACAGCGCCTTTTCGAAGCTCTTCTGGTGAGCGATCTCGCGGGTCATCAGGAAGCCCAGCGCATCCTTCACGCCCGGATCGGTGGTGACGTTGATCAGGCGCTCGTAGATGATCTTGGCGCGCGATTCCGCCGCGATGTTGGAGCGCAGGTCGGCCGTCGGCTCGCCGATGCTGTCGATGTAGCCGCCGGTCCACAGCTGCCCGGCGGAGTTCACCAGAGACGGGCCGCCGCCATACAGAAGCGACAGGGTGTGGCTGCCGTTGCCCTGCGTGATGTTGGCATAGAGGTCGGCAGTCTCTTCCGCACCTTCGGCCAGCTTGCCCTTGGCGCCCTTGGTCAGCATGGCGACGATGGAGCCGATCACCTCGAGGTGGCTCAGTTCCTCGGTCGCGATGTCGATCAGCATGTCCTTGCGGCCCGGATCCTCGTCGGCCAGACCCTGGGTGAAGTAGCGCATGGCCGCGGCGAGTTCACCCTGCGGGCCGCCGAACTGCTCCAGCATCAGGCTGGCGAGCACCGGGTTGGGCTCCGACACGCGCACCGTGTACATGAGCTTTTTGTTGTGCATGAACATGCGAGGGACTCCTCCTGCGTCTGATGGCCCGCCTGGCGGGGGCCGAGGATCGGAGAAATCCGGACCGGCCCATCGCCGGGGATGCAGGGGAGACCAGCAGGACGTGCCGTTCCGGATCGCTCACCCGTCCTCAACCCATGATCTTTAGAAGTGTTCCAGGAAAACTGCCCTGTCTTGGCGTGCTATAACTCCCGGTGCATGGAAGAAGACGTGATTCCACGAAAAAGGCGGCGCGAAGGGGTGGTTTCCCTCGCGCCGCCCGTTCCGGCAGTCCCGTTTTTCAGGCAGTCAGATCTTCTTTTCCGGCTCCGCCTTTTCGCGCATCAGCACGAATTCCTCCGAGGTGGAGGGGTGGAGCGCGATGGTGCGGTCGAAGTCGCGCTTGGTGGCGCCGCAGTTCAGCGCGATCGCCAGCGGCTGCATCATCTCCGGCGCGTCCATGCCCATCATGTGGCAGCCGAGCACGCGCTGGCTCTCGCCGTCGACCACCAG
>NZ_DASPIS010000062.1:0-17798 GCF_035628975.1 Azospirillum sp. | reverse complement strand
GGCGGTGCAGAAGGAGGTTCTGGACGACGTGGAGCGCACGCTGCGCACCGAGTTCATGACCAACCTCGCCCGCACCAGCCGCCGCGACAGCCACGAGATGCTGGCGGAGATCTTCAACGGGCTGGACCGCACCACCGAGCACCGCTTCATGGCGGCCCTGGAGGAGCGCAACCGCGACAGCGCCGAGCGCATCAAGTCGCTGATGTTCACCTTCGAGGATCTGTCGAAGCTCGACCCCGGCGGCGTCCAGACCCTGCTGCGCACGGTGGACAAGCAGAAGCTGGGCACCGCGCTGAAGGGCGCATCGGAAACGCTGAAGGACCTGTTCTTCTCCAACATGTCCGAGCGCGCCGCCAAGATCCTGCGCGAGGACATGGCCGCCATGGGTCCGGTCCGCGTCCGCGACGTGGACGAGGCGCAGATGTACATGGTCCAGCTGGCCAAGGATCTCGCCGCCCGCGGCGAACTGGTCATCTCCGAAGGCGGCGGCGAGAACGAGCTGATCTACTGACCGGCGATCCGGCCATAGGGGTGCCGCATGGGACGCATGGCGGACGGCAAGCAGGATTGGGTGGCGGTCCGCCGTGATGCGGAGACCGGCATCGAGACCATCCGCGCCCATTTCCGCGGCCATGCCTATGACCTGCACGACCATGACGAACTGCTGGTCGGCGTCACCGAACAGGGGGTGCAGGCCTTCCGCTGCCGGCGGCGGCTGCACACCAGCACTCCCGGCCGCGTCATCCTGATCGAACCCGGCGAGGCCCATGACGGCCACAGCCCCGAAGAGGACGGCTTCACCTACGCCATGCTCTACCTCCCGGTGCCGCTGCTGACCGCGCGCACCGACGCCTTGAAGGGCTTGATACCGCGCGCCGCCGGCTCTTTGGGCTTCCGTGACACGCTGGCCGACGATCCCGGACTTGCCGCGACGATCCTGTCCGCCTTCCTGGCCCTTCACCGCGGGGAGGGGCGGCTTGCCCGCGACCTGTCGCTGGACCGTCTGGCGGCAAGGCTGGCCGGCCATCTCGCTCCGCCGCCGGACCGCCAACGCCTGCGTCCCGACCGCGCCGCCGCCCTGGCGCGCGACCTGCTGCACGCCCGCATGGCCGAGGATGTCGGGCTCGACGAGCTGTCGGCCGCGGCCGGTGTCGACCGTTTCCGATTGAACCGCGCCTTCCGCACCGCCTTCGGCCTGTCCCCGCATGCCTATCTGGTCAGGCTGCGCCTGCGCGCCGCGCGGCGCCGGCTGGCCGACGGCGAGGCGCCGGCCCTGGTCGCCGCGGAGGTCGGGTTCGCCGACCAGAGCCATCTCGGCCGCTGGTTCCGCCGCGCCTACGGCATGACGCCCGCCGCCTACCGCGATCTGTGCACGAACGTTCCAGACTGAGGCGCGATCATCCGGCATCTGGATGGGCGAAGGAGACCTCCCATGCCCGACAGCCCGATGTCCAACAGCCTGATGACAGAAACCACGTCCTCCGAAGCACCCGTCCGCTTCGACACCAAGGTCGCGCTGGTCATCCGCGCCGACTTGGCCGCGTGGCAGAAGCTGAATGTCGCCGCCTTCCTGGCCACCGGCGTCGCCGCCGCGGCCCCCGAAGCGCTGGGCGAGCCCTATGTCGACGCTGCCGACCGCCGCTATGGCCGCATGCTCGGCCAACCGATCATGATCTTCGCCGCCGACGGCGACCAGCTAAGGGCCGTCCGCGACAGCGCCCTGGACCGGGGGCTGACGCTGGTGCCCTATGTCGCCGCGATGTTCGCCACCGGGCACGATGCCGCCAACCGCGCCGCTTTCCGGGCCGAAGACCCGGCTGCTCCCGATCTGGTCGGTCTGGCCCTGCGCGGGCCGAAGAAGGCGGTGGACAAGACGGTGAAGGGGCTCGTCCTGCACGGGTAGGAGGCGACGGTCTTTTCCGCCCTTACAGCTCCTGCGGCAGGGTGATCGTCACCGTGGTGCCGGCCCCCGGCGTGCTGTCGAAGGCGACCCTGCCGCCGAGCGGGCCGGTCACCGTGTTGAAGACCACTGCCAGCCCCAGCCCCTTGTGGCCGCGGCCGCGGGCGGTGGTGAAGAAGGGATCGGTCAGGAGCGGCAGATGCTCCGCCGCGATGCCGGCGCCGCGATCGCGGACGATCAGGTTCCAGGCCGGTACCGCATCCAGCGTCGCCGACTCCACCGCCACCTCGACGGCGCCGGGACCGCCGGAATAGCCATGGGCGGCGGCGTTGGCGAACAGGTGGTGCAGCACCCGCTCCAGCGGTTGGGTGCAGCCGATCCAGGGACAGGGGGCGCCCGGCATCACCCGCAAGGCCAACGGCAGGTCCGGATGCTGGACGGCGAACAGCGCCGCGATATCGCCCGCCGTCTGGCGCAGGTCCAGCGCCTCCAGCGGTTCGGCGTTCTGGCAGGCGGCGATGGCGGAAAACGCCTCCACCAGGTCCACCGCGCGGGAGAGGTTGGCGTCGAGCAGGGCGGCCGGTTCCCGCAACTCCTCGGTCGCGAGCGGGCCGTTGCCGGGACGGGCCAACTCCTGCAGGTGGCTGGCGGCGGTGACGCAGACGCCGAGCGGCGTGTTCAACTCGTGCGCCAGCCCGGTCACCGCCTGGGTGATGGCGCGCTGGCGGGCCAGTGCCGATTCGGCGATGCGCGTGCGGCGCTCCAGATCCTCGCGCACCACCCGTTCCGACACCTCGCGGATCATCCGGCTGAGTTCGCGCAGCAGCTTCGCCAGCAGATCGGGCGAGGGGGAGATCAGCGCCAGGAACAGGTCGCGCTCCAGCTCGAACACCGTCACCGGCGTGGCGGCGATCACCGAGGCGGAGCGGGCGCCGCCGTCGATCAGCGCCATCTCGCCGAAACAGTCGCCGGCCCGGCGGAATCCGACCTCCACCTGACCGCCGAACTGGTCGTTGCGCACCACCCGCACCGTGCCGTCCAACAGCACGTAAAGCGAACTGGCGCCGTCGCCCTCGCGCATCAGCACCGTGCCGGCCGGTGCATCGAACACCCGCCCGCGCGAGGCCACGGCCGCGCGCTCCTCCGGCGAGAAGGCCTCGAACAGGACGATGCCGTCGAGGATCCCGCCGGGCGTGGTGGTGCCGGTGGCTGCGCTGGTCATGGCGGACGGATGCTCCGAAAGGGCTAATCCCGGCAGCATAAACCAAGCGGCCGGGGCACAGCGAGACGTTAACCGATGCGTTCGCGAATCGGAAACTTGCTTTCGCGCATCAGGCGGTCCAGCAGACCGCGCGATCCGGCCTCGCACAGGTCCAGAACCTCTTCGAACCCGTCCGGACCGCCGTAATAGGGATCGGGAACCTCGCGGTCCTCAAACCCCGGCGCGTCGTCCAGGAACAGGCGGAGCGATGCCGTGGCGCCGGCTGGAACGATGCGGCTCAGCTGGGCCAGATGGCCGTGGTCCATCGCCAGGATATGGTCGAAGCGGGTGAAGTCGGCCGCAACCACCTTGCGGGCGCGCAGGGCCGACAGGTCGACGCCGCGGGCCAGCGCCGCCTGCCGCGTGCGCGGGTCGGGCGGCTCGCCGACATGATAGCTGTGGGTGCCGGCGGAATCGGCGATCACATGCGGCCCGAGCCCAGCGCTCTCGGCCAGATGGCGGAACATCCCCTCGGCGGTCGGCGAGCGGCAGATGTTGCCCGTGCAGACGAACAGGACCTTGACCACCTGCGGTATCCCCCTTCTTTCTTTTCAGCGGCTTTACTTCCGGGCGCGACGAGCGTACGCCGCAGCAGTTTTCCACATGACCGGTTTCCGAACCGCTAAGGGGAGCCTCATGCCCTCACCCGCGCTGACCAACCGCCTGCGTCCGACCGACTCGATCGTCATCCTGACCGGGGCCGGGATTTCCAAGGAATCTGGGCTGGACACCTTCCGCTGCGCCGACGGCATCTGGAGCCAGGTCGATCTGGAGGATGTGGCGACGCCGCAGGGCTTCGCGCGCAACCCGGACCTCGTCCACCGCTTCTACAACGACCGCCGCCGCGGCCTCGCCGACCCGGCGGTGCAGCCCAACGCCGCGCACCGGGCGCTGGCGGAGCTGGAGCGGCGCTGGAAGGGCGATGTCCTGCTGGTGACCCAGAACATCGACGACCTGCACGAGCGCGGCGGATCGAAGGCGCCGCTTCACATGCATGGCGAGTTGCTGAAAGCCTTCTGCCTGCATTGCCGCACGGTGGTCGAGGTGCAGGGCGACCTGTCGGTGCACGACCATTGCCTGACCTGCGGGCGCAAGGGCGGTATGCGGCCGGACGTGGTTTGGTTCGGCGAGATGCCCTACCAGATGGAGCGCATCCAGCGAGCGCTGGAGGAATGCGACCTGTTCGTGTCGATCGGCACGTCCGGCCATGTCTACCCCGCCGCCGGCTTCGTGGCGGAGGCGCGGTCGGCCGGCGCCTATACGGTCGAGCTGAACCTGGAACCGTCGGAAGGAGCTTCCTATTTCCACAGCTCGATCAACGGTCCGGCGACCCAGGTGGTGCCGGCCTTCGTTCAGGATTTGCTGACGCTTGTCTGATGACATGGTTGAGGGCGGTTCCGACCTGGACCGCCTGTTCGCGACGGTGCGCGCCTGCACGCTGTGTGCGGGCGTCCTGCTGCATGGCTGCCGCCCGGTTCTGCGCGGCACCCCCACCGCCCGCCTGCTGATCGTCGGGCAGGCACCCGGCGCGCGGGTTCATGCCAGCGGCATCCCCTGGGACGACGCGTCCGGCGACCGGCTGCGCAAATGGCTGGCGATGGACCGGACCGCCTTCTACGACGAATCCCGCATCGCCGTGGTGCCGATGGGGCTGTGCTATCCCGGAACGATGCCGAAGGGCGGCGATTACCCGCCGAGGCCCGAATGCGCCCCGCTGTGGCACCCACCTGTGCTGGAGGCGCTGTCGGGCGTGCGGCTGACCCTGCTGATCGGACAGTACGCCCAGGCGCGCTATCTGGGCGACCGCCGCAAGGCGACGATGACGGAGACGGTGGCGAACTGGCGCGACTACGGCCCGGCCTACATCCCGCTGCCGCATCCGAGCTGGCGCAACACCGCCTGGCTGAACCGGAACCCCTGGTTCGAGGAGGAGTTGGTGCCGGCGCTGCGCCGCCGGGTGGCAGAGGCGCTGAAGGCCTGAGGCGGGACGCCCCTACTCCGCCCCCCCTACTCCGCCCCCTTACTCCATCGTCTCGATCCGCTCCATGTCGTCGTCGGAAAAGCCGAAATGGTGGCCGATCTCGTGGATCAGGACATGGCGGACGATGGCCGGCAACTCCTCCCCCGTCTCGCACCAGTAATCCAGGATCGGACGGCGGTAGAGGAAGATCATGTCCGGCCCGCCGCGCAGGTCGGCGACGCTTTGCCGCGTCAGATCCACCCCCCGGTACAGCCCCAGCAGGTCGAATGGGCTTTCCAGCTCCATCTCCCGCTCGGTATCCTCATCGGGAAAATCCTCGACATGGATGACGAGGTTCCCGACCGGGGCCAGAAGCTCCGCAGGGATGGTTTCAAGCGCTTCTTCGGCCATGCGCTCCAGGTCTTCGACCGTGGGCGGAACCGTATGGGGACCTGAAGGTTTCCGTATCATGCCGCAGAAGGTAGCGGACCGCCGCCCGTTCGCCAAGAAGCTGCGGGCGGCAAAAGAGGGACGGAAGAAAGGGAGGTCATCATGTCCGATCGTTTGGTCGGCGCGCATCGCCAGACGGCACTGAAGGAACTGCACGGCTGGTCGGAGGTGCTGGAACGCGACGCCATCCGCAAGACCTACCATTTCGCCGATTTTCCGGCCGCCTGGGGGTTCATGAACCAGGTCGCCCTGCTGGCCGAGAAGACCGGCCATCATCCCGAATGGTTCAACGACCTCGGCCGGGTGGAGGTGATCCTCTACACCCGCAGCGCCGACGCCGTGACCCCGGCCGACATCGACTTCGCCCACCGCCTGGACCAGATGGCGCCGCTGCACGACCGGTAGGTCCGCAAGCCGAAGAACGGCGCTTCTCCCGCCTTGGGAGAAGCGCCGCCTTGAGAGAAAGGCCGATGACGGTCAGGCCGCGCGGATGCCGGCCAGGAAGGTCTCCACCTCGCGGCGCAGGTCATCCGCCTGGCGCGACAGGCCGGTGGAGGCGTCCAGCACCTGCGACGCCGCCCGGCCGGTCTGGGCCGCCGCCTCGTGCACCTGGGCGATGTTGCCGCTGACCTCGCCGGTGCCCTGGGCCGCCTGCTGGACGTTGCGGGAAATCTCCGACGTGGTGGCGCTCTGCTCCTCGATGGCGGCGGCGATGGTGGCGGCGATCTCGTTCATCGTGCCGATGGTGCCGCCGATCCCCTCGATGGCGTTCACCGTGCCGCGCGTGGCGCTCTGCACGCTGTTGATCTGGGCGGAGATGTCCTCCGTCGCCTTGGCGGTCTGGTTCGCCAATTGCTTCACCTCGCTGGCGACGACGGCGAAGCCCTTGCCGGCCTCCCCCGCCCGCGCCGCCTCGATGGTCGCGTTCAACGCCAGCAGGTTGGTCTGGCTGGCGATGTCCTGGATCAGCTTGACCACCTCGCCGATGCGCGCGACCTCTTCGGCCAGATTGCGGACGGAGCCGGTGGTGTCCTGCGCCTCGCGCACCGCCTGGGCGGCGACGCCGTTGGACCGGGAGACCTGTTCGCCGATCTCGCGGATCGAGGCGGTCATCTCCTCCGTCGCCGAGGCCACGGTCTGCACGTTCACCGACGTCTGCTCCGCCGCGGAGGTGGAGGCGGAAGCCTGACGGCTGGTCTCCTCCGCCAGCGCCGCCATGGATTCGGCGGTCTCGCTCAACTGAGTGGAAGCGCCGGACACGCTGGTCAGGATGGCCGACACCGCGCGGTCGAAGCCCTGGACCATCCGTTCGACGGCGGCGGCGCGCTTCTCGCGGGCGGCATGCTGGGCCTCCTGTTCGGATTCCAGGCGCACGCGTTCGATGGCGCTTTCCTTCAGCACCTGGATCGCCCGCGCCATCGCGCCGATCTCGTCCGGCAGCTTGGAATAGGCGATGTCGACGCCGAGGTCGCCGTCGGCCAGCCGGACGACGGTGGAGGTGAGCGACCCCAGACGCCGCGTGACCTGGGCCGACAGCACGATCAGGACGATGCCGAAGGTGATGCAGACCGCCGCCAGGACCAGCCCGGCAAGGACCAGCTGGGTCCAGGCCTGGGCCACGCTTTCCCGGTTCGTCTCGTGCGCCACCGAAAGGGCGGCGTCGCGCATCGTCAGAATGTTGTTCAGCATCGGCGTCACCCAGGGACGCCAGTCGGGCAGCGTCACCGGCGGCGGTGCGCCCTTGCGGGCGGCGTCGATGACGCTCTGGAAGCGCTTTTCGCCCTCCGTCATCATGGTGGTGCGCACATGCTCCAGCGCCCTGGTCAACTCCGGCGGGTTGCCGAGATTGAGCACCGCCTGCTGCATCATCTGCCAGAGCCCGCCGATCCTGCCGGTCATCTCGGTCGCCGCCTGCAGCCGCTCCGGCCCGAAGGCCATGCCGCCGACGAACAGCCCGACGGACGCGGAGCGGGTGCCGCCGACATCGCGCATGTCCTGGGCCAGACGCGCCAGATTGACGTGACCGAACAGGTCGGGACCGTTGACGATGGTGGAGCGGTAGGTGTCGTCGATGGCCTTGCCGACATTCTGGTTTGCCGCGGCGATGGCATCGACGGTGGCCGCGGCGATGGTCGCCGGCCGGGCCGCCTTGGCCTGCTCCGCCGCCTGCCGGGCAGCCGTCCGCGCCGCCTTCAGCTGGTTGGCGGCGGTGACGATCGGGGTGGGGACCAGGCCGGCGGCCTCGATCTGCTCGCGGGCCCTGGTCAGAGCCGCATCGCTGGCGGCGATGGCGGCCTCCAGCGGCTGGGCCGCGGCGGTGTCCAGCGGCTTGTCGCTGTCGAAGGCAACCGCCCAGCGCCCGCGTTCGCTCGCCAGCAGGGGGCCGACCTGCAGCGTCGCCTGGAATGCCGAAAGCGAGTCTTCCGTCCGGTGGCGCTGCCGGAGATCGGCCACGGCGTTCCACGCAAGGACGACGGCCATGCAGATCGGAAAGGCGGCGATCAGAACATTTGCGCACAAAACTTTCGCGCGGATATTCATCCGATGTCCCCCGCGTGGCGCGATACATAGATTTAGGGGCAATGTTAGCAACGATCGTTCGCCGGGCGTCAGTCAGGGGCCGTCCTGATCGTCCGCCTGTCAGGGGTTGCACAACAAATCATCAACGGAAACCCACGCGTTTGGTGAGGGCTTAGGGCGCCACCCACCAGCTTTCCACCATCGGTCCATACAGCGGTGTGAGGGCTGGACGCCGCAAGGTCGCCCAGCGGGCGATCCGGTCCACCGGGCTGTGGAAAAGTGGGACCATGTAGTGTCCCCACAGCAGCACCCGGTCCAGCGCCCGCACCCGCCCGACCAACTCCGCACGCGTGGTGGCCGCGGCGATGGAGCGGGCGAGTTCGTCGACCACCGGGTCGCGGATACCGGCAAGGTTGCGGCTACCCTCCTGCCCGGCCGCGTCGGACCCGTAGTAATAGAGCTGCTCGTTTCCGGGAGACAGGCTGGAGGCCCACCAGCGCAGAGTCATATCGAAATCGAAACGGTCCAGCCGCCCCTGGAACTGGGCGCTGTCCACCGTGCGGATGCGTGCTTCGATCCCCAGCGGCTCCAGCGAGCGGGCGAATTCCAGCGCCACCCGCTCCTCCGACGGATCGGCAAGTAGGATTTCGAAGACGAAACGATTCCCGGTCGCATCGGTCAGCCGGCCGTCGCGCACCCGCCAGCCGGCCTGCTCCAGCAGCCGCAACGCCTCGCGCCGGCTGGCGCGCAGGCCCGCCGGGCCGCTGCCGGTCCCGCCATCCGTCAGGGCGAAAGGGTGTGAGAACAGGTCCGGCGGCAACCGGTCGCGGAAAGGCTCCAGCGCCCGCAACTCCTCCCCCTCCGGCAGGCCGCGGGCGGCAAGTTCGGAGTTGGGGTAATAGCTGGCGGTGCGGGTCAGCAGCCCGTGGAACAGGTTGCGGCCGATCCAGTCGAAGTCGGTCGCCATCCCCAGCGCCCGGCGCACCCGCACATCGGCGAAGATCGGCCGGCGGGTGTTGAAGATCAGGCCGCGCGCCGGCTCCGGCCGCCGGTTCGGCAGTTCCTCCCGCACGATACGGCCGTCGCGCAGGGCCGGGCCGTCGTAGCCGGTGGCCCATTTGGCCGGGTCGCTCTCGTACCGAACGTCTCCCTGCCCGGCCTTGAACGCCTCCAGCGCCACGGAGTCGTCGCGGTAATAGTCGAATTCCAGCCGGTCGGCGTTGAACTGCCCGACACGGGTGGGCAGGTCGCGGCCCCAATAGTCGCGCACCCGCTCGTAGACGATGCGCCTTCCCGGATCGACGGCGGCGATGCGGTAGGGACCGCTGCCCAGGATCGGCTCCAGCGTCGTACGGTTGAAGTCGCGGCCGGTCCAGAAGGCCTTGGAATGGATCGGCATCAGCCCCATCAGCAGCGGCATCTCGCGGTCGATGGTTCCGTCCGGGTTGGAGGCGAAGGCGAAGCGGACGGTCTGCGGATCCGGTGTCTCGGCCACCGCGACCTTGGCGTAGAACAGGCGGCGGTTGGGCGTGCCGTGCCGCCGCTGCATCTCCAGGGAGAACAGCACGTCGGCGGCGGTCACCGGCGTCCCGTCGTGCCAGCGTGCCTTGGGATCGATGCGGAAGGTGACGGCGGAGCGGTCGCCGGCCACCTCCACCCGGTCGGCCAGCAGGCCGTAGAGCGAGAAGGGCTCGTCCCACGACCTCGTCAGCAGCGTCTCGAACACATAGCCCAGGCCCAGCGCGGGGATGCCCTTGACGATGTGCGGGTGGAGGCTGTCGAAGCTGCCGGTCACCGCCTGCCGGATGGTTCCGCCCTTCGACGCGGCCGGGTCGACGTAGGGGAAGGCGGTGAAATCCGGCGGCAATGCCAGATCGCCGTGCATGGCTATGCCGTGCGTCGGCGTGCCGTGTTCGGAGGCTACCGCGCATGCCGGACGGAGCGCCGGCAAAGCCAGAAGGATGAGGAGCAGGATGATCGGGCGGGCCATGCCCGGCAGGGTTGCCCCTTTGCCGCACCTGCGCAAGAGCCCACGCAAGTTCCTTGGCCTTGATCGGCGTTCCGCCTAAACTCCGGCCCCGCGTGGCGCCGGACCGGGCATCGGCGCCGAAACAAGAACGTGCCCTGAATACGCCAGTCGAAGGAACGCGATACATGGATCTGAGCAAGCTCGCCGCGGGTAAGAATGCCCCCTGGGACGTGAACGTCGTCATCGAGATTCCGATCGGCGGCCAGCCGGTGAAGTACGAAGTCGACAAGGAATCGGGCGCGGTGTTCGTCGACCGTTTCCTGCACACCGCGATGTTCTATCCCTGCAACTACGGCTTCATCCCGCACACCCTGTCGGGTGACGGCGATCCGGTGGACGTCTGCGTCGTCGGCCAGCACGGCGTCGTCCCGGGTGCGGTCCTGCGCTCGCGTCCCATCGGCGTCCTGTACATGGAGGACGAGGCCGGCGAGGACGAGAAGCTGCTGGCCGTTCCGGTCGACAAGCTGCACCCCTTCTACACCGACGTGAAGAACTACACCGACCTGCCGTCGATCGTGATCGAGCAGATCGCCCACTTCTTCGAGCACTACAAGGATCTCGAGAAGAACAAGTGGGTGAAGGTCCGCGGCTGGGGCGACGCCAACGAGGCCGCCAAGAAGATCGAGGAAGGCCTGGCCCGCGCCCAGGAAGCCAACAAGGGCATCCCGGGTCCGGTGGTCTGAGGATTACCGCGATTCTCAATCGCCGCTGAATCGACCGGCGTCAGCATCTTGACGCCGGTCGCTTTACCCTTGCAGCGAATGAGGGACGCCATGGCCGAACCGGAACGTCTTCCTCCGCCGCCATTTTGGCGAACCCGCTATTTCGCTTTCGACGTTCTGCCGCGCCGTCCCGATCTTGATCCACTGGAGATCAAACGCATCATCAACCGACCGGAAACACGCATCGTTCAGCCGGACGGTCGCATCCGTCTTTATGGGTATTCGGAAACGCTCCGCTGCTTTCTGCGCATCGTGCTATTGTCAGACGGCGTTACCGTTCACAACGCGTTTCCTGACGAGCAGTACACGTCATGAAAACCAGTTACGATCCGGGCACCGACAGCTTGTATATTGAAGTTCGTCCGCTGCCTTCGAAACGGACGGTCGAGATCGAACCCGATGTGATGGTCGATTTCGGCGCCGATGGCGAACCTGTGGGCTATGATATCCAGCACGCCTCAACCAAGACCGATCTGATCGGGCGCCTGATCCTGATGCCGCTGGCCGCCGAATAAGGCTCGGTTGCGTCCGGAACTGTCCTCCCCTTGCGCAGGCAAATGCCCCAACCCGGCAAGCGTCCTGCGCACCGCCAGATCCAGCGGTGTGTGCGGTTCCTCGCCCAGGAAGGCCAGAAGGCGGCGGTTGTCGAGCCGCACCGGTTCCTGCCACAGATAGCGCATCTCGCTGAGTTCGCGGAACAGCGGCACTGCCAGACCGGCCAGCCGCAGCACCCACCAGGGCATCCGCCGCACCGGCAGATCCGGCTCGCCCAATGCGCGGACGATGGCCGCGACCATCCGGCCGCCATCGGCATCCCAGTGTCCATCCATGTGGAACATCGCGTCGTCGCCCAACTCCGCCTCGCGGTCGAGCAGGCGCATCGCGGTTTCCGCCACGTCGGGCAGATAGGCCCATTGATGGCCGATTCCCGGCCGGCCCGGTTGGTTGATCCGGGTCGGCGGCTTGCCGGGTGTCAGCAATCCCTGGCTGAACCAACTGTTGCCCGCCTGCGGACCGAAGAAGTCGCCGCAGCGCAGGATCAGCAGCTTCGCCCCCTGCCCCACCGCGCGATGCAGGCGACGCTCCATCTCCACCCGGATGGCACCCTTGCGGGTGAGCGGGTTCTGCGCCGCAGTCTCCGGGATCAGCGGGAAGACGTCGGGGCCGTAGTTGTAGACGGTGCCGGGCAGCAGGATGCGGGCATCATTGGCACGGGCCGCGGCGATGCTGTTGTCCAGCATGGGTAGAACCAACCGGTCCCAATGCCGGTAGCCCGGCGGATTCACCGCATGGACGATCAGCGCGGCGCCCTCGGCCGCCGTCGCCACATCGGCGGCATTCATCGCATCGCCGAACATCCACTGTATTCTGTCCCGTTGCAGCCGATCCGCCGGTTTGCGGCGCAGACCGCGCACCGTCCAGCCGCGTGCCGCCAGCGCCCGCGCCATCTCGCCGCCGATTCCGCCGGTCGCACCCAGAACCAAGGCGGTCCTGCCCTTGCCGATCGCCTGCCGCTCCATCGCTGCCTCCATCGCTTTTCGCTTCGTGATGGGAGAAGGATGGGGTCGGGAACGGATGAACGGAATTGTCGAACTTTGACTAGTCGTTATACTGAAATCGATGAGCCCGCCACCACCCAGTTGGGATCTCTACCGCAGTTTCCTGGCGGTGATCCGTGAAGGGTCGCTGTCTGCGGCGGCACGCGCCCTGGGGTTGACGCAACCCACCCTCGCCCGCCATGTCGCGGCGCTGGAGGAGGCTGTCGGCGGCACGCTTTTCGTGCGCTCGCCACGCGGACTCGATCCGACCGACGCCGCGCTTGCCTTGCGTCCGCAGGCGGAGGCATTGGATGCGGCGGCGGCCAGCCTGTGGCGCACGGCGTCAGGATGGGGAGCGGAAGTGCGCGGCACCGTACGCGTCACCGCCAGCGAGGTGGTGGGCGCCCGCATCCTGCCGGCGATTCTGGCCGGCCTGCGGGAAAGCCACCCGGCGCTGGAGGTCGAGCTGGTGCTGTCCAACGGCATCGACAATCTGCTGCAACGCGATGCCGATGTCGCCGTGCGCATGGTGGAGCCGGACCAGCAGGCGTTGCTGGTGCGGCGGGTCGGCAGCATCGCGCTGGGTCTGCATGCCCACCGGCGCTACCTGGAGCACCACGGCACGCCATGCAGCCTGGAGGAGCTCGACGGCCACAGCCTGATCGGTTTCGACCGCGAGACGCCGGACATCCGCGCCATGATGCAGCGTGTGCCGGGCCTTACCCTGCCCCGCTTTGCGCTGCGCACCGACAGCCATCTGGCGCAGTTGGCGGCGATCGAGGCCGGGTTCGGCATCGGCATCTGCCAGGTCCCGCTTGCCCGGCGGAACCCCGATCTGGTCCGCCTGCTGGCCGACCGCTTCGAGTTGCCGATGGGGGTGTGGATCGCCATGCATGAGGATCTGCGCTCCACCCCCCGCTGCCGTGCCGTCTTCGACGGGTTGGCGGCGGGCCTGGTGGATCATGTGTCAGCAAATCACATGACGTAGCGTCAACTGGCCCAGCCCATCCGGCGCTCCACCCCGTCGGCGGCCTCCTTCAGGATTTCGGCGCTGCGGCGCAGGGCGGCTTCCTCCTCCGCCGACAGGTTGGGCAGGACGGTGTCGAGCACGCCGCCGGCGCCGATGACGCGCGGCAGCGACAGCACCACCTGCGGCACCCCGCAGACATCGTCGGTCAGCATGGCGCAGGTCGCCACCATCCGTTCGTCAGCGCCGATGGCCGACACCAGCCGGGCCAGCCCGCCGGCGATGCCGAAGGCGGTGTGGCCCTTGCCGTTGATGATGCGGTAGGCGGCGCGGCGAACCCCCTCGTCGATGGCGGCGCGGTCCTCCGCCGTCAGGCTGCGGCGCAGTTGGTCGGCCGCCTGCTCGACGGACAGGCCGGCGACGGTGGCGCTCGACCACAGCAGAACTTCCGAGTCGCCATGCTCGCCGACGACATGGGCATGGACGGAGCGCGGGGTCACCGCCAGTTGCTCCGCCAGCAGGGCGCGGAAGCGCGCGGTGTCCAGAACGGTGCCGGAGCCGATGACCCGGTTGCGGGGGAGGCCACTGATCCGGGTCGCGATCTGCGTCATCACGTCAACCGGGTTGCTGGCGACCAGCAGAACGGCGTCTGGGGCGGCCTTCAGCACCTCCGGAATGATGGCGCCGAACACCTTGGCATTGCGCTCCAGCAGTTCCAGCCGGGTTTCTCCCGGCTTCTGGGCAACGCCGGCCGACAGCACGACCACGCCCGCCCCCTCCAGCGCGGCATAGGAGCCGGCACGGACGGTGACCGCATGGGTGAAGGGCACGGCATGGGCGATGTCCTGGGCCTGGGCTTGGGCCAGCGCCTCGTTCATGTCGACCAGCACGACCTCGCTCGCGGCGCCGGTGGTCACCATGGCGAAGGCCGCGGTGCTGCCGACGAACCCCGCCCCGACGATTCCGACCTTCATGAACAGGCTCCTTTGCGCAAGTTGGCGTCCGGTGGGCCGACAGCTTGGCGACGGTCGGCGTCCCGCCGCAAGTGCGCATCGTGCCGCCTGGGCGGTTTTGCATAGGCGCGACGAAACGCCCCTTGCCCAATGGTCATACCAGCCCGTAATGTTGCGGCGCAGCAAATGGCTGGGATGAAAGTCCGGGCTTGCGCTGTTCGTCATCAAAACCGTCGGCGACCCGTGGCAGACTGGGGCCGGCGCCTTTTCCCAGCACCGGATCCGGTCATGACCGTTCGCAACCTCGACAAGCTGTTCAAGCCCGCCTCCATCGCCCTGATCGGCGCCAGCCGCAAGCCGGGCACGGTGGGGGCCGTGGTGGCCCGCAACCTGTTCCAGGCCGGATTCGACGGACCGGTGATGCCGGTCAACGCGACCGAGCGCGCGGTGGAAGGGGTGCTGACCTACAAGACGGTGGACAGCCTGCCGATCACGCCGGACCTAGGCGTCATCTGCACGGCACCCGACACGGTGGCGGCGACCATCGACGCGCTGGGCAAGCGCGGGACCAAGGCCGCCATCGTCATGACCAAAGGCATGTCCGCCGACCAGACCCAGGCGATGCTGGACGCGGCAAAGCCCTATCTGATGCGGGTGCTGGGCCCCAACAGCCTGGGCGCCATGGTGCCGGGCCGCGGTATGAACGCCAGCTTCGCGCCGGTGGCGCCCCGCAAGGGCGACGTGGCGCTGGTGGCGCAGAGCTCGATGGTGCTGACCTCCATCGCCGACTGGGCGACGTCGCGCGGCATCGGCTTCTCGCATCTGGTGTCGTTGGGCGACCGCGGCGACGTGGATTTCGGCGACCTGCTGGACTATCTGGCCTCCGACGTCACGGTGCGCGCCATCCTGCTCTATATCGAGAGCATCACGCACGCCCGCAAATTCATGTCGGCCGCCCGCTCCGCCTCGCGCCAGAAGCCGGTGATCGTCATCAAGGCCGGCCGCTCCGACGAGGCGCAGGAGGCTGCAGCCTCGCACACCGGCGCCTTGGCGGTGTCGGACGCGGTCTATGACGCGGTGTTCCGCCGCGCCGGCGTGCTGCGGGTGAACGATCTGGCCGAACTGTTCGACGCCGCCGGCACGCTGGGCACCGGGGTGCCGATCACCGGCGACCGGCTGGCGATCCTGACCAACGGCGGCGGCATGGGCGTCATGGCCACCGACAAGCTGATCCAGGCCGGCGGCCGGCTCGCCTCCATGGCGCCGGAGACGCAGGAGGCGCTGGCCAAGGCTCTGGGTCCGCAGCCGGGCGGCGCCCCCTTCCGCAATCCGCTGCGCATCGGGGCCGACGCCACGCCCAAGCGCTATGCCGAGGCGTTGAACGCGCTGATGCAGGACACCAGCAACGACGCGGTCCTGGTCCTGCACTGCCCGTCCGCCCTGACCGACAGCGAGGCCATCGCCCAGGCGGTGGCGGAGACTGTGCAGGCCAACAAGGCCCGCCGCCACCCGGTGCTGACCAGCTGGATCGGTGACCAGTCGGCGGTGGAGGCGCGCAAGCTGTTCGCCGACGCCCGCATCCCGACCTACAACGGCCCGTCCGACGCGGTGCGCGCCTTCATGCATCTGGTGCGCTACCGCCGCAGCCAGCAGCTTCTGATGGAGACCCCGCCGTCCGTGGCGGAGGATTTCCAGCCCGACGAGATCACCGTGAAGAAGGTGGTCTCCCGCGCCATGGCGGAAAAGCGCGAGTGGCTGAGCGAGTATGAGGCCAAGCGCGTGTTGGCCGCCTACGGCATTCCGGTGGTCGACACCCGCGTCGCCGAAACGCCGGAGGAGGCGGCGAACGCCGCCCGCGTCATCGGCGGCCCGATCGCGCTGAAGATCCTGTCGCACGACATCACCCACAAGTCCGACGTCGGCGGCGTGGCTCTCGGCCTGACCAGCCCGGAGAACGTGAAGGCGGAGGCGGAGGCGATGCTGGCCCGCGTCGCCGAACTGGCGCCCGAGGCGAAGATCGAAGGCTTCACCGTGCAGGAGATGGCCGTCAGCCCCGATGCCTACGAACTGATCGTCGGCATGACCGAGAACGAGATGTTCGGCCCGGTCCTGCTGTTCGGCGAGGGCGGCATCGGCGTGGAAGTGGTGGAGGATTACGCGCTGGCCCTGCCGCCGCTGAACATGAAGCTGGCGGCCGAGCAGATGAGCCGCACCCGCATTCACCGGCAGTTGCAGGGCTTCCGCTCCCGCGCCGCGGTCGATCTCGACGCGGTGGCGCTGACGCTGAACAAGGTCAGCCAGCTGGTGGTCGATTTCCCCGAGATCGCGGAGATGGACATCAACCCGCTGCTGGCCGACGCCAACGGCGTGATGGCGCTGGACGCCCGCATCAAGGTCGGCGTGCCGGCCCTGCCCGGGGCGGCCCGGCTGGCGATCCGGCCCTATCCGAAGGCGCTGGAGGACCGCATCACCATCAAGGACGGCCGCCAGTTCTTCGTCCGGCCGATCCTGCCGGAAGATGAGCCGCTGGTGCACCATCTGGTGGAGAACCAGACGGCAGAGGATTTGCGCCTGCGCTTCTTCGCCCCGCTGAAGCGGCTGTCGCACCAGGCGGCGGCGCGCCTGACCCAGATCGACTACGACCGCGAGATGGGGCTGATCGCCGTCGGTCCAGACCCGCAGACCGGCGACACCATCATGTATGGCGTGGTGCGCATCACCGCCGACCCCGACAACCGCCGCGCCGAATATGCGGTGATGGTGCGGTCCGACATGAAGGGCCAGGGGCTGGGCTATATCCTGATGAACAAGATCCTGGATTACGCCCGCTCGCGCGGCATCCGGGAAGTCTATGGCGAGGTTCTGCGCGAGAACACCAACATGCTGAACATGTGCCGCGCGCTCGGTTTCGTGCGCAAGGAGAACCTGGACGAGCCCGGCGTGGTCGAGGTCCGCATCGAACTGGGCGGCGGGTTGGCGGGGTGAGGTTGCTATACCGGCGGTTGACTGTAGGCATGGATGAGGCAATATCAGGCTTGGCGGGCAGAGGCTGGTATCCCCTGCCCGCCGGCCCGATCCTTACCGGTAGAGGTCAAGCATCCGCTTGACGATCTCCAGAACGAGGATCAGGAGCTTGAGGATTTGCATCATCCTCTTCACTCCTCGTAAGCGGCGGGGATGGCGGCCAGTCCGCCATCCCGTCCGCGGCGCCACTCTGGCGCACGCATAGGTATTGCGGAAGGGCTTTCGCTCGCAAAATCGGGAAATCAAGGAACTGCGACGCGCCGTCGCGGGCGCGCCCCACCGGCGTCGAATTCGGTGAGGCGCGCGCCCAGCCTATCCTTGACTTACAGCGACTTACAGCCAGCCGCGGCGGCGGAAGTACCAGAGCGGGACCACGGCCGACAGCACCATCAGCAGGATGGCCATGGGATAGCCGAAACTCCACTCCAGTTCCGGCATATGCTTGAAATTCATGCCGTAGGCGGACGCGATCAG
>NZ_DASPIS010000061.1:0-11698 GCF_035628975.1 Azospirillum sp. | reverse complement strand
ACCGTGACCGACGGCATCATGCAGCCACGTGACGGAAGCAATTGATCCAGAAGGGGTTCCGGGACCACGGGGTGGCACAGTGGAGAACAGGAATCATTCCCAAGCTTACGACGAGGGTTCGATTCCCTTCACCCGCTCCAACGCTACCGCCCTGAAACGCCTGAAGGTTTTCGGGCAGGCGGCTCCCACACAGAACTTCTCGGACGCTCTCACCGTGGTACGCCGGCACAGGCCGGCGTACCACGTGGATGCGGTTTCGGTAACCAACTTACCATAGGTCGAAAACGCCGGGGGCATGCCGCTGGAGAACGCCCCTGACGCCCTCCACGACCACGTCACGAACGCCACGCGAGAGATGAGGGACAACGATGGTCAGGACTTCCATTCCCTGCCCATCAACATGTGCCTGGTGACACTCAACACCTGGAATTGGCCGTCCCCATCCCACGCTCACATCCTCGTCCTGCAAATGTTCAAATTTTGCAAATAGCCGGCTGGAATACTTGTTCGGTTTCAGAGCCGCTTTCAACCACTTGAACCCTGTCCGACCGCCGACAAGGATCACCTGCGGTCGAACATAACCGATGATCTCGGTGATGAAAGGTGCAGCCATGGCCGCGGCTTCCAGTGGGTCGAGTGGGTGGCGGTTGGCATCGACCAACGAGGCAGCGTTCGGGCTGCGGTGCCAAATCACATTGCTGCCCTGTACACGGCGAACCTTCGCAACGTCGCCGCACAACCGGAGAAGGAACTGTCCAGTGTTCCGCGATGTGTCTCCATCACCGTCTATAAACTCGCTGTGACCAGAGAGGAGTTCCTCGTCCGACAGGATTTTGGCGTCTGGTGATCGACCAAACTCGCCAGCCGGATTCTGCCCGAGCCATAAGATCGGATGCTCTTGAGGGAGCGAGTAGAAGATCGAGTAATGTCCCCGGTGCTCCAGGCCGCTCTCCGCTCGCCACCGACGGTCGATGGAGTCCATGAATTCCTTGGGATTCAGTCTTCCTCCCATCCGACACTGTCCCCACTGGTTCTCGAATATTTCAGTCCAGCTTCTTCGCGATTTCCGCCGCAGTCATGTGCGTATACCTCAGCAGCATCCGCATGTCCTTATGGCCGCTGATCAGGGCAACCTCGGGAACACCGAGGCCCTTCTCGAAGAAACGGCTGATCGCTTCGTGACGGAGATCATGGAAGTGAAGGTCATCAACGCCAGCATCACCGACCGTGGCATCCCAGGCTCGCTGCACCGCCCGCACATGGTAAGGAAAGGGTGACTTTAACTTCAACCCCTGACGGCCTTCCAGAATCTGAATGGCTTTGCGACTCAGCGGTATGACTCGGGGCGTTCCGTTCTTGCTGTCCTTGATGAGCAAGGTACGCGAAGTCCACTGGATGTCAGCCCACAGAAGGTTGAGAATCTCGCTCTGACGCATCGCGGTTTCAAGTGCGAAGCACATCAGGCCAACGATGTCGCCGGCCATGATCGACTGCCCTGCCACCGTTAGCCGATTGAACTCGTCCGACGTGAGACGCCGCACGCGACCTGATGGCTGCTTGGGTTTCCGGACTTTCGACACGGGGTTCTCGGGAAGACCGAGATCCCACTCGTTCATTGCGACTCGGAACACCTGTCCCAGAAGGACGAGGTCATGGATAACCGCCTGAGAGCCAACCGACTTGAGCCGCTTGTCCCTGAAGGTTGCGATCATTCCGGGCGTCACTGCATCAGCCGCGGTATCCGAAATCGCGTCCCTCAGCAGCTTGTTGATTCGGCAGGTTTCATGCCGCCGGCTTTTCTTCCGGGGGGTAACCTGATCGCGGTAGCGTTCCAGTAGTTGCCGGAGCGTAACCGGACAGGACGGCCTTGACGAATCCATCGTCGAGGTGCCGTTGGCATGAACTTCAGCCTCCGTAGCCCTCGCCCAAGCTACGGCCTCCGATTTGGTTGGAAAAGTCCGCGACACAGCCGGTGAGCCGCTGAGTCGGATCTGCACCTGCCACTTGGCCCCACGCTTCCTGATCGTCGGCATGCTCGCCCGTCACTGTGACAAACAGTGTGACGGAGAGCGTCCGAGAAGTTCTGTGTGGGAGCCGCCTGCCCGAAAACCTTCAGGCGTTTCAGGGCGGTAGCGTTGGAGCGGGTGAAGGGAATCGAACCCTCGTCGTAAGCTTGGGAAGCTTCTGCTCTACCATTGAGCTACACCCGCGCGCCCGCTGTTTATAGGCGAGCGGCGCAGCGGATACAAGAGCGGAATCAAGCACTCCCGTGCGCAGGATCGCTGATCGCCGGAGCGGAGGCTGGAGTGGGAGAGGCCGCTGGCTGGGGAGCGGCATCCTTGGCCCGGACCGGCGCGTCGGGACGGCCGGAGATGGCGCGGGCGACGCCGTCGGCGACCACGCGTTGGCAATGGTCCGCCAGAGCCTTGCGGCTGGAAAAGCCGTCGATGGTTACCGGCGGGTGGAACTCCACCTCGATCGTCATGCCGCCGAGGCGGAAGGCCTGCCACAGGTGCGGCACCAGATCCATGTCGCCGTACCAGGCATAGAAGGGGCGGAAGGCGATGCCCATCGGAATGCCGTCCAGCCGGGTAGCGGCGACGCTGACAGGCTGGACAGTCAGCGGACGGCCGTCGATGCGGCGGGCGGCGACGGCGAACAGCGCGGTCTTGAAGGGAAGGGTGCGGTTGCCGTCGCTGGAGGTGCCTTCCGGGAACAGGATCAGGCTGTCGCCGGCATCCAGGCGGCTGCCGATGTCGTCGCGCTGCTTGTCGACCGAGGTGCGCGCCTTGCGCTCCACGAAGACCGTGCGCTGAAGGCGGGCGAGCAGGCCGAAGAAGGGCCAGGTGCCGACCTCCGTCTTGGCGACGAAGGAACCGGGGATCAGCGACCCCAGCACCGAGATGTCCAGGTAGGAGGAATGGTTGGACACGAACAGCACCGGCCCGCCGGCCACCTGTTCGCCGCGCACCACCACGTCCAGTCCCATCAGCCGGGTGCAGACGCGGTGATAGAAGCGCGGCAGGGTGCGGCACAGCCGCCATCCCCGCGCCACGGCCAACGCCTGGAGCGGAATCAGCAGCAGGGTCCACAGCAGGTACAGGCTCAGGCGCAGGGCCCCGCGGCCGGACGATCCCAGGGCGCGCGCGGTACGGGTCATGATCGCCTCAGCTGCCCTGGCTGTCGCGGCTGCGACGTTCGTAATGCTTGAAATACTTGTCGGTGATCAGGTCGGTCTTCACCACGATGCAGACATCGGTGGTGTTGAACTGATGGTCGATGACCGCACCGTCGCCGATGAACCCGCCCAGGCGCAGATAGCCCTTGATCAGCGGCGGCAGGATGTTCAGCGCCCGTCGGGGATCGATGCGGTCCTTCGGCATGCGGTCCAGCGAAACATGGCGTTCCGGCAGGGCCGTCGCCCGCAGCTCCGGCGGGGCGAGGTGATGGTGGTACAGGTAGGACAGCGGCTCCGCCAGCGCATCGGGGTCGGTGCCGGGCAGGCTGGCGCAGCCGAACATCAAGGCGATGTCATGCTGGAAGACATAGGCGGCGATGCCCTGCCACAGCAGCTGCATGCTGCCGCGGCTCCGGTAGCCGGCGTCGACGCAGGACCGCCCCAGTTCCAGCACCTCGCCGGGATAGCTGGCGAGCCGGCCGATGTCGTACTCGTCGCTGGAATAGAAGCGCCCGACCTTCTCGGCGGCGGGCCGGCGGATCAGCCGATAGGTGCCGACCACCATGTCCGGACCGTTGCCGCGCGCATGGTCGATGACCAGCAGATGGTCGGCCACACCGTCGTAATCGTCGAAATCGCGGCCCTGGGCCTGCATGGCGGGGGAGGGGATCGCCGCCATCTCCTCGTAGAAGACACGGTAGCGCAGGGCCTGCGCCCAATCGATCTCCTCCGCCGACCGGGCCAGCCGCACCTCCAGCGTGCCCAGGCGGATGCCGTCCATGAGCCTGCCGGAAACCGCCGCATCGGAACCGGCGGCGTCCTGTGCGGAGGCTTCGCCCAGCTCCGGGCTGGTCCGGGTCATGTCCGGCTGGTCCAAGCTTGCATCAGCCATGTCGACGGTCCGCTGCGATGGTTCGGGACGATGCGCCGCGCCGGCTGTCTCCGCAGGGGCCCAGGCGGCCACGTCGGGACGAACAGCGTCGCACGCAGCGCAAGGGATAACACGATCAGGCGGTTCCCGGTCAACCGACATCGTATGGCGCCGCCGGCCGGCCGTAACCGGCATCCGCGGTCCTGCAGGCAAGGGCGTCGGGCCTATGGTTTGGGGGCGATCGCCTGGCCACCACGGTTTTCAGGTGAGGTTTTCAGGTCACCGCAAGTGGGACGACCGCGAAAGGGTGGGAGCGGCGGCCCAGGACGCAAGGCGCACCGGAAGAGTATGGACCGGAGGAGGGTGGGCCAGAGCGGGGGCGTCGTGATCGGCGTCCGCCCGCCCTGCGGAAACTCCGATCCTCAGGCGCCGCGGCGGGCGCGGGTGCCGAGGCCGATCTGCTTGGCCAGCGAGCTGCGCTGGCGCGCGTAGTTCGGCGCAACCATCGGGTAGTCGGCCGGCAGGCCCCAGCGGTCGCGGTATTCTTCTGGGGTCATATTGTACGCCGTCTTCAGATGGCGCTTCAGCATCTTCAGCTTTTTGCCGTCTTCCAGGCACACAATATAGTCCGGCGTGACCGACTTCTTGATCGGCACTGCGGGCTGCGGCCGCTCCTCCGCCACCACCGGTTCGGTGCCGACGTTGGCCAGCGACTTGTAGACCTGTTCGATCAGGGTCGGAAGATCGGTCAGTGCGACTGTATTGTTGGAGACATGCGCCGCCACGATCTCCGTGGTCAGAGACAACAGCGCGTTGGAAGGGGACCCGTTGCTCATGTAAGCTTGCTCCGCGGCATTCGTACCTCACCATATAAAGAGGTTTTCTGCGGCGTGCAATATCCATCCTTTGAAACAAAGAGGAATCGGTGACCGAAAAAAGCTCCACAGACTTGTTTCTCGACATCACCTCGCAGGTTTGTCCGTTAACCTTCGTCAAGACCAAGTTGATGGTGGAGCGGATGGACGCGGGGCAGACTCTCGAAGTCCGGCTGAATGCGGGCGAACCCTTGGAAAACGTTCCACGATCCTTGTTGGAGTTGGGTCACAGCATTCTGTCTGTCCACCCCGAACGATTGGATGAACCGGAGGGAGTCCACCGCCTGATCGTGCAGAAAAATTAACCCCTATGCCCCGTCGAGATTGCGGCGCAGGACAAGCGCCGCGACCCGGCCGTCAGGTCGTTTGTAGTATCCGGGACGGCGTCCGACGGAAAAGAAGCCGCAAGCCTTGTATAGAGTCCATGCCGCCTGGTTGTCTTCGGCGACCTCGAGAAACAGCGCAGTCGCTCCCAGATCACGGGACCCGGCGACCGCCGCCTCGACCAGCAGGCGGCCGACGCCGCCCCGCCGGGCCTGCGGCAGCACGCCGATGGCCAGGATCTCCGCATCCTCCGCCGCGACCCGGGCCATGACGAAACCGACCGGCTGGTCCTGCACGTCCAGCGCGATGACGGCGAAACCGGCAGGCGGAGCGGTCAGGGTGGCGACCGACGCCTCATCCCAGGGATCCTCGGGGAAGCAGGCCTGCTGCAGGGCGGCGACCACCCCGGACTCCAGCGGGCCGGCAGGATGAAGGCGGACGGCGGGCGCGGTCACGACCTGTTTCCAGACCCGGTCCCAGGGCCATCCCCAAGGCCGGCCTTGGCACCGGCCGCCTTCTGCACGGTGGCCGCCTTCGGCAGGGTGACGTCGGGCGGACGAAGATAGAAGGGTTCGGCCGGCAGGCCGGTCGGACGGGCGGCCCCCAGCGCCGCCACCACCGCGGCATCCGGCAACCCGTCGCCCGCCGCCACCGCCAACCCGGACCGACCGGCCAGCAGCGGGACCAGCGCCGCCGCCGCGTCGCCGGCCAGCAGCAACGGTCCGGACGGGCACAGCGCGTCGAGCCAGCCGGGGATCGCCGCCGGGTCCGGCATCGCCGGCTCCCCCACCGGCGCCAGCGCGGCATCATAGAGCTGCAGGAAAGGCTCCGCCCGCCGGCTGTCGACGGCGACCAGCAGGGGTCGCCCGGCGCGCTCGGCCTCCGGCACACCATGGGCGATGGCGTCGAAGCTGGTGATGCCCACCACCGGAAGATCCCGTGCGACGGCGATCCCGCGGGCGGCGGCCAGCGCGATGCGCAGCCCGGTGAAGGCCCCCGGCCCGACGGTGACGGCGATGCGGTCGAGGTCGTCGAACGCGGCGCCGGCCTCCGCCAGCACCTCCTGCGCCAGCGGCACCAGCACCTCGGCCTGCCCGCGCGCCATCGGGGCGCTGCGCCGCACGGTCACGCGTGGCGCACCGGTCGAGGCACCCGCCAAGCCGACCGTCCCCTCCCACAGCGCGGCCGAACAGCCGGACGTCGCCGTATCCAGACCCAGAACCTTCATCGCCCCACCTTCCTTAACCGGCCGTATCGGGTTTGCCGCCACGCCGGTCCGTCTTCATACGAGCCTGCCTTCACCATGGATTGCCGGCCGAGCACAATCCCGCACGAGCCTGCATGGCCCGCCGGCCCGGGCATGGCAGACCCGCGACCATGGCAGGCGGCGCCGGCGCCATGCTAGAGGTCGTGCCTCTTCCCAATACGCCGACGATTGCCCTTTCCATGCTGACCGAAATCGCGCCCCCGGCCTTCGACATCGACCTGGAGCTTCTCTACGCCACCGCCGACAACCTGTCGGGCGCGCCGATCTACCGGTCGGCGGTGTGCCTGCTGCACCCCGACGCGGCCCGCCGGCTGACCGACGCCATCCGGCTGGCGCGCGGCATCGGCTGCCGGTTGCGGGTGTACGATGCCTTCCGCCCGGCAGAGGCGCAATGGCGGCTTTGGCACGCCTTTTCCGATCCGACCTACATCGCCGACCCCCGGCTGGGCTCCAACCACACCCGCGGCGTGGCGATCGACCTGACGCTTGCCGATGCCGCCGGCGTGCCGCTGGACATGGGCACCGGGTTCGACGCGATGACGGAGCGGTCGCACCATGGCCGCAGCGACCTGAGCGCGGAGCAGCAGCGCAACCGTGCCATGCTGCTGGGCGTGATGGTCGCCGCGGGCTGGGAGCACTACCCCTCCGAATGGTGGCATTACCAGCTGCCGGATGCGGAGCGCTATCCCTTGCTGACCGACGCCGCCGCCGGCGGGCGGCTGATGTAGGCTGCGGGCGGCATCCCGGCGCCCCGGTATCATGGCGTGTGCTGCGCATCACGCGTTCCATTGTTGCACGCGCGCACCGCATCGCTGCCCTCAGCGGGAAAGTGGCGGTCGACGCTTGTTCGCATGGCGGAGACTATGGCACACCCTTTGCGTCGGGGCGGAGGTCGTCCCGGCCAGCCTATTCCGCAGGGCGCCATGCCGTTCCGTCGTGCCGTCAAGGTTCTCGCTGCCGCCGCGCTGTCCGTCTGGACCGCGCTCGTGCCGGCGTCGCGGCCGGCCATGGCCGACTCCGCTTCCCCGCATGGCGCCAGCGCGGTCGTCTTCGCCTATGACCGCTTCGGCGAGGACCAGAACCCCTCGATCAGCATCCGCATCGACCAGTTCGAAGCCCATCTGGACGAGCTGACGGACGGCGACTACCGCGTCCTGCCGCTGCCGAAGATCCTGGATGCCCTGCGCACCGGGAAGCCGCTGCCCGACCGCACGGTCGCCATCACCATCGACGAAGCCAGCCGCTCCGCCTTCACCGAGGCTTGGCCGCGGTTGAAGGCGGCCAATCTGCCCTTCACGCTGTTCGTCGCGACCGACGCGGTCGACCGCGGCTCTCCCACCCACATGACCTGGGGCGAAATCCGGCAGCTGGCGGCGGCCGGCGTCACCATCGGCGCGCTCGGCACCTCGACACAGTCGATGCTGGCGCGCAGCCCGGACCAGTTGGCCGCCGACCTGCGCCGGATGTCTGACCGCTTCCAGGCGGAGCTGGGACGGCGCCCGACGATCTTCTCCTACCCGCAAGGGGAATATTCGCTGGCGGTGCGGCAACTGGTGATGGACCAGGGCTTCGCCGCCGCCTTCGGCCAGCAGTCGGGCGTGCTGCACGCCCAGGCCGATCCCTGGGGCCTGCCGCGCTTCGTCATGAACGAGACCTATGGCAGCGCCGACCGGTTCGAGTTGGCGGCCAACGCCCTGCCGCTGCCGGTGTCGGACCTGACGCCCGACGACCCGCTGGTCACCGTCAACCCGCCCCCGCTGGGCTTCACCATCGCCGACGGGGTGGGGGACAGTTCAAAGCTGGCCTGCTTCGCCACCGGCCAGGGCCGCACCGCGCTGGAACGCATAGCGGAAGACCGGGTGGAGGTCCGCATCAAGGATCCATTCCCACCGGGCCGCGCCCGCGTCAACTGCACCCTGCCGACCGCCGACGGCCGCTGGCGCTGGCTGGGCGTGCAGTTCCTGATCCCGGACTGACGGCCTGAAGCGTTCCCCCGGGGATTTCATCAAAGCCCGAGGGCTCCGATAGGGCATTGGCGGCACGGCCTGTGGCGCCTATGGTGCCGGCCCTGGCGCGCCGTTGCGGCGTGCGCGGCAAACCCGGGAGGGAGCGATGGCGCAAGGCCACCAGATGCAGAACGGACAAGAGACGAATGGACCGGGATCCGACATCGGCTGGGCCGATACGGTGCGGTTCCGCCTTCCGCCGGGCTGGGCGGTCGATGTGGAGGAGCATGAGGGCCAGCCCGTCGGCAGCTTCCGTCCGCCGCCCCCGGCCGCCGGCGTGCTGCGGCTGGTGACCGACCGGGTGACGCCGCGGCCGGAATCCGGCGGCGTGGCCGGCACCCTGCAGGAGATGGCCCTGCGCTTCGTCAGGCCGCAGGATCCACGGGCCGGTGACCGGACGGTGGAAAGCCGTGCCGACGGCGCGGTGATCGCCCAGGCAATGATGCGGACGGAAGAAGACGGCCGGGCCGAGACCCATTACCTGTGGCTGGTCGGCGCCGAACGCGCGCAAGCGGCAGGGACCGTTGGGGGAGCGGTGGCCGCGGTCGCGATGTTCAGCTTCGCGCTGCCCGCCCTGATGGATGGCGACGACTCCTGCGCCGAAATGCTGGGCCGGATCGACGACGCCATCCGCAATGCGGAAATACTGTAGATCCTGACGGCTGCCGTGCCCGAAACGCCGATATGCCGAACGACGGCATGCCGGTCAGCAGTGGCCGGCGCCGGTGGCCATCAGCGCCTTCAGGCGGACTGACTTCGGATCGTGGGCAACCGCCGCCTCTTCCGCGGCCATGGCGGCGAGACTGATGAAGCGCGCGAGGTCGTCCAGATCGCAACGCGTCGCGTCGCTCATCAGGCTGTCCAGGCAGGACTTGATGGCCAGGGCCACATCGCGTCGTTCGTCCATCATCGCGCTTCCCTTTCACACCTGTGTGACCAGCTTTGCATGGAACCGCATGCAGTGGTGGCAGCGGCGCAAACGTCGCCGGCCCGACCCTTTGCGGTCATACCCTATAGCGCAAAGGAGATAGCATATTCCTTTTGTGGTTTCACTAATAGATTTGCCTTTCCATGAATAAACACAGCAACCGCGAATTGATTGGAAGCAGCTTTGCACGCCGTTGCTTGTTAATGAAAGGTTAACTTCAGAAGATGGTTCATAGTCGAACCATTATTCACTTGTAACACTTGTGACGAGTTGAATCGGACGGGGTGAATATCGGGATATTCATCTTCGCGGATTTGAATGCATCCGTATTCTACTGCCGCGGGACGCGTATCGGCAACGCCTGCGGGAGGGACGGGACTGCAGCGTTTTTTCCCCGCTTTTGCAGGCCGAAAGGCGCGCCACCCTGTTGCAGCCCGAAACGGCTCCGCCTATATCTCCGCCAGCACGGGCCGGACCCCATGGATCGGAACTCCATGGGCCGGACCCTCAAGCGCTCCACCGACGTTTCACCGACCCAATGGGGATCGCGGCGGTGCCGGACCAGACGGGCCGCCACGCATCTGCCGAACGAAAGAGGCTGAACATGAGCAAAGTGATTGGTATCGACCTCGGCACCACGAACTCGTGCGTCGCCGTGATGGAAGGCGGCAGCGCCAAGGTTATCGAGAACGCCGAGGGCGCGCGGACCACGCCGTCCATGGTCGCCTTCAGCCAGGGCGGTGAGCGGCTGATCGGCCAGCCCGCCAAGCGCCAGGCGGTCACCAATCCGGAAAACACCCTCTTCGCGATCAAGCGTCTGATCGGCCGCCGTTTCGACGATCCGCTGACGAAGAAGGACCAGGGCCTGGTTCCCTACCGCATCATCTCCGGCGACAACGGCGACGCCTGGGTCGAGGCGCACGGCAAGAAGTACAGCCCCAGCCAGATCAGCGCCTTCATCCTCACCAAGATGAAGGAAACCGCCGAGAACTATCTGGGCGAGAAGGTCACCCAGGCGGTCATCACCGTCCCGGCCTACTTCAACGACAGCCAGCGCCAGGCCACCAAGGACGCCGGCAAGATCGCCGGCCTGGACGTGCTGCGCATCATCAACGAGCCGACGGCCGCCGCGCTCGCCTACGGCATGGAGAAGAAGGGCACCGGCACCGTCGCGGTCTATGACCTGGGCGGCGGCACCTTCGACATCTCCGTGCTGGAGATCGGCGACGGCGTGTTCGAGGTGAAGTCGACCAACGGCGACACCTTCCTGGGCGGCGAGGACTTCGACAGCCGGGTCATCGAGTATCTGGCCGACGAGTTCAACAAGGAGCAGGGCATCGACCTGCGCAAGGACAAGCTCGCCCTGCAGCGCCTGAAGGAAGCTGCGGAAAAGGCGAAGATCGAGCTGTCGTCCACCACGCAGACCGAAGTCAACCTGCCCTTCATCACCGCCGACCAGACCGGTCCGAAGCACCTGAACATCAAGCTGACCCGCGCCAAGCTGGAAGCCCTGGTGGACGACCTGGTGCAGCGCACGATCGAGCCCTGCAAGGCGGCCCTGAAGGACGCCGGCCTGAAGGCCAGCGAAATCGACGAGGTGATCCTGGTCGGCGGCATGACCCGCATGCCCAAGGTCATCGACGCGGTGAAGCAGTTCTTCGGCCGTGAGCCGCACCGCGGCGTGAACCCGGACGAGGTGGTCGCCATCGGCGCCGCCATTCAGGCCGGCGTGCTGCAGGGCGAGGTGAAGGACGTCCTCCTGCTCGACGTCACGCCGCTGTCGCTCGGCATCGAGACGCTTGGCGGCGTCTTCACCCGGATGATCGACCGCAACACGACCATTCCGACCAAGAAGAGCCAGACCTTCTCCACCGCCGAGGACAATCAGAATGCGGTGACGATCCGGGTCTTCCAGGGCGAGCGCGAGATGGCGGCCGACAACAAGCTGCTCGGCCAGTTCGACCTGGTCGGCATCCCGCCCGCACCGCGCGGCGTGCCGCAGATCGAGGTGACGTTCGACATCGACGCCAACGGCATCGTCAACGTCTCGGCGCGCGACAAGGGCACCGGCAAGGAGCAGCAGATCCGCATCCAGGCCTCGGGCGGCCTTTCCGACGCCGACATCGACAAGATGGTCAAGGACGCCGAGCAGTTCGCCGAGGAGGACAAAAAGCGGCGCGCTTCGGCCGAGGCGAAGAACAATGCCGAGAGCCTGATCCACACGACCGAGCGCCAGCTCGACGAGCATG
>NZ_DASPIS010000060.1:0-78891 GCF_035628975.1 Azospirillum sp. | reverse complement strand
GGAGCAGACCCCATGACCATCCTGTCGCGCGCCGCCGCCGCCCTGCTGGCGACCTCGGCCCTTGTCGCCATCGCTTCCCCGTCGCTCGCTCAGGACTTCAAGGGCAAGTCGGCCGGCGACATCGTCGTCCGCGCGCGCGGCCTGGCCGTGCTGCCGCAGGAAAAGGGCACGATCAACAACACGACGCTGGGTGACGTCGGCTCGGCCAAGGTCGGCAACGACTACATTCCGGAAGTCGATTTCACTTACTTCTTCACCGACAACATCGCCGCCGAGCTGATCGCCGGCACCAGCCGCCATCGCGTGAAGGGCAACCTGATCGCCGCCGCCGGTGGCGTGACCGAAATCGGCAAGGTGTCGCTGCTGCCGCCGACCCTGACGGTGCAGTACCACTTCATGCCGAAGGAGCGCATCAGCCCGTACATCGGCGCCGGCGTGAACTACACGCTGTTCTACAACGAGGACGCGGCCAACAACCCGAACGCCGGCGGCCTGCGCATCACCGACACCAACTACAAGAACCGCTTCGGCTGGGCCCTGCAGGCCGGTGTCGACGTTGCCCTGACCGGCAACTGGTCGCTGAACTTCGACGTCAAGAAGGTCTTCCTGAAGACCGACGTGACCGCCAATGCCCATGTGGGCACCGCCGTCCTGCCGGTCACCTCGAAGGTCACGCTGGACCCGTGGCTGGTCGGCGTCGGCATCGGCTACCGCTTCTAAGAACGGGTTCCGGGACCAGTCCCGGACATCCGAAAGGCGGCCTCTCCCATCCGGAGAGGCCGCCTTTTTCTTTGAACAATCTGTCTTGCAGATTGTACGCGCATCCCCATGATTCCAGTATCAGGGTCATCGGAAGGGAGGCCGTACAGCCATGCATGTTGCAGCCGTCTTGAAGCGCAAGGGCAACCGGATCGTTTCCGCCGCACCGGACGATACCGTGGCCGCCGTCACCCGCCTGCTGACCGAGCACCGGATCGGCGCCGTGCTGGTGATGGACGACGATGGCCAGCCGGTCGGCATCCTGTCGGAGCGCGACATCGTGCGGGCCGTCGCCCGCGACAGCGCCGCGGCACTCGACCGCCCGGCGGCGGACCTGATGACGCGCGACCTGATCACCGCCACCCCGACCGACACCGTCGCCGACATGATGGCGGTGATGACCGAACGGCGCATCCGCCATGTGCCGATCGTCGATGCCGGCCGCGTCGTCGGGGTCATCAGCATCGGCGACGTGGTGAAGGCCCGCATCGACGATGCCGAGTTGGAGGTCGAATCGCTGCGCGGCTATGTGGCCGGAATGGGCTGAGGCGAACAATCCATCCCCAATGCCAAAAGACCCGCCTGGGCAGCCCGGCGGGTCTTTTCGCATCGATGTCCGGAATGCGGTTTTACGCCGAATGCGACTGCGGAAAGGCCATGGCCGCCTGGGTGCGGTTGCGCACGCCCAAGGACTTGAAGATCGCGGTCATGTGGATCTTCACCGTGCCCTCGGACAGCCCCAGCTCATGGGCGATCTGCTTGTTCGACTTGCCTTCGCGCAGGCGGTCGAGCACCTCGCGCTGACGCTGGGTCAGCAGCTGCTCCAACTGCGGGTCGCTCGGCGGCATCACCGAACCGCCGCGCTGGTCGGGTTCGATCCCCTCGCGAAGAACCGTCGCCGGCACATAGACGCCGCCGGAGAAGATCAGATCGAGCGCGCTCAGCATGATCTTCACGCTGGACGATTTCGGGATATAGCCGGCGGCGCCGTTCTCCAGCGCCTCCCGCACGTCGGAGTGCGCCTCGGACGCGGATACGACGACAACCTTCGAATTCGGCTGCCGGTCGCGCAGCATGCCGATTCCGGAAAAACCGGGCCAGCCCGGCATGCGCAGGTCGGTCAGGATCAGGTCATAGGCCTCATCCTTCACAGCCGCCATGTCCAGAAGCTCGTCGAAATTGCTGGCCTCCGCAAAGGTAGCGTTTTCGCGCAGCTGCTCAAGCAGACGGCGAAGACCTTCCCGGAACAGGACGTGATCATCACCGATCAGGATCTTCATCGCTCAAACTCCCGAACCATGCCTGCCCCTCCGAAAGTCGCCCCAGAGGCTTAAGAAAAGGAGGGGGCTGTCGCCACCCGCATATTCCCTAAAATCCAAAGGATATAGCAGGCACCGGCCGAACGTAATCTCTATTGAGATGTAACACGCAGGGACGAGATGGAACAACCCGAAATTAACTTTTGTCACGGCTCCGAATGCTGATCGGCTGAGGCAAGAGCTTCCCGAGGGTGATATTTCCAATGGGGTATGACAATTTTAGGTCACTGTGCGAATGCGTGCTTCCAGCTTGTGCACAGGCAAAAAAATGGCCGGACCGGCCCCTTGTGGGCACCGGTCCGGCCTGAAATCGCGCGCCCCTGTGGGACGGTCGACGTGCGTCAGAAAGCGGCCTCTTCCAGTTCCATCAACGGCTTGGCGCCGGCGGCAATGGTGATGAACAGGCTGTTCGTCTGCGGCAGCAGTTTGGTCATGTAGAAGCGGGCGGTCTTGATCTTGGCCTCATAGAAGGCGGCATTGCCCTCCCCGGCTTCGAGCCTGGCCTGCGCCTTCTCCACCATGGTCAGCCAGCTCCAGCCCAGCGCCACCAGCCCGAACAGGCGCAGGTAGTCGCTGGCGGCGGCCCCGGCCTCCTCCGGATCCTTCAGGCCCTTCTGGGCGATCAGGGCGGTGGCCTGCTGCAGCTTGGCGAAGGCCTTGGCCAGCGGCATCACGAACTCGCCCAACTCGTCCTTCTCCATCGCCGCCTCGATGTCGCGGCCGACGGGGTGGAAGAAGTGGCGCAGCAGCCGGCCGATGTCCTGCGGCAGCTTGCGGCCGACGAGGTCGAGCGCCTGGATGCCGTTGGTGCCCTCATAGATCTGGCAGATGCGGGCGTCGCGGACATATTGCTCGACACCGGTCTCCCAGATGAAGCCGTGGCCGCCATGGACCTGCACGGCGATGTTGGCCGCGTCGAAACCAATGTCGGTGAACAGCGCCTTGACGATCGGCGTCATCAGCTGGACGAACTCGTCGGCGTCGCGGCGGGTGCGGGCATCGGGGTGCTTTTCCGCCACGTCGAGCTTGTAGGCGGTCAGCGCTCCCAGGGCACGCGCACCTTCGGTGAAGGCACGGGCGGTCAGCAGGTTCCGGCGGACGTCCGGGTGGACGATGATCGGGTCGGCCGGCTTGTCCGGCGCCTTCACCCCCGACAACGACCGGCCCTGAAGCCGTTCGCGGGCGTAGTTGACGGCGTTCTGGTAGGAGACCTCGGCCAGACCCAGCCCCTGGATGCCCACGGCCAGACGGGCCGCGTTCATCATCACGAACATGGCACGCATGCCCTTGTGCGGCTCGCCCACCAGCCAGCCGGTGGCGTCCTCGAAGTTCATGACGCAGGTCGACGACGCCTTGATGCCCATCTTGTGCTCGATGGAGCCGCAGGCGACGCCGTTGCGCGCACCCGGCGTGCCGTCGGCGTCGGGCATGAACTTCGGCACCAGGAACAGGCTGATGCCGCGGGTTCCGGCCGGGGCGTCCGGCAGGCGGGCCAGCACCAGATGCAGGATGTTCTCGGTCAGGTCATGCTCGCCGGCCGAGATGAAGATCTTGGTGCCGGTGATCTTGTAGCCGCCCTGCTCGTCGGGAACCGCCTTGGTGCGGATGATGCCGAGGTCGGTGCCGCAATGCGGTTCGGTCAGGCACATGGTGCCGGACCAGGTGCCGTCGACCAGCTTGGGCAGGAAGCGCTGCTTCAGGTCGTCCGAGCCGTACATCGCCAGTGCGTTGTAGGCGCCGAGCGACAGGCCGGGATACATGCCGAAGCTGAGGTTGGCGGAGCAGATGAACTCCTCCAGCATGATGTTGACCAGCTTCGGCAGCCCCTGCCCGCCATAGGCGGGGTCGCAGGCCAGCCCCTGCCAGCCGGCCTCGATATAGGTGCTGTACGCCTCCTTGAAGCCCTTGGGCGTGCGGACCTCGCCATTCTCGAAATGGCAACCCTCGCCGTCACCGGACTGATTCAGCGGGAACAGCACCTCCTCGCACAGCTTGGCGCCTTCCTCCAGCACCTGGCCGACGAGTTCCGGCGTGGCGTCCTCATAGCCCGGCAGGGCCGACAGCTTGTCCAGACCGACGATCTCGTCCAGGACGAAGCGCACATCCTCAAGCGGAGCCTTGTAGATCGGCATCTCTCGTTCCTCCCCCTCAGTTCCGCAGCGGCTTGCCGGTGAGCAGCATGTGCTCGATCCGGTCGATGGTGCCGCCGGTGCGCACCAGACCCATGAACGCCTCGCGCTCCAGCCGCAGGATGTGGTCCTCGCCGACCGGCTTGGAGACGTCTGCCTCCTCGCCGCCGCTCAGCACCTCGGCCAGCGCGGCGCAGACCACCTTGTCGTGCGGCGTGACCTTGCCCTGCAGGGCGAAGCCTTCCACCGCCAGCTCCATCGCCGCCTTGGCGCTGGGGCCGGGCAGGACATAGGAAATGGTCTTTCCTGGGGTCTTCTCCGGCGGGGTGTAGTCGGCCGCCAGTTCCAGCGCCTTGGCCTTGGCGTCGGCCAGCAGGCGGTCGCGGTTCATGGTGATGCCGTCGGTGGCGCGGAAATACAGCAGCTCCTTGGCCTCGGCCGCCGACTTGGCGACGGTGGCGGTGCTGATGATCTCGAAGGCCTTGGCGATGCCGGGCATCGGCCCGCGCGGCGCCTTCGGGTTGGCCTGATGGCGGGCCAGCATTTCGGTGCAGCCGCCCCAGGCCGGGATCAGGCCGACGCCGACCTCGACCAGACCGACATAGGTCTCGGCGTGGGCCTGGACGTGGTCGGAATGCAGCAGGATCTCGCAGCCGCCGCCCAACGCCATGCCGCTGGGCGCCGCCACCACCGGGAAGGGCGCATATTTCAGCGCGCGGTAGGTGCGCTGGCCGCCCTCCACCATCTCCTCGATCTGCGGCCACAGGCCGATGTTCAGTGCGAAGAGGGCGAGGCCCAGATTGGCGCCGACCGAGAAATTGTCGGCCTCGTTGTGGATGACAAGCGCCTTCCAGTCGCCTTTGCCGTCGCCGATCAGGCGCATCGCCTTCTCGTAGGCGGCCATGATGTCGGCATCGACCGCATTCATCTTGCTGGTGAACTCGACGCACAGCACGCCGTCGCCGATGTCCCACAGGCTGGCGGAGCCGTTCTTCCACACCGGCTTGCCGGCGGCGCGCTTGATGTCCGACAGCAGCAGGACGCCGTCGGGGCGAACCACCGTGTCGTAGACGCCGGATGTCGTCAGGTGCTGGAGCTTGCCGTCCTCGACCCGGTAGAAGGGACGGCCGGATGCCGTCTCGACCAGCGCCGGAACCGGGATGCCTTCCGAGCGGCACAGCTCGGCGAACCAGTCGGTGCCCAGCCGGTCGATCAGCTCGAACGGACCCTGCTTCCAGTTGTAGCCGAGGCGCATGCCCTCATCGACGGCGACGATGCTGTCGGCGATCTCCGGCACCAGGCTGGCGGCATAGGCCAGCGTCTGGGCCAGGACACGGCGGGCGAAGCGGCCGCCCTTGTCCGGGTGCTCGCACAGCTTGCGCAGGTCGCGGCCGGCGGAGGAGACGCTGTCCAGCCGGGCCTTCTCCGACGGGGCGTACTCGCCGGTCTGGAGATCGACCGACTCCTTCACCTTGCCGCCGCCGGCCTTGTTGATGCGGTAGAAGCCGCCCTTGCCCTTGCGGCCGGTATAGCCCTCCGCGATCATCCGGGTGATGACCGGGTGCTCGCGCATCTGGCCGCGATAGGCGTCGTTGGCCGGCAGGGTGGCCGACATGCTCTTGGCGATGTGCGGCATCAGGTCCAGCCCGACGAGGTCCATCAGGCCGAACACGCCCGTCTTGGGGATGCCCATCGGACGGCCGCCGACAGCGTCCGCCTCCTCCACCGTCAGGCCCAGATCGACGGCGGCGTTGACCGCAGCCTGGATCCAGAAGACGCCGATGCGGTTGGCGATGAAGCCCGGCGTATCCTTGCAGTGGACGACACCCTTGCCGAGCCGGCGGTCGCAGACGTCGGCAATGGCGGCCAGCGCGTCGGACCGGGTGTCGGTGCCGCCGACGATCTCCAGCAGCCGCATGTAGCGCGGCGGGTTGAAGAAGTGGGTGATCAGGAAGTCCCGGCGGAACTGCTCGCCCTGCCCCTGCGTCAGCACAGCCAGCGGGATGGTGGAGGTGTTGGACGACACCACCGACCCCGCCTTGCGCACCGGATCGATGCGCTTGTAAAGGTCGGCCTTGATCGCCGGGTTCTCGACGATGGCCTCGACGATCCAGTCGACATCGGCCAGCAGGCTCAGGTCGTCCTCAAGATTGCCGGGCGTGATCAGCTTGGCGTTCTTGGGATGCATCAAGGGGGCCGGATCGGTCTTCAGCAGCTTCGCCACCGCGCCCTTGGCGATGGCGCTTCGGTCGGCACCTTCCTTTGCCGGAATGTCGAGCAGGACGCAGGGGATGCCGGCGTTGGCGAAATGGGCGGCGATGCCGGCGCCCATCACGCCCGCACCGATCACGGCGGCGCGTTCGATCTTCATGGTTTTTCCTCCCCGATCCCGTTCGTCAGACCGCTTCCAGGATGGTGGCGATGCCCTGGCCGCCGCCGATGCACTGGGTCGCCAGCGCGAACTGCTTGCCTTCGCGCTTCAGCAGGGCCGCGGCCTTGCCGGTGATGCGGGCGCCGGTGGCCCCCAGCGGGTGGCCGAGCGCCAGCGCGCCGCCGTCCGGGTTGATGCGGGACGGGTCGATGTCGAGGTCGCGCATGCAGGCGATAGCCTGGGACGAGAAGGCCTCGTTGATCTCGATGATGTCGATGTCGTTGATCGACAGGCCGGCACGCGCCAGCGCCTTGCGGGTGGCCGGGACCGGGCCCAGCCCCATCAGTTCCGGTGCGCAGCCGGCGACGGCGACCGAGCGGATCTTCGCCAGGATCGGCAGGCCGTTGGCTCTGGCATACTCCTCCGTCGTCACCAGCACGGCTGCGGCGCCGTCGGTCAGCGGCGAGGAGGTGCCGGCGGTCACGGTGCCATCGGCGGTGAAGGCCGGCTTCAGGCCCGACAGGCTGTCGGCATTGGTGCCGGGGCGGATGCAGCCATCCTTGTCGACCAGACCGGCGGGAGTCTGGATGGCGACGATCTCATCGGCCATGCGGCCGGAGACCTGGGCCTCTGCCGCCTTGGCGTGGGAGGCGACGGCCAGCGCCTCCTGCTCGGCGCGGGAGATGGCATATTGGCGGGCGACGTTCTCCGCCGTGATGCCCATGGAGCAGTAGGCTTCCGGATAGGACGCCTTCAGCGCCGGGTTCGGCATCGGGTTGAAGCCCATGATCGGAACGCGGGTCATCGACTCGACGCCGCTGCAGATGAAGACCTCGCCGGCCCCCATCTGGATCGCGCCCGCCGCCTGATGGATCGACTGCATGGAGGAGCCGCAATAGCGGTTCACCGTGGTGGCCGCCGCGGTCTGCGGCAGCTTGGCCAGGAAGGAGATGGTGCGGGCGACGTTCAGCCCCTGCTCGCCCTCGGGGAAGGAGCAGCCGACGATGACGTCCTCGACATCCTCGGTCTTCAGGCCGGTGCGCTCCACCAGCGCCGCGATGACGCGGGCCAGCAGTTCGTCGGGGCGGACCTTGGTCAGTTCGCCCTTGTGGGCGAAGGCGAAGGGCGAACGGGCATAACCGGCGATGACGACCGACTTCATGAGTGCTTCTCCTCCATGTCCTGCGTCTCCGTGATGCCGTTGCGGCGAAGATGCTCGGAGATCTGGGTGTCGATGGTGCACAGCTCCGATAGCGTCTGCTGGACGTCGGCAAGCTGCTGTTCAAGTGCGGAAATCCGGCGGCGCGCGATGGAGCGCATGTAGCGCATCTGTTCGATCTGGGCGTCGTCGGTGTCGTAGAGGTTCAGGAAATCCTTGATCTCGGCCAGGCTGAAACCCAACCGCTTCCCCCGGCAGATCAGCGCCAGCCGGGCGCGGTCGCGGTGGCCGTAAACACGGGTGCTGCCCATCCGCTCCGGCGCCAGCAGCCCTTCGTCCTCGTAATGGCGGATGGTGCGGTGGGTCAGACCGAACTCCCCGGCCAATTCGCCAATGGCGAGCCGCGGGTCGGACATGAGGCCGTTTTCAGCGCCCTCCCCCGTCTCCGCCATGCCGTAGCCGACCGAAAGCCGATCCACTCCGTTCGCTCCCTTCCTTGACGTTTACGTAAAGGTAAGGTCGATGCCGCATGCTGTCAACAGACTTGTTGACCAAGCCAACCAGTTTGGCGAGCCGCCCGGCCATACCCTTGGGCGGACAACTGTTCAGCCACTAACAGGTGCGGCGCGCCCGCGCAGTGACAGGATGCCACGCCCTGTTCCGCTTTGCGGCTGTGGCAGGCTTTGCCCAGGACACGACGAGCCCCGCCGGCTCCCCGATTCCATATGGGAAGTGGATGCGGCGCCGGACAGACGGCCAGAAGGCCGCGGCGGGTTCAGGGTGGATCGACTGTTTTCGGCGGATCAGGACAGGGGATAGGAGACAACCCATGTCGGCGCGCGCCATCGTATCGCTGGGCGTCTGGATATTGGCCATGGTGCTGCTCGGCACCATGACGGTCGGCCTTGCGCTGGCCTTCTACGTGCTGCTGACCCTGTGCTTCGCGGTGGTGGTCGCAGGCCTGACCCTGCTCGTCCGGCGGCGCGACAACCATCGGGGCGAGCAGAGCTATTTCTAGGTTTGGCCTTGAGGAAAGGGCGCCGGCTCCGGCGCCCCTTCACTCCGGCTCCTTCACTCCGGCAGTACGCGCAGGCGGGATACCGCGGTCCGGGCGGACAGGTGGGGCCGCTGCAGGTCCTGCACATGGGCGCCGGGGGCCGCGAAGTCGCCGGGGGTGACGGCGCGGACCAGATAGACCAGCCGGAAGCGGGGGGCCGCCTTCGGCAAATCGACGGCGGCCAGGAAGCGGTCGTCGCGGAACTCCACATTGCGGACCGACGACAACTCGCCCAGCCAGGACAGCTTGCCGAGCTGGCCGCTGTTGGCAAGCCGGACATTCTCGATCTCGAAGCCGGCCGGCAGCGGATCGCTGACCAGCACCGAGTGATCGAGCGGGTCGCCGACCTCACCCTCCAGGATCACCACCAGCAGGTCGTTGTGGCGGACGCCGGCCGGGTCGACCGGACGGCCGGCCATATCGAACAGGCGGCGGCGAATGGTCATGCCCTGCTCTTCCGCGCCGGCCGGCTGGTCGGGCACGCCGGCCACCGACACGGTCTGCCGGACTTCGCCGCCCAGGTTGCGGATCGCCGGCGGTGCGGCCGGGTCGATGCGCAGGATCTGGGGCTTGGCGTTCTCCACCGTCTGGTCGCCGATGGCGAGCTTCATCGGGGCGGCCCGGTCGATCAGAGCCTTGGACGCCAGCAGCAGCCAAGCCTGTTCCTGCGGGTTGGTGGTGCGGACCGCGGCGAAGGTCTTCGCCACGCGCTCCGCCGCCTGGAAGATGCGGTCGCGGTCGACCACCCCGCTTTCCGCCATCAGCGCCACCACGCCGGCCTCGTCCCGCAGGGAGGACCCCTGGTCGCGCAGACTGGCCGTCACCATCCGGGCGCCGGTCAGCTTGGAGAAGGCGTCGGCGGCAGCCGGCTGGTCGCCCAGCACGGCGGCGGCGGCGGCGACCTGCGCCCGGCCGAAGTCGGTCGGCAGCCGGTCCCAGTAGTTCTCGCGGAAATAGCGCACCGCGCCGGCATCGATCAGCTTCGCCCGCGCCAGCACATACAGGGCATAGGCGCGGCCCGGCAGGTCGGCGGTCTCGACCCAGGCGTTGTCGACCGCCTGCTTCATCCAGTCCAGCCCCTTGCGGTAGGGCTGGTCGGGGATGCGGTAGCCCGCCGCCTTGGCACGGCCCAGCACGTCGACCGCATAGGCGGTCAGCCACGGGTCGAGATCGCCCTTCGGCGACCATGCGGCGAAGGCGCCGTCGGCACGTTGGAAGGTCAGCAGCCGGTCGATGCCGCGCTGGACACGCGCCTTGATCCGGTCCTCCGGCGCGATGCCCAGGCCGGCGGCGATATCCGGCATCGACAGCAGCGGCAGGATGCGGCTGGCGGTCTGCTCCGCCCCGCCCGGTGCCGCCCGGTCGAGCGCGAAGAGCAGGCCCGGCACGTCCAGGTCCGGCAGCGGAGCCACCACGGCACCGACGGACAGGGTTTCCGGCCGCAATCCGGCGGTGATGTCGGCCGGGAGGGCCAGGCTCTTGTCGGTGGGCAGGGAGGAGGCGGTGCGGCGCGAAATCGGCGGCGAGGCCGGGCGCACGGTGACGTCCCAGCGCCGGGTAACGCGGACGCCGTCCGGACCGGTGACGTCCAGCGTGACGTGGCCGGCGCCCACGGCGGTGGCGGTCAGCACCCGGCCGGCGGTCGCCCGCTTGCCGCGCGCCAGCTTCGGCACCTCCAACTCGGCACCGCCCTCGCCCTGGAGGATGGAGACGGCGCCCTCGGCGGTCAGGGTCATGCGGTAATCGCCGGACGGGCCGTTCAGGTTGTCGAGCGACAGGATAAGCTGCGCCGAATCGCCGGGGGCGAGGAAGTGCGGCAGCACCGCATCGGCGACGACCGGATCGCGGACCAGCATCTGGCTTTCGGCATGGCCGATCCGCCCCTCGCTCCAGGCCACGGCCATCAGGCGCAGCCGGCCCTGGAAGTCGGGCAGGTCGAAGGGAACGGAGACCTTGCCGTCCGCCCCAACGGTCAGGATGCCGGAATAGAGCGAGACCACCCGCTCCGACTTGGGCGGCACCAGCCCGGCGACCTGACGCAGGCGCGGCGTGGGCGGAGCCGGCGGCCGGGCGGCGTCGAGGCTGGCGGGATCGATCAGGCGACCGTAGGAATCGCGCAGCTCCACGGTCAGCGGCCGCTTGCCCAAATAGTGGCGGGCCGGATCGGGAGACGGCTGGTCGGTCAGCTGCATCACCGATTCGTCGACGGCGGCCAGCGTCACGAAGGCCTGCTTGCCCTCGGCGATGCCGTCCACCGTGATCTCGGCGGTCATGGCGCGGCGCGGCTCCGTCTCCGCCGGGGCGGACAGGCGGATGTCCAGCGTGCGCGGCGCCTTGTCCATCGCCAGCCAGGCGAGGCCCACCGCGCGGCGCGGCGGCTTCTTCGACTGCGGGTCGGAGGTGGCGAAGGCGGTCGCCAGCACATGGGCGCCGCTGGTCCAGCCCTGCCCGACCGGGATCTCCAGGAAGGCGCCCTGGGTGCCGATGGCGCGGGTGACGGCATAGGTCACGCCGCGGTCGGCCACCGCCACCAGGACCTGGCTGTCATAGGGCGGCTTGACGAAGACCCAGGCGCTTTCCCCGGCGCGGTAGGCCGGCATCATCACCGAGACGTCGACGGCGTCCGGCCGCTCCCCGGCGGTCGGGGTCATCCACCAGCCGGCGGCGAAGCGGACGCTGGTGGCGACGCCGGTCTTGGGGTCGAACACCTCCAACCGGTAGCGTCCGGCGGCGACCGGAGCCTCCACCGCGGTCGGGCTGCCGGCCTGGGCCGACAGGGTGCCGCCGGTCACGCGCTGGTCCTTCACCGTCACCTTGTAGTCCCAGCGGCCGTTGGCCTCGTACCAGGCGTAGTCGTACTCCTCCTCGAACAGCTCGTAGGAGAGGTCGGCGTGGTCGGTAGGCTTGCCGTCCGGGCCGACGGCGATCACCTCGAATCCGGCGGTGGCGCCTTCCGGCACGCCGTCGCCCTCGAAGCGCGGCTTGATGCCGATGGCGAAGGGCTGGTGGTGGACAGGCAGGACGAAGTCGCGGCCGACCGGGCGGCCGCCGATGTCGAACAGGGTGGCGCGCACCACCGCTTCCAGCGGACGGGTGCTTTCGGGCGGACGCGGCAGCTTGACCTTCAGGCGGGCCGAACCGTTGGAATCGGTGATGAAGCCCGGCAGATCGGCGCGGGCCGGCTTCACGTCCTCCTGCGCCAGACCGAAATGATAGCCCGGCAGGTTGGGATAGGGGTTGACCGCGGCGCGCAGGGCGACCGTCAGCTCTCCCGGCAGGCCGGATGCCGGCGCGCCATAGAGATAATGGCTGTCGAGAGCGACATCGGCCTCTCCGTCGGCCGCCAGCTCCGTCATCGGGGAGGACAGCGACAGGTCGAGCCGCGGCGGCACGAAGTCCTCCAGCAGGAACTCGGCCTTGCCGATGGCCGGGCCGTCCGGCTCGGCATGGGCGGTGACGACCCAGTTGCCGGGGAAGGCGTTCATCGGCAGGTCGATGCGGGTAGCGAAGCCGCCGGCCCCGCTGTCGGCCAGGGTGCGCCGTTCAACCTCGAACCCGTCGGGACGCAGGACCCGGATGGTCAGCGCCTTGCCGGCGGGCGGATTCAGGTCGGTGTCGCGCAGCAGGGCGGTCAGCTGCACCGTCTCGCCCGGGCGGTAGATCCCGCGCTCGGTATAGAGATAGGCGTCGAACCCGCCGGTCATCGGACGGGCGATCGGAGCGGGCTTGTCCGGCGACTCCGCCGAGGGGGCGCCGCCGGCGGTCAGGTCGAGAACGGCGAAATCGCCGTCGCCGCGCGCGGCGAACAGGGCCTGGACCGGCTCGGTCCCGGCGGCGCGCAATGCGGCGAGATCGAATCGGCCGAGCCCGTCCTCCCCGGTCTGGACGCGGCCCAGCTCGGCGCCGTTGCGGGCGACCAGACGCAGCTCAACGCCTGCAGCCGGGCTGGCGCTCTGGACGGAGCGGGCGAAGACCACCAGCGAATCGTCGCCGAGAATGGTGTTGAGGCCGAGGTCGGACACCACGAACCATTGGGTCGCCTTGCGGTCCCAGCCGCCCGGCTTGATCTCGTCGGCGCCGGCCACGGCGACATAGACGCCCGGCTCCAGCTTGCCCAGCACGGCGTCGATCGGGAAGGCGGTGGTGACGCTGCGGTTCGGCTGGTTGCCGATGCCCATCTCGCCGCGCCAGACCTCCTGCCCCGACTTGTCCAGGATCTCGCCGATGTCGTAGTCGGTCATCTGCTGGGTGATGCGGCCGAAATAGATCTTCTCGACCAGCGCCCGGTCGGCGATGCGCAGCACCTGCAGCTTCGCCCGGTCCAGGTTGATCGAGCGCAGCGGCAGCCCGTCCGACCCGACGCGCGGCAGGATGTAGCCGGCCCCGCGGAAGGCCAGCGAGGGCTTGCGGTTGGGCACCTGCACCTCGCGGGTGTCGGCGGCCGGCAGGCGCTTGCCGTCGATTCCCGGCAGCCCGTCCTTCAGCGTGACCCGGTAGGCCTCGCCATGGCGCAGCCCTTCCACGCAGAGCGTACGGTCGCGGGCGATGGCGGCACCGTCGACCGCCGGCTCCACTGCGACATAGTCGCGGTAGTTGACGGCGCGCGAGCGCTCCAGCCGGTCGGTGAAGGTGAAGCAGGCCTGGGGCGTATCACGCTCCGCCACCACCTCCACGCCCGACACGCCGAAGGGCACCGGCTCGGCCGGGGGATCGGCGGCGAGGGTCCGGGAAACGGTGTACGTGCCGGAGCACGCGACGAGAACGGCACAGACACGCGCCAGCGCACGCAACATTCGAGACAGGCCCCAATTCCGCGGGTGGGTCCGATACCGCGAGGCCGGGGACAGCCCTGGCGTCGGCTCGGACCTGGACAAAACCGGCGGGAGTATGCCCAAGCGGCTGGGGTTTCGCCATGGCTTTGCGGCGGGGGCGCGCAGATCGCTCCCGCCGCGGCAACGCCTAGCTGCCCGCGAAGCGGTTCCGCAGGCGGGCGATGGCCTCGTCGAGCACCTCGTCCCGCTTGGAGAAGCAGAAACGCACGACGCTGGTCGGCGCATTCTCCACGAAGAAGGCGCTGACCGGGATGGCCGCGACCTTCGCCTCCGCCACCAGCCAGCGGCAGAAGGCCTGGTCGTCGCCGTCGAAGCCGAAGCGGCCGACGTCGGCGGCGACGAAATAGGTGCCGGCGCTGGGCAGCACGTCGAATCCGACGGAAGCGAGCCCGGCGGCAAGCCGGTCGCGCTTGGCCTCCAGCCCGGCGGAAAGGCCGGTGAAGTAGCCCTCCTCCTTGCCGAGGCCGTAGGCGACGGCGGCCTGGAGGTTCGGCGGGGTGGTGAAGGTCAGGAACTGGTGGGCCTTGGCGACGGGCTGCAGCAGGTGCGGGGCGGCGGTGACGTAGCCGACCTTCCAGCCGGTCAGCGAGAAGGTCTTGCCGGCCGAGCCGATCTTCAGGCAGCGGTCGCGCATGCCCGGCAGGGTCATCAGCGGGATGTGGCGGCGGCCGTCGAAGACGATGTGCTCGTACACCTCGTCGCAGACGGCCAGTGCGTCATGGCGCTGGACGAATTCGGCGATCAGATCTAGTTCCGCCCGGTCGAAGACCTTGGCCGCCGGGTTCAGCGGGTCGTTGATCAGCACCAGCTTGGTGCGCGGCGAGAAGGCGGCCTCCAGGTCGGCGCGGCTGAAGCTCCAGTCCGGCGCCTTCAGCGAGACGAAGCGCGGCACGCCGCCGGCCAGCCGGACGATCGGCAGGTAGCTGTCGTACATCGGCTGGAACAGCACTACCTCGTCGCCCGGATTGATCAGGCCGAGCAGACAGGCGGTCAGCGCCTCGGTGGCGCCGGAGGTGACCATCGTCTCGGTCTTCCAGTCGACGTCGAGGCCGTAGAAGCGCTGGGCATGGGCGGCCAGCGCCTGCCGCAGGTCGGGGGTGCCCATCATCGACGGATACTGGTTCCAGCCCTGGAGCAGCGCGTCGGCCGCGGTCTGCAGCACGTCGGCCGGCCCACGGTCGTCGGGGAACCCCTGGCCCAGATTGATCGCGCCATGCTCTTCCGACAGGCGGGACATGACCTCGAAAATGGTGGTGCCATAGCTGGACAGCAGCGCGTTGCCCGACTTCACCGCAAACCCTCCTCATGCGAACGGACGCACAAGATGGAGGCTGCGGGGCGACGCTGTCCAGTGCCCGCTTCCGCAGGGCAGACCGCGGGCGGCCGATGGGGCGAATGGAACGTTTGAAACGGTGTGGAACGGTTTTCCGGGGATGTTCCACTGTTCAACCGGCCAAGCCGGCCGCGCCGCGCGAAGAGGGGGACGAAGGTTTCGGCACCATGAGGTCTGCAGAACACGCTGGAGAACACACTGGCCCCCTTCGCGAACGGGAACGGTCGCGTTCCTTTTTATCACCGGACGGGCCGGCGGGTAAGGGATGGAGGAAAAAGCGGCGGGTCAGCTGCGGTTCATCTTGCGCAGGCGGCGGGCGCGCAGTTTCAGGCGGATTCGCTCCACCGGGCTGAACATGCGGGGATAGCGGCGTTTGCTGCGCACGAAAAGGCGGCGGGCATCGGCGGAGTTGCGCAGCACGAGAATGCCGCCAAGCAGCATCACCGGCAGCCCGCCGGGACCGGGCAGAGGCGCCAGCAGCAGGCCGAACAGGATGATGGTGCATCCGGCGCCGATCAGTGCCAGCTGGCGCACACGCGCGAAAGACAGCGTCTGGGCGGTATCGGGAGGACTCATCTGTGGTTCGCTAGGCTCCATGCTTCCGTTGGCCTGCATATGGGCCGGAGGATGGCAGCCGAAAAGGCCCCCCTCCCCTTGCGGGTGAGGAATGCACAGGTCCTCAATCTCGAAACGATCCCCTCTCCCCCCAGGGGAGAGGGGGATTTTGCGCCCCACCCCTCAATGCAGCGTCCGCGCCGGTTCCGAACGGGCGATGCGCAGGCGGGCGGGGTCGAGGCGGCTGAGGGCGGCGTCGCGCTCGTCGGGCTTGGGTTCCCAGCCGAATTCGCGGATCAGCTGGTCGCGGGCGGCACCGGCACGCCGGGACAGGCGGTCGCAATCGCTATGCCCGGCGTCGTTTCGGGCGTCCGGCCGGGGCGGCGTGCAGCGGCGGTCGGCGCAGCTTTCCAGCATCAGGCGGATCATCCGCTCGCGCTTGGCGGCGTCGACATAGCCCATCTGGTCGAAATACAGCTTGGTGAAGGCCAGTTCGGTGACGCGGGCGTGGGTCTTGCGGTCGCCGACGATCACTGCGGCCACGAGTTCCACGCACCGGCCGGCGAAATGCGGCAGCGGGGCAGTGCCGTCGTCGGCGCGGTCGAGCAGGCTGCTCGGCAGGTCGACCAGCCGGCCCGTCACGTCCTTCACCAGATAGCGGCGCCAAACCGACATATCGGCCTCCCGTCAGGCATTCGCCCTGCGACGAAGCCTACACCAGACGAAGGGAAGACGGAACCGCCCGCGCACCACACAAATCCGTGAGGAGACGAGATTTTCAGCGCGGCGTCAGCGGCCAGAACACCGAGATGGCCGCCGTGCCCAGGATCACGACCATGATCGACAGCGGCAGCCCCAGCCGCCAGTAATCGCCGAAGCGGTAGCCGCCCGGCCCCATCACCAGCGTGTTGCACTGGTGCCCGATGGGGGTGAGGAAGTCGCAGCCGGCCCCGATGGCCACCGCCATCAGGAAGGCGTCCGGCCTCAAGCCCAGATGGGTGGCGAGGCTGGCGCCGATGGGCGCCATCACCAGCACGGTCGCGGCATTGTTCAGGAAGGGCGTCACCGCCATCGCCGCCACCATGATCATGGCGAGCGCGCCGATGGGCGGCAGCCCCTGCGACGCCTCCGACAGCAGGCCGGCGATCAGTTCGCTGCCGCCGGTGGTGCGCAGGGTCTCGCTGACCGGAATCAGGGAGCCGAGCAGGACCAGGATCGGCCATTCCACCGATTCGTAGGCCTCGCGCAGGCTGACCACCTTCAGCGCCATCATCGCCACCGCCGCCCCGAAGAAAGCGATGGTGACCGGGACCAGCCCGGTGGCGACCAGCACCACGGTCAGTCCCAGAACCGCGACCGCCGCCGCGCGCTTGGGCGTGCGGCCGATGGCGAGGTCGCGCTCGGCCAGCGGCAGGCAGCCCAGCTCGGCCAGCGTGTCGGACATGGCGGCCTGCCGGCCCTGCAGGACAACCAGATCGCCCGATTGCAGGCGGACGCGGCGCAGCCGCTGGCGGATCGGCCGCCCGCGCCGGCTGATCGCCAGCAGGTTGGCGCCGAAGCGCTCGCGCAGGTTCACCTCCTCGATGCTGTGGCCGATCATGGCGGAGCGCTGTTCCACCACCGCCTCGACCACGGAGATCTCGTCCTCCTTCTCGACCCCCTCCAGATCCTTGTCGTGCACCATCTTCAGGCCGGCACGCTTGACCAGTTCGGCCAGCGCCGTGGTGTCGCCCTCCAGCACCAGGATGTCGTCGGCGAACAGCACCCAATGGCCCGACGGGACATAGCGGCGGTAGTTCTCGCGCACGATGGCGGCAAGCGTGATCTCGCCCTCGCTGACGGCCTCCAGTTCCGCGACCGTGCGGCCGACGAACTGGGAACCGGCCGGCAGCCGCGCCTCCGCCGTGTAATCGTCGATGTTGAAGGCCGGTCCGGCCGCCGCGGTCCGCCCCTTTGGCAGCAGCCGGAAGCCCACCGCCAGGAAGGCGACGCCGAACACCGCGATCACCAGCCCGACGGGCGTGAAGTCGAACATGTGGAAGGGCTGGCCCGTCATCTCGGCACGGACGCGGGACACGATGATGTTGGGGGAGGTGCCGACCAGCGTCATCAGCCCGCCCAGCAGCGACCCGAAGGCCATCGGCATCAGCAGCATCGACACCGGCGTGCCGGTGCGCCGCGCCACCTGCAGGGCGATCGGCATGAAGATGGCGAGCGCGCCGATGTTCTTGACGATGGCCGACAGCAGCGTGACCGCCCCGGCCAGGATGGCGACCTGCGTCCACACCGTCGTCATGCGCGCGGCCAGCGGGCGCATCGCCGCCTCGACCACGCCCGACCGGCCGACGGCGGCACTGATCACCAGGGCGGAGCCGACAATGATGACGATGTCGTCGGAGAAGCCCTGGAAAGCCTGCTTGGCCGGCACGATCCCCACCGCGACCGAAGCCAGCAGGGCGATCATCCCGACGAGGTCGTAGCGCAGCCGGTCCCAGATCAGCAGCGCGATCACCGCGCCGATGATGCCGAACGATAACATCTGGTCGATGGTCATTGGGAGAGGCGGCGTCCTTCCTGTCCGTTTTCCCGGGCCGCCCCGTTCAAGGGGAGCCGGACAGGAGGGGCGCGGAACAGGCGGTCAGCGGGCCGAACCCGACGCCTTGCCCTCCCCGCGGCCATTGCCCGACTTGCCGGACGCCGGCGCTCCCTTGTTGGGGGAGCGGGCATCCTGCACCAGCCGGCCACACTGTGGCTGCTCATCACTGCCTGGGTCAAGGAAGGGCAGCACGCCGGCCAGCGGGGTCAGCAGCACGCCCAGCGCCACCGCCGCGGCGCCGCGTGCCGCGGACTCGGTGGGATCGACGCCGATGTCGGGGTTGCCCAGCGTTCCGCCGACCAGCACCGGCACATGGGTGGCGAACATCTGCGGCGACTTGGAATCGCCGACGATCCGCAGGTCGAGCGCCTCGTTGCGCAGGCTGATCGTCCCCTTGCCGGTGACCAGGGTTTCGGGCGTGTCGAGCACCAGCGCCTCGGCGCGGGCGATGCCGTTCTCCACCGACAGGTTGCCGACCAGACAGTTGAAGGGCATCGGTTCGGAACCGGAGATCACCACGCCCAGCGTCTCCAGGATGTTGGTCTTCAGCCCCTTGACCGCGAGGCTGGTGATTCGCCCGCCATCGACCGAAACGCCGACCTTGCCGTCGGAGGTCGCCAGCAGGTCGGCCACCGTCTTGCCGGTGCCGGCCAGTTGGATGCGGCCGGCAACCGTGCCGCCGATCTGGCCGGCGAAGGAGGTTTCGCTGAAGAAGGACGACAGCTTCATGGAGCGGATGTCCAGGTTGGTGCGCAGGGCCGGAACCTTGCGGCTGCCGTCGACCTGCACCGTGCCGGCGATCCGCCCACCGCCGATGCCCAGCGACAGCGGATCGACATGCAGGTCGCCGTTGGTCAGCCTGACATGCATCTCCAGGTCCTGGAGGGGGGCGAAGGGCGCCTCCACCCGCTTGCCCTGCAGGGTGACGTCCATGTCGGCGTTGCGCAGCTTGTCCACCGGGATCGGCGTGGCAGGGATGACGCGGTTGCGGCCACGGGTGGGGTAATCGTCACTGCCGCGGGGAGAGGCGCCGACGAAGCCAGCCATATCAAGCGCCGCCAGCCGGTTGGAGGTGAGGGCGGCCTTCACCATCGGCCGGTCGCCGCCGGTGTCCACCGACACGTCGCCCGACAGGTCGCTTTCGCCCACCTTGCCGTTCATGCTGCGGAAGGCCCAGACATTGCCTTCGCGCCCCAGATGGCCGGAGATGGAATAGGGGCGGGTCTTCGGCGTCGGGATGCCGACGATGGGGAAGATCTCCGACATGTCGTCGCCGCTGAGCGCCACGGACAGGTCGACGCCCTCCAGCTTCACCGGCTCCGCCACCGAGCCCTCGATGCGGCCCTTGGTCTTGCCGATGGCGGCCTCGATCTTCATCGGATAGGGCTTGGGGTCGTCGCGCAGATAGAGCAGCGAGCCGCCTTCCGCCGCCAGGGTGAAGGGCTTTCCGGCGAAGTTGCCCTTGCCGTTCAGCTGCACCGTGTCGCTGTCGTTGCCGCCGGTGGCGGTGTTGATGGTGTTGTCGATGTCGATGTCGCTGGTGGGATCGCGATAGCGAATCCGGCCGTCGGCGATCACCAGCCGCTCGATCACCGGGATGTCGCCACGGTCGTCGGGGGTCGCGGCCTCCTTCGCCACCTCCTTCTCCGCGTTGGGCGGGCCGAAGTTCCAGTTGGCCTCGCCCTGCTCGTTCTTCTCCAGGATCAGCTTGGGACCCTGGAACTTCAGCTCCGGCAGCTCCCAGTCCCCGCGCAGCAGGGGCCAGAGCCGCAGCGTGGCGTCCAGCGCCTGGATCGCCACCATGTCCTTGTCCTCGCCCCGCTCTACCGCCCATTTGGCGTTGGCGACGCGCAGCCCTTCGACATGGATGCGGATCGGATCGCCGAGATGGACGCGCAGGTCGCCGTCGATGGCGACCTCGCGGTTCAGCGCGGCCGAGGCGCGGCGGGCGACGAAGCCGCGGGCATCGTTCCAGTCGAACAGCAGCAGCACCGCGCCGACGCCGACCACGGCGAGGCCGACCAGGCCCAGCAGGCCGTAGCCGATCCACTTGAACACCGATCCCGCTCCCGCTGCCATTCCGCCGGCCCTCCGCAAACCGTCATTCCCTGTCAACGTCCGCCAGAGAGGAACGGCGAAGGGTCGGGGCCGGGAGTACCGCAAGAGAGCCTCGCGTCTAGCTCTAAGGTTATATATTTCCGTTGTGGCTTATATTGGATTTAACGCAAAATTCAGCTTCCCCGGTCCGTAATCCGATGATCCGGTTCGACTCTCCCTGGCAGACACGGCCGCAGGACACGATGCGCTCCCTTACCAACTTCGCCCCGTCCACCTTCGAGGAACGCGGTGCCGCAGTGGCCTTCACCACGCCGGTCCTGGCGCAGACGCGGGTGCGCAAAGATAGCCGCGACCAGCTGGAGGTTCTGGTGCCCAACCTGTCGGAAGGGCGCGGCGTCTATGTGGTGCCGTGGAAGTCGTTGCCGCTGGCCTTCCCGATGACCGTGCACGACCGCATGCTGCATGACCTGATCGCCAAGGCCGACGGCTGCTCCCCCGACGACATCCGCAAGGCGGTGCTGGAGGCGGCTCGCTGCGGCCTTGCCGGCGGCGGTGCCGTGGCGGCGGCGGAAGCGGCGCTGAGCGACGACGACGAGCAGCGGCTTCTGATCAACTACCAGCTGATCGTGGAGGCGCTGAAGGCGGTCGGCCTGGAATCGACGGAGATCCTGCGGGTCGGCCTGACCTCCACCGAGGGGCAGAAGCTGACCCGCGACCTGATGATGAAGGCGGCGCAGCGCCTCTCGCTGGAGCCGACGGAACTCTATGGCCGCATCGCCGAGCTGGCGGTGATGATGGAGTCGATCGGGATCGCCACCTCGCCCAAGCCGGCACGGCTGCGGCGGCTGATGCGCGACCTGCAGGGCTTTCGCGACAGCATGACCGACTGGGCGACCGACAACGTGTCGGAAGCGGCCCCCATCGGCGGCTTCTGCGCCGAGGTGGCGGAGCACACGGTCAACCACGCCCGCAACGTCATCGGCCAGCTGGATCAGGCGATGGCCTCGTTCGAGACGCTGCTGCGCCAGTGGGAGACCAAGCGGCCGCAGATCCGCAAGGCGTGCAGCCGTCTGTCCTGGCTGCTGGACGGCTGGGAATACCTGATCCTGCTGTGGAGCGACGCGCTGACCCAGGACCGCCACACCCAGGACATGGCCGTTCACGACATCTTCCGCGTCATCCCGCTGCTGCCCCGGGACGAGGGGCGGATCGACCAGTCGCTGATGGCCGACAAGCTGATCACCAGCCAGAAGCGGTCGGTGCGCGCCTATGTCGACTGGCGCAGCGGCCAGTTGGATGTCGATCTCGTCATGCGCATCGAGACGCTCAAAGGGAAGGCGGCCTGACCATGGAGATGAGGGATCTGGTCGCGCTGGGCGACAAGCTTCTGGACATCGACGAGGCCAAGTTCCGTCAGGTGGTCGAGCTGCTGGAGCAGATGAACGAGCATCCCGACATCCAGCGCACCATCGCCGTCATCCGTCCCCGGCTGGTCGAGTTGCGGCTGCACCGCCGCCCCACCCTGAAGCGCCTGTTCTGCGACCCGTTCGAGGATCTGTTCGAAGCGCTGGGCAAGGCCGACCCGGTACCGCTGAGCGTGATCGAGCGGTCGCTGATGAACAGCCTGTGGCCGCTGGTGGAGGCCGAGATCGGCAAGGACCGGCTGCGCAGCTTCCGCCCCGCCCTGCAGGACGGGCCGCAACGCAAGGCGCTGACGGAGGCCTTCTGGGCGGAGTGCGGGTCCGCGGTGGCGCGGATCGCCGAGGGTGCGGTCGCCGGCCATTACAGCGACGCGCTCGAGTTGCGGATGAATCCGGCGCGGATGCGGGCGCTGACCGATATCGCCACCATCCTGTCCATCGCACCCGAGGTGGCGGAGATGAAGGCGGCGCTGTCGCCCAAGCCGGTGCCGAAGCTGCACGCCGACCATGTCGAGGCGATCCAGGCGGTCGGCCGCCGCGTCACCCGCGCCCGGCCGGAGGCGCTGAAGATCTTCGTCCTCATCGCCACCTCGCGCCTCAGCGACCCGACGGTCCTGCTGAGCGGATTGTGGGACATGGATCTGGGGCAGAAGTCGGCCGACCGCGCCGCCCTGTTCATGGCGCTGAGCGGAACGATGGTCGCCCAGATGGAGGACCGCTCGCGCGCCTTCCAGAGCGCGCCCGGCACCGGCACCGACCGCATGGCGGTGGCCGACCTCGCCCTCGACCTCGTCGCCAGCCTTGACGCCACCCGCGCGGCGATGGAGCACAGCCGCAACAAGGATTTCGACCAGCGGCTGAAGGTGGTGCGCAACTCCGTCCACGCCATGGTGAAGACCCAGGTCCTGCAGGACGCCGACGCCGGCATCGTCGCCGCCATCGGCGCACTGGACGGCGGCGCCGACGGGCGGGCCCAGCTGGCCCAGGCGGAGAACCAGGCGCGGGCCTTGCGCAAATGCGCGACGATCGCCGATTCGCTGGGGCTGCGCGGCGAGCTGCGGGAGATGACGCAGAAGACCACCGCCTCGCTGACGGAAAAGGCGCAGCAGGCACTGGGCGGCCCCGCCGGCAACGCGCGCACCGGCTACACCGCCATCCGCATGATCGAGCTGATTGCCGGCCCCGCCGAAGCGAATAAGATCATGGACGGGATCATGAACGGCGGCCGGCGTTGAGTCAGTCGGGCGTTTGCGGATCGGAGGGTCGGGCGATGGGAGCGGGATACACCGGCTGGGAACTGCCTGCGGAGGAGCGCGGCCGGCTGCTGGCGCTGATCCCGCAACGTTACGAGCGGCTCGTCGCCGACCATGTGACCCAGAAGTTCGGCGCCGGCCAGCATGAGCCGCTGCCGACCGCCACCGAGGCGGAGGTGATCGGCTGCGCCGACGACGGCGAGGGGGTGCAGGCGGTCGTCGTCGCCATCGACGGCACCAGCGACCGGCCCGACGGATCGACCTACCACATCACATGGTCGCTGGCCGCCGGGCGGCGGGCGGTCGAGTCCAACGACGTCATCCGCGACTATGGCTGGCGCCCGGTGGAGCCGGTGACGATCAGGCTGGTGCCGCGGTTCTTCGGGCGGTGAGGAGAGTGGTCACGGCGGGTGCCCCCTCCCTAACCCTCCCCCGCTAACGCGGGAGAGGGGACTGCCGCCGCACTCCCGCAAGGGCCCTGCCCCCTCTCCTGCAAAGCGGGGGAGGGATGGGGAGGGGGGCCTTCACTGCCAACCCCCCTCACGGCACCTCCGCCACCCCTTCCGCCGCGACGCCGCGCTTGAGGCGCTGTTCGCGGTAGACGATGAACAGGCCGCTGCCGATGATCAGCGCGGCCCCCACCCCCATGCGGGCGGTCGGCGCGGTGCCCCAGACCGCGAGGTCGAGGATCACCGCCCACAGGATCGACACATACTGGAACGGCACCACCACCGCGGCCGGGCTGAGCTGCAGCGAGCGGTTCATCATCGCGTGGCCGGCCAGTGCGGTGATGCCCAGCAGCCCCAGCAGGAAGAAGCCGAGCCAGCCCGGCGCCGACCAGGACCAGGGCAGCGCCGCACCGCCGATCAGGATGCCGCCGACCATCTGGTTGCCGACCAGCGTCAGGCTGGAAGCGGAGCGCAGGACGCGGGTGGAGATCACGCCGCCGGAGAAGATGACGGCGCCCAGCAGCGCCACCAGCGACGGCCACAGATCGAAGCGGCCGGTCGGATTCAGCACGATGACGACGCCGACGAACCCCACCAGCACCGCCGCCCAGCGGCGCCAGCCCACACTTTCCCGCAGGATCACCACCGACAGCGCGGTGACGATCAGCGGCGCCGACATGTAGATGGTCATCACGTCGGCGAGCGGCAGATAGCCCACCGCCCAGTAGAAGCAGGCGACGTCCACCGTCATCAAGAACACGCGCAGGATGTGCAGCGGCAGCCGGTCGACGGCGAAAACCGAGGCAAGCCCCTCGCGCCGGATCATCGGCGCCAGCACCGCCAGCCCGAACAGGCTGCGCACGGCGATCAGCATGGCGACGGAATGGTCGGCCACCAGCCATTTGCCGAGCGCGTCGTTCAGCGTGAAAAGCGTCATCCCGCCCAGCATCATCAGGATGCCGAGGCGGGTGTCGGTCGCGGGTGCCGCGGTCATGGAATCGCCCGGAGATGGTTGAGTGTGTGATCGATGGGGGCGGCAGAGTAACCGAAGCACCGCCCCGCTTTCACACCCTCAGATCACACCCCTGTCCCGCAAGGACGCGATATCGGCCTCGCTCAAGCCCAGCTGATCCGCCAGCACGGCGTCGGTGTGCTGGCCCAGCGTCGGCGGGGCGGTGTCGTGGACCAGCGGCGTGCCGCTGTAGCGGATCGGGCTCGCCACCGTCGGCACGCTGCCCTGGGTCGGGTGCGGCAGATCCTGGTGGATGTTGCGGGCCTTCACCTGTGGGTCCTCGAAGACCGCGGTCAGGTCGTTGATCGGGCCGCAGGGAACGCCGACCTGCTCCAGCGCGCTCAGCCAGTCGTGGCTGTCGCGGGTGCGGATCAGCTCCTCCAGCAATCCCACCAGATCCTTGCGGTTGGCGACGCGGGCCGGGTTCGTCGCGTAGCGTTCGTCCTTGGCCAGATCGGGACGGCCGGCGACCGTGCAGAACTTGGCGAACTGGCCGTCGTTGCCGACCGCCAGGATGATGTAGCCGTCGCGGGTGGCGAAGGCCTGATAAGGCACGATGTTGGGATGGGCGTTGCCGAGCCGCTGTGGCGCCTTGCCGCCGACCAGGCAGTTCATCGCCTGGTTCGCCAGAACCGCCACCTGGACGTCGAGCAATGCCAAGTCGACCTGCTGCCCCTCGCCGGTGCGGTCGCGGTGGGCCAGCGCGCCCATGATGCCGATGGTGGCGTAGAGGCCGGTGAAGATATCGGTCACCGCGACGCCGACCTTGACCGGACCGCCGCCCGGCTCGCCGTCGGGCTGGCCGGTGATGCTCATCAGCCCGCCCATGCCCTGGATCATGAAGTCGTAGCCGGCACGGTTGCGGTACGGCCCGGTCTGGCCGAAGCCGGTGATCGAGCAGTAGACCAGCCGCGGGTTGACCGCCTTCAGGCTGTCATAGTCGAGGCCGTATTTGACCAGCCCGCCGACCTTGAAATTCTCGATGACGACGTCGGCCTGGGCGGCGAGCTTGCGGACGAGCTCCTGCCCCTCCGGCCGTTCGAAGTCGATGGTGATGGAGCGCTTGCCGCGGTTGGTCGACAGGAAGTACGCCGACTGGTCGCCGGCCCAGGGCGGACCCCAGGCGCGGGTATCGTCGCCGGCGCCCGGCCGTTCCACCTTGATCACGTCGGCGCCGAGATCGGCCAGCGTCTGCGCCGACCACGGCCCGGCCAGCACGCGCGACAGCTCCAGCACCCGGATATGCGACAAGGGTCCGGCCAAGGTCACTTCCTCCTGTTATAATTGGCACTCCCCCGCCCTTAAGTCCCCTCTCCCCCCTGGGGAGAGGGTCAGGGTGAGGGGGATGCGTTGCGGAGCGCCGGTGATGGTGCCGGCGCTCCGCGTTCCTTCAAAATCCTCGCCACGCGTCCCCCTCACCCTTCCCAAGCTTCGCTTGGGCCCCTTCCCTCTCCCCGGGGGGGAGAGGGGATATGGGAGGGAGGGAGCCTATTACGCCGACACCAGTTCTTCCAGGGAACGCTCGATGATGTCCAGGCCTTCGTCGACCAGGGCGTCGGAGGCGGTCAGCGGGACCAGGACGCGGATGACGTTGGCGTAGGTGCCGCAGGACAGCAGGATCAGGCCCTTCTCCGCCGCCTTGGCGACCAGCGCCTTGGTCAGGTCGGCGGCCGGCTCCTTGGTCTCGCGGTCGGTCACCAGTTCCATGGCGACCATGGCGCCCAGGTTGCGGACGTCGCCGATCACCGACAGGCTGTTGCGCTGGGCCATGGTGCGGAAGCGGCCGGCGATGCGCTCACCGAGCTTCTCGGCGCGCTCGATCAGCTTCTCGTCCTCGATGACGTTGATGACGGCGAGCGCGGCGGTGGTCGCCAGCGGGCTGCCGGCATAGGTGCCGCCGAGGCCGCCGGGGATCGGCGCGTCCATCAGGGCGGCCTTGCCGGTCACCGCCGACAGCGGGAAGCCGCCGGCCAGGCTCTTCGCCATGGTGACGAGGTCCGGCTCGATCCCGGCATGCTCGACGGCGAACATCTTGCCGGTGCGGGCGAAGCCGGTCTGGATCTCGTCGACGATCATGACGATGCCGTGCTTGTCGCAGACCGCGCGGATCGCCTGCAGGAAGGACGGCGAAGCGATGTTGAAACCGCCCTCGCCCTGCACCGGCTCGATGATGATGGCGGCGACGCGGGCCGGATCGACGTCGGACTTGAACAGATTGTCCAGCGCCTTCAGGCTTTCCGCCTCGCTGATGCCGCGATAGGCGTTGGGGAACGGCACATGGAAGATTTCGGCCGGGAAGGGACCGAAGCCGACCTTGTAGGGCACGACCTTGCCGGTCAGGCCCATAGTCAGCAGCGTGCGGCCGTGGAAGCCGCCGGAGAAGGCGACGACGCCGGGACGGCCGGTGGAGGCGCGAGCGATCTTGACGGCGTTCTCCACCGCCTCGGCGCCGGTGGTGAAGAAGGCGGTCTTCTTGCGCGTCGGGCCGGGGACCAGCGCGTTCAGCTTCTCCGCCAGCTCGACGAAGCTGTCGTACGGCGTGACCATCGCGCAGGTGTGGGTGAAGCGGTCGAGCTGGCCCTTCACCGCCTCCATCACTTTCGGATGGCGGTGGCCGGTGTTCAGCACGGCGATGCCGCCGGCGAAGTCGATGAAGCGCTTGCCTTCGATGTCCCACATCTCGGCATTTTCAGCGCGGTCGATGTAGAAGGGCATGCCGGCGGAAATGCCACGGGAGACGGCGGCCTCGCGACGGGCGACGAAGGACTGGTTGGTGGTCATGGTCTGTTTTCCTTTGTCTTTTCCCTTGGGGGTCAGGCGCCGAGGCCGACGCAGAGATATTTGACTTCCATGAAATCATCGAGGCCGTACTTGGAGCCTTCGCGGCCGATGCCGGACTCCTTGACGCCGCCGAAGGGAGCCACCTCGGTCGAGATGATGCCCTCGTTGATGCCGACGATGCCGTATTCCAGCTTTTCCGCCACGCGCCAGACGCGGCCGATGTCGCGGCTGTAGAAATAGGCGGCGAGACCGAATTCGGTGTCGTTCGCCATGCGGATGGCGTCCTCTTCCGTCTCGAACTTGAACAGCGGGGCGACCGGGCCGAAGATCTCCTCGCGGGCCACGCGCATCTCGGTGGTGATGCCGGTCAGGATCGTCGGCTCGAAGAAGGTGCCGCCCAGCGCGTGGCGCTTGCCGCCCAGCGCGACCTTAGCGCCCTTCTCCAGCGCGTCGCCCATCAGTTCTTCCACCTTGGCGATGGCATCGGCGTTGATCAGCGGACCCTGGGTGACGCCGGCCTCCGCACCGTTGCCGACCTTCAGCGCCTTGACGGCCTCGGCCAGCTTGGCGGCGAAGGCGTCGTAGACGCCGGCCTGGACCAGCAGGCGGTTGGCGCAGACGCAGGTCTGGCCGGCGTTGCGGTACTTGGACGCCATGGCGCCCTTGACCGCCTCGTCCAGGTCGGCGTCGTCGAAGACGATGAAGGGGGCGTTGCCGCCGAGTTCCAGCGACACCTTCTTGACCGTGCTGGCGGCCTGCCGCATCAGCAGCTTGCCGACCTCGGTCGAGCCGGTGAAGCTGACCTTGCGGACGATCGGGCTGTGGGTCAGCTCATGGCCGATGGCGGCCGGGTCGCGGCCCATCACGATGTTGAAGACGCCGGCGGGGAAACCGGCACGCTCCGCCAGCTCGGCCAGCGCCAGCGCCGACAGGGGCGTGTCCTCGGCCGGCTTGACCACCACGGTGCAGCCGGCGGCCAGCGCCGGGGCCACCTTGCGGGTGATCATGGCGTTCGGGAAGTTCCACGGCGTGATCGCCGCGACGACGCCGATGGCCTCCTTCAGGACGACGATGCGCTTGTTGGCGGCGAAGCTGGGGATGACGTCGCCATAGGCGCGCTTGCCCTCTTCCGCGAACCACTCGATGAAGGAGGCGCCATAGACGACCTCGCCGCGCGATTCGGTCAGCGGCTTGCCCTGCTCGGCGGTCATCAGCTGGGCCAGATCCTCCTGGGCTGCGAGGATCAGGTCGTACCAGCGGCGCAGGATGGCCGCGCGCTCCTTGGCGGTCTTGGCCTTCCAGGCCGGCAGGGCGGCGTTGGCGGCGTCGATCGCCTCGCGCGTCTCGGCGGCACCCATGTCGGACACTTCGGCGATGACGGCGCCGGTGGCGGGGTTGGTGACCGGGAAGCTCTTCCCGGAGTCGGCCGCACGCCACGCACCGTTCACGTAGCCCTTGGTTCGGAGAAGGCCCTGGTCGTTCAACGACAGCATGTTCGATCCGCCCTGGATGAAGGATTGTGGAACCGTCCGGCCGCGCCCGGCGAAATTCCCCTTGCACATCAAGGGCTTCCTTCCGGGGGCCTGGACCATGGAAAGAAGCGTACCATGTTTAATAAATTAAACAACCCCTGTTTAACTGTTCATATTCTGATGACGGGGTTGCGCGGATGAGCTATTGCCTAGACGGGTGTGGAGCAGGAGTCCGATGATGGAATTCGACGTCGGCGCAAGGTTGAAGCAGATCCGCGAGCAGCATGGGCTGTCTCAGCGGGCGCTCGCCCAGCGAGCCGGAGTGACAAACGGTACAATTTCCCTGATCGAGCAGAACCGCAGCAGCCCGTCCGTTTCGTCGCTGCGCAAGGTGCTTCAGGGCATCCCGATGACTCTTGCCGAATTCTTCTCCTCCGACGATTTGCCGCCACCCGAGCAGATCTTCTTCAAGGGCGACGAACTGATCGAACTGGCCGGCGAGCTGAAGGGCACCGTCGGCCAGGTCTCCTTCCGGCAGGTGGGCGACCTGCGCAGCCGCAACCTGCAGATCCTCCACGAACGCTACGCTCCCGGCGCCGACACCGGCCGCACCATGCTTCAGCATGAATCCGAAGAAGGCGGCATCGTCATCAAGGGCCAGATCGAGCTGACGGTCGGTGACCGCAAACAGCTGCTCGGCCCCGGCGACGCCTATTTCTTCGACAGCCGCGTGCCCCATCGGTTCCGCAACATCGGCGACGTGGAGTGCGTGCTGATCAGCGCCTGCACGCCGCCGTATTTGTGAGTGGTGGCGTGGTGCCCCCTCCCTTCCCACGGCTGCGCCGCGGGCCCCTTCCCTCCCCCGCCCTCGGTCGGCCAAGGGCCGATCCGACCGCGGGAGAGGGTGGATTAGCAGAGCGGCGGCAGTTCCCTCTCCCTCGAAGAGGGGGAGGGTTAGGGAGGGGGCACCAGTACATCTCCCCTCACCACCCCCCTACCCCACGTTCCCCTTCAGCCGCTCGTTGCGCCGGCGCAGGTATTCCAGCGTCGACAGCATGCAGACCGAGATCACCGTCAGTACCACCGCCACCGCGGTGATGGTGGGGCTGATGTTCTCGCGGATGCCGCTGAACATCTCGCGTGGCAGCGTGCGCTGCTCCGGCCCGGCGAGGAACAGGACCGTCACCACCTCGTCGAAGCTGGTGGCGAAGGCGAAGAGCGCGCCCGACGCCAGACCCGGCAGGATCAGCGGCAGGATCACCTTGCGGAAGGTCAGCAGCGGCGGCGCACCCAGCGAGGCGGCGGCGCGGGCCAGCGTCATGTCGAAGCTCTGCAGGGTGGCCGACACGGTGATGACGACGAAGGGCGTCGCCAGCGCGGTGTGGACCAGGATCAGGCCGAGATAATTGCCGGTCAGGCCGAGCGGCGCGAAGAAGAAATAGACACCGACCGCGGTGATGACGACCGGGACCACCATCGGCGACAGCACGAGGGCAAGCACCAGCGGCTTCCACTTGCTCTTCCACTGGGCCAGCCCCAGCGAGGCCAGCGTGCCCAGCACCATCGACAGCATGGCCGAGGCCACGCCGATGATGACGCTGTTCTTCAGCGCGTTCATCCAGCGCGCGGATCCCAGGAAATCCTCGTACCAGCGCAGCGAGAAGCCCGGAAGCGGATAGGTCAGGTAGGTGCTGGAGCTGAAGGACAGCGGCACGATCGCCAGGATCGGCGCCATCAGGAAGAACAGCACCAGCGTGCCGACGACGACCGTCGTGATCCAGGCGATGCGCTGGCTGGCGGTCTGGGGGGAATGGTTCGCGCTCAATTCTTCAGACCTCCCGTCGTCTGGCGGCCGAGCGCCAGCTTGCCGTAGAGCAGCGCCAGCACCAGCGTGGACAGCAGCAGCACCGCACCCAGCGCCGAGGCGAGGCCCCAGTTGACCGTTTCCGTGGTGTAGAAGGCGATGAAGGACGAGATCATCTGGTCGGCCGCCCCGCCGACCAGCGCCGGCGTGATGTAGTAGCCGATGGCCAGGATGAAGACGAGCAGGCAGCCGGCGCCGATGCCCGGAATGGTCTGCGGCAGGTAGATGCGCAGGAAGGCGGTGACCGGCGGCGCGCCCAGCGAGGCCGCGGCCCGCATGTAGGCCGGCGAGATGCCGCGCATGACGCTGTACAGCGGCAGGATCATGAAGGGCAGCAGCACATGGGTCATCGCCATGTAGACGCCGAAGCGGTTGTAGATCAGTCGCATCGGCTCTTCGATGATGCCCAGCCATTGCAGGGAGCCGTTGACGATGCCCTCGCTCTGCAGGATCACGATCCAGGCGCAGGTGCGCACCAGAAGCGAGGTCCAGAAGGGCAGCAGCACGAAGATCATCAGCAGGTTCGACCGGCCGGTCGGCAGGCTCGCCAGCATGAAGGCGACCGGGAAGCCCAGGATCAGGCAGAGCGCGGTGACGCCGAAGCCGATCTCGAAGGTGCGCAGGAAGACGTCGCGGTAGATCGACTGGTCCGCCGGGGCATGGATGACGTCGCCGTCCGGGTTGCGCGTCAGGTCGACCGCCGCCAGCAGGTAATAGCTGGTGACCGGACCACTGGCGCTCTTGATCGCCGCCCAGCTCTCGCGCTCGCCCCAGGCCGGGGCGATCTCGATCATCGTCGCCTTGGCGGTGCCGGGAGCGGGCTGCTCCTTCAGCTTGCGGCCGGTCGACAGCAGCGTGGTGCGGAAGCCGTTGACGACATAGTTCAGCCGCTTGGCGGCGACGGCCAGCGTTCCGGCCTCGCGCGCGGTGCGGATGTCGGCGGCGAGCGCGGCGAAGGCGGCCTCGTCGGGCAGGCCCTGGCCGTTCCACCGCTCCAACGCCGCGACGGTCTGCGGCATTACTTGCGGCACTTCCCAGTCGTCCACCGACTTCCAGATCATGCCGGCGAGCGGCACGACGAAGGTGAACAGCAGGAAGGCCAGCAGCGGCAGCACCAGACCCAGCGCACGGAACTGCCGGGCGCGCTCGGCCCGTTTCAATCGACGCTTCAACGGCACGTCGGCGCCGGCAACGAATGCGGCTGTCATCGGCATTGTCCTGTAGAGAAGACGCAGAAGGCGCTTGGACGCCATCCCCTCTCCCCCCCGCTTACGCGCAAACGAAGTTTGCGCTGCCGCGACAGGCGGACCATAGGTCCGCCGAAAGCGGGGAGAGGGTCAGGGTGAGGGGGACGCAGGGCGTCCGGTCACCGAAGGGCGGGAAGTGATCCGCCATAAAACTGTAGTGGGGGAGCGCTTTGCGCCCGGATGCATCACGCTGTGCATCCCCCTCACCCCGACCCTCTCCCCGGGGGGGAGAGGGGGTTTTCCGGGGTGTCGCTGGGTAAGCTTACTTCGCCGCCCACTTGTTGAAGCGTTCGGTCAGGCGGTCGATGTTCTCCAGCCAGAAGTCGGTGTTGATCTCGATCGCGTTCTTCATGTTGTCGGGCGCGGTCGGCAGGTCGGTCAGGACCGCCTTGGACAGCAGCGACGGAGCCTTCTTGTTCGACGTGCCGTAGGCGATGCCTTCCGACAGCTTGGCCTGGTTCTCCGCCTTGCCGACGAAGCTCAGGAACTTGTAGGCGGCTTCCTGGTTGGGGCTGCCCTTCAGGATCACCCAGCTGTCGATGGTGTAGAGCGCGCCGTTCCACACCATGCCGAAGTTCTTCTTCTCGTTCTTGTTGGCAGCGTCGATGCGGCCGTTGTAGACCGAGGTCATCGCGACTTCGCCGGACGCCAGCAGCTGCGGCGGCTGGGCGCCGGCCTTCCACCAGACGATGTCGTTCTTGATGGTGTCCAGCTTCTTGAAGGCGCGCTCCACGCCAGCCTCGGTGCCCAGAACCTTGTAGACGTCGGCCGGGGCCACGCCGTCGGCCATCAGCGCGATTTCCAGCGTGGTCTTGGCGCCCTGGCGCAGTCCGCGCTTGCCGGGGAACTTCTTGGTGTCGAAGAAGTCGGCCCAGCTCTTCGGCGCGTCCTTCAGCTTGTCCTTGTCGTAGCCCAGCACGAAGTCATAGACGATGGCGCCGACGCCGCAGGCGTTGACGGTGGACGGCAGGTAGGCATCCTCGCCGCCGATCTTGGAATAGTTCAGCTTCTCGTACAGACCTTCGTCGCAGCCGAGCGCCAACTCCTCGCTCTCGACCTGCACCACGTCCCAGGTGGAGGCGCCGCCCTGGACCTTGGCGCGCAGGACGCCGACGCCACCGTCCCAGGATTCGTCGTTCATCGCCGTGCCGGTGGCCTTGAACGGCTCGAAATAGACCTTCTTCTGGACTTCCTGATAGGCGCCGCCCCACGACACGACGGTCAGGTCGCGGGCGCTGGCGGCCGAAGCCAAAGCCGTGAGGGCGGTGAAGGTCGCAGCGAAACCGAGAGCCACCTTAATCTTCGACATGATCCCCGTCCTTATTCGTCGTGGTTGTTGTTGCTGGTAAGGCACCCTGGCGCCTGAGGAACCACGTCCTCAGACCGGATCGAGCGCCCGGCAGTCCTCCGGGCGGAAAGCGATGTAGACGTCCTGGCCGGGCGCCAGACCGGCATAGGAGCCGGCCGGCAGCTTGACCATGAATTCCGGGTTGGAAGGCGTGGACAGAATCGCCAGCGTGTGGTCGCCGACATAGATCAGGTCGGTCAGCGAGGCCGGCAGGCGGTTGGTGGTCGCATCGCCGCTGTCGCCGGTCTCGATCGCCACGCGCTCCGGACGGATGGACAGAGAGGTGCGGCTGCCGGCACCGCCGACATTGACCGCCTGCGCCACCACGGAGCCGCCGGCATCCAGCGCGACCCGCGCCCAGCCGTGTTCGATATTTTCAACAACCCCGCTCAGAACATTGTTCTCGCCGATGAAGTTGGCGACGAAGCTGTTCACCGGCCGCTCGTACAGCGCATCCGGGCGGTCGATCTGCTGGACGATGCCGTCGTTGAACACCGCGATGCGGTCGGACATCGTCAGCGCCTCCCCCTGGTCATGGGTGACGTAGACGACGGTCAGGCCCATCGTCTCGTGCAGGCGCTTGATCTCCAGCTGCATATGCTCGCGCAGGCGCTTGTCGAGGGCGCCCAGCGGCTCGTCCATCAGCACCAGGGCGGGATTGAACACCAGGGCGCGGGCCAGCGCCACGCGCTGCTGCTGGCCGCCGGACAGCTGGCCGGGGCGGCGCGACGCCAGGTTCCCGAGCTTGATCATGTCGAGCGCGGCGGCCACGCGTTCCTTGGTTTCCGCCTTGGAAACGCCGCGCACCGACAGCGGGAAGGCGACGTTTTCCTCGATCGTCAGATGGGGGAACAGGGCGTAGTTCTGGAAGACCATGCCGATGTCGCGCTTGTGCGGAGGCACGTTCTTGATCGGCCGGTCGCCGATGAAGATGTCGCCATGGGTCGGCACCTCGAACCCGGCCAGCATCATCAGCGTGGTGGTCTTGCCGGAACCCGACGGCCCGAGAAGCGTCAGGAATTCGCCCTTGCGGATGTCGAGATCGAGGCTTTTCACCACCAGATGCTCGCCATCGTAGGTCTTCTGCACCCCGGTGAAGCGCACCAGGGTATCTGTCGTCGCGATCATCCCGCCGTCCATCCGTCCGCTCCCGTCACAGGCGACCTGGAACCGGGTACGCCACCCCGGCCCGGTCCGTCTTTGTGGCCCTGACGGTAACACGCGTTTAAGAAAATAGACAAGAGGAATGACTATGACTTGATCAATTCAACAGTCTGCCGATTTTTTGTGCAAATGCGAAGGCCCTGCCCACGCTTCGACCGGCAGTGTGCTCCATTCGCATGCGATTGAGAAGACCAATGATCGATATCGCGGACAGACGGAAGTATGAAAATCAGCTCCTGCCGCGAAGAGAGGGGGCGAATCGCCGCAGGCGATCCGCCCCCGGGTTAGCTCAGCGCTGCTGGGCAGCCTGGGAGTAGACGAAGCTGTCGAAGCCGTTCTCGGCCACGCGGAACCACAGCCGCTCCTGCTCCAGGAAGGGCTTCCAGCCGTCATAGACCTTCTTGAAGCGCGGGTTGCCGGCGGCGAGCTTGTCGTAGAATTCGAACGCCGCCTTCTCGCAGGCCTGCATCATGTCGCGCGGGAAGGGGCGCAGGATGGCGCCGCCGGCGACCAGCCGCTTCAGCGCGGCGGCGTTCAGCGTGTCGTACTTGGCGATCATCCAGGTGTTGGCCTCCCAGCAGGCCTGCTCCAGGATGGTCTGGTAGGATTTCGGCAGCGATTCCCACGCCTGCATGTTGAACATCAGCGGGATCTGGGCCGAGCCCTCCCACCAGCCGGGGTAGTAGTAGTATTTGGCGACCTTGTGGAAGCCGAGCTTCTCGTCGTCGTAGGGGCCGACGAACTCCGCCGCGTCGATGGTGCCGCGTTCCAGCGCCGGATAGATGTCGCCGCCGCCGAGCTGCTGCGGAACCAGACCGAAGGGCGTCAGGATCTGGCCGACCAGACCGCCGATGCGCATCTTCAGGCCCTTCAGATCCTCCAGGCTCTTGATTTCCTTGCGGAACCAGCCACCCATCTGGGCGCTGGTGTTGCCGGCGGGGATGTGGTGGATGTTGTAATCCTTGAACACCTCCCGCATCAGCTCCAGCCCGCCGCCATGCATCATCCAGGCGATGTGCTGGCGCGTGTTCAGGCCGAAGGGCATGGCGGTGTCGAAGCAGAAGGTCGGATCCTTGCCGACATAGAAATAGGCCGCCGACTGTCCGCACTCGACCGTGCCGTTCTGCACCGCGTCCAGCACCTGCAGCGCCGGAACGATCTCGCCGGCGGCGAAGGTGCGGATCTGGAACTTGCCGTCGGTGGCGTCGGACACGCGCCTGGCGATGAACTCCGCCGCGCCATAGATGGTGTCGAGGCTCTTGGGATAGCTCGACGCCATGCGCCACTTGATCTCGGGCTGGGAGCCCTGGGCGATGGCCGGGGCCGCAATGGTCCCGACGGTTCCGGCGGCGGCAAGGCCGACGCCGGCGCTGGAGAGGAACGCACGCCGTTTCATGATGACGAATCTTCCCGACTGTATGGTTCGTTGGGCCGACATGATAGCGTAACCAACCGTTCGGGGAATCCCCCTTCCACCGGGGCAACACGGAATGTGCGGAAGATCCTTGCGCCGGAAACGAAAAATCCAGCCGCATTGGGCTGGATTTTCGGCGACGCAGCATTATTTGTTGTTTCGATCGCCTTTCAGGCGTTTCCTCCCTAAACTCGGGCCGCGGCTCAATAGCTAGCGGCCTTTTCCTTTTTCTGCAATATGCTGAAAGTCAGCTTTGCAAACTTTTTTGGCAAACGCACGACTGGCACGTGCCAAACGCCAGAACCGGCACGCCCTTACATTGTGAATATCCGCGCCTGTTTTGCTTGGCGCTTTATAAAGGGCTGGGATGATACAGTGTCTTCACTGGTCGATCCCTGCCCACCCCTTGTGATTCCCGAAAGGACGATGCCGCGATGACGCCCCTTGGACAGCCAAGCGGCAAGGCCCAACGCCACAGCTGGGTGCTTGGCCTGCGCGCCACGGTCGCCGTCACCGTGGCGATTCTCGTTCTTGGATCGACGATGGTGAAAGGGCTGGTCGTCGGCGATGGCGCCGCCGATGCCCTGGAGCAGGAGATCGGCGATTCGATGACCGGACTGGCGCAGTCGCTGGCGCGGCAGCTCGATTCGACCATGTGGGCGCGCGCCAACCAGATCGCCGCGTTGTCGCGAATCGAAGCGCTGAAGGACCCGGCGGTGGCGCAATCGACCATCGACGAGTTGAAGCGGCGCGACCCGACCATCGCCTGGATCGGCATGACCAATGCCGACGGCCGGGTGATGGCGGCCTCCGGCGGGCTGCTGCTGGGCGCCGACATTTCCCGACGGCCGGTACATCAGGAAGGCATGAAGGGTCTGTTCGTCGGCGACGTGCACGAGGCGGTGGCCCTGCGCGGCAAGGTGCCGTACCTGGAGGGCGAAACGCCGAAATTCGTCGATGTTTCCGCCCCGCTGCAGAAGGCCGACGGCACCCCGGTGGGCGTGCTGGCCGCCCATTACAGCTGGGAGTGGGCCTACGCCTCGATCCGCCAGTTGGCGGAGCCGCTGTCCGACCACAAGGGATTGACGCTCTATATCCTGTCGGCCGACGGCAGCGTCCTGATCGGTCCGGATCAGACGGTGGGAAAGCCTCTGCCGGTCCCGACCCTGACCGCGAAGCTGCGCGACGGCTGGAGCGCCGACCGCTGGCCGGACGGCGTCACCTATGTGACCGGCGTGGCGCATGGCCGGGGGCTGCATGACTATGCCGGGCTCGGCTGGACCGTGATCGCCCGCCAGCCGGCCAACGTGGTGTTCGCCGAGACCAACCGGCTCCGGCTGTCCATCATCGGATCGGGCATCCTGCTGGCCCTGCTGTTCAGCGTGATCGGGTGGTTCGCCGCCGGGCGGATCGCCCGCCCGCTGGGCTCCATCGCCGGCGCCGCCGAACGGATCGGCGATGGCGAGCGCGGCGTCACCATCCCCGATGTCGGCGGTGCCGCGGAGATCCGCCGGCTGTCCGTCTCGCTGCGGGACATGGTGGACAGCCTGACCAACAAGGACGCCGCATTGATGCGGCTGGAGGACATCGCCTACGAGGACCGGCTGACCGCGCTGCCGAACCGCCGCTATTTCGAACAATATGTCGAGGCGTCGACCGGCAGCGGCGGCGGATCTGCGACGATGATGTACATCGACCTGGACGGTTTCAAGCCGGTGAACGACCGGCTGGGTCACGATGCCGGCGACGCCGTCCTGCGGCAGATCGGCGGGCGGCTTGCCAGCATCTTCCGCGACGACGACGTGATCGCCCGGCTGGGCGGCGACGAATTCGCCGCCGTTCTGCCGCGCCGCGCCGGCCGTCCTGCCCCCGATACCGGGGAACTGGCGTCCCGCATCATCGCCGCGGTGAACGAGCCGGTTTCGATCAATGGCGAGAAGGTGCGTGTCGGCTGCTCCATCGGCATTGCCTCCTGGCCGGAGGACGACAGCGACATAGCAACCGTGATGCGCCATGCCGACGCCGCGCTCTACAAGGCCAAGCGCGACGGGCGCAACCGCGCGGTGCGCTGGGCCAGGGTCGAGGTGGGGGCGGAGGGGTAGAGTTGGGAGATTTCGGCTGACGATGTCCCCTCCCTAACCCTCCCCCGCTCTCGCGGGAGAGGGGACTGCCGCCGCCCTGCGCTTGCCCCCTCTCCCACCGAAGGTGGGGGAGGGTTGGGGAGGGGGCATCACGCTACAACCCCCGGACCATCCCGTTCATGAATCCCAGCTTCTCGATCACCGAGGCCGACAGGATGAAGGGGTAGAGGTCCGGCTGGCCCATGCTGCGGTTCAGGCTGTTCACCGCGTAGGTCAGGGGCAGCCAGGGTTCGATCAGATCCTCGATGTGCCGGGCCTTGTGGGGGTTGAAGTCGATCTCCGATTCCAGTTCCGCCCCTTCGCTGATGCGCGGGCGGATCCGCAGGCCGAAGGCACGGGCGGTCTCCAGCGTGTCGACGATGTGGAGGTAGTGCGCCCAGGTCTCGGCGAAATCCTCCCACGGATGGGCGGTGGCGTAGGAACTGACGAAGTTCGCCTGCCAGTCGGGCGGCGCGCCGTTGGCGTAGTGGCGCTTCAACGCCTCGCCGTAATCCTCGCGCTCGTCGCCGAACAAAGCGCGGAATCGTTCCAGCAGGGCCGGGTCGTCGCGCACCAGACGGTCCCAGACATAATGGCCGATCTCGTGCCGGAAATGGCCGAGCAGTGTGCGATAGGGCTCGCCCATGTCGGTGCGGCGCTTCTCGCGCTCGGCATCGTCGGCCTCGGCGACGTTGATGGTGATCAGGCCGTTGGCGTGGCCGGTCAGCACCGGCGTCACCGTGCCGTCGGGACCGACGGTGTCGGACAGGAAGTCGAAGGCCAGACCTTCCTCCGGGTTCTCGATCCGGGTCTGAAGCGGCAGTTTCAGGTTGGTCAAGGTGTAGAACAGGTGGTGCTTCGCCATCTCCAGCTTGCGCCAGAGCGTCAGGTTGGCGGTGTCGGACAGGTCGGGGATGGTGCGGTTGTGCCGGCAGGCGGCGCAATGGGTGTCGGATGAGTCGGCCGGCAGCATCCAGTTGCAGGCATCCAGTTCGGCGTTCGCACAGAATTTGTAGAGCGGTTCGGTGGTAGCGAGCGCGCTCCACACCCCGTCATGGTCGGTCGGGTCGATGGCCGACAGGGTGCCCACATCCGGCAGATAGCCCAGCCGGTAGCCGCAGCGCTCGCACAGCGTGTTTTCGAAGTAGAGCGGCTGGTGACAGTTCTGGCATTCGAAGAGTTTCATGGCGGGGATCCGGGGGCCGGGGGGATCCCCTCTCCCCCCCGGGGGGGGAGAGGGGGATTGAGCGTCGGTTCAGGTGAGCTTCTTCGCTTCGGGCTTGGCCTCTGCAGCCGCTTCCACCTTTTCCGGTTCTTTCACCGCCTCCTTCGCCACGGCTTCGGCCTCCACCGGCTCCGCCGGCTTCTCCACTTCCGTGCTCTCCTCGCCGAAGGACAGGGTCGGGCTTTCGGCGACGCTGCGCAGAGCGCGGGCGGCGCGGCGGAGCGCGAAGGAGGTCTTGCCGTCCGGCTCCAGGGCCAGCAGCAGCAGCGAGCGGCCGGTCACCATGTAGCCGTCGCCGGTGTTGACGCGCGGCACCTCGTCGGGGTCGGGCAGGTTGGTGTCGACCAGACAGCGCCAGACGCTGCCGCCGGTCACCTCCGGCAGGGTAAACTCCACCACGTCATGGTGGGAGTTGATGACCAGCAGCAGGGTGGCGTCCATCGCCGGCCGCTTGATGCCGCTGGCCTGCGCGCGGCCGTCCAGCAGCATGCCGAGGCAGCGGGCGTTGCCGTCGTGCCAGTTGCCCTCCTCCATCTCGTCGCCGCCGGGGGTCAGCCAGGTGACGTCCTTCACGTCGAACTCGGCATTGTATTCGCCCGACAGGAAGCGGCCGCGCCGCAGCATGGGGAAGGACTGGCGGACCGCCACCACGCGGCGGACGAACTCGATCAGGGCCTGCCCGTCCTCGTCGATGCCGTCCCAGTTCAGCCACGCCGTCTCGTTGTCCTGGCAATAGGCGTTGTTGTTGCCGTGCTGGGTGTTGCCGAACTCGTCGCCGGCCAGCAGCATCGGCGAGCCCTGGGACAGCAGCAGCGTCGCCAGCATGTTTCGCTTCTGCCGTTCGCGGAGTTCTTTGATCTCCGGGTCGTCGGTCGGCCCCTCCACCCCATGGTTCCAGGACAGGTTGTGGGAGTGGCCGTCGTTGTTGTCCTCGCCGTTCGCCTCGTTGTGCTTGTCGTTGTAGGAAACGAGGTCGTTCAGCGTGTAGCCGTCATGGGCGGTGATGAAGTTCACGCTGGCCCAGGGCTTGCGGCCGCGCTTGTCGAACAGGTCGGCGGAGCCGCAGAGCCGCGGCGCCACCTCCGGCAGCTTGCCCTCGTCGCCCTTCCAGAAGGCGCGGACGGTGTCGCGGTAGCGGTCGTTCCACTCCGCCCAGCCCGGCGGGAAATTGCCGACCTGATAGCCGCCGGGGCCGCAGTCCCACGGCTCGGCGATCAGCTTGACGCTGTTCAGGATCGGGTCCTGCAGGCAGCTGTCGAGGAAGCCGCCGCCTTCGTCGAAGCCGTAGGGCTCGCGGCCGAGGATGGTGGCGAGATCGAAGCGGAAGCCGTCGACATGCATCTCCGTCGCCCAGTAGCGGAGCGAATCGGTGACCATCTGCAGGACGCGCGGGTGGCTGAGGTTGACGGTGTTCCCGGTCCCCGTCTCGTTGATGTAGTAGCGCTTCTGGTCCGGGATCAGGCGGTAGTAGGAGGCGTTGTCGATGCCCTTGAAGGACAGGGTGGGCCCGCGCTCGTTCCCCTCGGCCGTGTGGTTGTAGACAACGTCGAGGATCACCTCCAGCCCGGCATTGTGGAGATGGGCGACCATCTCCTTGAATTCCTTGATGGCGTTGCCGGACGCGGCATAGCGCGGTTCCGGCGCGAAGAAGCCGATGGAGTTGTAGCCCCAGTAGTTCGCCAGCCCCTTGTCGACCAGATGCTGGTCCTGGACGAAGGCATGGACCGGCAGCAGCTCCACCGAGGTGACGCCGAGCGACTTGATGTAGTCGACCACCTCCTTCACCGCCATGCCGCCATAGGTGCCGCGCAGGCTGTCGGGCACCGCGGGATGCAGCTTGGTGAAACCCTTCACATGGGTTTCGTAGAAGATGGTGCGGTCCCAGGCGGTGCCGGGCTTGTGGTCGCGGCCCCAGGTGAAGGCCGGATCGATCACCTTGCATTTCGGCATGAAGGGCGCGCTGTCGCGCTCGTCATAGGTCAGGTCGTCGCCCGATTCCATCACATAGCCGAAATGGGCCGGGTTCCAGCGGATCTCGCCGACCAGTTCCTTGGCGTAGGGGTCGAGCAAAAGCTTGTTCGGGTTGAAGCGGTGGCCCTGCTCCGGCTCGTACGGGCCGTACACGCGGTAGCCGTAGAGCAGGCCGGGGCGGGCGTCGGGCAGGTAGCCGTGCCAGATCTCGTTGGTGAATTCCGGAAGCTCGATCCGCTCGAGTTCCTCCTCGCCGTTTTCATCGAACAGGCACAGTTCCACCTTGGTGGCATGCGCGGAAAACAAGGCGAAGTTGACGCCGAGGCCGTCCCATGTCGCGCCCAGCGGAAAAGGCAATCCTTCACCGAGCCGCGTTGCCTGTTTCAGGATGTTTGCCATGATCGCCCACTTCTCCGCCTGGATCGAAAGTCGTGCCCTCGCTCCTGGACAGTGAGAAGCGCGGGCCGAGCCTTCAACCCGGCCGATGGGCGCTTGTTCCTTCCCGAAATTCCTCAGCCCTTCAGGATAGGACCGGGCTGGTGCCCGCCGGCATCCCGCGGCGCAGCAAGGCCGCCAAGTCGCGCAGGCCGCGGTCGCGCGGATCGCTGGCCCGCCAGACGAGGCCGATGACGCGGCCGGGCGGGCGGGAGCCATTGGAAGAGCCGTCGGAGGACGCATCGAAGGGGCGGTAATCCACCAACCCGCCTACGCTGGCGGTCCGGCCGGTGTCCCCCCGGGTCGCCAGCAGCGGCATCAGCGTACAGCCGGCCCCGGCGGCCACCATGTGGCGCAGGGTCTCCAGCCCGGTGGCGTGGACGCCCCCACCGCGGGCGCTGAGGCCGCAGGCGGCCAGCGCCTGATCGCGCAGGCAGTGCCCCTCCTCCAGCAGCAGAAGCTCGGACGGGTCGAGGTCGTTCAGCGACAGGTTGGGCGCCGCACAGAGGCGATGGCCGGCGGGATGGGCGAGCAGGAAGGGTTCGAAGAACAGCGGCTCCGCCACCATCCCATCGGTTTCCACCGGCAGGGCCAGCAGCACGGCATCGAGCCGGCCGTCGCGCAGTTCCTCCAGCAGGCTGTCGGTCCGCCCTTCCGACAGGATCAGCGTCAGGTCGGGCCAAGCATCGCGCATCGCCGGCAGGATGTGCGGGAACAGGTAGGGACCCAGCGTGTGGATCGCCGCCAGCCGCAGCCGGCCGGTCAGCGCGCCGCCCGACCCGTCGGCCAAGGACAGCAGGCGCCGCGCCTCCTCCAGCACGACGCGGGCCTGGGCGACGATGGCCTCGCCGCGCGGGGTCAGCAGGACCTTGCGGCTGGTCCGCTCGAACAGGGAGAGGCCGAGGGCCTCCTCCAGCTTGCGGATCTGGGCGCTCAGCGACGGCTGGCTGACGGCGCAACGTTCGGCGGCCCGGCCGAAATGACGCAGCTCGGCGACGGCGACGACATACTCCAGGTCACGCAGGGACAGGGCGGAGAGATTCATAGACGATGCCTATGGGAGCATTTTCTTCAATGTCTTGGATATATCGTTCAAGACGCCGGATAACCAGGGGCGAGACAATGACGCCGCTTCAAGCGACACCGCCCCAACGAGGATGACCCGGATGAGCACCCTGACCACCAGCTTCGGCCAGTCCGTTCCCGACAACCAGAATTCGCTGAGCGCCGGGCCGCGCGGTCCGCTGCTGCTGCAGGACTTCCACCTGATCGAGAAGCTGGCCCATTTCAACCGCGAACGCATTCCGGAGCGCGTGGTCCACGCCAAGGGCGCCGGCGCCTATGGCAGCTTCCGCGTCACCCGCGACGTGACCGGCTGGACCAAGGCCGCCTTCCTGTCGTCGGTGGGCAAGGAGACGCCGGTCTTCCTGCGCTTCTCCACCGTCGGCGGCGAGAAGGGCTCCGCCGATGCCGAGCGCGACCCGCGCGGCTTCGCGGTGAAGTTCTATACGGAAGAGGGCAATTACGATCTGGTCGGCAACAACACGCCGGTCTTCTTTCTGCGCGATCCGCTGAAGTTCCCGGACTTCATCCACACCCAGAAGCGCAACCCGGCCACCAACCTGAAGGACCCCACCGCCATGTGGGACTTCTTCTCGCTGTCGCCGGAGACGATGCACCAGTTGACCATCCTGTTCAGCGACCGTGGCACGCCGCGCAGCTATCGCCACATGGACGGCTTCAGCAGCCACACCTTCTCGTGGATCAACGCGGCGAACGAGCGCTTCTGGATCAAGTACCACTTCAAGACCCGCCAGGGCATCCAGAACCTCACCGCCGAGCAGGCAGCGGTGATGGGCGGCATCGACCCCGACCACGCCACCCGCGACCTGTTCGCCTCGATCGAGGACGGCGACTTCCCGGCCTGGACCGTCTCGGTGCAGATCATGCCGGAGGCCGAGGCCGACAATTACCGCATCAACCCGTTCGACCTGACCAAGGTCTGGCCGCATGCCGACTATCCGCTGATCGAGATCGGCGAGCTGGTGCTGAACCGCAATCCGGAGAACTTCTTCGCGGAGACCGAGCAGGCCGCCTTCAGCCCGGCCAGCGTGGTGCCCGGCATCTCCTTCAGCCCGGACAAGATGCTGCAGGGCCGGCTGTTCGCCTATGCCGACGCCCACCGTTATCGGCTGGGCGGCAACTACGCCCAGATCCCGGTGAACAAGCCGCAGGGCTGCCCGGTCCACAACTACCAGCGCGACGGCGCCATGCGCACCGATGGTAACGGCGGCGGGCGGCCGAACTACGAGCCGAACAGCTTCGGCGGCCCGACCCAGACCGGCGTGGCGAGCGAGCCGCCGCTGCGCATCCGCGGCGACGCCGCCCACTACGACCACCGCGAGGGCAACGACGACTACGCCCAGGCCGGCGCGCTGTTCCGCCTGATCGGCAGGGAGGCTCAGGACCGCCTGATGGACAACATCGCCGGCAGCCTGGGCAAGGTCCCGCTGTTCATCCAGCAGCGCCAGCTGAAGCACTTCCTGGCCGCCGACCCGGCCTATGGCGAGGGCGTCGCCAGGCGCCTGGGCCTGACCGTGGCGCAGGCCGCGGAGTGAGGTGAGTTTCCCGGCCCTTCCGCGGGTTTGCGGGGGGCCGGTTTCGAGATGCCGCGCCCATCCCCCTGGGCGGCGGCATGATTGCCGGCATCCAGCCGCGCATTTCCCCGATTGACTTGGCAGCCCTCTTCCCGGCGACGGGGGGAGGGCTTTTTTTCGTGCCCATTCCTCCCCCTCCCCCACCCGAATGGTGTGGTCTCCGCATGGGGGCAGACAAATCCTGTCGAGCCGTCCTAAAGTCCGCCTTCAGCGCGACAGCTTCGATGACGGAATGGGACGGGACCGCGACACCGAACGATCGACCGGCGGGCAATCCACCAGCGGACTGACCGGGAAGGGGCTGGATACCCTGCTGGCGGCGGCGGAGACGCTGCCGCATGCGCCGGAGGATGCGTGGCGGCTCGACCTGTTCCGGGTCGCGCTGCGCATCGCCCGGTCCACCGAGTCGGTGGCGGACCTGGAACGCGCCAACCTGGCCTTCAAGGCGCTGCCGCACCGGCTGCGCAACCCGCTGGTCGACCGCGCCGCCATGCTGGCCCGGCGCGAGGCGGAGCGCGCGCAGGTGACCGCGGAACCGGAGGACGAGCCGAAATCCGGCGGGCTGCTGGGCGGGCTGTTCGGACGGGCGGGAGGGCGGCCGAGCCGGAAGACCGCCAAGGAACGGCTGATGCGCGAACTCACCACCCGCCGCGACCCGGACGATGACCGGGAGATTTGAAGACCTGATCGCCGAAAGACCCGGGCAAGGGCAATCCCGGTAGAGGACGATCCGGACGGCAGATGCCCGTCCGGCCGCTTGTCCGTCCGAAGGGCTCCGATACCCTCCCCCCTCCGCGTTCTCCGGCCGCGTCGAAGGTCACAGCCGGGACGGTTTACGGCGGAGCGGGAATGTGCAAAGGTCGCTACCTCCAAATCGGGCTTATCCTGACGTTGTAACTGAACGATGACCGGGGGTTCCGTGCGTCGCCTGAAGCCGTTGCTGACCTGCGCCGCCCTGACCGCCCTGCTGAGCGCCTGCGCCAGCGGGAGCGGATCGCACCGTACCGCCACCCCGGCGGAGATCGACGCCCACGTCGCCGAAGCCTCCAAGCGCTTCGACATGCCGGAGCTGTGGATCCGCGAGGTCATCCGCCAGGAAAGCGGCGGGCGCACCACCGTCAACGGCAAGCCGATCGTCAGCAAGGCCGGCGCCATGGGCCTGATGCAGGTGATGCCCGGCACCTATGAGGAGATGCGGCGCAAGCACGACCTGGGCTCCGACCCGTTCGATCCGCATGACAACATCATCGCCGGCACCGCGTATCTGCGCGAGATGTACAACCTGTTCGGCGCGCCGGGCTTCCTCGGCGCCTACAACTGCGGGCCGGGCTGTTACGGCGACTATCTGGCCGGCAAGCGCAGCCTGCCCGGCGAGACGCGGCGCTACATCGCGTCGGTCGGCCCGCGGCTGAACCGCACCCCGGCCCCCAACGGCGCCGACATCGTGCTGGTCAGCGCGCCGTCCTCCGATTCGCCGCCGGACTTCGGATCATCCTACTCATCGTCGCGGCCAACCCCCTCCTATCAGGCGCCCTCCTACGCGCCGCCGGCGAACAGCCGCCCGGCGGCAAGCCGTCCTCCGATCGCCGTGGCGGCGCTGCCCTCCCCTGCCCCGGCGGCGGCGGCGCCTACGGTGCGGGTGGTGGCGCCCGACACCTCCACCCCCGACGCTCCGGCGCCGCGTCCGGTGGCGACGATGGCCGGGCCGGCAACGGCCGGCGGCGGGGTGTGGACGGTGCAGTTGGGCGCCTTCCGCTCGCCCGACGACAGCCAGCGCGTGATCGACCGCGCCCGCAATTCCATGCCGGTGCTGTCGCGCTCGCAACGGGTGGTGCAGGCGGTGGATACCCAGACCGGTCCGCTCTACCGCGCCCGCCTGTCCGGCCTGTCGCAACAGGATGCGGCCAGCGCCTGCAACGGGCTGGTCACCATCGGCATGGCCTGCTTCGTGGTGGCGCCGGGGGCGTGACCGGCATGGCCGGGCAAGTCCCTGCCGCATGGATGACGCCCATCGGTTGGTTTGCCGCCCGGCCGGTGCCCCTGCTATCCTGATCCCCGAGCAATGGCGCTTAGGGGCGCTTAGGGGCGCTGAGGGGGCGGGCGTGGCGGAGCCGGACGGTCTTCAGCTTGGGACGGGAGTGGGCGCTGCGGTCCTGCGCTTCCTGGACCGCAGCCTCAGCGTCAACGTCGCCAGCAGCGACCGCGCGAACCGGCCCCTGGTCGCGCGGGCCGTGGCGGCACGGGCGAGTTGCGGGGGAGAGCGGCTGACCGTTCTGCTCGACGGGCGGGCCAATGCCGAACTGGTGGCCGCCGTCGCCGACACCGGCCGGCTGGCCGTGGTCTTTTCCGAACCCAGCACCCACCGCTCGCTCCAGGTCAAGGGCGACGGCGCCATCGTTGCCGCCCCGACGGCGGAGGAGGCGGCGCTTACCGGCCCCTACCTGGACGGCTTCATCGCCGAGTTGACCGGCATCGGCTTCACCGAGCCCTTCATCCGGGCGGTGATGACCTGCGATCCGGCCGATCTGGTGGCGCTGCATGTCCGCCCGGCGGCGGTGTTCGACCAGACGCCGGGCCCGAAGGCCGGCGAACCGGTGCCGGCATGAGCGACCCTCAAACCCACGGCACGCTGACGCTGGATGCCATCCGGACCTGCCTGGAGGGGGTCATCCCCGCCACCATCGCCACGGTGGCGCCGGACGGCACGCCCAACGTTTCGCAACTGTCGCAGGTCCATTACGTCGATCCCGGCCATATCGCCCTGTCCTATCAGTTCTTCAACAAGACGCGGGCCAACATCCTGGACTGCCGGGACGCGCTTCTGGAGGTCATCGACCCGTCGACGGGCGCGCAGTACCGGCTGAGGCTGGACTATCTGCGGACCGAGACCGACGGACCGCTGTTCGAGAGCATGAAGGCCAAGCTGTCGGGCATCGCCTCGCATGTCGGGATGGCGGAGGTGTTCCGGCTGCGCGGCGCCGACCTGTTCCGGGTGACGGAGATCGAGGCGGTCCCCGGCGGCCGTCCCCTGCCCGCGCGCATGCGCCCGCGCAGCCTGCTCTCGGCCGTCCGGCGCGCCTGCGAAGGCTTGCACGGCTGCGCCGACCTGTCCGATCTGCTCGACCGCGCCATCATGGCCCTGCGCGACCTGTTCGGGGTGGAGCATGCGCTGATCCTGCTGCCGGACGCCGCCAGCGGACGGCTGTTCACCGTTGCTGCACTGGGTTACGAGGCAAGCGGGGAGGCGAGCGGACGGGGCAGCGGCATCGGGTGGGAGGTGGCGCCCGGCGACGGCGTCATCGGGGTGGCGGCGCGCGAGCGGGTGCCGATCCGTATCACCCATATGACCACCGACGTCGCCTACAGCATGGCGATGCGGCAGGGGACGGCGGCGGGACCGCTGCGGGAGATCCCCTTCCCCGGTCTGGAGCGGCCGCACAGCCAGTTGGCGGTGCCGATCCTGGCGCATCAGGCCGGCGACGCCCGCGGCAAGCCGGGTGGCGCGCTGGCCGGGGTGCTGGCCGGAGTGCTCTTCGTGGAGAGCGCGCAGGAGATGCGCTTCACCTACGACGACGAGGATGCGCTGGCGACGCTCGCCGCACAGTTGGGCGCACTGATGCGCAGCCTGCCCATGGCCCCGGCGACGGAGGTGGAGGACACGCCGGTCGAGACCATGGCGGCACCGGCGGGCGGGCCGCCGATCACCGTGCGCCATTATGCCACCGACGACAGCGTCTTCCTCGACCACGACTATCTGATCAAGGGCGTGGCCGGGGCGATCCTGTGGAAGCTGGTGCGCGACCACACCACGCTGGGGCGCACCGACTTCACCAACCGTGAACTGCGGCTGGCGCCCGACATCCCGTTGCCGGACTTCGCCGAGAATCTGGAAGCGCGGCTGATCCTGCTTCAGCGCCGGCTGGACGACCGCCGCGGACCGTTGCGGATCGAGAAGACCGGGCGCGGGCGGTTCCGGCTGCTGGTGGAAACGCCGTTGCGGCTGGAGGAGATGCAGTGAGGGTTACGGGTGCCACCTCGCTTCCCCCTTACCCACTTGCCCCCGCCAGATCCCGCGCCGGGGCGGTGGCGAGCGCTGTTTGCAGATAGTCCAGGAAGGCGCGCTCGGCGCGGTTCAGCTTGGCCTGTTCGTTCCAGATCAGGTGGACGTTGACCGGGGCGATTCCCTCGTAGGGCGGCAGTTCCCACAGCAAGCCGTCGTCCACGTCGCGCGCGGCGATGTGTTCCGGCAGCGGGCCGATGCCAAGACCGCAGACGATCATGCGGCGCACCTCCTCCAGATTGGCGGAGGACGCCACGACGCGGCCGGCGAAGCCTTCCCGCGCACGGAACAGCGTCAGCGGCGACAGGGCGCCGTCGATCTGGTCGGAGGTGAAGGAGACGAAACTCTCGTGCCGCAACTCGGCAATGTCGATGTCGCGCTGCCCGAACAGCCGGAAGTCGGGGCCGCAATAGAGGCGGTAGGTCTGGCGCAGGAACACTTGGGCGGACAATCCGGGAATCGGTTCGCGCAACAGGCAGATCGCCATCGCGCCGACCCGCTGCTGCAACGCGATGTGGGCATCGGCCGAGGCCATCACGTCGATGCGGAAGGTCACCTGCGGGTACATCCGGTGGAATTCCCGCAGCGACCGGTCGAGCAGCGGCGTCTGGATGCGGCTGGTCATCAGGATATGGACATGGCCGCTGATCTCGTCCTTGGCGTCGCGCACCAGGGCGCCCAGGCGTGACACGGTGGCATGGATCGCGACCGCCTCGTCATAGACCTGCTCGCCGGCGGCGGTGACGGCGAAGCGGCCGGGACCGCGGTCGATCAGGGTGCGGCCAAGCTGCTCCTCCAGCCGCTTCAGGGCGAGGCTGACCGCGGGCTGCGTCAAAAACAGGCGGACGGAAGCCTTGGTGATGCTCCCCTCCTGCACGATCACCATGAAGGTGCGCAGCAGGTTCCAATCCATCTGCTGACCCAGACGGGCCAAAGCCTGCCGTTCCGCCTCGGTTTCGTTCACTCCCCTGCCCTCTCCATCGGCGCCCGATTCCGGTGCATTCGTTCTGCCGCCCAAATTCTACGCACATGAATGCGCTGTGAGCAACTGCGGCATAAATCAAACTCATGGGCCAAATGAAAATTGCTTATTTGCCACGTCGCTTTCGTCATCGCCTAATCGACACATGGCGGCCTGCAAACATCGCCAAGCCGGACATGCATAACGTCGCATTATAGCGGTCATATCCATTTGGGATAGTCCGCAAGCCAGCCGCTTTGTCTTTTTTCAACCGACCGCGCAATCCTGCCGCAGCGGCGAAGAGGATTCGGAATGACACGAGAAACGGCAGACCGTCTCGACCATGCGTTGCCGGACCCGGCCTTGCGCGCCGCGATCCTCGACGCCGCCGACGCGGCGCAGGGGGAGTGCGTGGCCATGCTGTCCGACCTCGTGCGCCAGCCGTCGCTGCTGGGGGACGAATCCGGGGCACAGGCGCTGATGGCCGACCGCTTCGCCGCGCTGGGTCTGGAGGTCGACCGGTTCGACGTGGACGAGGAGGCGATTTCCCGCATGCCGGGCTTCTCGCCGCCGGTGCGGCCGGGCGCCTATGCCGGGCGCGAGAATGTGGTCGGCGTCCATCGCCCGCGCGAGGCGAAGGGCCGCTCGCTGATCCTGAACGGCCACATCGACGTGGTGCCGGCCGGCCCGGCGGAACTGTGGACCACCCCGCCCTTCGAGCCGCGCATCGCCGACGGACGGCTCTACGGCCGCGGGGCCGGCGACATGAAGGCGGGCATCGCCGCCTACACCTCCGCTTTCGACGCTCTGCGCAAACTGGGCTACCGGCCGGCAGCCCCCGTCTATCTGCAGTCGGTGATCGAGGAGGAGTGCACCGGCAACGGCGCGCTCGCCTGCCTGCACCGCGGCTATCGCGCCGACGCCGCGGTGATCCCGGAGCCGTTCAACCATTCCATTTCCGTCGCCCAGGTCGGCGTGATGTGGGTTCGGCTGGTGCTGACCGGCACGCCGGCCCATGTGCTCGACACCTCGGCCGGCGTGAACGCCATCGAGGCGGCCTATGCGCTGGCGGCGCATCTGAAGGCGCTGGAGATGCGCTGGAACGAGCCGGCCTGCCGCCATCCCGCCTTCTGCGGCCATGCCCATCCCGTCAACGTCAATCTCGGCCGGATCGAGGGCGGCGAGTGGCCGTCGTCAGTCCCGACGCGCTGCGCGCTCGACCTCCGGCTCGGCTTCTTCCCCGGGCAGGAGCCGGAGGCGGTCCGCGCCGAGGTGACCCGGGCGGTGGAGCAGGCGCGCTCCACCGACCCGGCTCTTTCCAACGTGGGCGTCGAATTGCAGTGGAACGGCTTCCAGGCCGCCGGCTGCGAGATCGACCCGGCCCATCCGCTGGTGACCATGCTGGCCGACAGCCACCGCGCCGTGCGCGGCGGTGACCCGGAGCTGGTGGCGCTGACCTGCACCACGGATGCCCGCTTCTTCCAGCTCTACGGCGACACGCCCGCCACCTGCTACGGCCCCGAGGCGACGCGCATCCACGGCATCGACGAATCGGTGTCGCTGGACAGCCTGCGCGACGTGACCCGCGTGCTGGCGCTGTTCATCGCCGGCTGGTGCGGCCTGGAACCCATCTGACCCCTTCCTTCCCGACGAGACCCGCCCGATGATCGCCGAGACGCTGACCGCCAACGCCGCCGCCACCGCCACCCATGCCCCGCGCGCCACCCGCGACTGCTCCGACGTGGAGTGGAAGGTGCGCACCGATCTGGCCGCCGCCTACAAGCTGTTCGACCGGCTGGGCATGACCGACCTGATCTACACCCACATGTCGGCGCGGATTCCCGACACGCCCGACCATTTCCTGATCAACCCCTATGGCCTGATGTTCCACGAGGTGACGCCCGACAACCTCGTGAAGGTCGACATCGACGGCAATCTGGTGGACGGGCGCGAGGGTGACGCCATCAACCCCGCCGGCTTCACCATCCACAGCGCCGTCCACCACGCCCGCCCCGACGTCGGCGCCGTCATCCACCTGCACACCGACGCCGGCATGGCGGTCAGCGCGCAGGCCGACGGGCTGCTGCCGATCACCCAGCATTCGCTGCGCTGGTACAACCGCATCGCCTATCACACCTACGAGGGCATCGCGCTCGATCTGGCGGAGCGGGAGCGGCTGATCGCCGATCTCGGCAGCCATCACAGCATGATCCTGCGCAACCACGGCCTGCTGACCGCCGGCCAGGACGTCGCCGAAGCGGCGGTGCTGATGTACTACCTGGAGCAGGCCTGCAAGCAGCAGATCATGGCGCTGGCCGGCGGCCGTCCGCTGGTCTACCCCTCGCCCGAGGTCTGCGAGCATACGGCGCAGCAGTACGAGCGTGCTTATCCGCGGGCCGGCGTCCTGGAATGGGACGCCATGCTGCGCTGGCTGGACGGCACGTCCGGGCCGGTGGGGCCGCGGTGAGTGGCAGGCACTTGCCCCCACCCTCCCAACAAAAAACACCGACACGACAGGGTCGCTGACACCACCGACAACTTCTGGAGACGAGGACACCCGATGACCAGACGCCTTACCGGTATCCCCGCCAGCTTCCGCCGCAGTTTTCAGGGCGGTTTCACCCGCGGGTTCCACCGCGCCGCCGCGGCAGGCCTGCTGGCCGCCGTGCTCGCCGTTCCCGGCACCGCGGCACTGGTCGCCGCCCCGGCCATGGCCCAGGAAACGCCGGTGCGCGGCGGTGTCCTCAACTCCATCGTGCAGCCGGAGCCGCCGACCCTGATGCTGGGCCTGAACCAGCAGGGGCCGACCCAGACCGTCGCCGGCAAGATCTACCAGGGTCTGCTGACCTACGACCAGAAGCTGAACCCGATGCCGTCGCTGGCCGAAAGCTGGACGGTCTCGCCGGACGGGCTGACCTACACCTTCAAGCTGTTCCAGAACGTCAAGTGGCATGACGGCAAGCCCTTCACCGCGAAGGACGTCGTCTTCTCCACCTCCAAGTTCCTGATGGAGGTCCACCCGCGCGCCCGTGCCGTCTTCAGCCGCTGCGAGTCCATCACCGCGTTGGACGATTACACCGTCGAGTTCAAGCTGAAGGAAGCCTTCCCCGCCTTCATCCAGGCCTTCGAGGTGTCCTCCGCCCCGATGGTGCCGGCCCATCTCTATGAGGGGACGGAGTTCCGCGCCAACCCGGCCAATGCCACGCCGATCGGAACCGGTCCCTTCAAGCTGAAGGAATGGGTCAAGGGCAGCTACATCCAGCTCGTCCGCAACGAGGATTATTACAAGAAGGACCTGCCCTACCTCGACGGCATCACCTTCCGCGTGATCCCGGACGCCGCCAGCCGCTCGCTGGCGCTGGAGAGCGGACAGGTGCAGCAGACCCAGTACAGCGATCTGGAGCCCTTCGAGGTTCCGCGCATGAAGGCGCTGCCCAACCTGACCATGACCACCGCCGGCTACGAGTTCGTGGCGCCGCTGTCGTGGCTCGAGATCAACCACCGCGTCAAGCCGCTGGACGACAAGCGCTTCCGCAAGGCCATCGCCTACGCCATCGACCGCAAGTTCATCCGCGACAAGATCTGGTTCGGGCTGGGGCGCGTGCCGACCGGTCCGGTCAACTCGGTGGTCAAGTTCTACGATCCGAAGGTCACCACCTACGAGCCCGATCTCGCCAAGGCCAAGGCCCTGCTGGACGAGATGGGCCTGAAACCCGACGGCAAGGGCGTGCGCGCCACCGTCAAGATCATGCCGATGCCCTATGGCGAGACCTGGACCCGCCTGGGCGAGTATCTGAAGCAGTCGCTGTCCAAGGTCGGCATCGCCGTCGTCCTGGAAAGCACCGACGCCGCCGGCTGGAGCCAGCGCGTCGCCAACTGGGACTACGAGATCACCACCAACTTCGTCTACCAGTACGGCGATCCGGCGCTGGGTGTCGCCCGCACCTACATCTCGTCCAACATCCGCAAGGGCGTGATGTTCTCCAACACCATGGGCTATTCCAACCCGAAGGTGGACGAGCTGTTCGCCAAGGCGTCGCAGGAGAACGACCCGGCCAAGCGCCAGGAGCAGTACAGCGAGGTGCAGCGCATTCTGGCCGACGAGCTGCCGGTCGTGTGGCTGCTGGAGATGGAGTTCCCGACCTTCCTCGACAAGCGGGTCAAGAACGCCAACAAGACCGCAATCGGCGTGAACGAGACGTACGAAGACGTCTGGCTGGCGAAGTAACGAGACGCTGACGCGGCCCCCTCCCTAGCCCTCCCCCGCTTCGCGGGAGAGGGGACTGCCGCAATCTTGCCCTCCACCGCGATCGGACCGGCCTTTGGCCGGCCGAGGGCGGGGGAGGGAGGGACCCGCTCGCCAGAGCGGGAGGGAGGGGGCACCCTCCGCAAGTAGGAATCTGCCCATGCTGGGATTCGCCCAAATCTTCGCGAGCCGCCTGGTCAAGGCCGCCGTGATCCTGATCGCCATCGTGGTGATGAACTTCTTCCTCGTCCATGCCGCCCCCGGCGACCCGGCCATGGTGATGGCGGGCGAGGCGGGGGCCGCCGACGAGAAGTTCGTGGCGCAGCTGCGCGAGCAGTTCGGGCTCGACCGCCCGATTCTCGAACAGCTCGGCACCTATGTCGGCAAGGTCGTGCAGGGCGATCTCGGCTTCTCCTACCGGCAGCAGCGGCCCGTCTGGGACATCCTGGCGGAACGGCTGCCGGCCACCCTGGTGCTGACGCTGACCGCCTTCCTGCTGGCGCTGGCGCTGGGCGTGGCATTGGGCACGCTGGCCGCCGTCACGGTCGGCACCTGGGCCGACAGCGCCATCACCGTCGTGGCGCTGCTGGCCTACGCCACGCCGATCTACTGGATCGGGCTGATGCTGAGCCTGCTGTTCTCGATCCAGCTGGGATGGCTGCCGGCTTTCGGCTACGAGACGGTCGGGGCGGGCTATACCGGATTGGCGCATGTCGCCGACGTGGGCAAGCACCTGATCCTGCCGGTCATCACGCTGGCCCTGTTCTACATGGCGAGCTACGCGCGCCTCACCCGCGCCTCGATGCTGGAGGTGCGCGGCCTCGATTTCATCAAGACCGCCAAGGCCAAGGGCCTGTCGCAGAGCCGCATCGTCACCCGCCATGTCCTGCGCAACGCCATCCTGCCGGTCATCACGGTGGCGGGCATCCAGGCCGGGCAGTTGGTCGGCGGCTCCATCCTGATCGAAACGGTGTTCGCCTGGCCCGGCATCGGCCGGCTGGCCTTCGAGGCGGTGCTGCAGCGCGACTATCAGGTGCTGCTGGGCATCTTCCTGGTCACGTCGATCATGGTGATCCTCTTCAACATCCTGACCGACATCCTCTACGGCCTCGTCGACCCGCGCATCCAGGTGTCCCAATGATGAAGTCCGAATTCTGGCGGGCCTTCGCCCGCAACAAGGGCGCGGTCCTGGGCCTCGTCATCCTGGCGGCCATCGTCGTGCTGGCGGCCTTCGCCTCCATCCTGTTCCCCAACGATCCGTGGGACATGGCGACCGCCCCGTTCCAGCCGCCGCTGTCGGAGGACGCGCTGCTGGGCTCCGACATGCTCGGCCGCGACATCGCCGCCGGCATCGCCCACGGGGCGCGGGTGTCGCTGCTGATCGGCCTGACCTCCACCGCCGCCGCACTCGCCATCGGCGTCACGCTGGGGGCGCTGGCCGGCTTCCACGGCGGCCGGGTGGACGACGCCATCATGCGCTTCACCGAGCTGTTCCAGACCATCCCGAACTTCGTGCTGGCCGTGGTGCTGGTCGCCATCTTCACGCCCAGCCTGACCACCATCGTCGCCGCCATCGCCATCGTCAGCTGGCCGCCGCTGGCACGCCTCGCCCGCGCCGAGTTCCTCAGCCTGCGCACCCGCGAGTTCGTCCAGGCCGCCATCACCACCGGGCAGAGCAACACCAGCATCATCCTGCGCCAGATCCTGCCCAACAGCCTGTCGCCGATCATCGTCTCCGCCTCGCTGATGGTGGCGACGGCGATCCTGCTGGAAAGCTCGCTGAGTTTCCTGGGCTTGGGCGATCCGAACGCGATGAGCTGGGGCTACATGATCGGCGCGGCCCGCACGGTGATCCGGCAGGCGTGGTGGATGAGCGTCTTCCCCGGTCTCGCCATCGTGCTGACCGTGCTGGCGCTGAACCTCGTCGGCGAGGGGCTGAACGATGCCCTGAACCCGAAGCTCGCCCGGTCGCGCGGGTGATCCGATGAGCCTGTCCGAACTGACCCGCATCCCGACGGAGACCGCAGCCATGACGACCACGCCTCTTCTCGATGTGCGCGGCCTCAGCATCGCGCTGCCGCCGGGCGCCGACCGCCCGCTGGCGGTGGACAATCTGACCTTCACCCTGAACCCGGACGAGATTCTCTGCGTGGTCGGCGAGTCCGGCTCCGGCAAGTCGATGACCGCGCATGCGATGATGGGCCTGCTGCCGGCCCCCCATGTCCGTGTCGCCGGCGGCAGCCTGCTGTTCAAGGGCAAGGACGTGCTGACCATGCCGGAGGCGGAACAGCGGTCTTTGCGCGGCGGCCGCATCGCCATGGTGTTCCAGGAGCCGATGACGGCGCTGAACCCGCTGATGCGGGTCGGCCGCCAGATCGGCGAGTCCTTGCGCGAGCACACCGACCTGCCCGCCCCCGCCCGCCGCGCCCGCGTGGTGGAGCTGCTGGCCCAGGTCGGGCTGCCCAACCCGGCCGAACTGGCCGAAGCCTATCCCTTCCGCCTGTCGGGCGGCCAGCGCCAGCGCGTGATGATCGCCATGGCGCTCGCCTGCCAGCCCGACATCCTGATCGCCGACGAGCCGACCACGGCGCTGGACGTCACCACCCAGAAGCAGATCCTCGACCTGATCCGTTCGATCCAGGCCGAACGCCACATGGGCATGATGTTCATCACCCACGACTTCGGCGTGGTGGCGGAGATCGCCCACCGGGTGGCGGTGATGCGCCACGGCAAGCTGGTGGAGTACGGCCCGGCGTCCGACGTGCTGAACCGGCCGCAGCATCCCTACACCCGGCAGCTGATCGCCTCGGTGCCGCACTACATCGAGCACCGCGACGACCACACCAAGGCGGGCGCGCCGCTGCTGGTTGCCGACAAGGTGCGCAAGGTCTTCCATGTCGGTGGAGGCCTGTTCAAGAAATCCAAGGAGGTGGTGGCCGGCGACGACCTGTCGCTGACCATCCATCCCGGCGAGACGGTGGGGCTGGTCGGCGAGTCCGGGTCGGGCAAATCGACGCTCGGCCGCTCCATCGTCGGCCTCATCAAGCCGGATTCGGGGCGCATCCTGTTCGAGGGAACCGACCTGCTGGCGCTCGACCGCAAGGGCTTCCGCCCCTATCGCCGGGCGGTGCAGATGGTGTTCCAGGACCCCTACGCTTCGCTGAACCCGCGCCATCGCGTCGGCGACATCGTGGCCCAGGGGCCGGTGGCCTTCGGCGAGAACCGTTCCAAGGCGCTGGCCCGCGCGCGGGAACTGCTGGCGATGGTCGGCCTCGACGGGTCGGCCGCCGACCGCTATCCGCACGAGTTCTCCGGCGGCCAGCGCCAGCGCATCGGCATCGCCCGCGCGCTCGCCATGGAACCGAAGCTGCTTGTGGCGGACGAGCCGGTCTCGGCGCTCGACGTCTCGGTCCAGGGGCAGGTGCTGGAGCTGCTGGACGACATCCGCAAGCGGCTGAACCTCGCCATGCTGTTCATCACCCACGATCTGCGGGTGGCGGCCCAGGTCTGCGACACCATCGCGGTGATGCGCCGCGGCAGGATCGTGGAGCTGGGCACCGCGCGCGACGTGTTCACAAATCCCCGCGACGCCTACACCCGCAGCCTGCTCGACGCCATTCCCGGCAAGGCCTGGCACATCCCGGACGACCTTCAGCAAGTCCGGGCGGGAGCGCACTGAATGAAGGTCGCCATCATCGGGGCCGGGGCGGTCGGCGGGCTGCTGACCGCCCGGCTGGGCGCCACCGAGGCGGAGGTGACGCTGGTCGCCCGGCCGAACGCGGCCTCCGCCATCCGCCGCAACGGCCTGACCATGGTGACGCCACTGAACCGCGTCTCCCGGCTCAGCCCCCGCGTCACCGACGACAGCCTGTCGCTGGGGCCACAGGACGTGGTGTTCCTATGCGTCAAGGCCCATGCCCTGCGCGGGACCATTGACACGCTGACCCCGCTGCTGGGGCCGGAAACCGCAATCGTTCCGATGATCAATGGCATTCCCTGGTGGTATCCGCACCGCCAGCCAAAGCCGCTGGCCGACCGGCCGCTCGCCAGCGTCGATCCCGACGGGCTGCTCTGGCGCTCCATCGATCCCGACCGGGTGGTGGGGGCGACGACCTTCGTCGCGGTGGAGGGCGACGGCCCGTGCCGCCTGCGCCATGTCAGCGACCAGCGTTTCGTCTTCGGCGATTTGGCTGGCCACGACAACCCGGCGGTGGACCGCATCGTGACGCTGTTCGGGCAGGCAGGCTTCCAGCCGGCGAAGACCGCCGACATCCGGCAGGCGATCTGGGTGAAGCTGTGGGGCAACCTCGCCTTCAACCCGCTGAGCGTGCTGACCGGATCGACGCTGGGCCGCCTGTGCAACGACCCCGGCACGCGGGAGACCGGCCGCGCCATGATGCTGGAGGCCAAGGCGGTGGCGGAAAAGCTGGGCGTGGTCTTCACCACCAGCGTGGACGAACGCATCGCCATGGCCGCCGGCGTCGGCGACTTCAAGACATCGATGCTGCAGGACTATGAGGCCGGCCGCCGGCTGGAGTTGGAGGCGATCCTCGGTTCCGTCATCGAGTTGGCGGAGCGGACCGGCGTGCATGTGCCGATGCTGCGCGCGGTGTCGGCGATGGTCGACCTCAGGGCGCGGGAGCGGCGGGAGGCGGCGGCTTAGGTGCCTTTTCCGTTAGCCACTTGCCCCCTCCCCATCCCTCCCCCGCTTCGCGGGAGAGGGGGTAGGACCTTTGTCGACGTGAGCTAATCACGAAGCGGCGGAGTTCCCTCTCCCGCGAAGCGGGGGAGGGTTAGGGAGGGGGCAATCGCAACCTCCACCCCCCAAGAAACCGATATCCTCACTCGGAGCCACCATGCCCCTCCCCTCCAACCTGCCGATCGACGCCGACCGCCTGTGGGACAGCCTCGCCGAAATGGCGAAGATCGGCGCCACCGCCAAGGGCGGCAGCTGCCGCCTTGCCCTGTCGGACGAGGACAAGGCCGGACGCGACCTGTTCGTCTCCTGGTGCGAAGCCGCCGGCTGCACCGTCGGCATCGACCGCATCGGCAACATCTTCGCCCGCCGCAAGGGCCGCGACGACAGCCTGCCCCCGGTGGTGATGGGCAGCCATCTCGACACCCAGCCCACCGGCGGACGCTTCGACGGCGTGTTCGGCGTGCTGGCGGCGCTGGAGGTGGTGCGCTCGCTGAACGACCGCGGGGTGGAAACCCTGCACCCGGTCGAGGTCGCGGTGTGGACCAACGAGGAAGGCTCGCGCTTCTCGCCGCCGATGATGGGATCGGGCGTCGTCACCGGCGTCTTCACGCTGGAGGAGATCCTCGACAAGGTGGCGCAGGACGGTGCCCGTCTGGGCGACGAGCTGGTCCGCACCGGCTATGCCGGCGAGGCTCCGGTCGATCATCCGATGCACGCCTATCTGGAGGCCCACATCGAACAGGGGCCGGTGCTGGAGGTCGAGGGCAAGGAGATCGGCGTCGTCACCGGCGCGCAGGGCCAGCGCTGGTATGAGGTTACGGTGACGGGGGTGGAGGCGCATGCCGGCCCGACCCCGATGCGCCTGCGCCGCGACGCGCTGGTCGCCGCGTCTGCCATGGTGCAGGCGGTGCAGCGGGTCGGGCTGGAGACGGCGGGCGATCCTTGCGCCACCGTCGGCATCCTCGACGTCCACCCGCATTCGCGCAACGTCATCCCCGGCCGGGTCTTCTTCACCGTCGACCTGCGCCATCCCAATGCCGACACGCTGGCCGACATGGACCGCCGCTTCCGCGCCGCCGTCGCCGAGATCGCCGGACAGCAGGGGGTGAGCGCCGAGATCGCCGATTTCTGGCACTTCCCGCCGACGCCCTTCGCCAAGCCGTTGGTCGACCGGGTGCGCGACGCCGCCGCCGGGTTCGGCTTCAGCCACCGCGACATCGTGTCGGGCGCCGGCCATGACGCCGTGTATGTGGCGGGCAAGGTCCCGACGGCGATGATCTTCATCCCCTGCGAGGACGGCATCAGCCACAACGAGGTCGAGAACATCTCCCCCGCCGACGGTGCCCGCGGCGCCGCCGTGCTGTTCGAAACGCTGGTCGCCACGGCTGGAAGGCCCTGAGCGCATAAGCCCTCCCGGAGTCCCCATGAAGTTCGTCCATCACCCCGACGCCGCCCTTCACCGCCCCGCCACCTATTTCAACAAGGGCCTGCTGCGCGCCCTGCCGGAGAAGCCGGAGCGGGTCGGTGCGCTGGCCTCGCTGATCGAAAAGCGCGGCGAGACGCTGATCCGGCCCGACGACTACGGCTCCGCCCCGCGTGCCGCCGTCCACACGCCGGCATATCTCGCCTTTCTGGAGACCGCCCATGCGCGCTGGGTGGCGAAGGGCGACATGGGCGACGTGGTGCTGCCCAACGTCCACCGGATGCAGGCCGCGCCCAACTATCCCACCTGCATCGTCGGGCAGGCCGGCTGGCACATGTTCGACACCGCCTGCCCCATCGGCGCGGAGACCTGGACCGCCACCTGCGCCGCGACCAACGCCGCCATCCATGCGGCCAAGCTGGTCGCCACCGGGGCGGACCGCTCCGCCTACGCGCTGTGCCGGCCGCCGGGGCACCATGCCACCCGCGATATGGCCGGCGGCTTCTGCTACCTCAACCATGTCGCAGTTGCGGCGGAATCGGTGCTGCCGATCCTGCGTGCCCAGGGCCGGGCGGCGCGGGTGGCGATCATCGACGTGGACGTCCATCACGGCAACGGCACGCAGGACATCTTCTACGAGCGCGACGACGTGTTCTTCGTCTCGGTCCATGCCGACCCGGCGGAGTTCTATCCGCACATGGCGGGCTATGCGCAGGAGCGCGGGACCGGCCGCGGCGAGGGCTACACCCTGAACCTGCCGCTGCCCATCGGCAGCGACGAGGCGACGGTGCTGGCGACGATCGGCAAGGGGCTGGAGGAGATCCGGCGCTTCGGGCCGGACATGCTGTTCGTCTCGCTGGGCTTCGACACCTTCATCGACGATCCGCTGGCCGCCTTCGGCGTCACCACCCCGGGCTTCGCCCGCATGGGCGCGCTGCTCGCCGCCGCCGGCCTGCCGACGGTGTTGGTGCAGGAGGGCGGATACGCCATCGACGCGTTGTCGGCCAACCTGTCGAGCTTCCTGGATGGCTTCGAAGGCAAGACGGCCTGATGACCGCCATCGCCGCCACCGGTGCCGGCCGCGATCCGGTGAAGTATCTGCTGATCGTCGCCATCAGCCTGTTCTGGGGCATGAACTGGCCGGCGGTGAAGACGATCCTGACGCAGATGCCGATCTTCAGCCTGCGCGCCATCGGCTTCACCGCCGGGGCGGTGCTGCTGCTGGGGGCGGCGCGGCTGGCCGGGCACCGGCTGCGGGTGGAGCGGGCGGAATGGCCGGCGCTGGCGGCGGCGGGGCTGTGCAATGTGCTGGTCTTCAACCTGTGCACGGCGCTGGGCCAGAGCCTGATGGCGACCTCGCAGGCGGCGATCATCGCCTTCACCATGCCGGTGTGGGCGACGCTGCTGGCGATCCCGTTGCTGGGCGAGCGGCCGGGCCTGCGGCAGGTCGTCGGGCTGGCCTGCGGGCTGGCCGGGCTGATGGTCCTGCTGGGGCCGGAGGCGCTGTCGGCGCCACCGTCCCAGTTGGCCGGCCCGGCGGTGATGCTGGTGTCGGCGCTGGCCTGGGCGATGGGCACCATCGTGATGAAGCGGCGGGTCTGGCGCAGCAATCCGATGGTCATCACCGGCTGGCAGTATGTGCTGTGCGCCCCGCCGATGATCCTGCTGGCGGCGACGGAGGCGAGGCCGGCCCTCGCCGAAATCCACCCGTCGGTGTGGGTCGGCTTCGCCTGGCACATCGTCTGTTCGATCTGCGCGGCGCAGGCGCTGTGGTACGTCACCGTCCGCCGGCTGACGGTGGGAGAGGCGGCGGTCAGCACCCTGCTGATCCCGGTGGTCGGGGTCGGCGGGGCGGTGCTGCTGCTGGGCGAGCCGATGACGCTGCGGCTGGCGGCGGCGCTGCTGCTGATCCTCGCCGCCGTCGCCTGCGTGCTGGCCGTCAGGCCCGCCCGGCGCTGAGCCGCCTTACTCCTCGGTGAGGCGGCGGCAGCGCCGCTTCATCATGGCCAGCGCCTCGTCGGCGCGGGCGCCGGAGAGGTCGAAGCTCCGCTCGTCCAGCAGGACGCCGTCGGAGTTGTAGGCGCGCACCAGCAGCCCTTCCGGCGACTGGGCGACCGACAGGTCGAGGACGCCGTCCCCGGTCTCGTTGCCGGCGATGTCGAGGAAGTCGTTGACCTCGTCGAAGTTGGTGTCGACGTCGTCCGGCCAGACGCCCTCGGCGGTGAAGTCCAGCAGGTCGTTCAGCCCGCCGACCGGCTCGCAACGCTTCACCCGCGGATCGGCGGCGGCGACCGCCTCGGCGAAGGCGGCCATCGACTGGCGGATGCGCTCCTGCTCGATCGGGTCGATCTCCAGCTCCTGCCCGTCGTCGGCGAATCCGAGCTTCAGCGGATCGGGCATCCCCTCGCCCTCCAACTCCGCATCCTCCTCGATCACCAGACCGACGACGCCGACCAGCCGGGTGCCGGTGTCGTCGGCGGGGGCCAGCAGATCCTGTTCGCGGGCGAAGGTTTCCGCCTCCTCCGGCGAGGAGATCAGGCGGCGCAGCAGGGTGCGGCGGTCGGCGGCCTCCAGGTAGGACAGCGGCTCCGGATCCAGCCACAACGGCAGAAGCCGCATGTCGGCGGCCTTTTCCAGCAGGCCGGCCGAATCGAGCGCCTCCTCGATCACGCCCACCGGCGGCGGCGCGTCCAGCCGGCCGTCCACCTCCAGCACCAGCCAGAACAGGGTGGAGAGCGTCGGATCACCCTGCTCGTCGGTGCCCTGCGCGGTCTCCGAGAACGCCTCGACCTCGTCCATGAAGTCGTAGCCTTCCTCCTCGCGCAGCTTGCCCAGGGCGGCTTCGATCACACCCTGGCGGTTGGCGTCCAGCACCTCGTCCAGCAGGGCGCCGAAACGCTCGTCGTTGTTGCGCCACAGCCGGACCAGCCGGTCGGCCGGGGTCCCGCTGAACTGACCGCCCTTGCCGTTGACCCCGTCCTTTTTCGCCATGATGCGCCCGTTCCTTTCTGAATCGCTCGTCCGGTCGGCGAGACCATAGGAGCGGCGCGCCATCCTGTCGACCGCGATATGGTGACGGACCATCCGCCGGAAGGTGGTGCCGCCCGACGGTCGGCGCAGCGACGATTGGCCCCTTCCACCCGGACGGGAAAGGGGTAGGATTCGATCATCCATCTTTCGGGTGATCCGCCATGGCCGAACGTCCGGTTTTTCCCAAAGACTTCCTGTGGGGTGCCTCCACCTCCGCCTATCAGATCGAGGGCGGGGCCGAGGCCGACGGGCGGGCGCCCAGCATCTGGGACAGCTTCTGCAAGCTGAAGGGCCGGGTCGACAATGGCGAGAGCGGCGACGTCGCCTGCGACCATTACCACCGGATGCCGGAGGATGTGGAGCTGATGGCCGGGCTGGGGCTGCAGGCCTACCGCTTCTCCGTGTCTTGGCCGCGGGTGCTGCCGCGCGGGCGCGGCGCGCCGAACGAAAAGGGGCTGGATTTCTACGACCGGCTGATCGACCGGCTGTTGGAAAAGAACATCGAGCCCTGGCTGTGCCTGTATCATTGGGACCTGCCGCAGGCCTTGCAGGACATGGGCGGCTGGACCACCCGCGACGGCGCCGGCTGGTTCGCCGATTATGCGGCGCTCTGCGCCCGGCGCTATGGCGACCGGGTGAAGCGCTGGGCCACCTTCAACGAGTTCTCGGTCTTCACCCTGTTCGGCTGGGCCTTCGGCTGGGGGGCGCCGAGCATCGCCGACCGCGCCAGCCACCTGAAGACGATCCATCACGTCAACCTCGCCCATGGCGCCGGGGTGGACGTGCTGCGCGCCCTGGTGCCGGGTGCCTCCATCGGCGCGGTGCACAGCGTCCAGCCGATGCGGCCCGAGACCGACCGGCCGGAGGATGTCGAGGCCGCCGCCCTGTTCGACGAGCATTGGAACCGCGCCTTCCCCGACGCCCAGCTGCAGGCATACTATCCGCGCCGCATCGCCGAGGCCATCGAGCCCTATGTGCAGCCCGGCGACATGGCGCGCATCGCCCGGCCGCTGGACTGGTTCGGGCTGAACCATTACGCCCCGGTCTATGGCCGCAAGGACGACAGCCTGATCTGGGGCTTCGGATTCGGCTCGCCGCCGGCGGGGATGAAGCGGACGGCCATCGACTGGCCCTATGACCCCGGCTGTTTCCGCGACACGCTGATCGACCTGACCCGCCGCTACCGCCTGCCGATCTATGTGACGGAGAACGGATACGGCACCAAGGCGGCGGAGGCGCCCGACGCGGAAGGGCGCGTGGTGGATGCCGAGCGGCTGGCCTACCTCCAGGACTACATCGCCGCGATGGCGGAAGCGAAGGCGCGGGGAGCCGACGTGCGGGGCTATTTCGTCTGGTCGCTGCTGGACAATTTCGAATGGGGCGGCGGCTATGGCACGCGGTTCGGAATCGTCCATGTCGATTTCACGACGCAAGCGCGGACCCCGAAGGACTCGGCGCGCTGGTATTCCGACCTGATCCGAGGGGGATGACGCGGCGCCGGCCGCCCGCCTTGGCCGGCGGGGCGGCGGCGGATGGAACAGTGTGGAACGGATTCCGCGCGCTGTTCCATCCGTCCACCGGCGCCGGGGCGGGATCGGGGAGCGCAGCGGCGACCGGCTCCACGGGCCGCGGGCGGGGACGGTCGCCGCCGGGGCCGGCGGGCGTCGGGGGCGGAGCGGCCGGCTCGGGCTGCGGCGGCGATTGCGGGGCCGGCGTTGCCGCCGGTTCCGGGGACGGGGCGGGCCGGTCGGGCTGGGGAGCGCGCGCCGCCGGTCTGGCCGGGGCGTCGAGCCCGGCGAACAGGCCGAGCCGTTCGGCCAACCAGCGCACCGTCTTCGGATCGCCCATCGACACCAGCCGCTCGATCTGTTCCGCCACCAGGGTGCGGATCGAGGACAGGCGCAGGTCCGCCTCCCGGTTCAACGCCTGCCGTTCCCACCAGACGCGATGGCGGAAATCCCGCGATCCGTAATAGGCCCGCCACAGGGTGGTGCGGCTGCATCCCATGGCACGGGCGACGTAGAGGAAGCTGCTGCCGCGCGCCAGCATGCCGGCGGCCATGATCCATTGCTCCTCATGGAACTGCGATCTGGGAACCAGCGAGCCGCCGGCCGGCACCGGCGGCTCCTCGGCCCAGCAGGGGAAATGGTCGTCGGAGAGGGTGCGGCTGTCGAGCGGCATGGCGGGGCTCCGCGGGTGGATGGGACCAGCGGGGGAGGATATAGGAATTTTTTCTGGTTTGACGCTTTTTTTGTATCGCAATTAGCTATGGGATCGTTTGTACGCTGAGCGATGTTAGGCAGACAATTGGAAGAGATTTTGACCCTAATTCATAGATTAACTTTGGCGCAACCCTAACCTTGTTCAATGATATTTATATCAGAAGACACCTATGCCACCCCAACAAATCAAACCACTAGCGAATTATTTGTCATATTATTCAAATTATCTATAGAAAAATCAGGCGCGCATTCAGTCGCGCGCCTGATTTTTCCGATAAAAGCACCAATATTACTTCAAAGGTCGTTTTGAGTTCGTTTCATGCGGCGTTTTCGATAGTATCGATATATAGAAATCTTCGTCGAGAAACTTAAGAACCCTCTTCAAATCTTTCTTATCTGAAGGAAGTGATATCACTTCTGCACCATTATAATTGGTTGTCGGAAAATCTAGTTGCAGATCTATAGCTGCCGCTTTCAGGACAGATACCGGAAATTTGTCGAGAATTTTGTTCTTGCGGATAAGGAATATCTTCCTTCTCACCGCAGAATCAGCCATCTCGACCAGTGAATTAACGTCTTGTACGTGTATGTTTGGAAGCGCTGCAAAATCTATAACGTCTTGCTCCGTGGCCTCTTTATAGTGATCAGTAAGATCCAAAAACTGGCGGACCGTATGGAAGCTACAGAATTTTAACGTAGATCCCTTTAGCACTGCAGTCAGATTTGTATCAATAGTGACCCCAATACCGTCCACTTTCTTATATGTGTTGGAAGAATGATAAAGAGAGAATCCACGCGTTGACAGAATCCTTCGTTTATCAAAGTGCTGAAACAGAACGGTATATTGCGATCCATCCTCCTTATATCCGGTGAAAATAGCTCTTATTTTAGAAAAAGAGCTAGCATTCGGAGGAATTTCTTTAACGCTCATGGGATCATCAATACAGCTTTTAAAACCATATTTATCAGAGAAATTACTAATTGTGAGGACTTCACCCAAATCCGGCTTATAATTGCCGTCAAATGGAATTTCATGCGAACCATTGAGTCGGAACGCGGCTTCTTGATCTTTAAAGAAGTCCGTTATCTCTTGTTGAATATCATTAGATAGATTGAACCTAACGACAGGAAGGCCCGGTATATCGGTTATAGCGAAGAGATCAAACATTTACTCCACCTCCAGAAGCATTGACGAAGAAATCTTTCTGACGGCCTTGATATCCGCTGGATGGGTCAACTCACGCCTGCTTATTACTGTGTAAACGAAACCGTGATCTGCTTCGACTTCATAGAACCGAAATCCCAAAACACTTAGGAGCGGATGGGCAGGAACAGAACTTACTATCCAAAGTGCGAAAAGTAGTATCAAGGTCAGCAGTGTCGTTTTTGGCGCATCCAGCTGCGCAGCTCTAGCTATTATAGGAATAAAATAGCTAAATAAGAATCCGATCAATAAGTGATCGTTAGGCTTGACCTTCTTTGCAACAAATTTCATTCTTTGTCCGTAATGATTTACTGCGCGAAATATAAAAAAAACGGAGAGAAATCCGCAAGCCCCAACAATTGCCAAATAGATAGCCACATTATCATTGGGGTCCGCATCGTATCTAACATATGCCAACGTAAGTAGAGCCGGAGAAAAGGCAGAGAATAGCAGAACAGTTTTTAGCCAATTCCTCATCGCTGCAATCCTCTCAAATCAATTACACGGAAGCAGGCTTTCACCTTGAAACGACGCTAACTCACTAAAGCCATACCCCCACGGTCTCCGGCAGCAGGATCTTGATTTGTTCATGGTAATTAACGGAAGTCAACGAATACGTGTTAAACAAGCGGCAGGAAAGCGGAAGAGCTTGATTTCTGACAGCCGCTACAATCTGAGGCTACAACGAAGGCCAGCGGTAGAGCACTCTCAGAGCCCCTGATGAAAACGCGAAATCAGCCATGTAAGCCACTGACACCTCTTATTTTTCTCACTCTGCAATATGCCTTCGTAGAGGCTCCAAACCCTCCGTAGCCCCCTTCCCAGCCTGCCATCACTCGATCCAATTTGATCCGCGCAAAAATTTCGCTCCGCACTCCAACAATCCGCAACAGGATTTTCCGAACGCCCCCGTTCCGCGCCCAACCCGCAAAATCATTTGCCTGCAAAGGGCGCACACTCGTTCCAACGAAGGATAATCGAGGGAACGAGACATGGACGGCATGCCGACGGGCCTGCGGGCGGAGCGCGATCCCGGCCAAACCCCTGACCGGATCGACCGCAGCTATCGCCTGGACGACCGCTACAGCCGCGCCGGGGGGCAGGTCTATCTGTCGGGGACGCAGGCGCTGGTCCGGCTGCTGCTGCTCCAGGCGGAGAGCGACCGGCGGGCCGGGCTGAACACGGCGGGCTTCGTCAGCGGCTATCGCGGGTCGCCTCTGGGCGGGCTGGATCAGGCGCTGTGGCAGGCGCGCGCGCATCTGGACGCCCATGCCATCCGCTTCGTCCCCGGCGTCAACGAGGATCTGGGCGCCACCGCCGTCATGGGGACCCAGCAGGTCGAATCCTCGGGCGAGGGCACCGTCGATGGCGTGTTCGGCATGTGGTACGGCAAGGGGCCGGGGGTGGACCGCTCCGGCGACGTGCTGAAACATGCCAACGCCTATGGCAGCTCGCCGCGCGGCGGGGTGCTGGCGGTGGCCGGTGACGACCATGGCTGCGTGTCGTCCAGCATGCCGCACCAGAGCGACCTTGCCATGATCGCATGGTCGATGCCGGTGCTGAACCCGGCGGGCATCCGCGACTATCTGGAGTTCGGGCTGTACGGCTATGCCCTGTCGCGCTTCTCCGGCGCCTGGGTCGGGTTCAAGGCGATCTCGGAATCGGTGGAAAGCTCGGGCACCGTGCGGATTCCGGCGCTGGAGGGCGGCTTCCTGCCGGTGGAGTTCGATCCGCCGCCGGGGGGGCTGCATTACCGCTGGCCCGACCTGCCCAGCCTCGCCATCGAGGAACGGCTGGCCGCCAAACTCGCGGCGGTGAAGGCCTTCGCCCGCGTCAACCGCATCGACCGCACCGTGATGGGCGGCAGTTCCGGCCGGGGCGGCTGGCTGCGCATCGTCACCACCGGCAAGGCGCATCTCGATTTGATGGAGGCGCTGCGGCTGCTCGGCATCGGGCCGGCGGAGGCGGAGCGGATCGGGCTGTCGGTCCACAAGATCGGCCTGTCCTGGCCGCTGGAGCCGGACTTCGCGCTCGCCGCCGCCCGCGGCGCCGACGAGGTGCTGGTGGTGGAGGAAAAGGCGCCGGTCGTCGAGGGGCAGCTGAAGGACCTGCTGTTCCACCTGCCGGCCGGGGAGCGGCCGCGCGCCGTGGTCGGCAAGACCGACGAGTTCGGTGCCCCGCTGCTGCCCGCCACCGGGGAGCTGCGGCCCTGGATCGTCGCCAAGGCGCTGGTGGAGCGCATCCGCCACCGCTTTCCGGAACGGGACTTTTCGGCACGGCTGGCGGAGCTGCTGCCGGGGGAGGCTCCCGCCGCCCCTGCAATCAATCCTGCTCTGGCGCGCACTCCCTATTTCTGCTCCGGCTGTCCGCACAACAGCTCGACCAAGGTGCCGGAGGGCAGCAAGGCGATGGCCGGCATCGGCTGCCACTTCATGGCGTCGTGGATGGACCGCGACACGGTGGGCCTCAGCCAGATGGGCGGCGAAGGCGTCAGCTGGATCGGGCAGGCGCCGTTCAGCAAGCGCCCGCACATCTTCCAGAATCTGGGCGAGGGCACCTATTTCCATTCCGGCCTGCTGGCGATCCGGCAGGCGGTGGCCGCCAAGATCAACATCACCTACAAGATCCTGTTCAACGACGCCGTCGCCATGACCGGCGGCCAGCCGGTGGACGGCCCGATCTCCGTCGACGCCATCACCCGCCAGCTGGCGGCGGAGGGCATCACCCGCATCGCCGTGGTCAGCGACGCGCCGGAGAAGTACGACAGCCGCAGCGGGCTTGCGCCCTTCACCACGGTGCATCACCGCGAGGACCTCGACGCCGTGCAGCGCGAGATGCGCGAGAGTCCCGGCGTCACGGCAATCGTCTATGAGCAGATCTGCGCGGCGGAGAAGCGGCGGCGGCGCAAGCGCGGCACCATGGCCGACCCGGCGCGGCGGATGGTCATCAACGATCTGGTCTGCGAAGGCTGCGGCGATTGCGGCAAGAAGTCGAACTGCCTGTCGGTGCAGCCGAAACAGACCGAATTCGGGGTGAAGCGGCAGATCGACCAGTCCAGCTGCAACAAGGATTATTCCTGCGCCGACGGCTTCTGCCCCAGCTTCGTGTCGGTGGTGGGCGGCAGTTTGCGCAAGCCGGAGCCGGACCGGGTCGCCGCGCGCTTCGCCGACGATCTGGCGGCGCTGCCGCTGCCGCGGTATGGCGCGGGGGAAGAGTTGGCGGAGATCCTGATCGTCGGGGTCGGCGGGACCGGCGTCGTCACCATCGGCGCGGTGCTGGCGATGGCGGCGCATCTGGAGGGCAAGGCGTCCTCGGTGCTGGACTTCATGGGCTTCGCGCAGAAGGGCGGTGCGGTCTACAGCTATCTGCGGGTGGCGGGGGATGCGGCGCTGCTCCATCAGGCGCGGATCGACCCGAAGCGGGCGCAGCTGGTGCTGGCCTGCGACACGGTGGTCGCGGCCTCGCCCGACGCGCTGAAGACGGTGCGGCTGGGGCGGACGCGGGTGGTGGCCAACGCCCATGTGGCGCCGACCGGGGCCTTCACCCGCGACGGCGCCAAGCTGCCGGATGCCGGGGCGCTGCTGCGCGCCCTGCGCCGGGCGGCGGGGGCCGAGCAGGTCGAGGTGGTGGACGCCAACCGGGTGGTCACCGCGCTGTTCGGCGACAGCATCCTCGCCAACGTCTTCCTGATGGGCGTCGCCTTCCAGAAGGGGCTGCTGCCGGTCGGGCTGGAAGCGCTGACCCGCGCCATCAAGCTGAACGGCACCGGCGTCGCCGCCAACCTGCGCGCCTTCGCCTTCGGCCGCCTCGCCGCGCACCGGCCGGAGGTTCTGGCGGGGCTGGGGGCGGAGGAGGAGGCGCCGGCCGGCGATCTCGCCGCCATCGTGGAGCGGCGGGCGGCGTTCCTGGCGGAGTATCAGGACCGCGCCTATGCCGGGCGCTACCGCGCGCTGGTGGAGCGGGCGCGGCAGGCGGAGGACCGCGCGGCGCCCGGTTCGACCGCGCTGACGGAGGCGGTGGCGCGCAGCGCCTTCAAGCTGATGGCCTACAAGGACGAGTACGAGGTCGCCCGGCTGCACAGCGATCCGGCGTTCCGCAAAAGCCTGGACGAGCGGTTCGAGGGGGATTGGAAGCCGGTCTTCCACCTCGCCCCTCCCCTGCTGTCGCGCGACACCAACGGCTATGGCGAGCCGCGCAAGATGGCGCTGGGCGCCTGGATCCTGCCGGTGTTCCGCGGGCTGGCGGCTTGCAAACGGCTGCGCGGCACGGCGCTCGACCCGTTCGGCTACACGGCGGAGCGGAAGATGGAGCGCGCGCTGATCGCCCGCTATGAGGCCACCGTGGCGGAGATCGCGGAGCGGCTGTCGGCGGACAGGCTCGCCACCGCGGTGGAACTGGCCGCCCTGCCGCAGGAGATCCGCGGCTTCGGGCCGGTCAAGCAGCGCGCGTGGGAGGCGGTCGAGCCGCGCTGGCGGGCGCTGGAGGAGCGGCTGCGGCGGGGCCAAGCGCGGGCGGCGTGATCCTCTCCTACAGGCCGCCCAGGTCGAGGGATTCCAGCACGGTTTCCGGCAGGGTCAGCGTCATCGCCTCGAACGGCGCCAGCAGGGCGCGGATGTTGGAGCCGACGCCGCAGACCCGGTAGTCGAGCCGGATCGCCTCGATCCGTTCCGGCAGCGTGCGCTTGTGGTCGGTGATCAGCTGCCACGCCAGCACGCAGCTGTTCTCGCCGTCCTGGGCGGTCACGTAGTCGTAGTCGCCGTAACGGTTGCGGCGGGCGCCGTCGGCGACCTTGATGCGCATGTCCGGGAATTCGCGCTTCGTCGTCTCGGTCAGCGTCTCCATGGTGTAGAGCGGGACCGGGAAGACGCGCGGCGGCTGGACCAGGGCGCCGAACAGGCTGTCGGGCAGGGTCTGCACATCCACGGTCAGGCGGTTTTCGCCCGGCAGCACGGTGGGGTTGCCCAGCGCCACGACGTAGCTCTTGTAGACGGCGCCGGTGTCCCGCATGCGGGCGGCGACGATGGGGAAGTCGCGGCTGTCCGGCAGCGTCACCGGCAGTGCCGTCGGCTGAATGCGGCGCCAGGGCGTGGGCGCCTGGGTCAGGTTGTCGCGCACCCAGCCGGCGCAGCCCGAAGTCAGCAGGGTGACGGCGGCCAGCGCCGCCAGCAGGACGGTGCGGGCCGTACCGGATTTCGGAGTCTCGGGCATCGGGGCTCCTTTACCAGTCATGATAGATCGTCTTCCAGGTGATGGTGACGCCTTCGCGCGATTCCTCGGTGCTCAGCCGGTCGTCGATGGCCTTGAACTGGTCATAGGCCTCGTCGTAGCGCATCAGGTTGTAGAGCGCCCAGCCGCGCAGGATGCCGAGATTGCGCGGTTCCGGCTCCAGCTGCTTGCGGGCGTCGAGCAGGCGCAGCACGTCGTTGTAGCGCTTGTCCTCCAGCGCCCGGTTGGCTTCCGTCGCCATCAGCGAGGCGCGGATTTCCGCCTTCTGCGCCGCCGTCATGTTGGCGCGCGGCAGGTCGCGGGTCAGCCCGGCGACATCGCCGGTCGCCAGACGCGCGATGGCCTGCCCGTAGGCGTTCTCCTGCGCCAGGGTCGCCGTCTGCGGCAGGCTGCCGGCCGACGGGGTGCGCGGGGATGCGGCACCGGCCGACGCACCGCCAGCCGACGCGACGCCTTTTGCCGGCTCGCGCGCGGCCAGCACCTGCGCCTCGGCGAAGGCGGCTTCGGCCTCCGACGGACGTTTCAGCTCCAGCAGGCACCAGCCGCGCTGCTGCAGCAGCGCGGCGGTCGGGCCGCTCTTGGCGATGGAGGCGCGGATGATGGCGATGCAGGCGGCGTAGTCCTGGCGGGCCAGCGCCCGGTCCAGCTCGCTCGGCCCCTGCGGACCGCCGCGCCCGCCGCCGGCGGGTCCGCGCGGCGGATCCACCGCCTTGAGGGCCTGATCGATGCGGTTCGACTTGCCCTTCCACGGCGCGGCGGCGGCGCGGGCCTGCGCCTTCTCGCCCAGGCCGTTGTAGGCCAGCACCAGCCCCTCCGCCGCGCGGTCGGACGGCGCCCAGCCATTGGCCTGGGAGAACCAGCCCTGCGCCTCGGCAAAGTTCTTCTGCTTCTGGAAGTACCAGCCGAGCGCGATGGCGCCGTCGGCGTCCTGCTTGTCGCGGATGATGCCCTGGACGCGCGACAGGTCGGCGGCGGAAAGGGCACCGGCCTTGGCGTTGCCCAGGCGCTCCAGCAGGCGGCCGGTCTCCAGTTCCGCCTCGGCGGCACGGACGGTGGAATAATCCTCCCCGGTCGCCGGGTTGGCGGTGGCGCCGAGCGCCGTCAGCTCGCGAAGCCGGTCGGGGCTGAGGTAGCGCGACGCCTTGAAGATGGTGTCGCGCCGCTCCTTGGCCTTGGGGCAGCTGGTGACGATGGTCTTGTAGGTCTCGAAGGCGCGGTCGGTCTGTTTCAGCTCGGCATAGGCCTCGGCGAGGCGCCACGCATTGTCCAGCCGGTTGCAGGCCACCGCCTCCGGATTGGCGGCGGCGGCGTCCACCACCTCCTGCCAGCGCTTGGTGTCGCTGGCGGAGCGGATGCGCCCGGCGCTCTCGGCGAGGTCGAGTTCCTGCAGGAGCTTGTCCGACGGCTGCCAGGAGGGCGACTTGCGCCGCTGCTCGGCGATGGCGGCGCGCGCCTCCGCCACCTTGCCGGCCGATACCAGATTCCAGAACGGGGTCTCGTCGACGCCGGGGGTGGTCGCCTGCGGTGCGAACAGGTCCTTGGGCGGTTCCCAGGTCGGATCGAGGGCGCGCAGGCGGGCGATCTCCGCCTCCAGCCTTTCGCCGTCGCCGATGCGGGCGTAATAGCGCAGCGCCGTCTCGTCCACCTTGCCGGCGGCGGGGGCGGAGCCGCTGCCGGGGGCCGGCGCCACCTCCACCTTCACGCCGGGGGCGAGCGCGCGGCCGCCGCCATGCGACTGCGCCCAGGCACCGCTCCCGCCGCCGAGCACGGCGATGCCGGCAAGAAGAAGGGTCGAAAGAAGGACGGGACGGGTCACGGGTCGATCCCCAGGCTCTGGGCCGCCAGCGCGGAGAGGTGGAACAGGGTGGTGGAGTAATAGTCTTCGTCGGGCGCCAGCGGCGGCACGGTCACCATTTCGCCGGCTCCTGCCCCAGCGCCGGCAAGGCGGCAGGCCAGCCGGTAGACCGCGAGCATGCCGACGGAGGCCGCCACCTGCGTGGTGGTGCCGCCCGGCAGCGAGACGGTGGCGGGGACCGTCGATCCGCCGAACTTCGCCACCAGATCGGCATAGGGGCGGAAATAATAGGGATCGCGGTAGCCGTCCCAGGCCAGATAGAGCGGCACGCGCACGGCGTCGTAGCCATACTGCTTCTTGAAGCCGTCGGCGACGGTGACCATGCCGGCGGCGTCCAGCGCCATCCAGTCCGGCGGCAGCTGGAACCCGCCGAAGCGCGCCTTCGACAGCAGGACCAGACCGGCGTCGGTCAGCTTGCCCCAGCGTTCCCCCCCGGGCAGGGCGGCGAAGGCGCGGATGGCCGGGAAGATCCAGTAGCTGGGGTTGAGGACCAGCGTGTCGCCCTTGCGGAAGCCGTCGCGTCCCGGCAGCAGGACGGTCAGCCCGGCATGCTCCACCAGCAGCCCGGATTCCAGCGCCTTGACGATGGCGACGGCGGCGGTGCGGTAGGCCTCGGTCTTCCACAGCTCGGCGGCGCGCAGCAGCGCCCAGGCGATCAGCATGTCGCCGTCCGACGCGTTGTTGCGGTCGGTGACGCCGCCGTCCGGCGTCCAGCGCCACGCGACCAGCCCGTCGCCGCGCACCATCAGCGTGCGCTGGGTCCAGCCCCACATCCGGTCGAAGGCGGCGCGGTCGCCCGCCGCCACGGCCAGCAGCATGCCGTAGCCCTGCCCTTCGGAATGGCTGACGCCTTTGTTGCCGGTGTCGACGATCCGCCCGTCCGGCTGCAGGAAACGGTCGGCATAGCGCCGCCATGCCGCCGCGTCGAAGGGCGCGGCAAAGGCGGCGGAAGGCAAGGCCGCCAGACCTGCCGCCGCCAATCCCAGGGATGCCGTCCCGATCAGCACGTCACGCCGCGATGGGGTCATGGCCCGCTCCGTTCCTGATGTCCATGCTTCAGCAGAAGACGCATGCTGACCGTCAGCACCACCGCCGTCCCCAGCAGCAGGGCGAACAGAAGCTCGATCCGCTGCGACAGGTTGCGGGCCAGGATCAGGATCAGGTTGCCGATGTCAAAGGGATTGAGAATGATCTGGTAGGGGCGCGACGCCTCCAGCGTGGTGACAGCCGGCGCCGCACTGCTCCACAGCGCCCCGCCGCCGCGCAGCTTGTCCCATAGGCCGGCCTCCCCCAGGCTGCGCATGGCACGGTCGATGGAGCGGGGGTCCGACGCGGTCAGCAGGGTCCAGGTCAGCGGATCGGTGCCGGGCGCCCGGTATTGCAGCAGGGCGGCCTCCGGCAGCTGATCGGCATTCTCGGTCAGGGCGACGACGTCGACCGGCGCATCCTCCACCGTCCAGTGGTTGACGTAGCGGGCCGCGGCGGCCATGACGCGCCGCGCCCAGTCGGGAACCCAGCCGCCGGAGGCGGACGAGGCGTCCTTGACCTCGCCGGCCATCCTCTGCCAGCGGTTCTGGGTGCCGCCGTCGGCGGCCTGCGCCGTCCCGGCGAAGCCCAGCGGCGACGGCACGGCACCGGGCCGCGCTATGCCCGGACGGGCGGCGCTGCCCGACCAACCCAGCCGCAGCCGGTCCACCAGAGCGCGGCGGTCGGCCGCCGCCATCGGCTCCCCCCGAGCGCTGGCCTGGGCGATCAGGGCCCCGGCCTCCAGCAGGCCGGCGAGACGGTCGGCGGGAAGGGGGGCGGAGGCGAAGACGGCCTGCGGCAGGGCCGCGACCGGGCCGACGATCAGCGCGTTGTCGTCCGGCGCGCCGTCCCAGCCGGTGTAGGGCACCACCGCCATCAGGTCGCCCGCCCGCTGCGCCAGCCGGGCGGTCAGGCTCCAGGCCGCGCCGAACCAGGCGGGCTCGCGTCCGACGACCACGAGGTCGAAGGGGGCCGCCGGCTCCCCGCCGGCAAGCCCGCCATAGGGATAGGCGGTGTTGGCGAAGCCGCCCAGGCTGGGCAGCGTGACGAGCCGGGCGAAGCCGGGGATTTCGATGCTGGAGCTGTCGAGCAGGGTGAAGGTCGGGCGCCGCACCGCGAAGACGCAGTCGGTGCCGCCGGCCGGCGGCAGTTCGGCCTCGACCTCGATCACGTTGGGGCCGGGGCGGAACATCGCCATCGGCAGCGGCATCTCGCCATTGTCGATCACGCCGCTGGACCGCTTGTCGACCTCGATGGCGCCCGCCGACTTGCCGTTCACCCGGACGTTCAGCACGGCGCCGGGGCCGAGATTGCCCTCGAACGCGGCGTTGACGTGGAACAGGATGGAGCGGTCGCTGACCGGGGCGAAGCCGGTGGGCAGCGTCAGGGTGAAGCGGCCGGCATAACGGTAGCCGCTGTGCTGGACGGTCTGGAAGCCCAGCTCCGACAGGCGGTAGCGTCCCTCCGCCTGTACCGGCGGATGCGGCAGGGGTGCCGGCGGGCCCGCGTCGGTGACGATCATGGCGGATTGGGTCGGCAGCGGCCGGGAAACGTCGGCCAGCCGCATCACCGCCAGATCGACCTCCTGCTGCGTGCGGCCGGAGGCGACGGCGACGAAAGCCCCGCCGCCGGAAGCGGGGAGCGGATAGACCGCCAGGAAGGGGCCGGTGATGGCGGCGGCACGCGCCTCGCCCAGCAGCGGGGCGATGCGGTCGCGGGTGCCGATCAGCACGTTCTTGCCGCCCGGCAGCGGAAGGGTTTCGAGCGACGGCGCGCCGGAGGCTCCAGGCTTGGCGGCGGGCTTGGCGGGCGGTTGGGCCGGCACCGCCGTCACCTGCGGGGTCTGGTCGCCCAGCAGCAGGCCGTAGGACTGCGCCGCCATCGCGCCCCAGCCGAGATGATCGGCATCGATCTCGCTGCCGGGATGGAGGATGGCCAGCGGTTCGCGCGCGCGGTCGGCGGCGACCAGCAGTTGCCGCATCATGGCGAGGTCGGGCTGGGGAACGCCGCCGTCCGACACCAGCGTCAACGACGAGGCAGCGAGATTCACCCGCGCCCACAAATCGTAGGTGCCGCGGACCGTGCAGATGGCGCGGTGCTGCGCGTTGGTCTGGAAGACGATCTGATTCTCGCCCGGCCGCATCAGGCTGGCCGGCAGGGTGATCGAGGCGTTGACCGGACCCTTGAAGGCGGACAGCGGCAGGTCGGCCACCGGGGAGCCGTTGATGTAGACCGACATCGATCCCTTTTCGGGCAGGATGTCGATGCCGTTCTCGTAGGTCAGCGCCAGCACGACGGAGGACAGGCCGACCACGGGCGGCAGGACGGCGCGCAGGGCCACCGTCTCCGTCTCGCCATGCAAGGTGACCTCCGGCTGGCCGTCGCGCAGGTTCGACAACGGGATCACCCGCTTGTCGGCCGCCAGCAAGGGCGCCGCAAAGCCGATCCACAGGGACAGCAGAGCCAGCAGGAACCAGCCGGACCGGCCGACGCCGGTATGATGTCGCATGCCCGCCATGGCCGTCACGGAGCCTGGAAGCTCAGTATGCGCCGCAAGGCGCGCGGCAATGCCAGCAGGACATGCCCCAGCCGCGGCACCACCCGCGTGGCGAAGAACAGCAGCCCGCCGAAGAAGGTCGGGGCGGCCACGCGCTTGCGGTCGAGGAAGACGTCCCAGCCGACGCTGTTGCCGAAGACGAAACGCGCCATCTCCACGATGTCCTGGCGGTCGCGCGGGGCGAAACCGGCGCCGACCGCCAGTTCGCCGCTGCGCATTTCGATGCGGGAGATGCGCACGCCGGTGGTGGTCGCCGCCTCCGTCTCCGTCGCGGTGATGGTGAGGACCGGGGTCTGGTCCGGCCGGGAGATGTCCTCGCGCCATTTCGGATCGACCAGCAGGCCTACGCCGCCGGCCGACACGTCGGCGACGGTCAGGTCGATGCTGGTCCCATCCGCGAGATTCAGCACGGCCGGGCGGTCGACGGTGAAGCGTTCCTGGCGGCGGACGCGCTTGCGTTCATAGACGACGGCGAGACCGCCGAGAGCCAGCAGGAAGCTGAGCGAACACCAGACCGCCACCGGAACGATGGCGGCGCGGTGTTCCGGGAAGATGGAATAGCGCCAGGCGCAAGCCGCCAGCCCGGCCGCCAGCAGCAGGGTGGTGACGATGAAGGGCGTGGCCAGCGGGGAGAAGCCGTCCTCGTCCACCGACTGGCCCTTGGCGGTGACCTTGAAGACCGGGTCGCGCGGCCGGATCATGGTGGCCAGCGCCGCGCGGGAGACGTGGAAGGACTGCAGATACTCGTACAATTCCGAGAACAGCGGCCAGCGCATCCGCCCGTGCAGGAACTGCGACAGGAAGGCGGCGGCGAAGACGTGCGGGATGACGAAGCAGGCGAAGTCCGGCAGGTTGATGCGGTAGATCTCCAGCCCGAACAGGGCGTAGCACAGCGGCGACAGCAGGAAGATCGGCCGCCAGAACCAAAAGAACCAGTACAGCATCGTGCTGGTGTAGCAGAGCCGCTGCGCGATGGTCAGGCCGCGCTTGAACAGCGGGTTCTTCAACAGGAACAGCTGGATCATGCCCTGGGTCCAGCGCGAACGCTGGGCGATGAAGCTGTCGAAGGTTTCCGGCTGCAGCCCGGCGATCAGCGGGCGCGGCAGGTAGACGCTGCGCCAGCCGCGCGAATGCAGCTCCAGCGCGGTTTCGCAATCCTCCGTCACCGTGTCGCCGCTGAAGCCGCCGACCTCCTCCAGCGCCGCGCGGCGCAGGATGGCGGCGGACCCGCAGAAGAAGGAGCCGTTCCAGCGGTCCAGCCCCGGCTGGATCGAGTAGTAGAACATCTCGTTCTCGCTCGGCATCCGTTCGAAGGTGCCGAGGTTGTATTCGACCGGGTCGGGATTGACGAAGAAATGCGGGGTCTGGACCAGGAACAGGCCGGGGTCCTGCTGGAAAAAACCCACCGTCGCCTTGAGGATGCCCACCGTCGGCACATGGTCGGCGTCGAGGATCAGCACCAGGTCGCCCGACGTCTTCTGGAAGGCGTGGTTGATGTTGCCGGCCTTCGCATGCTCGTTGCGCGGCCGGGTCATGTAGGTGACCTGCAGCCGTTCGCACAGCGCCGTCAGCGTCTCGCGCCGGGCCGAAGCGGCGGCGGCCTGCTCCGGGTTGGCATGGGCCAGCTTCTGGTCGGTGCCGCCGTCGTCCAGCAGATAGACGCGCAGCTTGTCGCGCGGATAGTCGATGCAGACCGCGGCGGCCAGCGTCGTCTCCAGCAGTTCCGGCTCCTCGTTGTAGGAGGGGATGTAGACGTCGACGCTGGGCCAGAAGGCGGGATCGCCCGTCGGCTCCGACGGTTCGCGGGCGACGGGATCGATGATGACGAACAGCGAGGTCAGGAACAGCACGAAGGACAGCGCTTCGGCCGCGAACAGGGTGACGCCGGGAACGAAGTTCACCAGATCGTCCACCGGCGGCAGCGTGCCGGTCAGCCGCCAGAAGAAATAGCGGAAGGTGACGAAGGCCAGCAGCAGGACGGTCAGCGTGCGGGCATGCCAGAAGCGCCGGGCGAAGCGCCCCAGCACGAAGGCCGCCGCCACGACGCCGACCGAAATCGCGGCGCTGGCAAATCTTCCGACGGGCAACGCGGCGAGCGCAAGAAACAAACCGGCCGACAGCAACAAAAGAATCCAAAGCAGAACGGAACGCAGCGAAAACCGGCGGCTGTTCTGGTTCGGCTGTCTTTTGGTTTGCTGCGCCTTATTGTTCAGGGGTCGAACAACGGTCTTGGCGCCCGGGGAAGGTGTCATGCAGATCCGCGGAATGAGGCCATCCCACCATAGTGGGCGTCCCCTTATGGCTCAAGCTTCGTTACAAATCGTTACTCCCTCTTGATAAACATTGCGAAAATGCGATCGATTCCATGGCGTTGCATTCGG
>NZ_DASPIS010000059.1:0-2136 GCF_035628975.1 Azospirillum sp. | reverse complement strand
GATGCGTGACGTGATCTCGTGAGAAGGATCCTCAGTCTTGCTCGCCACCCTGCTTGCCGTTGACGGTCCGGACACCGTCGCCCTCACCCCCGTGACCAAGGCCGGGCTGGCCGACTGGCTGGCCGGGCAGTCGCCGGCCGTAGCCTCCTGGGTCAAGGCGGTGGGCTTCACCGGCGAGGCCGGATCGACCGTCTTCCTGCCGGGACCTGACGGCGCCGTCGCCCATGTGCTGGCCGGCGTGTCGGCCATCGACGATCTGTGGGCCTTCGCCGGCCTGCCCGCCTCGCTGCCGGCCGGTTCCTATAAGATCGATGCGGCGCTGGATGCGCGGACGGCGACGCGGGCGGCGCTGGGTTGGGCGCTCGGCAGCTATCGTTTCACTCGATACAAGAAGCCGACGGAGAAGGGTTTCGCCAATCTGGTCTGGCCGGCGGAGGCCGACCGCGGCGAGGTGGAACGCGCGGCGACCGCCACCTACCTCGTGCGCGATCTGGTGAACACCCCCGCCTGCGACATGGGCCCGGCCGAACTGGCCCAGGCGGCCCAGGATCTGGCGGCGGAGTTCGACGCGGCCGTCGAGGTGATCGTCGGGCAGGATCTGCTCGACCGCGACTATCCCGCCATCCATGCCGTCGGCCGCGCCAGCCCGCGGGCGCCGCGGCTGATCGATCTGCGCTGGGGCAACCCGGAGCACCCCAAGGTCACCATCGTCGGCAAGGGCGTCTGCTTCGACACCGGCGGACTGGACCTGAAGCCGTCCTCGGCCATGCTCATCATGAAGAAGGACATGGGCGGGGCGGCGCATGCCCTGGCGCTCGGCCGGATGATCATGATGGCCGGGCTGCCGGTGCGGCTGCGCGTGCTGGTGCCGGCGGTGGAGAATGTCGTGGCCGGCGACAGCTTCAAGCCGCAGGACGTGCTGAAGACCCGCAAGGGCCTGACGGTGGAGGTCGGCAACACCGACGCCGAAGGACGCCTGATCCTGTGCGATGCGCTGGCCGAGGCGGATGCGGAGAAGCCGGAGCTGCTGATCGACTTCGCCACCCTGACCGGCGCCGCCCGCGTGGCGCTCGGCCCCGACCTGCCGGCGCTGATGTGCAACGACGATGCGCTGGCGAATGACCTGACCGAGGCCGGGACCGCGGTGGACGACCCGATGTGGCGGTTGCCGCTGTGGGCGCCCTACCGCAAGGGGCTGGACAGCAAGGTGGCGGACATCAACAACGTCACCACCAACGGCTTCGCCGGCGCCATCACCGCCGGGCTGTTCCTGCAGGAATTCGTGTCGAAGGGCACGCCCTGGGCGCATCTGGACACCTATGCCTGGAATGGCTCGGCCCGTCCTGGCCGTCCCGAAGGCGGCGAGGCGCTTGGCCTGCGCGCCGCCTATGCGGTGATCGCCAAGCGGTTCGGCTGACCTTCGACAGCGTGAATCTAACCTGTAAGAATGAACCGCCCGCTCCCGACGCGGGGTGGGCGGTGGCGGCAGAGGCGGAGGCGGACAGATGGCGTTGAAGGTTCGCGAGGATTATCGGACCCTCACCGGCCCGGAAAAGGCCGCCATCATGATGCTGGCCCTGGGCGAGGAGCATGCCACCAGACTGTTCTCGTTGATGGATGACGAGGAGATCAAGGAACTGTCCCAGGTGATGGCCAACCTGGGCACGGTGTCGGCCAACCTGATCGAGCGCCTGTTCGTCGAATTCGCCGAGCAGATGTCGGCCACCGGCTCGCTGGTCGGCTCCTTCGATTCGACGGAACGCCTGCTGCTGAAGACCTTGCCGAAGGACAAGGTCGACCAGATCATGGAGGAAATCCGTGGTCCGGCCGGCCGAACGATGTGGGACAAGCTGGCGAACGTCAACGAGTCGGTCCTGTCCAACTACCTGAAGAACGAGTACCCGCAGACCGTCGCCGTGGTGCTGTCCAAAATCCGTCCCGAACATGCCGGCCGGGTGCTGACCCAGCTTCCGGAAAGCTTCGCGATGGAAGTCGTCATGCGCATGCTGCGCATGGAGGCGGTGCAGAAGGAGGTTCTGGACGACGTGGAGCGCACGCTGCGCACCGAGTTCATGACCAACCTCGCCCGCACCAGCCGCCGCGACAGCCACGAGATGCTGGCGGAGATCTTCAACG
>NZ_DASPIS010000058.1:0-52264 GCF_035628975.1 Azospirillum sp. | reverse complement strand
ATGTCCCAGGTCTCGGCGAGTGCTGCCAGCGGCCCGGCGGCGACGCCCAGCCCCAGCAGGCCGGCGACGATCGGGCCGGCCATCCGGGCGACGAGACGGGATTGCAGCATGTCAGCGGTCATGATGTTCGGAAGCTCCCTGATTGTTGGCCGAATCGCCGCCCGCCGGCCTTATGGCTGGTCGGACGGTGGGCAGAAGCCGGATGTCCGGCCCGGCCGGAGCCTGCGCGAGCAGCCCGTAGCCAAGGCATCGTGACAGCGGCCTCCCTGATCCTGCCCATTCGGTCCCCAAGGGTTCACCGTTCCGAGCGTTCCGTCAAACCTCCAATGTTACAGCCGGGGAAAAAATCAGCGGTGCCCGTCCCTTATGGCCTCGCGGCCAGGGGGTGCAGCCAGTGGACGCGCTCAGTAGATCAACTCGTTCTCGCCGCTGCCCTCGGCCAGGACCAGTTCGCCGCGGGCGGCGAGATCCTTGGCCAGCTGGACCATGTACATCTGCGCCTCGTCCACGTCGCGGACGCGGACCGGACCCATGGCGGCCATGTCCTCGCGCAGGATCTTGGCCGCGCGCTCGGACATGTTGGAGAAGAACAGATCCTTCAGCGACTCCGACGCGCCCTTCAGCGCGGTGCCCAGCTTCTGCTTGTCCACCGTCCGCAGGACGGTCTGGACGCCGCCGGGGTCGAGCTTCGACAGATCCTCGAAGGTGAACATCAACGACTTGATGCGCTCGGCGCTGTCGCGGTTGCGCTCCTCCAGGGCGGCCATGAAGCGGTGCTCGGTGGTGCGGTCCAGCCCGTTGAAGATCTCCGCCAGCATCTCGTGGCTGTCGCGGCGGCTGGTGCGGGCGAGATTGGTCATGAACTCGGTGCGCAGCGTGCGCTCCACGTCGTCCAGAACCTCCTTCTGCACCGCCTCCATGCGCAGCATGCGCATGATGACTTCCATCGCGAAGCTTTCCGGAAGCTGGGCAAGGACGCGGCCGGCATGGTCGGAGCGGATCTTGGAAAGCACCACCGCGACGGTCTGCGGGTACTCGTTCTTCAGGTAGTTGGACAGGACCGACTCGTTGACGTTGGTCAGCTTGTCCCACATGGTTCGGCCGGCCGGACCACGGATGTCCTCCATGATCTGGTCGACCTTGTCCTTCGGCAGGGTCTTCAGCAGGAGCCGCTCGGTCGAATCGAAGGAGCCGACGACGGTGCCGCTCGACGACATCTGCTCGGCGAATTCGACGAACAGGCGCTCGATCAGGTTGGCCGACACCGTGCCCAGGTTGGCCATCACCTGGGACAGCTCCTTGATCTCCTCGTCGTCCATCAGCGAGAACAGCTTGGACGAATGCTCCTCGCCCAGCGCGAGCATCATGATGGCGGCCTTTTCCGGGCCGGTGAGGGTCCGGTAGTCCTCACGAACCTTCTGAGCCATTGCTACCCTTCATGATTGCGCGTGTTCACAGAGCCCGATCATTGCGGCAAACATCGTTAACAAACGATAAGGAAGCCCCTGAGGGCGAACGAAAACAGGCAAATCGGAACCGAATCCGGACGAGGACGGTTGGAAGGGGCATCCCCCTCCTTGTGAAAAAGGTGGCGCCCATGTCCGCCCGTGCCGCCCTTCTGCTGCCCTGCCTGATGGCTGTCCTGCCGGCTTCCGCCTTGGCGGAACGGGCGGTGACGGTCCAGGGCGCCGATTGCCAGGTTTGGGACCAGTATCCCGACCGGCGCAAGACCGTCCGCTGGTCCGGTGCCTGCCCGAACGGCTGGGCGAGCGGCCCCGGCGTGCTGAGTTGGTTCTACGATGGCCGCTATGATGGGCAGGTGGAGGGCACGCTGGTCGACGGGAGGCTGGAGGGGCAGGGGCGCGTCACCTGGCGCGATGGCCGGCGCCTCGACGGCAATTTCCGCAACGGGCTGGTTTCGGGCCAAGCGACCCATGTCTGGTCCGATGGGCGCATGTACCAGGGGGAGTGGAAGGACGACCGCCGGACCGGCTTCGGCACCCTGACCTTTCCCAGCGGGAACAAATATGTCGGCCAGTTCCAGCGCAACCGGCCGACCGGGGAGGGCGAGTTCGTCACTGCGGACGGTCGCCGCTATCGCGCGCGGATCGACGCCCGCGGCACCATCGGCGCTGGCGCCCCGCTTGACCGCCCTCCCCAATCGGCGGCACTTCCACCGCCTGCGGACCCGCCGCCTGCCACACCGCCGGCTCGCGCGAACCGGCCACAGAAGCTGGAAGAATGGCTGAACCAGCCGGATCAGCTTTTCCGCGACCGGTCGCGGTAATGGGCTGCGGGACGCGTGAGTTTCATGTGCTAAGTGTTCGGAACTGCATGAACTCCGCGTCATCCCCGCGAAAGCGGGGATCCAAGCTTCCGGTCCAAGCGCGCGAAACGACTGGATTCCCGCCTTCGCGGGAATGACAGCCGAGGGAAGTGCTTGCCCTTTGGCCTGCTTAAGCGTCAGCACAAGCCGCATACGGCCATATGTGAAAATGGATTTACAGAATTATGCCATTCCTGTAACTCTGTACTCACAGGGGCCATGCCGACGCGGCGAAAGGGTATCAGGGGATGGAGCTGCCCATTCAGACGGGATCGCTGCTGATCCGGATGCAGAACTGCCAGGCGCAGCTTCCGGCGGCGCTCGCCAAGGTGGGGGAGTGGGCCTTGGCATATCCCTTCCGCACCGCGACGCTGAAGATCGGGGAGCTGGCGGCGGCGGCCGAGGTGTCGGTGGCGTCCGTCAACCGCTACGCCCGCTTCCTCGGCTATGAAGGCTATCCGGAGTTCCGCGAGGATCTGCTGCGCGCCTTCGAATCCACCTTCGCGCCGGTGGAAAAGCTGCGCGTGGCCGTGCAGCGCGACACCTCCAATGCCGAGATCATGCGGGAATCGCTGGCCAGCGATGCCGGCAACATCACCCGCACCATGGATTTGCTGCAGCCCGAGCAGTGCGAGGCGGCGATCCGCCTGATCCGCGACTCCAAACGCGTCGTGGCGTTGGGGTTGGGCGACAGCGCCTATCTCGCCCTGTTCCTGGCCGACGTGCTGGAGCCCTATGTCGACCATGTCCGCGAAGCCATCGAATTCGCGGGCACCGAGCGCACCATCCGCCGGCTGATGACGGTGAAGCCCGGCGATCTGGTGATCGCCATCACCTCGCCGCGCTATTCGCGCCGGACCATCGAGCATCTGCAGCTGTGCCGCGAGCGCGGGGCGAAGGCCATCGCGCTGACCGACGCGCCGGACAGCCCGATCGTCCCGCTTGCCGACGTGACCCTGCTGGCCGGGGCCGACCATGGCGTGCGCCACAGCTCCCCCACCGGGCTGATGGCGCTGATCGTGGCGCTGGGCACCGCGCTGTCCCGCTCCGGTCCGGACAGCGTCGGACAGGCCGCCGACGTCGCCGAACGCATCCTGCCCTACCTCCACGTCGTGCCGAAGAGCAAGCGGCCGACGGAGTGAGCGGGGCTTTCCTTTCCACGCGCCAAAGAAGCTGAAAAGCGATGACGATCTCCTATTGGAACGGGCGTTACCTGCCGCTGGACGAGGTCCATGTGTCGCCGCTGGACCGCGGTTTCCTGTTCGCCGACGGCCTCTATGAGGTGACCGCCGCCTACAATGGCCGCCTGTTCGAGCCGGAGGCGCACATCGCCCGCCTGCAGCGCGGGATGTCCGAACTGCGCATCGACTGCACGCTGTCGGCCGGCGACTGGCTGGGCATCATGGAGCGGCTGGCGGCGGAGTCCGGCATCGACGGCGACCTGACCGTCTATCTCCAGGTCACCCGCGGAGCCGCCGCCAGCCGCGGCCATGCCTTCCCGGCCGGCGTCACCCCGTCGGTGTTCGGCATGGCCAGCCCGCTGAAGCGCCCGCCCGCGGCATGGCGCGACCAGGGCGTCGCCGCCATTACCATCCCCGACATCCGCTGGGGCCGTTGCGACCTGAAGACGGTGGCGCTGCTCGGCAGCGTGCTGGCGCAGCAGGCGGCGACCGATGCCGGCGTGGTCGATGCGCTGCAACTGCGCGACGGTCTGGTGACGGAGGGCGCGGCGACCAACATCTTCGTGGTCAAAGACGGCGTCATCGCCACCCCGCTCAACGACAACCGAATCCTCGAGGGCATCACCCGCACCGTCATCCTGCGGCTGGCGGCCGAGGCCGGCCTGCGGCTGGAGGAGCGCGACATCCCGGTGGCGGAGCTTGAGACGGCCGACGAAATCTGGATCTCCAGCACCACCAAGGAGATCACCCCCGTCACCAGCCTGAACGGCAAGCCGGTCGGCACCGGCGCGCCCGGCATGGTGTGGCGCCGCCTGTTCGCGCTGTTCGCCGAGAGGCTTGGGCGATGAGCGGCGCCGCCGCGATGCGGGCGGTCGAGACCGCGCCGGCGCTGCTTTCCGTAGAGGGCCTGAGCGTCGCCTTCGACGGCGAGCATGGTCCCGTGCGCGTGGTCGACGATGTCAGCTTCACCGTGGCGCCGGGCGAAACGGTCGCCATCGTCGGCGAATCCGGCTCCGGCAAATCGGTGACCTCGCTGTCGCTGATGCGGCTGGTCGATTATGCCGGCGGTCGTATCGTCGGCGGGCGCATCCGCTTCAAGGGTCGCGACGGGCGCGAACGCGATCTGGCATCCCCGCCGGCCGAAGCGCTGACCGCCATGCGCGGCAACGACATCGCCATGGTCTTCCAGGAGCCGATGACGTCGCTGAACCCGGTCTTCACCATTGGCGACCAGATCGCCGAGGCGGTGATGCTGCACCAGGGTCTCGACCGCAAGGCGGCGCGGGCGGAGGCGTTGCGCATGCTGGAGAAGGTTCGGATTCCCGAACCGGCCCGGCTGCTCGACCGCCACCCGCACCAGCTGTCGGGCGGCATGCGCCAGCGCGTGATGATCGCCATGGCGCTGTCCTGCAAGCCGTCGCTGCTGATCGCCGACGAGCCGACGACGGCGCTGGACGTCACCATCCAGGCCCAGATCCTGCGGCTGATCCGCCTGCTGCAGGACGAGATGGGCATGGGCGTCATCTTCATCACCCATGACATGGGCGTGGTGGCGGAGGTGGCCGACCGCGTCGTCGTGATGTGGCGCGGCCGCAAGGTGGAGGAGGGCACGGTCGAGCGCATCTTCCAGGCGCCGCAGCACCCCTACACCAAGGCGCTGCTGTCCGCCGTGCCGAAGCTGGGCGCGCTGCGCGGCCAGGATCTGCCGATGCGCTTCCCGCTTCTGGTGGTGGACGACGCGAAGGCCGAGGCTGCGCCGCTGGCCCCGCCGCCGGTGCAGGACACCGTGCGCGCGGCCGACGCCCCGCTTCTGGAGGTGCGCGACCTCACCACCCGCTTCGACGTGCGCAAGGGCATCTTCGGATCGCTGAAGGCCCGCGTCCATGCGGTGGAAAAGGTCAGCTTCGCCGTCCGTCCGGGCGAGACGCTGGCGCTGGTCGGTGAATCCGGCTGCGGCAAGTCGACCACCGGCCGCACCATCATGGGGCTTCAGTCCGCCACCTCCGGCAGCATCCGCTTCGACGGCCTCGACACCGCGACGCTGGATTCCAACGGTCAGGCGAAGCTGAAGGAGAAGATCCAGTACATCTTCCAGGATCCCTTCGCCTCGCTGAACCCGCGCATGACCGTCGGTTTCAGCGTCGCCGAACCGATGCTGGTCCACGACTATGTGCCCACATCCAGGCCGGGCGTGTCGCGCCGCCGCGCCATCGAAGAGCGGGTGGCGGAGTTGCTGACCCAGGTGGGCCTGAAGCCGGAGCACGCGCGCCGCTACCCGCACGAATTCTCCGGCGGGCAGCGCCAGCGCATCTGCATCGCCCGCGCGATCGCCTGCGATCCCAAGCTGATCATCGCCGACGAGGCGGTGGCGGCGCTCGACGTGTCGATCCAGGCGCAGATCGTCAACCTGCTGATGGAGCTGCAGGCCAGGCGTGGCCTGTCCTACCTGTTCATCAGCCACGACATGGCGGTGGTGGAGCGGGTCAGCCACCGCGTCGCCGTCATGTATCTGGGCCAGATCGTCGAACTCGGGCCCCGCCGCGCGGTGTTCGAGAATCCGCAGCACCCCTACACCCGCCGCCTGATGGCGGCGGTGCCCATCGCCGATCCCAGCCGGCGCACGCGCGACCTGCGGCTGCTGACCGGCGAGATCCCAAGCCCGATCCGCAACATCGGCGACGAGCCGGTGGTGCAGCCGCTGGTGCCGGTCGGCGACGACCATTTCGTCGCGCGCCACGCCGTCGGCGGCGACTTCTGAATCAAGAAAAGGGAGACATCACGTGACGCGCTTCGCTCTTCCCCTGCTGGCCGGCCTGCTCGCCGGCACCGCGCTGGCCGGTCCGGCCTTCGCCGCCAAGACTCTGGTCGTCGGCATCCCCGACAACATCACCACGCTGGACCCGGCCGACATCAACGACACCCTGTCGCAGTCGGCCAGCCGCACGATGATGCAGGGCCTGTTCGGCTTCGACAAGGAGATGAAGCTGGTCCCGCTGCTGGCGGAGAGCTTCACGGTCAACGACACCGCCACCGAATACACCTACCGCCTGCGCAAGGGCGTCACCTTCCATGACGGTTCGCCCTTCAACGCCCAGGCGGTGAAGACCAACTTCGACCGCCTGTCCAACCCGGCCAACCGGCTGAAGCGCCAGAGCCTGCTGGCGATGCTGGCCGAGACGGTGGTGCTCGACGACCACACCATCACGCTCAAGCTGTCGCAGCCCTTCGGCGCGCTGAACAACAACCTGGCCCACCCCGGCGCCATGATCCACAGCCCGAAGGCGCTGGAAACCTTCGGCAAGGAGATCGGCCGCCACCCCGTCGGCACCGGCCCCTACAAGTTCGTGAGCTGGGAAGCGGACACCCTCAAGGTCGAGAAGAACGCCAACTACTGGAAGCCCGGCCTGCCGAAGGTCGACAGCGTGACGCTGAAGAGCGTGCCGGAGAACGGCAGCCGCATCGCCATGCTGCAGACCAACGAGGCTCAGTTCATCTATCCGCTGCCGCCGGAAATGGTGAAGATGGTGGAAGCCAACCAGGCGCTGGAGATCATCGACGCCCCGTCGATCATCGCCCGCTATGTGGCGATGAACACCATGAAGAAGCCGTTCAACGACCCGCGCGTCCGTCAGGCGCTGAACTACGCCATCGACAAGAACGCCTACGCGAAGGTGGTCTATCGCGGCTATGCCGGCCCGCTGGATTCGGCCATCCCGTCCAAGCTGGGCTTCCACGTCTCGCAGCCGAACCAGTACACCTACGACCTTGCCAAGGCGAAGGCGCTGCTGGCCGAAGCCGGCTATCCGAACGGCTTCGAGGCCGAGATGATCGGCCGCAACAGCACCAACTTCATCCGCGGCATGCAGTTCGTGCAGCAGCAGCTGGCCCAGGTCGGCGTCAAGCTGACCGTCACCCCGCTCGAAGCCGGTGTCGAGGCCTCCCGCGTCTGGAGCGTCGAGAAGCCGGAGGATGCCACGGTGCAGATGCAGTACAGCGGCTGGTCGGCTTCGACCGGCGATGCCGACTGGGGCCTGCGTCCGCTGTTGTGGGGCAAGGGCTTCCCGCCGAAGTTCTTCAACGTGGCTTACTATAAGAACGAGACGGTCGACACCGCGATCGAGACCGGCATCGGCACCGCCGACAACGCCAAGCGCGCCGAAGCCTACCGCGTCGCCCAGGAGCAGATCTGGAAGGACGCGCCCTGGATCTTCCTCGGCGTCGAGAACCTGCTGGCCGGCAAGTCGAAGAAGCTGACCGGCTTCTACTACGTCGCCGACGGCGGCCTGCAGATGGAAGAGGCCGATCTGCAGTGATGTGAGTGTGGCGCCAGTCGTCGTTGCGGCTGGCGCCGCGTTGCCTCCTCCCTAACCCTCCCCCACCTTCGGTGGGAGAGGGGACTGCCGCGGCTCTGCGACTTGCCCCCTCTCCCGCGAAGCGGGGGAGGGTTGGGGAGGGGGCATTCGAAGCCGACACCCCACCCAGGCCCTCCACCAGGACCTCTGCCCCATGCTGAAATATCTCGTCGGCCGTGTCGCCGGCATCCTGCCGGTTCTGCTGGTGATTTCCGTCTTCGTCTTCGGCTTCGTCCATCTGCTGCCGGGCGATCCGGCGCGGCTGGTCGCGGGGCCGGATGCGACCCAGCGCGACGTCGAACTGGTGCGCCAGGACCTCGGCCTCGACCAGCCGCTGTGGGTGCAGTATGGCCGCTTCCTCGGCAACGCGGTGCAGGGCGAATTCGGGCGCTCGATGAAGACCAAGCGGCCGGTGTCGCAGGAGATCGGCGAACGCTTCATGCCCACGCTCTACCTCACCGTCGCCGCCATGGCGTGGGCGACGCTGGCCGGGCTGCTGATCGGCGTGGCGTCGGCAACGAAGCGCGGGCGCTGGCAGGACCATGCCGGCATGATCGTCGCGGTGTCGGGCATCGCCTTCCCGTCCTTCTGGCTCGGCCTGCTGATGATCGACCTGTTCTCGGTCAAGCTCGGCTGGCTGCCGACCAGCGGCTATGGCACGTGGCAGCATTTCGTCATGCCGTCGCTGACGCTCGGCCTCGGCGTCGCCGCGGTGATGGCGCGCTTCACCCGCTCCGCCTTCATCGAGATCGCGCGCGAGGATTACGTCCGCACCGCGCGGGCCAAGGGCGTGCCCGCCCGGCTGGTGGTGTGGAAGCACACGCTGCGCAACGCGCTGATCCCGATCATCACCATGGTCGGCTTGCAGTTCGGCTTCCTGCTGGGCGGGTCCATCGTGGTGGAGACGGTGTTCTCCTGGCCGGGGCTGGGCCGGCTGCTGGTCGATAGCGTCAATTACCGCGACTACACCGTCATCCAGGCGGAGATCCTGCTGTTCTCGCTGGAGTTCATCATCATCAACCTGCTGGTCGATGTGCTGTACGCCTTCGCCAACCCCGAGATTCGCTACTCATGACCACGACAGACGCAACCGGCGTGGCCGCCGCCACTCATGAAGCCGTCCGCTCGCCGCTGCGCGAGTTCTGGCGCAAGTTCCGGCGCAACCGCACCGCCATGGCGGCCGGCATCTGTCTGCTGGCGCTGGCCTTGGCCGCTGCCGCTGCACCCTGGATCGCGCCGTTCGATCCGGCGGCCTTCGATTACGACCGCATCCTGGAAGGCCCGTCGGCCGCTCATTGGGCCGGCACCGACGCCTATGGCCGCGACATCTTCAGCCGCATTCTGTGGGGCGCCCGCATCTCGCTGTCGGTCGGGCTGCTGTCGGTGCTGCTCGGCGGTGTGGCCGGCGTGGCGCTGGGGCTGATCGCCGGCTTCCGCGGAGGCTGGATCGACAGCCTGATCATGCGCATCTGCGACGTGCTGCTGGCCTTCCCCGGCATCCTGCTGGCCATCGGCATCGTCGCCATCCTGGGTCCGGGCATCGAGAACGTCATCTATGCGGTGGCGATCTTCAGCATCCCCGTTTTCGCCCGTCTCGTGCGCGGCAGCACGCTGTCGTTGAAGCGCGCGGTCTATGTCGACGCCGCCCGCGCCATCGGCGTGCGCGACCGGCTGCTGATGGTCCGCCACATCCTGCCCGGCACGCTGCCCAGCGTGATCGTCTATGTCTCCATGCGCATCGGCACCTCGATCCTGACGGCGGCCAGCCTCAGCTTCATCGGGCTCGGCGCCCAGCCGCCCAGCCCGGAATGGGGCGCCATGCTGGCCGATGGGCGCAGCTACATCGGCGTCGCCAGCCATGTCACCTTCTATCCCGGCCTCGCCATCTTCCTGACGGTGCTGGCCTTCAACCTGCTCGGCGACGGACTGCGCGATGCCCTCGACCCGAAACTCCGTTGAACCGGTAAAGCGAGCGCGGGCCTTGGGGCTCGCCTGCGGCCGGCTGACGCCGGGGCCGCGCAACGCCATCACCGACGTGCCGGGCGTGCGCGTCGGCCATTGCACGCTGGAAGAGAACACTTTCCAAGGGGGCGCCATCCAGACCGGCGTAACCGCTATCCTGCCCCATGCCGGCAACCTCTACCGCGACAAGCCCATTGCCGCGGCGGAGGTGCTGAACGGCTTCGGCAAGAGCGTCGGCCTGATGCAGGTGGAGGAACTCGGCGCGCTGGAAACCCCGATCCTGCTGACCAACACCCTGTCGGTCGGCACGGCGTCCACCGCTTTGGTCCGCCACGCCATCGCCGGCAACCCCGACATCGGCCGCACCACCGCCACCGTCAACCCGGTGGTGATGGAGTGCAACGACGGTCCGCTGAACGACATCCAGGCGCTGGCGGTGACGGAAGCCCATGCCGCCGCCGCGCTGTCCGCTGCGCTCGCCGAACCGGACGGCGCCGAGGTCGCGGTCGGATCGGTGGGTGCCGGGCGCGGCATGTCCTGCTTCGGCTTCAAGGGCGGCATCGGCACCTCGTCCCGCCGTCTCAAGCTGGACGGCAAGCGCCATCACCTGGGCGTGCTGGTCCTGGCGAATTTCGGCCGGCCGGGGGAACTGCGACTGCCCGATGGCCACCGCGTTGCCCCGCCGGCCAAGGACGACGCGCCGGAGAAGGGCTCCGTCATCGTCATCGCCGCCACCGACGTGCCGCTCGATCACCGCCAGCTGCGCCGGGTGATCCGCCGCGCCGGGGTAGGGCTGGCGCGGGTGGGATCCTTCTGGGGCCATGGCAGCGGCGACATCGCGCTGGGCTTCACCACCGCCAACCGCATCGACCATGACGAAACCGCCGACATCCTGGCCCTGCGCATGTTGAACGAACACCGCATCGACAGGCTGTTCGAGGCGATGGCCGATGCCACCCAGGAAGCCGTCTTGGACGCGCTGGCCGCCGCCACGCCGGTGGTCGGCCGCGACGGCGCCAGCCGGCCTTGCCTATCCGATACGCTCACCTCCGGGAGCACTCCGTGAAGATCTACATCTCCGCCGACATCGAAGGCGTTGCCGGCGTCGTCTCCCAGCAGCAGGTGACGCAGGGCAACACCGAGTATGAGCGAGCCCGCCGCCTGATGACCGCCGAGGTCAACGCCGCCATCGAAGGCGCGCTGGAGGGCGGGGCGAGCGAAATCCTGGTCAACGACAGCCACGGCCCGATGGTCAACCTGCTGCCCGACGAGCTGCATCCGGCTGCCGAATTGATCCTCGGCCGTCCCAAGCCCATCGGCATGTTCGCCGGGCTGGAGCCGGACGCGGCGGGCGTCATGTGCGTCGGCTTCCATACGTCGGCGCGCCAGTACGGCATCCTCGCCCACACCACCAACAGCTTCGCCTTCGGCCGTGTCCGGGTGAACGGGCAGGAACTGGGGGAGGCCGGCAATTACGGCGCCTATGCCGGGGAGATCGGCGTGCCGGTGATCCTGCTGAGCGGCGACGACCGCTTCGCCGCCGAGATGGCGCCGCTGTTCCCGGAGTCCGAGCGCGTGGTGGTCAAGCAGGCGCTCGGCCAGCGCGCCGCCCGCTCCGTTGCGCCCACGGTCGCCCGCGACCGCATCCGCGAGGCCGCGGCCCGCGCTGTTCGCCGGGTCTCCAGCATCCCGCCTTTCCGCGTTCCGCCGCAAACGGAAGGCGCGCCCTACCGGCTGGAGATCGAGATGAACAGCCCGGCGCTGGCCGATCTGGCCGCCCTGATCCCGGTTTCCGAACGCCTCGATCCCGTCACCATCCGCCTGCCGGCCGCCAGCATGGCCGCCGCTCTCGGCTGGATCAACACCCTGTCGGCCATGTCGGCCGCCCTGCGCTGAGACCCGCAACCATGACCTTCACCCAACCGCAGCCCTTCGCGCTGGCCATCCATGGCGGCGCCGGCACCATCAAGCGCAGCGTCCTAACCCCGGCGCTGACCGAGGGCTATCACGCCGGCCTACGCCGGGCGCTGGCCGCCGGACACGAGGTGCTGGCCGACGGCGGCAGCGCGCTCGATGCCGTCACCGCCGCCGTGATGGCGCTGGAGGACGAGCCGCTGTTCAACGCCGGCCGCGGCGCCGTCTTTACCGCCGAGGGCAAGCAGGAGATGGATGCCGCAATCATGGACGGCCGCGACCGCTCCGCCGGTGCGGTGGCCGGCCTGTTCGGTCCGCGCAACCCCATCCAGGCTGCCCGTGCGGTGATGGAGCACAGCGAGCATGTCCTGCTGATCGGCGAGGGCGCGCTGGATCTCTGCCGCCGCCAGGGTCTGCCGATGGAGGAAGCCCCTTATTTCTTTACCCAGCCGCGCTGGGACGCCCTGCAGGCCGAGCTTGAGCGCCGCCGCTCCGGCGCTCCCGAAGATAACTCCGATGGGGGCGCCGACCAGCGCCGCCACGGCACCGTCGGCGCCGTTGCCCGCGACCGCGACGGCAATCTCGCCGCCGCCACCTCGACCGGCGGCATGACCGCCAAGGCCAAGGGGCGAGTCGGCGACAGCCCGGTGATCGGCGCCGGCACCTTCGCCGACAACATCACCTGCGCCGTCTCCGCCACCGGCCATGGCGAACATTTCATCCGCCGCTGCGCCGCCCACGAGATCGACGCCCGCATGCGCTGGGCCGGCCAGAGCCTGGAGCGCGCCGCCGGCGACGTGGTGGACGAGCTGGGCGTGATCGGCGGTTCCGGCGGTCTCGTCGCCATCGACCGCGACGGCCGGGTGGCGCTGCCCTTCAACTGCTCCGGCATGTATCGCGGCGCCATCGGGCCGGAAGGGCTGGCGATGACCGCGATCCACCGCGAGGAGTTCCGGATCGGCTGACGGTTCCCTCTCCCCCAGGAAAGTCCCCTCTCCCCGGGGGGAGAGGGGGAATTTTTACAAGTCGGGAAGATGGCGCATCCCTCATCTCGACCGCTGTCGTCCGGCTCTGCCCCGTTTCCCCGGCTGGACAGGCGGGGGACGGTTTGCAACGCTGCGGCTTCAACGGCGCAATTCCCGAGACGGAGGATGACGGCATGCGTGCGATGGTGATTTCGCGGTTCGGCGGTCCCGACGTGTTCGAACTGCAGGACCGGCCGCGTCCGGTCGCTGGGCCGGGAGAGCTGCTGGTGCGGGTGGTGGCATCCGGTACCAACCCGGTGGACGCCAAGATCCGGCAGGCGGGAAGCTGGGCCGGCATCCCCTTTCCGGCGGTGCTGGGCTACGACGTGTCCGGCGTGGTGGAGGAGGTCGGCCCCGGCGTGATCGGCTTCAAGGCCGGCGACGAAGTGTTCTACACGCCGGAGATCTTCGGCAATCCCAACGGCAGCTACGCCGAATACACCGTCGCCGCCGCGTCCATCGTCGCGCACAAGCCGCCCGGCCTTGCCCATGTCGAGGCGGCGGGCATCCCGCTGGCCGGCGGCACGGCATGGGAGGCCATCGTCCGCCGTCTTGCGGTGCGGCCGGGCGAGACGGTGCTGATCCATGGCGGGGCCGGCGGCGTCGGCAGCTTCGCCATCCAGTTCGCCAAGGCGGCGGGCGCCCGCGTGCTCGCCACCGCCAGCAAGGCCAACCACGAGGCGATGCGCGATCTCGGCGCCGACGTGACGCTCGACTACCGCGACACCGACGTGGTGGACCAGATCCTGCGCGAGGCGGGCGGGGCAGGGGTGGACGCCGCCTTCGACACCGCCGGCGGCAATGTGCCGATGAGCACGCAGGTGACGCGCCCCTTCGGCCGCATCGCCACCATCCTGCCGCCGACCGGCGACCTCGATGCGCTCTATGTGAAGAACCAGACCCTCTACGGCACCTTCCTGACCCGCGAGGGCGCCCGCCTGCGCGAGATGGCGCCGCTGTTCGAACGCGGGCAGGCCAAGGTGATCGTCGACGCCGTCCTGCCGCTGGAGCAGGTCGGCAAGGCGCATGAACGGCTCGATTCCGGCCACGGTCGCGGTAAAATCATCCTGCAAGTGGGCGCCTGACGGTCAGGCGAGGCTCTTGAGGGACGGTCCTTGGATTACATCTGGCTTATCGGGCTGCACGTCGCCGCGGTGACGGTGTGGATCGCGGGGATGTCCGTCGCCGCCATCCTGATCAGCGCCCTCGATGCCACGACCGCCGCCGAGGAGGGACCGGCCCGCATCCTGCGCGCGGCATCCCGCTGGGACCGCCGCGTGACCTCCCCGGCGATGGGGCTCGCCTGGATTCTTGGCATCACGCTGGTGGTGTGGGGCGGCTGGGGCCTGGAGCCGTGGCTGGTGACCAAGGTCGCCATCGTCATCGCCCTGTCCGCCCTGCACGGCAAGCTCGCCGCCGGGCTGCGCCGGCTGGGCGAACCGGCCCCCGCGTCGGGTGTCCGCCCGGTCTCGCCGCTGCTGCGCTTCTCCCCTCTGGCGGTGATCGCCGGGGTCATCGTCATCGTCACGCTGGTTGTGGTGAAGCCCTATTGAGCCGAAGCCCAACGGACAGGCCTCGGCTGCAGTCGGTCAGTCATCGGCAGGGAGCAGATGGGGGTTCCAGACGACCTCCCACAGATGCCCGTCGGGATCCCGGAAATATCCGGCATAGCCGCCATAGAACGTCTCCTGCGCGGTCCTGACGATTTCGGCGCCGGCGTGTCCTGCGGCCTCCATCACCTCGTCCACCTCGCTCTTGCGCGTGACATTGTGCCCGATGGTGACGGCGGTGGAACTGATGGGAGTTTTGGCCAAGCCGGTGTCGTGGCAGATGTCGTCCTGCGCCCAGATCGCCAGCTTCAGTCCGCCCGACAGATCGAAGAAGGCGACCGCGCCATGGTCGAACTCGCGGCCGACGATGCCGTCGCTGGGCAGGCCGAGGCCGTCGCGATAGAAGGCAAGTGCCCGGTCGAGGTCGGCGACGCCCAGCGTCAGAACGGAAATTCTCGGCTTCATGTCCATGCCCCTGCTATCGGCGCCCGCATCATGCACGCACCCTGATAGTCTTGGGCCGTTGCCGTTGGGTCGTACCCTGGCAATGGAAGGACCCGCTTGGCGGGGGCCGGGCCAACCGTCCCGAGCCTAACCTGTTTCAGACGGTCCAACGCTATCCTCCAGGCCAAGGGCGGTCAAGACCGCCGCCCTTCGCCGCCATCGCCGGAGCTATCGCCATCGTGACATGTATGGTGGTAAAACTGGGTGAGCAGCACGCGGCCCCAAGCCGGGGAGTCGGTTTCAGCGCGAAAGGACAAGCCATGGCCGTCGCCAAGACCACGATCTGCCTCTGGTTCGACAAGGACGCCGAGCCCGCCGCCCGCTTCTACGCCGAGACCTTCCCCGACAGCGCCGTGCACGCCGTCCACCGCGCCCCCGCCGACTACCCGTCGGGCAAGGCGGGCGACGTGCTGACGGTCGAGTTCACCGTCGCCGGCATCCTCTGCCTCGGCCTGAACGGCGGCCCGACCTTCACCCACAGCGAGGCCTTCTCGTTCCAGATCGCCACCGACGACCAGGAAGAGACCGACCGCTATTGGAGCGCCATCGTCGGCAACGGCGGCCAGGAGAGCGCCTGCGGCTGGTGCAAGGACCGCTGGGGCATCTCCTGGCAGATCACGCCCCGCGTGCTGACGGACGCGCTGGCAGCCGGTGGGGAGGAGGCCAAGCGGGCGTTCGAAGCGATGATGGGGATGACGAAGATCGACGTGGCGGCGATTGAGGCGGCGCGCAGGGGGTAGGAAAATTTAGGAGAAACAGTGATAGCGCTCAGTATATTAAAAGTTGAAATCAAAGCTTAGCCCGGTTTATCAAAGTTTACTGTACGCCATTCTCATCTGGAGAAACATATATGATACAACTCCGGTTCGCTGGCCCTAATCTGCCCGCTTCTCTTAAGCAGGTTGTTGATTATCGCAAATCTGGCTTGAGCTTGAACCATATTGTTGGCTGTCCGCTTGACTGTGGATACTGTGTCCGACATTTATTCGATAATTTCGATATGAAAAAGCCGCATCTAGTCGTTCCCGATGAGGAGGCGGTCGAGCAACTTGTGAGTCACTGGGCCTTCTGTGCCCACCGCACTCCCATTCAGATCTTCAACCGGGCGACCGATCCGTTCCTACCCGGAGTCAAGGAGCATCTATTCAATTGTCTTCATATGTTGGATGAGCGCAAACTGACAAATCATATGCTGATCATTACGCGATGGTGCGTGATGCAAGACGATGTGGCTCGGCTTGAGAAGCTTCAGCACCTAAAGGTCACAGTTCTTGTGACTTGGTCAGGAATTGATGATTTTCGGCTTGAGCCGACTGAAAGCGCAATAGCTGAGAATTCTCTCTTGGTCCTTTCTGCGCACGCTAGACGCACAAAATCTATTTTATACTGGAGACCAATCATATCCGGTATTAATGATACTGACGCTCATTTATGTCGCGCCCAAGAACTCTCGGCCTTGGCAAACGCGACGGTTTTCACAGGTTTGTTCTATCGTGATGAGATCAGGCGCTATTTTACCTCGATCGGGCTTCCTGATCTTTATGAACAGACAGCTCGTCGTAAGATCATGCCAGCCGATTTGGAACGCCATGTGCTAACAGCATTCTCCGGACTCCCTCTATTCCGCAAAACGTCTTGTGGCATTGCCTATGCGCACCGTATGCCTGATTACAACGGCCACTATGGCATACGCGAAATTTGCGACATCTGTCCTCCTGCCCAAGTTGCTATCTGTGCTCGAGACCATCATAAGCCTGAGATGGAGAAAGTTCGAGAGCTAGCAGATGCTGCGGGAGTAGATCTTAGCCACATTGAAGTCAATGATCGGCGTATAGAATTAGCTGGCAGCACGGAGCAGCAACGATACTTCATCCAGCATAGCCTAAATTTTCAGGTGCATGATCGGGCTCAGCCTCATCATTATGGAAGGCATGGGAGGGCCGAGCAAGGATGGACTTGATTAATGGAAGTATGTGGATTGTAGATGTAGAAGGTAGTGGCGGAACGCCTCCTGAAATCGTTCAAATCGCCCTAACGGAAATTTGCAGCCTAAGGTTGGGAGAGCGTATGTGGGAGTGGCTGATCCAACCCTCTGCGCCGATCACTCCAATCGCGACCCGAATCCATGGCATAAGCAACGATGACGTAGAAAGTGCTCCGACTATTAGTGACATTGCTGACGATATCATGATGTGGACGGACGGTTCTGTCGTTATTGGACACAATGTCCGTGTTGATGTTGACATTATTAAGCGTTCAATTCCCGAGTGGAAACCAGCGATGGCTATCGATACGTTGCGGATCGCTAAGATAGTTTTACCGGGAATGGAGTCTTACAGCCTTCAAAAACTAGGTCTAAGGCTTGGTTGTTCCGATGAAGCTGCGAGAATAAGTGGAAAGACTCACCACTCTGCTCTTTACGATTCGGTTCTTACGGCATTGCTGTTTATAGAGTTTTTGTCCAGAGTTCCAGAGAAAGATAGGCTATCATTAGTCATGGATGCGGATATTCTGAGCACTAGACAGGGGGAACTGTTTTGATCAGGAATAATTTCAAGATTGGTGTCGCTGGGACGCACTCTACCGGCAAATCCACTTTTGTGTGCGATGTAGAGAATGTTCTTGCTGCTGAGGGGGTTGCTGTTGCCAGAATTGAAAACCTTGCGACCCGCGCACAAGAAATAGGGTTTCCGATTCTATCCAAGCATACTTTCGAAAGCACTCTGTGGATTATAGCTGAGTGCATGAGAAAGGAGATGGAAGCTTCCTTGAGCGCACAGGTAATTTTAGTCGATCGCCCGGTACCCGATGCGCTAGGCTATTTGCTGGCTGCCTTGGAAGTCTCTGGCCGCAACATCGGAGAACGGCGTCTTTCTGCTCTTAGACAAATTGTGGCTGCGCACATAAATGACTACGACCATCTTATCATCACAGACTTAGATCCCTCCATCTCTCTGGGAGAAGGTCGCGATGCTGATGAGTGTTTTCGCGCGGCCGCTGGCAGAAATATAACGACGATAGTTAAGGAATTTGCGCCTAATGTCGCAGTGATGACTGCAGATAATGCACCTAATGTCACCGCTAATGCAATATCTCTTGTTCGTCAATGGAGAGACGCAACGCGCTAACCCTCAGACAGGCGCGGTGGCTTTGTTATGAGTTGTGTTGCTTATTGAGTTTTCCAAACTATGTCATTCTAATATATTCTATGTGATTCAATCACAGTTACGGCATTTCCACGCCAGAGTCTCCGTCACGTCCTCACCCCACCCCCACATCATCCCGGATGCACGCCACCGAATGCCCCGGCGCCACCTCGCGCAGCGCCCGGGCCTCCGGCTCCGCACAAGCCGGCAGCGCGAAGGGGCAGCGCGTCCGGAAGACGCAGCCGGACGGCGGGTTCATCGGGCTCGGCACGTCGCCGTCCAGCAGCATGCGGGTCTTCGGCGCGTCGGGGTCCGGATCGGGGGCGGCGGAAAGCAGGGCCATGGTGTAGGGGTGGCGCGGGCGCTCGTACAGGGAATCGCTCGGCGCGATCTCCATCAGGCGGCCGAGATACATCACCGCCACCCGGTCGCTGATGTAGCGCACCACCGCCAGATCATGGGCGATGAACAGCACCGCCAGCCCCAACTCGCGCTGCAAGTCGCCCAGCAGGTTCACCACCTGCGCCTGCACCGAGACGTCGAGCGCCGACACCGGCTCGTCCGCGACGATGAAGTCGGGTTCCACCGCCAGCGCGCGGGCGATGCCGATGCGCTGGCGCTGGCCGCCGGAGAACTCGTGCGGGAAGCGGTCCATGGCGTCGGCGGTCAGGCCGACCTTCTCCAGCAAGGCCGCCACGCGGTCGCGGCGGTCGGCGCGGGTGCCGATGTTGTGGATCGTCAGAGCCTCGCCGATCACGTCGCGCACGCGCTGGCGCGGGTCGAGGCTGGCATAGGGGTCCTGGAAGACGATCTGCATGCGGCGGCGCTGCGCCCGCATCTCGGCCGTCGGCAGACCGGTGATCTCCTGCCCGTTGAAGCGGATGGAGCCGCCGGTCGGCTCGATCAGCCGCAGGATGCTGCGCCCGGCGGTGGTCTTGCCGGAGCCCGATTCGCCGACCAGCCCCAGCACCTCGCCGCGGTTCAGGTCGAAGGACAGGTCGTCCACCGCCTTCACCCAACCCACCGGCCGTTGCAGCAGTCCGCCGCGCACCGGGAAGCGCTTCTCCAGATTGCGGACGCTCAGCAGGGGCTGTTCGGTCATGATTTCGGCGGTCCCAATAGCGGTGCTCATTGCACGTCTCTCCAGCGGCGGCAGCGGGCGGAATGGTCGGGGCCGACCGGCTCCAGAACGGGTTCGGCAGCGGTGCAGGCGGGTTCGGCCAGCGGGCAGCGCGGGGCGAAGGTGCAGCCGGCCGGCCGGTTCACCGGGCTCGGCACGCTGCCGGGGATGGCGTGCAGCCGTCCGCCGTCGCCGCGGCGCTGGCCCAGATGCGGCATGCAGGCCAGAAGCCCGCGGGTGTAGGGGTGCTTGGGCGATTTCAGCAGGGAGCGGACATCGCCTTCCTCGACGATGCGGCCGGCATACATCACCACCACCCGGTGCGCCACCTCGGCCACCACGCCCAGATTGTGGGTGATGAACAGGATCGAGGTGCCGGTCTCCTCCTGCAGCCGCCGCATCAGGTCGAGGATCTGCGCCTGGATGGTCACGTCGAGCGCGGTGGTCGGCTCGTCGGCGATCAGCAGGGTGGGGCGGCAGGCCAGCGCCATGGCGATCATCACGCGCTGGCGCATGCCGCCGGACATCTGGTGCGGATACTCGTCCAGCCGCCGCTCCGCCGCCGGGATGCCGACCTTCTTCAGCATGGCCAGCGCCTCCGCCCGCGCCGCCCGGCGGTCGAGGCCCTGGTGGTAGCGCAGCGCCTCGCCGATCTGGTCGCCGACGGTGTAGACCGGGTTCAGCGAGGTCATCGGCTCCTGGAAGATCATGCCGATCTCGTTGCCGCGGACGCTGCGCATCGCGCGCTCGCTGAGGCGGGCGAGGTCGCGCACCTGCCCATCGCGGCCGCGGAACAGGATCTCGCCGCCGGCGATGATGCCCGGCGGCGAGGGGATCAGCCGCATCGCCGACAGGCTGGTCACCGACTTGCCGCTGCCGGATTCGCCGACGACGGCCAGCGTCTCGTTGCGGCGCACCGCGAAGGAAACGCCGTCCACCGCCTTCGACACGCCGGGATCGGCGGTGAAGTGGGTTTGCAGGTTGCGGATGTCGAGCGTGAGGTCAGCGTCCATGACGGGATCCCGGAGCTTGGGCTATCGGAGGCAGGTCAGCGGGTGCAGCCGCGTGCCGGCACCGGCCAGTCGCCGACGACTTCGCCGTTGCGGCTGACTGCCATGCGGTCGTGCAGGTTGGTCACCACGCAGACATGGTTGGGCAGGATGCGCACGCGGTCGCCGATCTCCGGCCGCTCCGCGCTCTTGCTGAGGTCGACCACCGCATGCTCCTCGTTGACGCGGACGATCACCGCGTCGGGGTAGTCGAGGATCAGGCCATACCCCTCGCCGACCGACGGGGCGACGCGGTCGCTCGACAGGGTCTTGCTGCCGCAATCCAGAACGGCGCGATCGGGGGTGGGGCGGCTGACCACGGTGGCGTGGACATGCACGGCGCACTCGTCCAGCGTCGCCACCCCGGCGCCGACGGTGGCGCGGTCGTGGTAGATGTAGGTGCCGACGCGCAGCTCGGTCACGCCGGGAAGCTCGTGGGTGTCCCAGCAGCCGGGGGTGCCGCCGACCGATACCGTCTCCACCGCGATGCCGGCGCCGTCCAGCAGGGCGCGGGTCTCGGCGACGAAGGGCACGGTGCGGGGACCGCGCGGATAGGTCATCAGGCCGCGGAAGCGGGTCAGCCCGTTGCCGGCGGCGCGGCGGGCCAGCGTCAGCACCTCGTCCGGGGTCTGCACGCCGCAGCGGCCGTCGCCGCTGTCGAACTCCACCAGGATGCCGATCTCGACGCCGGCCTCGGCCGCGGCGGCGGCCACCGTGTCGAGCGCCACGGCATTGTCCAGCGCCACCGTCAGCCTGGTCTTGCTGGCCAGTTCCGCCAGCGGCTTCACCTTGGCGGCGCCGACGATGGGGTAGGTCAGCAGGATGTCGGCGCAGCCGGCCTCCGCCATCACCAGCGCCTCGCTGATCTTCTGGCAGGTGATGCCGACGGCGCCCAGCTCGATCTGGCGCAGGGCGAATTGGGGAAGCTTATGGGTCTTGATGTGCGGGCGCAGCGCCAACCCGTGCCGGTCGCAATAGGCCTGCATCTTGGTCAGGTTATGCTCGACCCGGTCGAGGTCGATGACGGGGACGGGGGTGTCGAGATCGTCGACGCGCATGGGACCGCTCCGGAACGCGAATTCAGGGAAAGGGCCGATCCCGGCGGTGATGCCGTGGGATCGGCCGTGTACTCAGGATGTTACGCGGTTGGAAGGACCGCGATGCAGTCGATTTCGACCTGGATGTTGTTCAGCTGGCAGCCGATGGTGGTGCGGGCCGGCGGCTCGGTCGGGAAGAACTCCGAATAGAGCGCGTTGTATTCCTGGAAGCGGCCGAGGTCGCTGAGGTAGCTGTTGACCTTCACCACATGGGCAAGATCGGTGCCGGCGGCCTTCAGGATGATCTCCAGGTTGCGCAGGGTCTGGCGCACCTCGCCGGCGAAATCCTCGGGCAGCGCGCCCGTCTCCGGATGGTGCGGCCCCTGGCCCGACACATAGACGAAGCCGTTCGCGACGACGGCGTGGCTGTACTGGCCGGCGGGCTTCGCACCCTTTTCGGCGAAGATCGGCTTGCGGTTGGTCATTCGGTCCTCACAGGTTTTGCAAATGTGTTCTTGATGGATCAGGCGCGGGCCAGGGCCTTGCCCGGACGCGCGCCGGTGTGCCCGCCGTCGCGCAGGACGAACTGTCCGGCGACGAGCACGTCGGTGATGCCGTGGGGCGGGCGCGTCGGATCCTGGAAGGTCGCGCGGTCCGCCACATCGGCGGTGAACAGGGTCAGGTCGGCCGCCATGCCTGGCCGGATCAGCCCGCGGTCGGACAGGCCGAACCGCTGCGCCGGAACCGCGGTCATGTGGCGGACGGCGTCCTCCAGCCCCAGCTTGCCGTCGCCCGTGATGGCGCGGGCGAGATAGCGCGGGAAGCTGCCGAAGGCGCGGGGGTGCGGCTTGCCGGTCTCGCGCGGCAACCCGTCGGATCCCAGCATGTGCAGCGGGTGCGACAGCGCGGTTTCAAGGTCGGCTTCGGCCAGCTGGAACATGACGATGTTGGTCCGGCCGCGGTCGATGGCGATCAGCCGGACCAGCGTGTCGAAGGGCTGCTCCCACCGCGTCTCCGCGATTTCCGCCAGCGACATCCCCTCCAGCTCCCGCAGATCCTCCGCCGAGACGCCGCCGATGCGGACATTCTCCCAGCCGATCAGGCGGATCTTGGATTCCCAGCCGGCGTCAAGCGGCGCCTCGCCGTCTTCCACGGCGCGGCGCAAGGCCGCCAGACCGTCGGGATCGGCCATGCGGGCGAGCAGCGCCTCCACCCCGCCCGCCAGCGCCGAAGGCGGCAGAAGCTGCAGGATGGTGCTGGAACCCGCCGGATAGGGGTACATGTCGAAACTGACGTCGGTGCCGTCGTGCCGCGCGATCTCCAGCCGCTCCACTGCCCGCGGCAGGCTGCCCCAATAGGGCTTTCCGGCGGCTTGTAGGTGGGAGAGCAGGCCGCTCGCCCCGCCGGCTTTCAGCAGGTCGAGGAACTCGTCCACCGAGGCGATCAGCCCGCCTTCATAGGAGCGGACATGGGCGGTCAGCAGGGCGCCATGCTCGGCCACCACCTCCGCCAGCCGCACCAGCTCGGCGCGCTCTGCCCAGGCGCTGGGCGGATAGACGAGGCCGAGCGACAGGCCATGCGCGCCCTGGCGAAGCTGCTCGGCCAGCAGGGCTGCCATCGCTTCGCGCTCTGTGGCCGTGGCGGCGCGGTTCTGCCAGCCCATGACGGCGAGGCGCAGCGCGGCGTGACCGACCAGCGAGACGAGGTTGATGGCGGTGCCGCGCCCGTCGAGCGCTGCGCGGTAGCCGGCGAAATCGGCGAAGGTTTCCTGATCCGACACCGTGCCCAGCAGGTTGCCGAAATGCTCGCGCAAGGCGCCGCCGCTCTCTGAACTCTGCGGGTACAGGCCGAAGGAGCAGTTGCCGACCACCACGGTGGTGACGCCCTGCGCCACCTTTTCCGGCCGGCCGGGCTGGCGCAGTTGGATCAGGTCGTCGTGGCAATGGGCATCGATGAAACCGGGGGCGAGGAAGCGGCCCTGCGCCTCCAGCGGTTCGGCGTGCGGCGCGTCCAGCATCGGGCCGACCGCGGCGATGCGTCCACGCTCCACCAGCACATCCGCCGGAAACCAGGGGGCGCCGGTGCCGTCGATGACGCGGGCGCTCTTGATGAGGAAAGTGGCACTCATCTCATTTCGCCTTCTGGAGCCGGGGGTCGAGCGCGTCGCGCAGCCCGTCGCCGACGATCTGCAACGACAGAACGGTCAGGACGATGGCGCAGCCGGGGAACAGGATCAGCCAGTCGGCTTGCTGGAAATACTGCTGGGCGCCGGCGATCATGTTGCCCCAGGTCGGGGTGGTCGGCGGCACCCCGACGCCGAGGAAGGACAGCGCCGCCTCCGTCAGGATGGCGTAGGCGAAGATGAAGGTGGCCTGCACCAGGATCGGCGAGATCAGGTTGGGCAGGATGTGCAGGAAAACGATGCGCGGCGTGGAGGCGCCGAGCGCCGTCGCCGCCTCGATGAACGGCATCTCCCGCACCACGAGGCAGGCGGCACGCACCACGCGGGCGACGCGCGGGGTGTAGACGATGCCGAGCGCCAGCACGACGTTGTAGAGCGACGGCCCCAGCGCCGCCATGAAGGCGATGGCGAGCAGGATGTCGGGGAAGGCCATCAGCGCGTCGGTCAGCCGCATCAGCACGCCGTCCAGCGGCCGGATATAGCCGGCGGCCAGCCCCAGCAGCGTGCCCATCAGCGTCGCCACCACCACCACCAGCAGCCCGACCAGCAGCGACAACCGGGCGCCCAGCATCACGCGGGACAGCACGTCGCGGCCATATTCGTCGGTGCCGAACCAGTGGGCGGCGGACGGCGGCTTCAGCCGGCCGAGGATGTCCATCTTCATCGGGTTGAAGGGCGTGATCCACGGCGCCAGCAATGCCACCGCCAGGATCGCTGCCATGATCAGGAAGGACAGCACCACCAGCCGGCGGCGGAACAGCTGGCGCATCAGCAGGGCGGCCGGCGACCGGCTGCGCTGCGGCTTGGCGTTGGAGGGAAGGGGGATGCTGCCGTGACCGGCGGGGACGCTTGCCATGGTAACCCTCCCTCTCAATAACGGACCCGCGGATCGACCACGGCATAGAGCAGGTCGACCGTCAGGTTGATCAGCACATAGATGGCGGACACCACCAGCAGGGCGCCCTGGATCACCGGATAGTCGCGGCGCAGCACGGCGGAGACGATCAGGTTGCCGACGCCGGGCAGGCCGAACACGGTTTCCGTCACGATGGCTCCGGCGATCATCACCGCGGTGGTCAGGCCGATCACCGTCAGGATCGGGATCATCGCGTTGCGCAGTGCATGCTTCAGCACGACGACCAGCGGCGGCAGCCCCTTGGCCCGCGCGGTGCGGACGTAATCGTTGCTCATCACGTCCAGCATGCTGGTGCGGGTGAAGCGCAGGATCAGCGCCGAGTTCGGAATGCCGAGCGCGATGGCCGGCAGCACCAGATGGCGCATCCGCTCCATCAGGTCGGCTTCGGGCGGGCCGTAGCCGGCGACCGGGAACCAGGCATGGTCGACCGCCAGATACTTGATCAGTGTCAGCCCGATCCAGAAGCTGGGAATGCTCGCCGCCAGCATGGCCAGCCCGACCGCGGTCTGGTCGATCAGCCCGCCGCGCTTGGCCGCCGACAGGATGCCGATGGGCACGCCGATCAGCATGGCGATCCCCACCGACATCATCGTCAGCAGCGCCGTCAGCTCCGACCGTTCGGCCAGCGCCTGCGCCACCGGACGGTTGAGGAAGATGGATTCGCCCAGGTCGAAGCGGACGATCTGCCCGAGATAGAGCAGGAACTGCGTCAGCAGCGGCTCATCGAGCCCCAGCCGGCCGCGCAGCGCCGCGATGTCCTCCGGCGTGGCGGAAGACCCCAGCATGACGGCGGCGGGATCGCCCGGCACCACGCGGGCGATCACGAAGACCACCATGGCGACGAGCAGCATGACGATCATCATGCCGGCGAACCGGCGGACGATGTAAACGAGCATGGTTGCGGTCCTGGGTGGTGGGGAAATCACTAACGAACGGTCCCCTCTCCCCCCCGGGGAGAGGGTTAGGGTGAGGGGGACGCGCGGCGAGGATTCACAAGAATTGTGACGCCGCGATCATCCCCCGATCCACCTTATGCATCCCCCTCACCCCGACCCTCTCCCCGGGGGGAGAGGGGGATTTATGGAGAGGGAGTTATCCCCCCCTCAGCCCTTCAGTTCGGTGTTCCAGAAGAAAGGCCAGGGCGTCGGCGTGTAGCCGGTCAGCTTGTCGCTGCTGGCGGCAAGGTTGTAGAACTCGCCGACCTTCACGCTGGGCACCTCGCTGTAGAACAGCGTCTGCAGCGCCACCCACTTCGTCTTGCGGACCGCCGGGTCCATCTCGCGGTTGAAGGCGGCAAGCGCCTCGCGCTTGGCGGGGCTGTCCCACCAGCCGGGATAGCTGGGGTTCAGCACCGTGATCAGCGACGGTTCCGGCACGAAGGTGTGATAGGTGAAGAAGGCATCCCAGCCCTTGTCGTCGCCGCGGCGCTGCAGCAGGGTCGCCCAGTCCAGCACCTGCAGATCGACCTTGAAGCCGGCCATTTCGAGCTGGGCCTGCGCCACCATGCTCATCTTGTACAGGAACTCGTACTGGACCGAGGTCATGATGCGGATCGGCTCGCCCTTGTAGCCGGCGGCCTTCAGCAGGTCCGCCGCCTTGCCCGCGGCATGGTCGCTGTAGGGCTTGGCGCTGGCCGCATCGAAATAGGGCGTGCCCTGGGCGTAGATCGACCCCTCCGCCTGGACGAAGGCGGGGTCGCCGAGGCCGGCCAGCAGCATGTCGTTCGGCTCCAGCGCCGCCAGAACCGCCTGACGCAGCTTCGGGTTCGCCATCACGCCGGTCTTGGTGTTCATGATCATCAGCGGGAAGCCGAAGGGCTTGACGATCACCGGCTTGACGCCTGCGGCGTCCTTGATGCGCGGCAGGGTTTCCGCCGGCAGGCTGTCCGCGAACTGGTACTGGCCGGCCAGCACGCCCGACACCCGGGTCGCGGCATTCGGCACCGGGACGAAGCGCACCTCGCCGATGTTGGCCTTGCGGCTGCCGGCATAGCCGCTGGGCGTGCCGGCGGGAGAGGCGTAGCCGTCGTGGCGCACCAGCCGGATATACTGGTCGGGCTTGTGCTCCAGCAGCTTGTACGGACCGGTGCCGATCAGCGACTTCAGCGCGCCCGGCCCGTCGATCGCCGATTTCGGCACGATGGCGGCGGCGCCGTTGTTCATCGCCAGCAGCGCGGTCAGCGGCGCGAAGGGCTCCTTCAGCGCGATGACGACGGCGTCCGCACCCTTGGCGCTGATGCTTTCCACCAGGGGGGCGACGGTCTTGCCGCGCGGCGAGGCCTTGATCCAATGATCGAGCGAGGCAACCACGTCGTCGGCCGTGACGGTGCTGCCGTCATGGAAGGTGACGCCGCTGCGCAGGGGGATGGTGTAGGTCTTGCCGTCCGCCGACACCTGCGGCAGGGCCGACGCCACCAGCGGGGCGAGCTTCCAGTCGCCGTCGAAGGTGAACAGCGTCTCGAACATATGCTGGGTGATGATGCTGACGAGGTCGGACGTGGTGCCGACCGGGTCCAGCGTCGGCGGCTCGCCGATGGTGGCGACCGTGACGACCGAGGCGCCGCCCTGCTGGGCCTGCGCCGGCGTGGTCCAGGTTCCCAGGATTCCAGAGGAAAGCCCGCCGGCGGCCAGCGTCGTGCCGAGGGCGGTGTTGAACAGACGTCGCGTGATCCCTGTCATTTCTGCCTCCCCGACCGTTTGTCCGGAATATCGGACATCGGTCTTGTATTCCAGACAAGAGAACGGTATATCGGACAAACATCGCTGGCAAGCCGAAAATCCGCGTGCTAAGCGATAGTGCGGCAAGAGGGAGCGTGGATCAGATGACGGGCGACGGTGTGGCGGAGAAGCAGATTTCCGAGAAGACGACGGGCCGCGCCCGCGGCATCGACCGCGTCATCGCGCTGATGGAGCATCTGCACGACCGGCGCGCGCCCACGCGCATCGCCGACATCGCACGCGACACCGGCACCCCGCGCTCCACCATGTACGAACTGGTCAACACGCTGGTGGAGGCGCGTTGGCTGGAACTGCGCGACGGGGACGGCACGGTCTATTTCGGGCCGGCGATGCACTACTACGGCAGCGACTATCTCGACAGCGTCGACCTGATCCGCAAGGCGCGGGTGGAGGTCGCCCACATCGCCGAGACGGTGGGGGAGACGGCTCAGTTCTGTACGCTGGAAGGCGACAAGTATCTGGTCGTGCTGAATGAGCCGGGCCGGCGCATGTTCCGCATCAGCTCCGAGATCGGCATCAAGGTGCCGATCCCCTGGACAGCGTCCGGCCGGCTGCTGGTCGATCACATGGCCGCCGACGAAATCCTCCGCTTCATTCCGCCCGAAGACTTCATCCTTCCCGACGGCCGCCGCATCGCCGAGGACGAGTTCCTGGAGGACATTCGCCGTGCCCGCACCCAGGGCTATGTCCGCACCACGGCGCTGGTCGACCGTTTCACCACCTGCCTTGCCGCCCCGGTCCGCGATCCGGCCGGCCGCTGCATCGCCACCATCTGCTTCGTCGTCCCGGCCGACACGACGGAAGAGGCGCAGCAGGCGATGATCGATACGCTGAAGGCCAGTGCCGAGCGGCTGTCGCCGGGGCGCTGACGGCGGTTGCGCCAATTCGGCGCATCGGCCGTTGCCATTGACACAACCCAACCCACATGTCTTTAATCTGAACAGACGGCAGCCAGTAATAGCGCTGCGAAATCCCCCATAAAGCTCTGTAGAGCGCTGCGAACGACGCGGAGACTACAAGAAAAACTCCGTATGACGTCTTTCACAGCGCTATGCTGCAATGCGAAATGACGAGTGCAGGGATGTGATGTCTCCGCTTTTGCGGCGGCGTGATTGTGCCAATATCTTCCTCAACAGGCCGCTGCATCGGCCGCCGGAAATCCAAACCGACATTGAAGGAAGATCATCATGACCTCGTATGAAACCCAATTCGCCGCCGCCAACGCCGAATATGCCGCCAAGTTCGCCATCGTCCGCTTCGTCATCGGCGCCCTGCTGTTCGCGGCCGTCGCCGGCATCGCCAACGTGAACACGCCCGCCGTCCTGGCCGCCGACGAAGTCCGTGCCGCTGTCGCCCTGGAAATGGTGCGGACCATGCCGGTGACGGTGGCCGACGCCACCAACTGATGTGGCCGGGGGAGCGGGTTTCCTTCAACCGCTCCTCCGTTTCGTGATCTTGCAGGCCAGTTCCTGTTTGCTGGGAAGTCCCCGGCGATCCAGGAGGAACCGATGCCCCGCAAGCCTGAAGGCTCCGACGACAATGACGACCGCAAGTCCGGTCAGGACCAGGTGCCGAAACCTCCCTCCCGCGCGGAGGTGGAGGAGATCAGCCGCTCCCAGGACTTTCTGACCGACGACTGGACCGGCGAAGGCGGCAAACCGGACGAGGATCGCCAGCCCGGCTGACGCCGCCGGCATTTCCCCACAGCACCCATTCTGCCGATCGGGCTGGAAGCCGGAGGAATCCGAAGGCTTGCCGGCCCGAATCCATATGCGCGCCACGCGATACGTGCTTCCGCATTGGGCCAAGCCCTGGGACTGGAAAGCCAATTCGCCCGTCATTCCCAGGAAGGCGGAAATCCGGGCTTTTCCGGGAGAGACCCCATCTGGGAACCCTGGATCCCCGCCTTCGTGGGGATGACGCAAAGCTCCCGGTATCACAGCAACTTAGCCATTTCAGGGCTTATGCGCGTCATCGGGTTCATGCCCGAACCCGACACCCGAATCCGCCGGAAAACCCATTCGGGACTCCGCCGGATTACATCCGCCGCCCTCAGGCTTAAGCCATCGGAGAAGTGGACGAATCACGGAACTTGCGGTCCGTCCCTCCTGTCGAAGGAAGTCCCCTTCCCCAGACCGGAGAGACCGGGATGCGCCACTCCCTCCTCGCCCTGCTGTTCGCGACCGTCCTGGCTCCCGCCGGCGCAGGCGCCCAGGCAGTCGCCCAGGAAACCGGTGCTGACATCGGCGCTCTGATCAGTGGCGGCTTTCAGGCCGATCGGCCGGTCTGCCCTTCCGGCGACGACGGCTGCGCCCGCTTCGTCGGCGATTTGAAGGGGGCCGTGCCGAAGCGGGGCGGGGCGAAGCAGCCGGTGGTCATCGGCTCCTCGGTCTACATGCTGACCCCCTGGCAGGCGGAGCGCGAGCGCCGCTGCCTGGCGCTCGCCGGCTGGGCTGAGGCGCGGGGCGAGGGTGCCGACGCCATGGCCGCCGTCATGTGGGTGGTCGCCAACCGGGCCGCATCGGCGTCGCAGCCGTCGCTGCCCTGCCGCGTCGTCGTCGCCGCCGGCCAGTTCGAACCCTTCTCCCCACCCCAGCAGGTGGAGCCGGAGAAGCGCCGCAAGCCGATCAAATCTGCGAAATCCCGTGCCAAGCAGGCGGAGCGCCAACAGGTGGCGGAGGATCCCCGCGTTGCCAACCGGGCGGAGGCCCGGCGCATCCTGGCCGAAATCCGCCGTCAGGCGCAGGTGATCCGGGCGGGCGGCATGCCGTCCTGGCCGAAGCTGCGCCTCGCCCCCGACCAGGAGGCGCTGCGCCTTGCCCGCGGCCTTGCCTGGAACCTGAACGACGACGAGATGCCCGATCCGACCGCGCGCGCCTCGCTGTTCTACAGCCCGCCCACCCAGGCGGCGCTCGGGCGCCAGAAGCCGGACTGGGCAAAGGCGCGGCTGCGCACCGCCTCCATCGGCGACCATTCCTTCTACCGCTATCCGCCCGCCCCGGCCGAGCGGACCGCTCCGGCCGAAACACAGGTGGCCGAGGTCGGCGAGTAAGGCAACCGGTTACTCCCGCCGCTCGCCCAGACGCATCTGCATGCGGGTCAGTTCCGGGGCGTTGCGCGCCTCCATCTTCTCCAGCACGCGGGCGCGGTGGGTCTCCACCGTGCGGATGCCGATGGAAAGCCGCAGGGCGATCGTCTTGTTGGGCAGGCCCTCGGCGACCATTTCCATCACTTCCAGTTCGCGCGGGCTGAGCAGGGCGAGCCGGCGGCGGATTTCCCCGGCCTCCACGTCGGCGCGGCGGGCGGCGAGATCGCGCTCGAAGGCTTCCTGCACCCGTTCGATCAGCAGATCCTCGTCGAAGGGCTTCTGCAGGAAATCCACCGCCCCGGCGCGGAAGGCGCGGACGGCGGCGGTCACATCGCCATGGCCGGTGATGATGATGACGGGCAGGGTCAGGCTGCGGCGGACCATCTCCTGCTGCAAATCCAGCCCGTCCATGCCCGGCATGCGGATGTCGAGGATCGCGCAGCCGGGCTGGTCGGGCGAGGCTGCCTCTAGGAACTCCGCCGCCGAAGCGCAGCAGCGCACCGACAGCCCGGCCAGGTCCAGGTGAAGCGCCAGGGCATCGCGCACCGCCTCGTCGTCGTCCACCACGAAGGCGACAGGCTTCTCGGTCGTCATGCAGTCTCTCCTTCCCTGTCCTTCGCATGCACGGGAATGGTGAACTGGAACACGGTTCCCCCTTCTGCGCCAGTCGCGGCGCCACCGCCACCGCCACTGCCACCGCCACTGCGTGCCGTCAAAGTGCCGCCATGGGAATCGACGATGGTGCGCACGATGGACAGCCCCAGCCCCATGCCGGTCGGCTTGGTGGTGACGAAGGGCGCGAACAGGTTGCGCTCCACCACTTCGGCAAGGCCGGGGCCGGTGTCGCGCACGCCGATGGCGACGAAACCGGGCTGGGCCGCCTGACTGGCGAATATCACGATGCGTCGCCGCCCCATCTGTTCACGGTCCGGCTGCTCCTCCGGCCGGGCGCCGTCGGGCGTCATCGCCTCCGCCGCGTTGCGGACGAGGTTCAGGATCGCCTGCTGCAATTGGACCGCATCGCCGGCAATGGCCGGCAGGGCGGGAGCGATTTCCGCCGCGATCTCCACCGCATGCCGGCTGGCGAGCGGGCCGGCCAGCGTCAGGCAGTCGGCGATCAGCGTGGCGACCGGCAGCGGCGCCCGGTCGCGGGCACCCTTGCGCACGAAGTCGCGCAGGCTGCGGATGACGCGGTCGGCCCGCTCCGCCTGGGTGACCGTCTTGTCGAGGATCTCGGTCAGGCGGGGCGACGCCTCCTCCAGGCGCGCGATCTTGCGGGCGGCGCGGGCGTAGCCCATCGTCGCCGCCAGCGGCTGGTTCAGTTCATGGGCCAGCGCCGCCGCCATTTCCCCCGCCTCGATCAGTCGGGAGGCGTGGGCAAGGTCGGACTGCCGCACCCGCAGCCTGTCCTCCACCCGGCGGCGTTCGCTGACCACCGCGCCCAGCAGCAGGATGGTGATGGCGAGCGTCAGCATCAGAAGCTGGAAATGCGCCATGCGCGCGGTATCGACGCCGGCCACCTCGATGGCGGCGATCAGCCCGGCCTGCGTGGCGGCCGACGCCAGCACCGCCCCGCCCAGCCCGTGCCGCACCGCGACCGCGATGGCCGGCAGGAACAGCAGGTAGAAATGCTCGTACTGCGACGAGGCCAGCGGACCGAAATCGAGCCACAGGGTGAAGCCGATCAGCGCGCCCTGGGCCAGAATCTCGGCGGCACCGCCCCATGACCAGCGCAGCGCCGGCATGCGCCGTGCCATCAGCACCATCGGCGTCAGGACGGCGATGCCGATGATCTCGCCGGTCCAGAAGCGCAGCAGCACCTCCGGAAAGCGCGCCCATTCGAACAGCCCGGCCGCCGTGTGGACGGCGATGAAGCCCAGCCCGATGACCAAAGCCGCCGCCGCACTGCAGCCGAGCAGCAGGACGATGTCACGCAGGCTGGACAGCCCCGGATCGATGACCTTGCGCAGCATCCCTCCCGCCGCCCCATAGCCCAGGGCGACGATGCCGTTCGCCAGAAGGGCGGTTCCCAGGGTTACCGGGAGGTCGCGGACCACGATGTCGGCGGCGGTCAGCCCCAGCCAGACCAGCGGCACCGCGCGTACGCCCAGCAGCACCGACAGCCCCATCATCAGGCCGGCCGGCGGATTCCACGGCGTGATGTTGATCGACGACACCGCATGGATGAAGCTGATCCAATCCAGGAACATATGGGCGGCCAGATAGGCCGGAATGAACATCCATCGGCGGCGGATAGTCTGTGGCATGGACCGATGGTAACGCCAACCGGCCCGGACTGCATCAGGTGAAATGATCCGCCCCGTATTACTACGGACATTCGGCAGAGTGCCATGCGACCCTTTCAGGTCCGTATTTCCCGGCATGGACAGACTGCGGCCGACTTCCGATCATCAAGGTGTCTCTGCAAATGAATCGAAAGTCACGATGGCGAGCCTCCGGCGCATTCTGCTGGCAACCGACCTGGAACCGAAATCGGACCGTGCGTTGGAGCGCGCCGTCCATCTCGCCCGCCGGTTCGATGCGGAGTTGACGGCGCTGCATGTCGTCGACGGCACCGGCGGTCCCTATGGCTGTCTGCCGCTGCACCATGTGGAAGCGGAACTCCAGCGCCACATCCTGGCCGTGCCCGGCGGGGCGGAAATCCGGTCACAGGCGGTTGCGGTGCGCGGCGACGCCGTCGAACACCGGGTCGCCGGCTATGCCGGGCTGTGGCTCCCGGACCTGCTGGTGGTGGGACTGCACCAGCGCGACCGTGTGGCGGACCTGTTCCTGGCCTCCACCGTCGAGCGCATCGCGATCGCCGATGGAACGCCGATGCTGATCGTGCGCGACAAGCCGCTCCAGCCCTATCTGCGGGCGCTGGTGCCGGTCGACTTCTCCGAACGCTCGCGCCCTTCGGTTGACGGCGTGCGGATGCTGATGCGGGAGGGAAGCATCCACCTGCTGCATGTCGTCGATCTGCCGGGGATGGCGGGCCGGTGCAGTTCTCCCCTGGACACGGCGCCCCTGGACACGGCGCAGGTCGCGCACGATTTCCGGAAAGTGCTGGGCACCCCGTCCGGCGAACCGGATCAGGAACCGGCGGTCGAGACGATCCTGCTCACCGGTTCTCCGGGGCGGCGGATCGTCGATCTCGCGCGGGACGGACGGTACGATCTGGTCGCCCTGGGCTCCGCCCGGCGCAGCGGCGTTTCCCGTGCCCTGCTGGGCAGCACGGCCTCCGAAGTGATCGAGGCGCTGCCCTGTGACGTGTTGATCGGCGGTACGGGTGGCGTTCGGTCCCCGGTGCCCGCCTCCACCTTTGGCCTCAATGGAGAGTCGGATGCCGGAGAACCAGATGGCCATCACTGAGCTTTTTTCCGCGGCCGAAGTCATCCTCGACGCCGCTCCCGCCACCAAGCCGGCCTTGCTCGACCGGCTGGCGGCGGAGGCGGCGACCCGGAGCGGCCGGCCGGCGCCGGAGATCCTGGATGCCCTGCTGGCGCGCGAGAAGATCGGCTCCACCGCGCTCGGCAAGGGCGTGGCCCTTCCTCATACGGAGCTTGCCGAACTGGCGGTCCCGGTCGTCCTGTTCGCCCGGCTCCAGCGCGCGATCGACTTCGACGCGCGCGACGACGAACCGGTCGATCTCGTCTTCCTCGCCCTGTGGCCGGCATCGAACCGCAAGGGGCTGCTGGCCGCCATGGCCGAGATCTGCGGGGCCCTGCGCGATCCGCAATCGGTGCGCCGGCTGCGCGGTGCGAAGACGCCCGCCGACGCGGCCCAGATCGTCCTCCAGGCCGTCGCCCGGGATGGGGAGGATCCGGACATCGTCAAGGATCCGGACGACGCGCCGCCCGGCCTCTGATCCCGCCCGGCCCTTGATTTCGCCCGGCTCCGCCGATCCATTCGACCGTAGGACTTCATGCCCGACGCACTGCTGCTCCTGATCGCCGTTGCATTCCCGTTCGCCGGTGCGCTCGTCGCCGGGCTGCTGCCCACGCACGCACGCAACGCGGCGGCGTGGCTGGCCGGCGGCGTGGCGCTGGTCGGGCTGGCGATGGTGTGGTCGGCCTATCCGACGGTGTCGGCGGGCGGCGTGGTCCGTTATTCGGCCGAATGGATGCCGATGCTGGGGCTGGACTTCTCCTTGCGCATGGACGGCTTCGCCTGGCTGTTCGCCGGGCTGGTGTTCGGCGTCGGCACGCTGGTGGTGGTCTATGCCCGCTATTACATGGCGGCCGAGGACCCGGTGCCGCGCTTCTTCGCCTTCCTCCTCGCCTTCATGGGGTCGATGACCGGAGTGGTGCTGTCGGGCAACCTGATACAGCTCGCCTTCTTCTGGGAACTGACCAGCCTCTTCTCCTTCCTGCTGATCGGCTATTGGCACCACACCGCCGCCGCGCGCGACGGTGCGCGCATGGCGTTGACCGTCACGGCGACGGGCGGCCTCTGCCTGTTCGCGGGCGTCCTGATCCTGGGCCACATCGTCGGCAGCTACGAACTGGATGCCGTGTTGGCGGCGGGCGACTGTATCCGCGCACATCCGCTCTATCTGCCGGCATTGGTGCTGATCCTGCTCGGCGCCCTGACCAAGAGCGCGCAGTTCCCCTTCCATTTCTGGCTGCCGCACGCCATGGCGGCGCCGACCCCGGTGTCGGCCTATCTGCATTCGGCGACGCTGGTGAAGGCGGGCGTTTTCCTGTTGGCGCGGCTGTGGCCGGTGCTGGCGGGGACGGAGGCGTGGTTCTGGATCGTCGGGTCCGCCGGCCTCGCCACCCTGCTGCTCGGCGCCTATGTCGCCATCTTCCAGCACGACCTGAAGGGGCTGCTGGCCTACTCGACCATCAGCCATCTCGGGCTGATCACCCTTCTGCTGGGCCTGAACAGCGAACTGGCGCTGGTGGCGGCGATCTTCCACATCATCAACCATGCGACCTTCAAGGCCTCGCTGTTCATGGCCGCCGGCATCATCGACCACGAGACGGGGACGCGCGACATCCGACGACTGTCCGGCCTGAACCGCCTGATGCCCTTCACCGCGCGCCTCGCGCTGGTCGCCGCCGCCGCCATGGCGGGCGTGCCGCTGCTGAACGGCTTCCTGTCCAAGGAGATGTTCTTCGCCGAGGCGCTGTCGGCCAAGGGGCCGCTGCCGGTCTTCTTCGACGTCCTGCCGATCGCCGCCATGGTGGCGAGCGCCTTCAGCGTCGCCTATTCGCTGCGCTTCATCCATGGCGCCTTCTTCGGACCGGACCCGGTGGACCTGCCGAAGAAGCCGCACGAACCGCCGGCCTGGATGCGCTTCCCGGTCGAGGTGCTGGTGCTGGCCTGCATCGTCATCGGCATCCTGCCGGCCGCCACCGTCGGCCCCTATCTCGACATGGCCGCCCGGGCGGCGCTGGGTGCGGCGACGCCCGAATACAGCCTTGCGGTCTGGCACGGCTTCAACCGGCCGCTGATGATGAGCATCACCGCGCTCATCGCCGGGGTCTGCCTCTACCGCCTGCTGCAGAGCCATCTCGCCAAGGGGATCGAGGGTCCGCCGCTGATCCGCGCGCTGGAAGGCCGGCGCATGTTCGAACGGACCATGGTCTTCCTGTCCTGGCGCCTCGCCCGCACGGCGGAGGGGCTGGTCGGCACCCGCCGCCTGCAGCCGCAGCTTCGTCTGGTGGTGTGCGTGGCGGTGCTGGCCGCCGGCTGGACGGTCTGGCTGCGCGGGCTGGGGCCGGGCAACCTGGTGCCGTCGGGCATCGATCCGGTGCTGGCGCTGATCTGGGCGCTGGGCGCCGCCTTCGCGCTGGGCGCCGCCTGGCAGGCGAAGTTCCACCGGCTGGCGGCGCTGATCCTGCTGGGCGGTGCCGGGCTGGTCGTCTGCGTCACCTTCGTCTGGTTCTCCGCCCCGGACCTCGCGCTCACCCAGCTGCTGGTGGAGGTCGTCACCACCATCCTGCTTCTGTTGGGCCTGCGCTGGCTGCCCAAGCGGCTGGACGTTCCCGGCGCCCGCGGGTCGGAGGCGGTCACCCTGACACGCCGCCTGCGCGACCTCACCATCGCCATCGCCGCCGGGGCAGGCATGGCCGGTCTCGCCTTCGGCGTGATGACCCGCTTCCCGCCGGAACTGCTGGCCCAGCATTTCCTGGAGCTTGCCTATAGCGAGGGCGGCGGCACCAACGTCGTCAACGTCATCCTGGTGGATTTCCGCGGCTTCGACACCATGGGGGAGATCACCGTACTGGGCGCCGTGGCGCTGACCGCCTATGCGCTGCTGCGCCGCTTCCGCCCGGCGCCGGACAGCGTCGACGTTACCGAACAGCAGCGCGACCAGAGCGCCTTCGACATTTCACATCCCGACCGCAAGGACGGCGACACGGCGGCGGAATGGCTGTTCATCCCATCGCTGATCGCACGGCTTCTGTTTCCGCTGATCCTGATGGTGGCGCTGTTCCTGCTCCTGCGCGGTCACGATCTGCCGGGCGGCGGCTTCGCGGCCGGGCTGACCGTGGCAATCGCCATGATCCTGCAATACATGTTCGGCGGTACCCAGTGGGTGGAGGCGCGGCTGCGCGTCCTGCCGATGCGCTGGATGGGGGTCGGGATCCTGCTGGCCGCCGGCACCGGGCTCGGCGCGTGGATCTTCGGACGGCCCTTCCTGACCAGCTATTTCGCCTACGCCGAGCTGCCGGTGCTGGGCAAGATCCCGGTAGCGAGCGCCCTGCTGTTCGACATCGGCGTCTTCGCCCTGGTGGTGGGCGCCACCATCCTGATCCTGATCGCGCTGGCCCGCCAGTCGCTGCGCGGCCATCGCGCCGCCGCGCCGCGCCCGGCGGAGATGCCGGCGGTGCCTGAACCGGTGCAATCCGGGCCTGTGCCGTCCGCCGTGGGAGACGACTGACATGGAACTGATCCTTTCGCTCGGCATCGGCGTGCTGACCGGCTCCGGCGTGTGGCTTCTGCTGCGGCCCCGCACCTTCCAGGTGATCATCGGCCTGTCGCTGCTGTCCTATGCCGTCAACCTGTTCATCTTCTCCACCGGCGGCCTGCGCACCGGCGCCGAACCGATCCTGGAGGGCGGCCGGGCCGGCAACCTCGCCATGCATGCCGATCCGGTGCCGCAGGCTCTGGTGCTGACCGCCATCGTCATCGGCTTCGCCACCACCGCCCTGTTCCTTGTCCTGCTGCTCGCCGCCCGCGGCCTGACCGGGACCGACCATGTCGACGGAAAGGAGAAGAGCCGGTGACCGGCTGGATGGATCACCTGACGATCGCGCCCATCGTCCTGCCCATGCTGGCGGGTGCGGTGATGATGCTGATCGACGAGCGGCAGCGCACGCTGAAGGCCGTGATCGGCATGGCGTCGGCGCTTGCCCTGCTCGGGCTGGCCATCCTGGCGATGACGGTCGCGGACTCGGGCGCGGCCGGCGTCCGCGTCTACCGGCTGGGCGACTGGCCAGCCAATTTCGGCATCGTGCTGGTTCTGGACCGCTTCGCCGCGCTGATGCTGGTGCTGACCGGCATCCTGGGGGTGGCCGCCCTGCTGTTCTCGCTGCCGCGCTGGCAGAAGGCGGGCGCGCATTTCCATTCGCTGTTCCAGTTCCAGCTGATGGGGCTGAACGGCGCCTTCCTGACCGGCGACCTGTTCAACCTGTTCGTCTTCTTCGAGATCATGCTGGCCGCCTCCTACGGGCTTGCCCTGCACGGCTCGGGCCTTGCGCGGGTGCGGGCGGGGCTGCACTACATCGCAATCAACCTGTCGGCGTCGCTGCTGTTCCTGATCGGCGTCAGCATGATCTATGGCATCTCCGGCACCCTCAACATGGCCGATCTGGCCGGCCGCGTCGCCGGTCTGGCGGCGGAGGACCGGGGACTTCTGGAGGCCGGGGCGGCCATTCTGGGCGTCGCCTTCCTGATCAAGGCGGGGATGTGGCCGCTCGGCTTCTGGCTGCCCAACACCTATTCCACCCTGGGTGCGGCCTCTGCCGCCATCGTCTCCATCCTCAGCAAGGTCGGCGTCTATGCCGTGCTGCGGCTGTGGCTGCTGGTGTTCGGCGATGGGGCAGGGGCCTCCTCCGGCTTCGGCGGCACCGTCCTGCTGGTCGGCGGGCTGCTGACCATCGGCTTCGGGTCGATCGCCGTGCTGGCGACGCAGAACATGGCGCGGCTGGCCGGGGCAAGCGTGCTGGTTTCGTCCGGCACGCTGCTGGCGGCCATCGGCGCCGGGCAGCTGTCGGTGACCGGCGGCGCCCTGTTTTATCTCAGCAGCTCGGTCCTGGCGGTCGCCGGCTTCTTCCTGGTGGTGGAACTGGTGGAGCGCGGCCGCGCCGTCGGCGCCGACGTGCTGGCGGTGACCCGCGAGGCGTACGGCGAGGGCGATGACGAGGAGTCCGACGACGGCGGGGCCGGCGTCGCCATCCCGGCGACGATGGCGATCCTCGGCATCGGCTTCATGTCCAGCGCGCTGCTGCTGGCCGGCCTGCCGCCGCTGTCGGGCTTCCTCGCCAAGTTCGCGATCCTGTCGCCGCTGCTGGCCGCCGGCCCGGACGTGCCGGTCACCACCTGGGTGCTGATGGCGGCGCTGGTCCTGTCCGGGCTGGCGACGGTGGTGGCGATGACGCGGGCCGGCATCGACGCATTCTGGGCCTCCCCCTCCGAGGAGGCGCCGCGCGTGCGGGTGGCGGAAATCGCGCCGGTCCTGCTTCTGCTCGCCCTCAACGTGGCGCTGACCGTGCAGTCCGGGCCGGCGATGCGCTACATGGAGGACACCGCGAGGTCGCTGCATGCGCCGCGCGACTACAACGGCGCCGTGATGTCCGTTGCCCGTACACCCGGAACGATGGGAGGCTCCCAATGAGACCGTCGATGAGCCGATGGCTTCCCTACCCCATGATGACCGCGACCCTGCTGGGGGTCTGGCTGCTGCTGAACGAAAGCGTGGCTCCGGGCACGATCATCCTCGGCGGCGTGCTGTCGCTTGTGACCGCCGCGACGCTGAACACGCTCGGCCTTCCGGGCGGACGGCTCCGTCGGCCGCGGGCCGCCGTGTCGCTCCTGCTGCTGGTGCTGGAGGACATCGTGCGCTCCAACATCGCCGTCGCCCGGATCATCCTGCGGCCGGGCAAAGGCGGCCGGGTTTCGGGCTTCGTGCGCATTCCGCTCGACCTCCGGGCACCTTATGGGCTGGCGACGCTGGCCTGCATCGTCACCGCCACCCCCGGCACGGTGTGGGTCGCCTATGACCGGACGCGGAACACCATCCTCCTGCACATCCTCGATCTCGTGGACGAGCAGGTGTGGATCGAGACCATCAAGGGGCGGTACGAGACACGGTTGATGGAGCTGTTCGAATGATCGTCAAACTTCTGATGGGAACGATCCTTCTGACCCAGATCCTGCTGGTGATCGCCATGGCCTTCGCGACCTTCCGGGTGCTGCGCGGGCCGCGGGCTCAGGACCGCGTGCTGGGAATGGACACCCTCTATGTCACGGCGACCATGCTGCTGCTGACCTTCGGCATCCGCACCGGCAGCATCCTGTATTTCGAAGCGGCGCTGATCATCGCCCTGCTGGGATTCGTGTCGACGGCGGCGCTGGCGAAGTTCCTGATGCGCGGGGAGGTGATCGAATGACCCATCTGGCCGAAATTCCCGCCTGGGCGGCGGTCCTGACCGCAGTGCTGCTGCTGACCGGCGCCGTCCTGACGCTGATCGGGACGGTCGGTCTGCTGCGCTTCGACAGCTTCTATCAGCGCGTCCACGCTCCGACGTTGGGCTCGACGCTGGGCATCGGCTGCATCCTGCTGGCCTCGATGCTGTTCTTCTCCGTCCTGGAATCGCGGGCGATCATCCACGAACTGCTGATCACCGCCTTGATGGTGGTCACCACGCCGATCACCCTGATGCTGCTGGCCCGCGCCGCCCTCTACCGCGACCGCACGGAGGGAAGCGACGAGGTGCCGCCACCGCCTTCGGATTGACCAATCCCCCTCTCCCCCCCCAGGGAGAGGGTCGGGGTGAGGGGGATGCACATGCTGGACTTTTGCAGGGGGGCCGCCGCGCGACCCCCTCACCCTAACCCTCTCCCCGGGGGAGAGGGGACTGCTCCTGCTCGGAAAGACGTGCGGATGAGGGAGGAATAGACCGGCTTCCTCAAATCCGCCGCAGCCGCCCCATCAGTTGCGGATTGTCCCAGTTCGGCTGCCGGTCCTCGATCACCACGCGGTGGGGCAGGGGCGTGTCGCGTTCCAGCACCACCTCGACCCAGCGCGGCACCAGCTCGTTGTTGAGGTCATCGAGAATGGCGAGCGCCAGCGCCTCTAGCCCGTCCGCGAAGCCGGCGAATTCCGCCAGATAGGCGGCGACGGAGGCCGGGTCCGGCACCAGCCGGTCGGGCACCAGACGCAGGGTCAGGCGCGTGCCGGCCATCGGCTCGCCGCGCAGCTCCACCAGATAGTCGTGGCGGGCGTCGGGGGAGGGGCGGGTGGTCAGGCGCTCGCGCCTCATGCGGAAACTCCAAGTCCGGCCTGCCCGGCGCGGGTCAGCTTCACCCAGCTGCGGGCGCCGGACTGGAAGGACAGCCCGCCGCTGTAGCCCACCGCCCGCACGCTGTCGGCGAAGACCTGGATCAGTTCCACCCGCAGCTCCGGCGGCAGGGCGGCGTGGCTACGCAGGATCAGGTCGAAATGGTTCGGCCGGATCAGACCGTCCAACTGCATCGGCCCGAAGCGGCTGAGATCCAGATCGATGAGGAAACGGCTGCCGGGCTTGCCGCGCGGCCTGCCGTCGCCCTCCTCGTCCTCCTTCAGGGGATGGACATGCAGCTTGATCGGCTTCGGGCCGGTCGAATCCATCAGCGGGATGGTGTAGCTGCGCCAATCTCCCGGCAGCGGTTCCGCGGCCTCGCGGCGCAACCCCTCGAAATCCTTGTCCAGCCGCTCCAGCAGGTCGCGCCGCCCGGCCTTGTCCAGCGCGGAGGAGGCATCATCGCCGAGCCAGCCCCGGGCATCGCCGCCGCGCATCGCCGCCAGGAAGAAGCCCAGCGCCGCGGTCAGCTTGCGGTTCGGCTGAGGCATGGTCGCCAGCATCGACTTCGCCAACGCCGGGTCGGACGCCGCCAATGTCGCCATCAGCTGCCGCATCGCCGGCCAGTCGCGCTCGCCGACCGGCCCCGGCGGGCCGGGCAGGGTGGGGGCCGCCGCCTGGGTCGCCTGGGCGAGGTCGGTGAGAGCCGCGGTGACCTTGGCGCCCGGCGGCAGGCTGGCCGCGACGTTGAGGGCCAGCATGCCCTGTTTGGTCGCCAGAATCGGCTGACCCTGCGGCGTGCTGCCGGCGACCGTGCCGCGCAGGACGGGGGTGTCGGGCGGAGGGTTGGGATCCGCCGCTTCCGGAGAGGATTGGCCGCCGGCCTGGCTCCCAGCCGGGCTACTGCCAGCCTGGCTACTGCCGGTCTGGCTTCCGCCCTGCCCGGTCCGTCCACCGGCGTCAGAGTCGCCGGGCGGGCGCGGCTGTTGCGGAGGCGGGGTGACGGTCAGGATCCTCAACGCCACCGTGGCGCCGCGCGGCAGATCGGGCGGCTCGGCAGGTGTGCCGGCGGCACTGCCGGACGGCTGGTCAGGCTTTGCCGGGGTTCCCGCGCCGGGGTGCGCCGCATCGCCGCCCAGCTGGACCGGCGTGCCGAAGGTTGCACTTCCCCCGGCCATCGGCGGTGCCGGCATGGATGGGGGGGCGGGTGCCGGTGTGGCGGGTGCTGCAGCCTCGGGCTTGGCCGGTCCGACCGGGTTGGCGCCGGTTGGGGAGGGGGGAGGCGGCTGGGGTGCGGCGCCGCCGGCCGGCGCCGCCGGCGTTGGCTTGGCGCCCGATCCGCCGGCGATCACCAGCGCCGGCACCACCGTGCCGGGCAGCAGGGGCGGCAGGGCGGGCACCGTGGTCGGGGTGGGGGTCGGCAGCAGGACGGCGGGAGTCGCGGCATTTCCGGGCGCCGGGCTGCCCGCGGGCGTGGCTGCCGTCGTCCCGGCCGCCCCCGTTCCGGCTGCCCCCGTCCCGGTTGGGGTGCCCAGCGCCTGCAGCAGGATCAGCGCGGTGGGCTTGGCTGTGACTGTCGCCGGTGCGGTGGGCGTCGGTGTGCCGGTGCCGGGGGTGATCTGGACGGTGACCGGCTTGTCGGGCGGCAGCTCCGCCTTGCTGTCGAGCAGCAGTTCGCCTGCCGACGTGCGCACGCGGGTCAGGCCTTCCGGCGTCTGGCCGGCGACGGTGCCGGTCAGCACCACCGGGCGGGTCACCTCCGGCAGCCGTTCGGGCAGCCTGACGACCGTGGCCTCGGTCGTGACGGGTGCGGGCGTGGCGGGAGCCGCCACGGCGGTGGCGGCAGCGGGCGTGACCGATGGTGGGAGCGCCCCGCCCATCGGTTCCGCTACTTGGAACTGGCCAGCAGCCGCTGCACGATCGCCTCGACGTCGCGCGCCGCGTCGCAGGCGGGCGAGCGGGTCAGCAGCGGGGTCTGGTTGCGGATGGCGTCGCGCACCTTCAGGTCTCGGCGGATGATGCCCGCCAGCGCCGGCTTGTATTTCAGGAAGTTCTGGCAGGCCTTCAGGATGGTGCCGTAGGTGCGTTCGCCGTCCTTCACGCTCTGCGCCATGTTCACGACGATCCGCAGGTCGGCCGACGGGTTGGTGGCATGGGTCAGCTTGATGAAGGCATAGGCGTCGGTCAGCGAGGTCGGCTCGTCCGTCGTCACCACCAGCGTGGTGCCGGCCGGCCCCGACAGGGTGCGCACCGTGCGGTCGACGCCGGCGCCCATGTCCATCACCACCCGGTCATAGCCCTTGGCCAGTTCCAGCAGGTCGTTGCGCAGGCCCGACAGGCGTTGGCTCGGCAACTGCGCCAGCGTGCCCGATCCCGACCGGCCGGCGATGATGTCGAACCCGGTGTCGGGGAAGCGCTGCGCCGCCTTGGCCAGCGTCACCTCGCCGTTGATGACGGCGCCCAAATCGTTCTTGGGAGAAAAGCCCAGTTGGATGTCGACGTTGGCGAGGCCGAGGTCGCCGTCGAACAGCAGGGTGTTCATTCCCGCCTTGGTGAGGGCGTGGCTGAGCGTGATGGAGAACCACGTCTTGCCGACGCCGCCCTTCCCGCTGGCCACGGCGATGACGTTGGCGCCGCGCAGCGGGCGAACGTTCTTGAGGGCGGCCGGGAACACCGGATCGGTCATGGCAGGGTCCTCGACGAGGGGGAACTGGAGGCTTTTGCCTTGGTTGCGGATTTTGCGGTTGCGGGTTTCGTTGGCTTGGCGGCGGCGGCCCTGCGTGGTGGCGGGGGTGGCGGCGCCGGCTCGATCTCCGGCTCGTCGTCCTCCGGCTCATAGGCCCGCCCGAAGGTCGGCTTGCGCACGGGCGTATGGTCCGGCTCATGATCCGGCTGCCCGTCGTCTTCCTCTTCCCAGTCCGCGGTGCGGGCGGTGCGGCGCGGTGCCGACTCCTTGGCGGCGGGCGCCTTCTCCTCGGCCGGGATCATCATGCGGGCGAGCGCCAGCGGGTTCAGGGCGGTCAGCCCTTCCGCCACCTTGGACGACACGCTGGCGTCGCAGAAGGACAGCCGGGCGCGGGCGGCGATCGCAAGCAGGCTGCCCAGCCGGCGGGCCATGTCCAGCCGGGTGACCAGCATCCGCCGCACGCCGACCGCCTTGAAGGCCAGCGCCATGTCGGCGGCCTCCAGCGCGTCCAGCCCGGCGGGCAGGACCAGCACCGGTTCCACCTCCCCGGCGCCGAGCAGGGCGCGGAGATCCTGCATGTCTACGGCGTCGAAGGGGTTGCGGCCGGCGGTGTCGACCAGAACGAGGTCGGTCTTGCGGTGTACTTCGAAGGCGCCGGCCAGCGCGTCGGGGTCCTCCACCGTCGCCAGCTTCAGCTTCATCAACCGGGTGAAGGCGGCCAGCTGGTCGACGCCGCCGGCGCGCACCGTGTCGGTGGTGATGACGCCGACCGACCGCTTCTTGAAGACGGCGCGGGCCGCCAGCTTGGCCGCGACCAGCGTCTTGCCCGATCCCGGCGGCCCGACCAGCGCCAGCGGCTTCACCGGGCTGCGGCCGTCCGGCAGCGGATTGAAGGTGAAATAGGAATCGAGCGCCGAGCCCAGCGCCAGCCGCGGATCCTCGGTGTCGAGGCCCGACGCGGCGTCGATCAGCTGTTCGGCCAGGGTGGCGGGGACGCCGTGGCGCTGCAGGGCGTCGGCCACCACCTCGCCCACGTCGATCTCGGGTTCGACCGGCTTCGGCGGGGCCTTGGCGCGACCGCCGCGCACACCGCCGGAAACGGGGGCGGCCGGCAGGTCGTCCTCTTCCACCGCCGCCGTGACGCGCACGCCGCCGCCTTCCTCCTCGCGCGTTGCGACGATGATGGCGTCGTCGCCCAGCGACTGGCGCACCATCCGCATGGCGTCGGACATGGTCTTGGCGTGGAAGGACTTCAGCCGCATCGGCGGTGCCTTCCGTCAGGCAGGGGGGAGAGAACGGCGCGCACCATCAGATCTGCCCCAGGGTCTTGATGCGGGCCTTCGGGTGGATCTCGTTCTGGGACATGACCACGGTAGCCGGCCGGAACCGCTCCACGATGGAGCGGACGAACGGCCGGATCAGCGGGCTGGTCAACAGAACGGGGCTCTCGCCCATCATGGCATGTCGCTCGAAGGTTTGGCGGACGGAGGTGATGAACTGCTGCAGGCGGGACGGGGCCATCGTCAGCTGCCGGTCGTCGCCGTCGCCCACCAGCGACTCGGCGAACGCCTGCTCCCATTCGGGCGACAGGGTGACGAGCGGGATGAAGCCCATCTCGTTCGTGTTCGCGTCGCAGATCTGCCGGGCAAGGCGGGACCGCACATGCTCGGTGATCTGGGTGATGCTGCGGGTCTGGCTGGTCGCTTCGGATACCCCTTCCAATATGGTGGGAAGATCCCGGATCGAAACGCGTTCGGCAAGGAGATTCTGCAACACCCGTTGCAATCCGCCCACAGTGATCTGATTCGGCACCACGTCGGCGATCAGCTTCTGGTGTTCCTTGTCGGTCTCGTCCAGCAGCTTCTGCGTCTCGGTGAAGGACAGCAGCTCCTGCATGTTGTCCTTGATCAGCTCGGTCAGATGGGTGGTGACCACGGTCGACGGGTCGACCACGGTGTATCCCTTGAACAGAGCCTCCTCGCGGTAGCCGGGCTCGATCCAGATGGCGGGCAGGCCGAAGGTCGGCTCCACCGTCTGCTCGCCGGGCAGGCTCATGGCGTCGCCGCGCGGGTCCATCACCAGAAGCATGTTGGGCCTGATGTCGCCGCGCCCGGCCTCGATCTCCTTCACGCGGATGATGTAGGTGTTGGGCGGAAGCTGCAGGTTGTCCTGGATGCGCACGGCCGGCATGACGAAGCCGACCTCGCCGGCGATCTGCCGGCGCAGGCCCTTGATCTGGTCGGTCAGCCGGTGGCTTCCCGCCTGCGGCTGGTTGATCAGCGACAAGAGGCCGTAGCCAAGCTCCAGCCGGATCAGGTCGATGGCGAGCGCTGTGGAGATCGGCTCGTCCGGTACCGGCCCTGCTCCGGGCATGCCGCCCGGTCCTGCGCCGGCCGCTGCCTCCTCCGCCGCGGCGGCCTCCTCCGCCTCCTTCTTCGCGCGCAGGCGCGGCATGTACCAGGCGGCGGCGCCGACGGCGGCGATGACCGGGGCCAGCGTCAGGATCGGCATGCCCGGCAGCAGGGCCAGCACGCCGATGGCGCCGGCCGACAGGGCCAGCGCCTGGCTGTGGCCGGTCAACTGCCCCACCACCGCCTTGTCGGTGGAGCCGCCCATGCCGGCCTTCGACACCAGGAAGCCGGCGGAGATCGAGATCACCAGCGCCGGGATCTGGGAGACGAGGCCGTCGCCGATGGTCAGCTTGGTGAAGGTGTCGAGCGCCTGCATCACCGGCATGTCGTGGCGCAGCACCGCGATGGTGACGCCGCCGATGATGTTGATGAACATGATCATCAGGCCGGCGACCGCGTCGCCCTTGACGAACTTCGACGCACCGTCCATGGAGCCGAAGAAGGCGCTTTCGTCCTCCAGCTCCTTGCGCCGCGCACGTGCCGTGCCTTCGTCGATCATGCCGGCCGACAGGTCGGCGTCGATGGCCATCTGCTTGCCGGGCATGGCGTCGAGGGTGAAGCGCGCCGCCACTTCGGCGATGCGGCCCGAACCGGCGGTGATGACCTTGAAGTTCACGATCGTCAGGATGGCGTAGATGATCACGCCGATGACGAAATCGCCGCCCATGACCAAGCTGGCGAAGGCCTCGATCACATGGCCGGCGGCCGACGTGCCCTCATGCCCCTGCGTCAGGATCAGGCGCGTGGAGGCCATGTTCAAGGACAGGCGCAGAAGCGTGGTGATCAGCAGGATCGTCGGGTAGGACGACAGCTCCAGCGGCTTCTCGATGAACAGCACCACCATCAGGATCAGGATGGAGATGGTGATGTTCAGCCCCAGCATCATGTCGAGCATGACGCTGGGCAGCGGCATGATCAGCCCGACCACGACGATCAGGATGCCGATGGCCATCGCCACGTCGCCGCGCTTCAGCGACGCCTTGGTGACCGCCCACATCTCGCCGAAGGCGGCCATGTTGCCGGGACCGCCGCCCCTGCCGCCGCCTCCGCCATTCTGTTCCGTCAGCGCCATGGATGCTCCCGCCGCTCAGGGCCCGGTGCCGGACCGGCCGTCAGGCCGTCGCCCGTTCGTCGTTGCCCGGCGAGGGCACGCTGCGGCCCTCATCGCCGTACTGCTTCAGCTTGTTGCGCAGCGTGCGGATCGAGATGCCCAGGATGTTGGCGGCATGGGTGCGGTTGCCCAGGCAGTGGGTCAGAGTCTCCAGGATCAGGTCGCGCTCCACGTCGGCCACCGTGCGGCCGATCAGCGCCGCCAAGCCGGCACCGGTCCCGCCGGCATTCGCCGCGGCGGCGGCACCGCTGTTGGCGGCCATGCCGTAGGGACCTGCCTTGCCGCCCTTGGGCGGGCCGTAGCTGGTCGGCAGGGCGCCCGGCGGCGGAACCACCAGGGGCGGGGCGGAAACCGGCGGCTGGGGCGCATGCGGCTGCGCGGCGGGCACGGTGCCGCCGGGACCGGCGAAGGGGTTGGCGACCGGCGAGTCGGCGGGGATGGAGGCCTGGGCGCTGCCCTCCGGCGCCAGCATCTTGCTGGTCAGCATGATGGCCTCGGGTCCCACCTCTTCGCCGCGCGACAGCAGGACGGCGCGGTGCATGGTGTTTTCCAGCTCGCGCACGTTGCCGCGCCAGTGGTGGGTCTTCAGCATCAGCAGGGCGTCCTCGGTCAGGCGCTTGTCGCCCAGCCCGTTGGCCTCCGCGTACTTCTTCAGGAAATGCTCGGCGATCATCGGGATGTCGGCCGGGCGTTCGCGCAGGGACGGGATCGCCACGCTGAACACGTTCAGGCGGAAATACAGATCCTCGCGGAAATTGCCGGAGCGGACCTCCGCCTCCAGGTTGCGGTTGGAGGTGGCGATCAGGCGGACATTGACCTTCACCGGCTGGCTGGAGCCGATGCGGTCGATCTCCTTCTCCTGGATGGCGCGCAGCAGCTTGGCCTGCAGGCGGGGATGCATCTCCGACAGCTCGTCCAGCAGCAGGGTGCCGTTGTTGGCCTCCTCGAACTTGCCGAGACGCCGGGCCACGGCGCCGGTGAAGGCGCCCTTTTCGTGCCCGAACAGCTCCGATTCCAGCAGGTTTTCCGGGATGGCGGCGCAGTTGACCGCGACGAAGGGCTCGCCCGACCGCCGGCTCTTGCGGTGGATGAAGCGGGCCATCAGCTCCTTGCCGGTGCCGCTCTCGCCGGTGATCATCACCGACGCGTCGCTGGGGGCCACCTGCTCGGCCAGCCGCAGCGTCGCCAGCATGGCGGGGTCGCTGCAGACGATGGAATGGCTTTCCTCGGCCACCGCTTCCAGCACCGCGGCGATCAGCTCGGCGTTCGGCGGCAGCGGCAGATATTCCTTGGCGCCGGCGCGGATGGCGCGCACGGCGGCGGCCGCATCGGTGCCGATGCCGCAGGCGACCACCGGGATGGTGATCCGCTCCGACTTCAGGCTGTCGATGAAGGTGGCGATGTCCAGCTTGACGTCGATCATCACCAAGTCGGCACCGGCGGCGGCGCGCAAGGCGTTCAGCGCCCCTTCGATGCTGTCGGTGTGCGACACCTTGGCCCCCCGCTTCATGGCGATCTTGCCGGCGGCGGTGATGTAGCCTTCCAACGTTCCAACGATCAGCAGACGCATAGCCTTACGCTCCCACTCTCGGGGCTTCCCGGTCGAAATACTGGATCCGCTTTCCAGGCGGCAGGACGGCGTTCAGGAGCATCTCCAGACGCCGCGGATTCTCCTGGCGCGCGATGGATACGGCGCCGATGGTAAAGAGGGTCTTGACCAGCGCGTCCTCCTCCGCCGACCGCTCCACCTTGGCGGCGAGCGGGGAGAGGACGACGTTGCCGAGCACGGCCCCGTAGAAGGTCGTCAGCAATGCCAGCGCCATCGCCGGCCCGATGGCCGACGGGTCGCTCAGGCTGCCCAGCATCTGCACGAGACCGACCAGCGTGCCGATCAGCCCCATGGCCGGCGCCACTTCCGACGCGCGGCGCAGCACGCCGGCGCTCTTGCCCAGGGCGCCCGCGGTCGCCTCGACCTCGCCGGTCAGCATCTGCTCGATGGTGTCGGGCGGATGCCCTTCGGTGATCAGGGTGACGCTGCGGTGCAGGAAGGGCTCGCCGCGCAGTTCCGGCAGGACGTTGCGCAGGGTCTCCGGCCCGGCCCGGCGGGCGGCCTCGGCCAGCAGGATCACCTGCCGCGCCACGCCCTTGGGGTCCAGCGTCTGGTGGACCAGCACCGCCGCCGCGCTCCGCCACGCCACCGCCACGTCGCCCAGCGAGAAGGAGGCGGTGGTGACCGCCAGCGTCCCGCCCAGCACGATCAGCAGCGACGGCGGGTCGAGGAAGGCGCGCGCCGAACCGCCGGTGGTGATCGCCAGCAGGATCACCGCGCCGGCCGCGGCAAGCCCGACCAGGGTCGCCACGTCCAGCCCGCCGCGCAGCCGCACGCCCCGCCCCGGAGCGGCGGCGGCGGGTGCCGCCGGCTGCGGCTGGGCCGCCTTGGCGCGGGATGCGGCGCTGTCGGACGAAATCGCCATCAGCCCCGGTCCGACTTGATGATTTCCGTCATGGTCACGCCAAGCCGGTCTTCCACCACCACCACCTCGCCGCGGGCGACCAGGCGGTTGTTGACGTAGATGTCGATGGCCTCGCCGACCTTGCGGTCCAGCTCCACCACGGCGCCGCGGCCCAGCTTCAGCAACTGCGCCACCTGCATGGTCGACTTGCCCAGCACCGCGGAGATCTGGACGGGGATGTCGTACACCGCCTCCAGATCCTTGGCGATTCCGGGACTGGCGTAGTCGTCGCCATCGCCACCGTGCAGGTCGTTCAGCGAGAAATTGTCGCTCGGCATGTCGGTCTCGGACCTCCTTCAATCCGGTCACCCCTTAGACGGGGGCCGGAGCCTCCAGCATGTGCGCGGCACGGCGTTCGATCTCGGCAAGCAGCTGGGCGGTGTCGCGCTCCACGCCGCCTTCGGCCCATTCGATGCGGCAGCCGCCGGGCGCGATCGACGGGTCGCCGATCACCATCAGCTTGGCGCCGAAGCCGCGCGACCCGACCGTCTGGTCCAGATGGTCGCGCACCAGCACCATCGTGTCCTCCGCCACCCGGATGACCAGCCGCGGCTCGTCGATCAGGTCGGTCAGGCAGGTGCGGACCATCGCCTCCACCTCGGCCATCCCACCGCGCCGCGCCCATTCGGGCAACAGCTTGCGAACGATGGCCAGCGCCAGATGGACCGGCTGTTCGGAACGCATGGCGTTGCCCGCCTCGTGCTCCGCCAGCAGGCGGGACACCCCGTCGGCGATCTGGGAAAGCGCGTTGGCGATGCGGTTGTTCACCGTCGCCTCGATCTCCGCCTTGCCGCGCTCGTACCCGGTGTTCTGACCGGCGGCCATGCCGTCGGTGAAGCCCTTGCCGTATCCGGCGGCCGTGCCCTCCGACTTGCCGGCGGCCAGACCCTCCTCGTAGCCCTGGGCGCGGGCGGCGGCCAGCTCCTCTTCCCCGAAGGTGGGGGCGGGCGGGGGCGGCGGCTCCTCCGGCTCCGGCGGCAGGGCGAACTCGTCCTCCGGTAGCAGATCGTCGTCCTCCACATGGGTCATGCGGGGCACGGCGTCCACGTCGAAGGACTCGTCGAAGAGGAATTTGCGCACGCTCATCGCCGCGGCACTCCCTCAGAAGACGGTATGGAATTGGAGGCCGGCATGGCTCAGCTCTCCTGGTACAGCCAGTTGCGCAGGATCGAGACCGCCTCTTCCGGGTGCTTGTCGACGATCTCGCCGACCTTGCGCAGGGACGACGCGCGGACGCGGCCTTCCACCCGGTTGATGTCGATCATCTGCTCCAGCTCCTCGTCGGCCTGTGCGGCTTCCAGCGCCAGATCCTGGGCCAGCGCGCCGGTCGGGGCGGCAAGGGCGGCCGGCATGCCGGCCTGATCGGTCAGCAGGCGGTCCATCTCATCCTCCTCCTGCATCTCGGCCTTCTCGAAGGCGCGGGAGATCAGGGGGCGGATGACCAGCAGGATGATCAGGACGGCGACGATGCCCAGGACCACCATCTCCGCGATGCGGAACAGGTCGTCCTTGGTCATGCCCATGAACAGCTCTTCCGGCTTCTGGATGTCGTCCTCGGGCGACCAGAAGCGCAGGTTGATCACCTCCAGCGAGTCGCCGCGCACGGCGTCCAGCCCCACGGCGGACCGCACCAGCGCCTTGATGCTCTCGATCTCCTGCTCGCTGCGCGGCTGGTAGGCCGGCGGCGCCTCCTTGGAGAGCTGGTAGGTGCCGTCCACCAGCACGGCGACCGACAGGCGGCGGACGGTGCCTGCCTCGCGCACATGCGACTTGGTGGTCTTGGTGATCTCGTAGTTGATCGTCTCTTCGTTGCGGTTCGACTTGTTCGACGACAGCGGGCTGGCGCTGCTGCTGGCCTGCGCCGTCGGCAGGTTCTGGTCCACCGTGACCGGGGCCAGCGGGTCGCGGTCGCTGCTCTCGTTCGATTCGGCCACCGTCTGGGTGGAGCGGACGACCTGGCTTTCCGGATCGAAGATTTCCGACTGCGTGGTGATGCGGTCGAAGTCGAGGTCGGCCGACACCTCCGCCCGGACCTTGCCGTAGCCGAGAGTGCGGCCCAGCAGATCCTCGATGGTGCGGGCAAGCCGGCCCTCGTAGGCCTGCTTCTTCTCCTCCGCGCTCGCCATCATCGCTTCGGCGGTGTCGCTGCCGGTGCCGCGGGCCAGCAGCTTGCCCTTGTCGTCGACGATGGAGATGCGGTTGGGGTCCAGGTTGGGGACCGACGCGGCGATCAGCTGCTGGATCGCCTGGATGTTCTCGCGGCTCAGCTGGGCGCCGGGGCGCAGCTTCAGGAAGACGCTGGCGGTGGCCGGGTTCTGCTGGCGCGCGAACAGCTCGCGCTTGGGAAGGACCAGATGAACGCGGGCCTGCTGGACGCCGTTCAGCGTCTGCACCGTGCGCGCCATCTCGCCTTCCAGCGCGCGCAGGTGGTTGATGTTCTGCATGAAGCTGGTGGCGCCGAAGCCTTCGCCCTTGTCGAACAGCTCGTAGCCGACCGAGCCGCCGGAGGGCAGCCCCTGCGCCGCCATGCGCATGCGCATCGGCCCGACCTGATCGGCCGGAACCATGATCTTGGTGCCCGTCTTGTCGACGGTGAAGGGGACCTTCGCCTCCTCCAGCTTCTTGGCGATCGCCGCGGCTTCCGTCTGCTGGAGTTCGGCGTAGAGCAGCTCCATCTCCGGCGTGGACAGGCGGGTCGTCAGGTAGACGAAGAATCCGATCAGCAGCAGCCCGACGCCGCCGATCGCCGCGAGGCGGGCGGGCCCGAGATTGCGCAAGGTCTGCAGCAGGTTGTTCACGCGCGGTCCCCGATCGGAAGTCTCCCCGGCATTCTCTTCGCATCGGCCGCTTCGCTGATGCGAAACGGTTTTTGCAAGTTCCGCGCCGGGCTTGCCTACGTTGGGGCATGCTGCGGCGTCTTGATGAAGAGAGGGTTAATC